>JBQTHE010000011.1:0-176946 GCA_052390115.1 Pseudonocardiales bacterium | reverse complement strand
AGAGATAACTTCCCGCTCCTCGGCAACGATTTCCGTACCCTGCACTGACGATGACTCCTTCTGTTTGCTGACTGGGCGAGCAATAGGGTATCATTCCCGGTGGTGCGTTCACCCTATGACACCAAGGGGGCTTTGTGCCTTGATCTACACGGTCATGCGCTTGCCGCACTTCTTGCAATAATAAATGCGGAACAGCCACGGACCACGCCACTCAGCTACCTGACCGTTACATCCGGTTTGCTTCCAGTGGCGCTTAAAATACTTTCTTTCCAGCGTACCTGCCTTCTGTAACTCCCGATCACTCATAACTCCTCCCTTGTCGTCTTCGCGGGAAGTCTCGCGAGAAGCGGTGTGGCCTGTCGTATGTAGCCGTTTTTCGGCGGCTTCTGGAAACATCGTCAGCGGCCCCTGAACCCAGCTCACGCCTCCGGGAGCTTCGTTGGCCTCAAGGGCTCAAAAACGTGAGCTTCTGCTTGACTACGTACCGATCCGCGGTGTCGAGCCCTGCAAAACCATCATTGCCACAGCAGCCAGAAAGTGGCACGTAGTGCACCCACTCCGAAAACGCTTGTCAGGCTGGGAATCGGTCGAGGTCGACTGCACGCCGCATAACATAAATTTCTCCCCCAGCCATCAACAACATACGAGCGACACCCCCCAACGCTGCCACCATCAGCAAGGTGTTCACCCGGCGTGTAAACCACGGCCCTTCTTATGGTGTTACCGGATACTGGCTTAATGATTATTACCGTCCGCAATCAGCAAGCGCTAGTTTATTCACTCGTTCAGCGGTACCATGGTCACTATAGTGAAGTGAATGTTTACGCTTAGCTACACACTGCGCCCTCGGGTCATCGTCGGCAGCGGCACCCGGAGTCCCTCCGGAGCCGGTCGGCGCATTGCGTCCTCGATGAGCGGGTCGGGCTTCCGCAAGCCGAGTTCGGCCGCCACGAACCGGGCGGCCAGCTCTGACCAGTCGTGCGCTCGGCGAAGCATCGCGTGGCCATCGCCGAGCACGTCGAAACGACACACCCGGGACGTGACCTGCTTGGCGCGCACCGCAAACCGGTAGGACAGCCGCGGATCGGTGGTGTGCTCCCGGTCGCCGTGCGCGATGAGCACCGATCGCCCGGCGAGTTGCCGCACCGGTTCGTCGTCCAAAGTCCACGGCGCCAACGCACACACTGCGGTCACCGCCGGATGGTCCGCCACCCGCAGCGCCGCCCGCCCGCCCATCGAATGCCCCAACAGCACTATCGACGCATCCCGGTGCTGGTCCCGGAGTTGCGTCAATGCCCACCTCGCGTCCTGCACCGGGTGCAGCTCGGGCTCGTCCCACCCTCGGTAGCGGTACCGCAGGATGCGCACCGACATCCCACGCCCGCCGTCACGCCGGTGCAGGAACCGAGCGAAGGGGACCATCCGGAGATAGCTCAACTGCGGTCGCCGCCGGACCGTGGTCGGGCTCCTGGCCTGTCCCCCGTGCAACACCAGGACAATCGAGCAGACCCTCGCGGGGTCCGCCGGCCAACGATCCTCGATCCAGGGTGCGGGTTCGTTCAAGGGTTTCGCGCCTCCGGCTCGTGCTGCCGCCGACCACGACCAGCAGCCTGCCCACTCCCGGGACCCCAGACCACTGCCCATGACCGTGCGTTGCGGTCAGGAGCTGAACGCCTCCACCGGGGGGCAGGAGCAGACCAGGTGGCGGTCCCCATGGGCTTGGTCGATCCGCCGCACCGGCGGCCACACCTTGCTGGCCGTCCGGCCCAACGGGTAAGCGGCGAGCTCCCGGCTGTATGGGTGATCCCACTTGTCCACCAGGCAACTCGCGGTGTGTGGCGCGCAGCGCAGCGGGTTGTCGTCGGCGGGCCACTCCCCCTCGACGACCCGGTCGATCTCGTCCCGGATCGCGATCATGGCGTCGCAGAAGCGGTCGAGTTCGGCAAGGTTCTCGCTTTCGGTGGGTTCGACCATCAGCGTCCCGGCCACCGGGAACGACATGGTCGGGGCATGCAGCCCGTAGTCAGCCAGCCGCTTGGCGACGTCTTCCACGGTGACGCCGGTCGTCGTGGTGATCGGTCGCAGGTCCAGGATGCACTCGTGGGCGACCAGCCCCGCCAGATCCGCTTGCGGGGTCGAGCCATCGGCCGCGAGATCCGCTTGCGGGGTTGAGCCATCGGCACGGTTGCCGGTGTAGAGCACCGGGAAATGCTGCTCGAGACGCCGGGCCACGTAGTTCGCGGCCGCGACGGCGGTGAGCGTGGCGCGACGTAGGCCGTCTCCCCCCATCATCCGGACGTAGGCCCAGGAGATCGGCAGGATCGATGCGCTGCCCCACGGTGCCGCGGCCACCGGGCCCACCACCGCGTCCGGGGCGGTCTGGGGGTGCCCGGGCAGGAACGGCACCAGGTGGGCGCGGACTCCGATCGGGCCCACCCCGGGCCCACCGCCGCCGTGCGGGATGCAGAACGTCTTGTGCAGGTTGAGGTGGCTGACGTCGGCGCCGAAGCGGCCCGGCCGGGCCAGCCCGAGCAGCGCGTTGAGGTTGGCCCCGTCGAGGTACACCTGCCCGCCGGCGTCGTGCACCAGCGCGCACACGTCGGTGACGCCCTGCTCGTACACCCCGTGCGTGGACGGATAGGTGATCATGATGGCGGCCAGCTCGGCACCGTGCTTGGCGATCTTGCCGCGGAGGTCGTCGAGGTCGACGTCGCCGTTGCGGTCACATCCGACGACCACCACGCGCATCCCGGCCATCACCGCTGACGCGGCGTTGGTGCCGTGCGCGCTGGACGGGATGAGGCATACGTCGCGGCCGGTCTCACCGCGGCTGCGGTGGTAGGCACGGATCGCCAGCAGGCCGGCGAACTCGCCCTGGCTGCCGGCGTTGGGTTGCAAGCTGACCGCGTCGTAACCGGTGAGCTCGGCCAACCAGCGCTCCAGGTCGCTGACCACCTCGAGCAGGCCTTGCGCGTCCTCTTGGGGCGCGAACGGGTGCAGGTCGGCGAACTGCGGCCAGCTGATCGGCTCCATCTCGGCGGTGGCGTTGAGCTTCATCGTGCACGAGCCCAGCGGGATCATGCTGCGGTCCAGTGCCACGTCCTTGTCGGCCAAGGTGCGCAGGTAGCGCAACAGCGCCGTCTCGCTGCGGTAGGCCGAAAAGACGGGGTGAGTGAGGAACTGCGAGGTCCGCTGCAACGCGGGCGGGATGGCGTCCGGAGTCTGGCGGTCGAGGGCGTCGGGGTCCGCGCCTGGCAAACCGAAGGAATCCCAGACCATCCGCAGGTGCTCGCGGGTGGTGGTCTCGGCGCAGCTGATCCCGACGTGATCGCTGTCGACCAGCCGCAGGTCCACGCCGGCCGCACGGGCGGCTCCCACCGCCTCGGCGGCCCAGCCCGGCACTCTGACCAGCACGGTGTCAAAGAACGCCGCGGACACCACCTCGACGCCGCCGGCGCGCAACCCGGCGGCCAGCACCGCGGCCATCCGGTGCGCCCGCCTGGCGATGTCGCGCAGGCCGTCCGCCCCGTGGTATACCGCGTACATCGAGGCGATCACGGCCAGCAGTACCTGCGCGGTGCAGATGTTGCTGGTCGCCCTCTCCCGGCGGATGTGCTGTTCCCTGGTCTGCAGCGACAGCCGGTACGCCGGGTTGCCGTCCGCGTCCCGAGAAACCCCCACCAGCCGCCCAGGCAGCTGGCGCTCCAAGCCGTGGCGGATGGCGAGGTAGGCGGCATGCGGCCCGCCGAAACCCATCGGCACGCCGAAGCGCTGGGTGGACCCAACCACGACGTCGGCGCCGATCTCCCCTGGCGGGCGGAGCAGGGTCAGCGCCAGCGGGTCCGCCGCGACGGCAACCGCAGCGCTGTGGTGGTGCGCCTGCTCGATGAGCTTCGCGTGGTCGCGCACCTCGCCCGACGCACCCGGGTAGGACAGCAATACACCGAAGAACTCGCCGTCCGGCAGTGCTGCCCGCAGGTCGGCGACATCCAACTGGATGCCAAGCGGCTCGGCGCGGGTAGCCAGCACGGCCAGGGTCTGCGGCAGTGTGTCGGCGTCGACCACGAACCGGGATGAGTCGGCTCGTCCGGCCCGGCGCAGCAGGGTCATCGCTTCGGCGGCCGCGGTGGCCTCGTCGAGCAACGAGGCGTTGGCCACCGGCAGCCCGGTGAGGTCGCAGATCATGGTCTGGAAGTTGAGCAGCGCCTCGAGACGCCCCTGGGAGATCTCCGGCTGGTAGGGCGTATAGGCGGTGTACCAAGCCGGGTTCTCCAGCACCGAGCGCCGGATCACCGGTGGGGTGATCGTGCCGTGGTATCCCATCCCGATCATCGGTGCCCGCGGGTGGCACCGGGCGGCCCGCTCGCGCAGCTCGGCCAGGGCCTGGGCCTCGGTGGCCTGGGCCGGCAGGTTCAAAACGGCGTCCGGGTCGGCCAGGGTGAGAGTGCGCGGCAAAACCAGCGCGGCGAGTTCTTCCAGCGACTGGACGCCGATGGTGTCCAACATCCGGGCCAGCTCGGGCGGGCGCGGTCCGATGTGCCGGTCTGCGAACGGGGTCCCGTGCTCCAGCTCGGCAAGCGGGCGGTCGGGAGTGTTCATCGCAGTCGTCTCCAGGCACCAGAGTTGAACCGCCGGGCGCGGTGCCCGTTCGGTCCTCCCCCTCTGTCCCTGCCCAGACCTCGCCTGCCGAGAACTGGACGCCTGAGAGATTCACCGGCTCGCGCCGGCTTTCACCGTCGGCGGGTGGCTTGCGCTACCGCTTTCCAGAGGCGTCTAACCCGCGCGGTCCTGTTCGCCTGAGAGATTCCGGGGAGGATTTGCTCCTTCGGCGCCCGGACCACGATGCCCGGAACTCTCCCACGCGGGGTCGGCGACTACTCCGCCAGCCTACTCGAGGAGGGTCCTCTCGGCCTCCCGACGCGGCTGTGAGCGGCTGCACAGCTGTGACCGGCTCGCGACCCGACGCCTAGCTGATCCGGCGGGTCCGCCGTCGCTTGGTCAGCTCGTCCTCTCCAGCGGTGGCGACGTGGCCGCCATCGGCACGCTCTGGTGGGAACTGGCTGATCGACCCGGCGATCTCCTTTATCGCACCGCTCACCGCGATGCCGAACACACCTTGCCCACCCTGCAGCAGGTCTACGACCTCCTCGGGAGAGGTGCACTCGTAGACAGTGGTTCCGTCGCTGAACAGCGTGATGCGAGCCAGGTCGTGCACCCCGTGGCGGCGCAGGTGCTCAACCGCCAAGCGGATGTTGTGTAACGAGACCCCGGTGTCGAGCAGCCTCTTCACCACTTTGAGGACCAGCACGTCCTTGAAGGAATACAGTCGCTGGCTACCTGAACCGGAGGCACCGCGAATCGAGGGCACGACAAGGCTGGTCCGAGCCCAGTAATCCAGCTGACGGTAGGTGATCCCGGCGATCTGGCAGGCTGCGGAACCGCGATAGCCAAGCAGTTGGTCGGTCACTCCGTGCGGGTCGGCCAAGGCGGAGTCCGGGAACAGGGTGTCCTGCTCAACCTGCTGGTCAGCCCCGGACTGCTCGACGTCATGCGCCGGGGTGCCTGCTCCGCCGTGCGGTCCGTCGACCACCCATTCCTCCCATGCCTCAAGCCGGTGGGCCTCAAGCCTGTAGTCCGTTGCGGGCTACCAGGTTCCCGCCGCGGATCCTCCGGTCGTCCGGGACGAATCACACCGGCCGCGATTCGCTGTGCAGACCGACGGTAGGCCGCCGCAGCGTAGCCGGTCAATGCGGCACGCGGGAGCCTCAACCTCTACTTCAGCTCGAGCGGCGTTGATCAGGTGTCCGCTCCGCGACAGCGCCGACTAGGTATCCGCTCCGCGACAGCGCCCATCAAGTATCCGCTCCGCGGAAGTCCTCCGGGGAGACCGAGTCGAGGAACTCACGGAACTTCTCGACCTCGTTCTCCTGCTCATCCGGGATGATCAGGCCGGCCTCAGAGAGCACCGACTCCTCGGCATGGATGGGCACCCCGGCCCGTAACGCCAGGGCGACCGAATCGCTCGGCCGGGCAGAGACCCGCACGTTGCCGTCGAAGACCAGCTCGGCGAAGAAGGTCCCTTCCTGCAACTCGGTGATCCGGACCTGCTTGAGCTCCCGCCCCAGCGCGCTGATCACGTCTCGAAGCAAGTCGTGGGTCATCGGCCGGGCTGGTTGTACGCCCTGCTGCTCCAGGGCGATGGCGGTCGCTTCCCCAGAGCCGATCCAGATCGGCAGGTAGCGCTCACCCTCGGTCTCCCGCAGCAGCAGGATCGGCTGGTTTGCCGGCAACTCCACCCGGACCCCGACGACACGCATCTCGCTCATCGCGTTGCGCCTCCCTCCTGCCGCACCCTGCAGTCCAGGTGCCTCGAGGATCGTCGTGCTCGTCGGCGGATTGGCACCGGCCGTCAGTGGTTGCCAACCCAGTCGCGTGTCCACCCGCTAATCCAAGACGCTACACGGGGCACCCTCCCGGTGCCGAGCCCAGCGGGTGCCCAATTCCCGCGCTGTTTTCGCTAGTTTCTGATGGCGCTACGGAGCCCGGTCTTCACGAGCAGGGCGTGGAGCCGCACGGACAGCATCGCCAGCTCTCGTACGACCTCGTCGGCCCGGGCCCGGGCGTCAGGATCCCGCAGCCGGGTCATCGGGGTGACAATCTGCGTCAGCAAGCCCACCTCCCGGTCCGCCGACGCCCGGAAGGCCCGCAGATGTCGGGGCTCCAGCCCGAACTCGGTCATCGCCACGGCGGTCCGTGCCACGAGCACCGCGTCGGAGTCGTAGAAGCCGGCTGGACCGGGCCGGACCAGGCCGAACCGCTCAAGTTCGGTCAGCGCCGCGGCGGCGATGCCGGCGGCGGCGAGCAGTTCCTCGTGGGTCATTCGCACGGTGTCAGCGGAGTCGAACGCTTCCGGTCCAGCCGGATCGGTCGCAGCGTAGGAGGGCACACCGACCAGCGGGCGCGGTGACCGTGGCCGGTGCTCGTCAGGGAGTCTTTCGGAAGGTCTGCCGTGCTCACCCCGGTCTATCGCGTCCAGATGCTCCTTGATCACCCTCAGCGGGAGGTAGTGGTCCCGCTGTGCGGTGAGCACGTAGCGCAGCCGTTCCACGTCCGCGGCAGAGAACTGCCGGTACCCGGCAGCGGTGCGCTCCGGCTGGACCAGCCCCTCGGACTCCAGGAATCTGATCTTGGAGATGGTGACATCCGGGAAGTCCGCCCGCAGTTGACCGAGCACCGAGCCAATGCTCGCTCCCGGCCGATGCCCGGAACGACCCGCAGCCGTCACCGTGACTCCTGGTCGGCCCTTCGGTCCCCGGCGCGCGGACCGGTGAGGAACACCAGCCGGAACTTGCCGATCTGAACCTCATCACCATTGGCCAGCACGGCGGTGTCCACCGGCTCACGGTTGACGTAGGTGCCGTTGAGGCTGCCCACGTCCACCACGACGAACTCGCCGCCCTCACGGCGGAACTCGGCGTGCCGGCGGGAAACCGTCACGTCGTCGAGGAAGATGTCGCTGTCCGGGTGCCGACCCGCGCTGGTGGTGGATCGGTCGAGGAGAAACCGGGAACCGGCGTTAGGGCCGCGCTTGACTACCAGCAGTGCGGAACCCGCAGGTAACGCGTCGACTCCGGCGACAGGCGGACCCGGTGACTCGACACTCTCGGGCTCAGAGAGGAAGTCGGCCCGGAATATCGAGGTCTGTTCCGGGCCCCGCTCCGGCGGGACGTCGGGCCCGTCGTTCGTGCTCACCTGAGCCCTCCTTCGCCAGCGGGGTAGCCTGCCCAATCGGACCACAACCTACCGGGCACCGGCGACCGGCGTGGACTGAGGGCCCGCCAGCCGGGACCGACGCCAGCGCCGGGCGCAGTGCCCGGATCAGGCCTGCTCGATGAGGCTACGGTAGTCCTCGGCGCCCAGGAGTGAGTCCACCTCCGACGTCTCGGTCAGCTTGATCTCGATCATCCAGCCCTCCCCGTAGGGATCGGAGTTGACCAGTTCGGGGTTGCCATCCAGGGCGTCGTTGCACGCCACCACCTCACCCGCGACCGGCGCGAACACCTCCGACACGCTCTTGGTCGACTCCACCTCACCGACTGGGTCTCCCGTCGTCACCGTGTCCCCGACCAGCGGTAACTGTACGTAGACCACGTCTCCAAGCTGTGTGGCCGCGTAGTCGGTGATGCCGACTCGCACAGTGCCCTCCGCACTGGGCAAGACCCACTCGTGCTCCTGGGTGTACCACAGCTCCTCAGGGACCACTGCTCTCCTCCTGGCTCCTGCCTGGCCCGACATGCGAGCCGGCTGACGGGCAGAGCGTATGGGGGGGCCGATGGTGGACCGCAAGCAGGTCAGGCGCGGTGTGCCCGCTTCGCGGCGCGCACGGTGAGCCAGACCTGGATCAAGTAGAGCACCCCCGACCAGAGGTACAGCGCGCCGCCCCATCCGGTGAACGCCACCGCGAACGCCAGGGCCGCTGTCTGCAACCAACCCTGCACGTTGTCGGCGAGTAGCAGGATCGGGAAGGCGTAGAGCAGGCAGAGGGTGGCGGCCTTGCCCAGATAGTGCACCGGCAGCGGGCCGTAGCCATGGTGGCGCAGCAGGGGCAGGGTCAGCGCGAGCACCAGGTCCCGGCCGATCAACAGGGCAATCACCCACCACGGCAGGATGTCGCGCAGCCCGAAGGCGATCAGGGTGCTCAGCGTGTACAGCCGGTCGATCGCCGGATCGAGCACCGCGCCCAAGCTGCTGGACTGGTTGAGCAGCCGCGCCAACTTGCCGTCCAGCCAGTCCGTGAGACCCGACAGGGCCAACACGAGCACGGCGAGCAGGTCGTACTGGGGGCCGAGCAGCAGCCACAGGAACAGCGGAATGCCGGCCAAGCGCAGCAGGCTCAGGACGTTGGGCACGGTGAGTAGCCGGTCGGCCGGATCCCGTGCCTGCGGCCGCGGGTGGCTCGGCTGCACGTCCCTAGCGTGCCATACGGACAGCCCTAGAACCGGGTGTGCTCCAGCCAGTGCGCGAACACGGCCGCGTCGCCGAGTACCTCGATCGGCGCCTGCCCGGGTGGGACCCGGCGCAGCAGCACCAGCAGCAGGTCCACCACCGCACCCCGGACCGCGACGTCACCCTTGGAGTGGCCGTGCTCCCAGACCGGACCCGACGGCGTCCGGCGCACGATCCACTCCCCCGCCTCGCCGAGCCCGGGGTCGGTGGAGTGCAGGTGCAGGATCTGGCCGTTGCCGCGCAGCTCGGCAAGCTCGGGCCGAAACTCGACCGCCTGCGGCAAGCAGAGCAGGGTCAGCCCCTCGGAGATCGCATCGGCGGCCAGATCGGCTTCCAGGGCGAACTCGCGACCCAGCGACAGCTCAACGTCGGCCCGGTGCACAGCGGTCTCGTGCGCCATCCGGCGGGCCCAGAACACGACGCTCTGGTCGTCAGCCCAGCTCCACACGTGGGTCTGCGGACCGGCCGCGCTGATCGCCTCCACCAGCTCACCGGCGCCGGCGCGCAACCAGGTGACGAGCCCCTCGGGGGCCTCCGGCGCTGCGGCCACACCCAGCTCGCTCGGGTCGGGCGGGGCGGTGACCCGCCGGTTAATGAGCGCGGTGGCCCACCGATGGGCCTGCCCGACGTGCTCGGCGAGCTGGTGCAGGGTCCAGTCCGGGCAGGTCGGTACCCGCTGCTGCAGGTCGGCGCCGGCCAACGCCTCGGCGAACAGCACCGACTGCGCAGTCAGCGCGTCGAGGTAGCGATCATCGCGTAGTGCAGCCATCAGACGCCCTCCCATGGTCGTTAGCGACTCGCAGCCTAGGTATCTGCCGGGTTGGTGATGCGGTGACGCACCGGGTGGTGCACTGTGGTCTATGGCCTCACATCCCGCCTCGCATCCGCAAGACACCGTGCACCGCGCGCTCGGCGGCGGCTGGGGCACTTTTCTCGCGGCGGCGATGCGGTCACCCCGCGACGTCGGCACTCTGCTGCCGTCCGGTCCCGAGCTAGCCCGGCGGCTGGCCGCCGTGGTGCCTCGAACCGGCCCGGCCGGACGCCCGGCGGTCGTGGTGGAAGTCGGCGCCGGGTCCGGGGCGGTGACCGGCGCAATCGCCGAGCAGGCCGATCAGGACGCAGTGGTGATCGCGATCGAGAAGGATCCCGAGCTCGCCGAGCGGTTGCGGTCGCGCGACCTCGGGGTGCGGGTGGTCACGGCGGACGCCGCCACGCTTCCGGCCATCCTCGCCGCGCACGGCGTGGACCGCGCCGATGTGATCGTCTCAGTGCTGCCGTGGACCCTGTTCGGCCCGCGGCAGCAGCGCGAGTTCCTGGCTGTCTTCGCCGCTGCGCTGCAGACCGACGGGGTGTTCACCGCCGCCGCGTACAGCTGGGGTTACTGGACTCCCGCGGCCCGTCGCTTTCGCCGCGAGCTGGAGCAGGCGTTCGGTGAGGTACTGCCCACCCGCACCATGTGGCGGCACCTGCCGCCGGCGATGACCTATGTCTGCCGGCGACCCGGCGCGGTCCCGTCGGTCCCGTGATCACCGCGGGTCCGAGTCGATGAGGAGGCGACCGTCGAGTTGAATCACCCGTAGCTGCCGCTTGATGACCTCAGCGCCGCTGCCGGTGTCGTAGCTGACGTCAACGGGCACCGTCACCGAACCGTCCGGGTTGTCACTGACCCCGGATGCGTTGCGAGCGCTGACCGAGGAGTACTGGCTCCAATGCGACCGGAAGTTCGACTCGCTGCCGAAGGCCGCTCTCGCGGTGGGGGATAGCATCTGCCAGGCCGCAGGCAGATTGTCGAGGCCCGTGTAGTAGTCGATCACAAGCTGCCCGGCGTCGCGCCAGGCGATCGATCCCTGCGTATGGTCCACCGGCTGCACCTGCGGTGGCTCGGGTATGACCGCGGGTAGGCCGGTCGGCGGCGCCGCTGGCGCCGAGGTGGCCGCCTGCCCGGCGGGGGGTGTGCCCTGTTGCCCGGATGAGCCCCCGGCCAGAAGTGTCCCGACGCCGACCAACGTGAGCACCGCGAGGATGGCCCCGACCAGCACGCCTGCCCCGCCGTGTTCGCGCCGAAAGCGCCCAGCAGGCGGGGGGTCAGCGGGTCGGGGGTCGGCAGGCGGGGGGTCAGCGGGTCGGGGGTCAGCAGGAGGGGGATCAGCGGGCGGGAACCCCGCTGCCGGCGGGGAGGCCGGCAGCGGGGCTGACGGCAAGGTCGGCGGCGGAGTTGCGGTCACCCGGGTTGGCCGCGGCGGGCCGGCCACTGACCTGTGTACCGGCCTGGCCGCGATCGCGGTGGCCAGCTGCAAGCTGGCCCGGCGCATGTCGGGACGGGCCGCCGGATCCTTGGCAAGCAGGCTCATCAGCACCGCGAACAGCGGTCCCGCGTGCCGTGGCGGCGGTACCTCGCCAGCGGCCACCGCATGCAGCAGGGCCAGCTGGTTGATGTTGTCACCGAAGGGAGCCTGCCCTTCCACCGCAGCGTAGAGAGTGGCGCCGAGCGAGAAGACGTCCGACGCCGGGGTCGGGACCTGCCCGCGGGCTACCTCCGGGGCAAGGTAGGCCGGGGTGCCGGCCATCATCCCGGTCTGGGTGACTGTGACATCCCCCGCGGCGCGGGAGACGCCGAAGTCGGTGATCTTCGCGGTTCCTTCGTCGGTGATCAGGATGTTGCCGGGCTTGACGTCGCGGTGCACGATCTGCGCAGCATGCGCGGCGGCCAGCGCCGAGGCGACCTGCCCACCGATGGAGGCGACCTCGCTCACCGGGAGAAAGCACCGCTCGGCCAGCACCGCAGCGAGGCTGCGCGAGGGCAGATACTCCATCACCAGGCAAGGTTCACCGTCGTGCTCGGCCACGTCGTAGACGATGATGGCGTTGGGGTGCTGCAGCCGCGCGGCGATGCGCGCCTCGCGCAGTGCCCGGAGCCGGGCTTCGTCTGTCGCCCGCGGGCTCAGGTCCGGTTGCAACAGCAGCTGCTTCACCGCAACCAGCCGCTGCAGCCGCTCGTCCATGGCCTGCCAGACGACGCCCATGCCGCCGCTGCCGATCCGATCGAGCACCCGGTAATGCCCGGCTATCAGTTGACCCGTGTCGATGAGTGGAGCTCCCCGTCTGTATTTGGCCCGTCTGTACTGGCGTGTTTGCACTGGCCCCGACCCGGGAGCCAAGGTTACCGCGCCGGCCCCGGGTCCCGGCAGCCGCCGGCTGGCCCACACGGGCCCCGCCTAGCCACCCGCCGGGGGCCGCGGGCACCATCGTGGGCACCATGACGCTCACCGAGGCGCTGCCCGGCGGTTCCGGGCCTGACGAGCTGCTCGACACCCTTGTGACCTGGGTTTCGGGCCAGGGCTTGACCCTGTACCCCGCCCAGGAGGATGCGCTGATCGAGATCGTCTCGGGCTCGAACGTGATCCTGTCCACCCCTACCGGATCCGGTAAGAGCCTGGTTGCGACTGGCGCGCACGCGGTCGCGCTGGACCAGGGCAGGCGCAGCGTCTACACCGCACCGATCAAGGCGCTGGTCTCGGAGAAGTTCTTCGCGTTGTGCGAGATCTTCGGCGCCGACCTGATCGGGATGCTGACCGGTGATTCCAGTGTCAACGCCGGGGCGCCGATCATCTGCTGCACCGCCGAGGTACTGGCCAACATGGCCCTGCGCAGCGGGCCGGATACCGACGTCGACCTGGTGGTGATGGACGAGTTCCACTTCTACGCCGACCCGGATCGTGGCTGGGCCTGGCAGGTGCCGCTGCTCGAGCTTCCGCGGGCCCAGTTCCTGCTGATGTCCGCAACGTTGGGCGATGTCACCCGCTTCGAACAGGACCTGACTCGGCGAACCGGCCGCCCCACCGCGGTGGTCAGCGCGGGCGAGCGGCCGGTTCCGCTGCATTTCCGGTACGTGACGACGCCGCTGCTCGAGACGCTGGAAGAACTGCTGGCCACCAAGGCGGCACCGGTCTACGTGGTGCACTTCACTCAGGCCTCAGCTGCGGAGCAGGCGCAAGCGCTGACCAGTATCAACGTCTGCAGTCGGGCCGAGAAGGACGCCATCGCCGACTTGATCGGCGGGTTCCGGTTCGCCACCGGTTTCGGGCGAACGCTGTCCCGGCTGGTCCGCCACGGGATCGGCGTACACCACGCGGGGATGCTGCCGAAGTATCGCCGGCTCGTCGAGCGGCTCGCCCAGGCCGGCCTGTTGAAGATCATCTGCGGCACGGACACCCTCGGGGTGGGAATCAACGTGCCGATCCGCACGGTGTTGCTCACCGCGCTGGGCAAGTATGACGGGACCCGCACCCGACACCTCACCGCGCGGGAATTCCACCAGATCGCCGGGCGGGCCGGGCGGGCCGGCTACGACACCGCAGGTGATGTCGTCGTGCAGGCTCCCGAATACGTGGTGGAGAACACCAAGGCGCTGGCCAAGGCGGGCGACGACCCGCGCAAGCTCCGCAAGGTGGTGCGCAAGAAACCCACCGAGGGATCGGTGTCCTGGAGTGAGCGCACCTTCGACCGGCTGGTCGCGGCCGCTCCGGAACCGCTGACATCCAGCTTTGCGGTGAGTCACGCGATGCTGCTCAACGTCGCCAACCGGCCCGGCGACGCCTTCGCGGCCATGCGCCACCTGCTCACCGACAACCACGAAGATCGCCCTGCGCAGCGTCGGCATATCCGCCATGCCATCGCGATCTACCGTGCGTTGCTGGCTGCCGGCGTCGTCGAGCGGCTGGCCATCCCGGACGCCGACGGTCGCACCGTGCGGCTCACCGGTGACCTACAGCTCGACTTCGCCCTCAACCAGGCGCTGTCGGTGTTCGCGCTGGCCGCGATCGAGCTGCTCGATCAGGACTCGCCGGACTACCCGCTGGACGTGCTGTCGGTGCTCGAGGCCACTTTGGACGATCCGCGGCAGGTGTTGGGCGCACAACTGTCAAAGGCCAAGGGACAGGCCGTGGCGGCGATGAAGGCCGAGGGCATCGACTACGAGGAGCGGATGCGGCTGCTGGAGGACGTGACCTACCCGATGCCCCTGGCCGACCTGCTCAACGCGGCGCTGGACACCTACCGGCGGGGTCACCCGTGGGTGGACGACCACCGGCTGTCCCCCAAGTCGGTGGCTCGCGACCTCGCCGAGCGAGCGATGACCTTCACCGAGTACGTCGGGTTCTACGGCCTGGCCCGCTCGGAGGGCCTGGTGCTGCGCTACCTCGCCGACGCCTACCAGGCGCTGCGCCGCACGGTGCCCGAGGAGGCCAAGACCGACGGGCTCCGTGACCTGCAGGAGTGGCTCGGGGAACTGGTTCGCCAAGTCGACTCCAGCTTGGTGGACGAGTGGGAGAAACTGCGTGACCCCCAGGCACCGGATGCGTCACCTGCGCTGGTGGATCAGCGTCCGCCGCCGGTGACGGCCAACGCGCGGGCCTTCCGGGTACTGGTCCGCAACGCGCTGTTCCGCCGGGTGGAACTCGCCGCCCACCAGCGTTGGCACGACCTCGGCGAGCTCGACGCGGACAGCGGATGGGACGCCGAATCCTGGCGCCAGGCCGTGGAACCGTACTTCGACGACCATATCGAGATCGGGACCAGCGCTGACGCCCGTGGCCCGCACCTGCTGATCACCGACTACCAGCCGGGCCGGTGGGTTGTGCGGCAGATCCTGGACGACCCGGCTGGACATCACGACTGGGGCATCAGTGCCGAGATCGACCTGCCCGCCTCCGACGACTCCGGCACGGCGGTCGTGCGGGTGACCGCGGTAGGGCGGCTCTGACCCCGGATCTCCCGGATCTACAGTCGCCGCAGGCCGGTGAGCACCCGCTGCATCAGGGCGACGTCTGGTGCGGAATCAGCTGCGCCTGCCGTACGGTGTACCGCGAGGCTGCCCGTCGCGGCCAGGTCTCCCAGCAGTACTCGGGCTACTCCCAGGGGTATCGACAGCAGGGCGGCGAGCTCCGCGACCGAGTGGGGGGTGGCGCAGAGCTGCAGGATCGTGCGGTGCTCCGGACGGGCCGGAGGCTCGGGTGGGTGACCGGTTGCCGAGACCAAGGTCTCGACCGCAAGGTCTACCTGTGCCGCGGTCCGTCCCCCGGTCCAGAAGTAAGGCCGCACCAAGTCGTAGCTCTCCTTCGATCTGTCCCAGTCGGTCCCATCCGCCTCGTCGCCACCGTCAGGCTCGAGTACCGGCGGTGCGATCTCCGGCTGTGCTACGCCCGCCTGCCCGGCCTGCTGCTGGCCGGCCGGGCGCTGGGCGCTGGTGGCCGCCACCGCCGGCTGCTCGTGTTCCGGCTGGCCGTGATCCTGTTGTTCGGGGTCCTGTTGTTCGGGGTCCTGCTCCTCAAGCTTGCGCCGCCAACTGCTCAACAGCGAGGGGAACCGGGCGCCGGTCTGGCCGACGACGTGATCTCCGCGTTGATGTTGGGTCGCAACGGCGTCGTCCTCCTCCGGCGGCTCGACCGCCCGGCTACGACGTCCCGCCGTGCCGCCGAACCGGGCGCCGGTCTGGCCGACTACCGGGCCGTCGGTGCGCCGACGGCCCTGCGAGTTGTGATCCGCTTCCACGGGCGAGCAGATTAGGCGGCTCGTGTCAAGACCCCGTAACGGGGGGTATCGCCGTGGTTACTTCTGGTCGGTGATACGGGTGCCGGTTAGCGCGGCTCATTGCCCGGCTTCCACTTGATGCCGCAGCCCATGCTGGGCACCTGCGGTTCTTCTACCGGCTGCCCGGTCAGCACCGACTCGAGCGCCGCGCGCAACGCCCTACCGGTCACCGGGACGTCGTTGCGCGGGCGGGACTCGTCGAATTCGCCTCGGTAGACGAGCTTGCGCGCTGCGTCATAGAGGAAGAAGTCCGGGGTGCACGCGCCCCGGTAGGCCAGCGCGATCTCCTGGGTGTCGTCGCGCAGGTACGGGAAGGTGAACCCGGCGCGGGAGGCCTGTTCGGCCAGCCCGCCCGGACCGTCGGCGGGATGGGTCTGGATGTCGTTGCTGCAGATCGCCACCGCGGCCACGTCTCGTTCGGTGTACTCGGCGACCAGCGACCCGAGTTCCCGCTCGATGTGCCGGACATAGGGGCAGTGATTGGACAGGAACATCACCAGCAGTGGCCGACCGGGGGCGAGGTCGTCAGAGGTCACCGTGTGGCCGTCGAGGGACGGCAGGGCGAACGGCGGGGCCGGGGTGCCGAGCGGGACCATGAATGAGTTCACTGCCATGGTCGCCAGTCTCTCATCAGAGGGCTGAACTCTCGCCCTAGGGCAGGTCGCTCGTCGCTGCTCAGCGCGGGGGCATCGGGAGCCTGGCCGGTAGGTTGGCCACCTGTGGAGCTCTACGAGGTCATGCGCACGACACCGGCAACCCGGATGTTCACCGGCGAGGCCGTGCCGGATGCGGTGTTGCACCGGATCCTCGACCACGCCCGATTCGCACCCAGCGGGGGCAACCGGCAGGGATGGCACGTCGTCGTGCTGCGCGATCCAGATATCCGGCGCCGGATCCGGGAACTCTACGACCTCGGTTGGCGCGAGTACATGGCGCACGTCGACACCGGGCTGGTGCCGTTCGCGCCGCGCGAGCACGGCCGCTGGACCGGCCCGGCGGTCGATCTCGTCGCAGCCCGTGAGGTGCTCCAGCCCAATGCCTTCGCCGACACCCTGGACACCGTCCCGGTGCTGCTGCTCTTGATCGCCGATCTCGGTGCGCTGGCCTGTGTGGACAATGGGCTGGATCGGCAGAGCATCGTGGGCGGCGGGTCGATCTACCCGTTCGGGCACAACATCCTGCTGGCCGCCCGTAACGAGGGCCTCGGCGGCGTGCTGACCTCGGTACTGGCCAGGCAGGAGCCAGCAGTGCGGGACCTCATCGGAATTCCTGACGGCCACGCGGTCGCCGGCCTGATCGCACTCGGGCACCCCGTTCGGACGATTCGCACGCTCCGCCGCCGCCCCGTCGAACAGTTCACCACTGTGGACCGGTTCGACGGGGCCGGCTTCGAACCCTGCTAGCTTCGAGCCCTGATCGGGTGACTCGCTACTCAGGCCGCCGGTTGGTGGCGTCCTGGACCTTGCGCACCGCGCCGTCGATCTGGTCGTGGTACTTGCCCTTGGTGCGCTCGTCGACGAAACGACCGGCCTGGTCGGCGATCTTGTTGACCTTGTCGGGGTTGCTCTTGGCGTACCGGACCGCCGCCTGGGCGATCCCCACAAGAGCTACCAGCTTTCCGAGCCTTCTGAGCATCAGTGCCCTCCCTTTGCCTGACCCAGCAAACAGTCCCCAGCTAGACCACTGAGAAATTGCACGCGAGGATACCGCGCCCGATCAGGGATTGGAGCACTGCACCCGATCAGAACCCCATTGCCTGGGCGCGACGCTTCACCTCGCGGCCCCGGTCGGTTCGCAGTGCACCGATGGGGGTACCGGGCAGCGAGTCCTCCGCGGTGAACAGCCAGCGCAGGATCTCCTCGGTGGAGTAGCCGGCGTCACGCAGCAGGGTGATCGTGCCGGGTAGCCCCTTGACGACCGCGTCGCCGCTCAGGAACTCCGCGGGCACCACCGCAACTCCGTGGCGGCGCACCCCCAGCAGTTGCCCGTCACGCAGCATCTGGTGTACCCGGGTCACCGGCAGCCCGAGCCGTTGCGCCACGTCGGGTAGCGGCAGTACCACCACCTCGGGCTCGAGCACGTCCGGGGCGATAGGGGTGTCGCTCACAGTGGTCACCCTGCCATACCGGCCAGCCGGCGCCCTTCCGCCGTTCGGGCAGCGCCGGGTCCGTACGGTCCGGGGCAAGCCTTTACGATCCTCAGACTGTGGAACGACAGGGGCCCGATCACGACGGGAACCTGGTCGGCAGCCTGCTCGACGGGCGCTACCGGGTTGGTCCCGTGCTGGCCCGCGGCGGCATGTCCACCGTCTACCGGGGCACGGACACCCGGCTGGAGCGTCCGGTCGCGATCAAGGTGATGGCTCCCCGGTTCGCCGCCGATCCGATGTTCCTGCAGCGCTTCGAACGGGAGGCCCGCGCGGCTGCGCGGCTGCACCATCCCGGGGTGGTCGGGGTTCATGACCAGGGCGTCGACTCCTCGTTCGCTGGTGACCACGTGTTCCTGGTGATGGAACTGGTGGACGGTGCAACGCTGCGTGATCTGCTACGTCAGCACGGCAGGCTGCCGGTACCGCTGGCCATCGCGGTGGCCGACCGGGTGCTCTCGGCACTGGCGGCGGCGCACCGGGAGGGACTGGTTCATCGAGACGTAAAGCCGGAGAACGTCCTCATCGGGCCCGGCGGCGTGGTGAAGGTAGCCGACTTCGGGCTGGTTCGCGCGGCGGCTGAGGTCAGCAGCACCGGCGACGTCATTCTCGGCACGGTCGCCTACCTCTCGCCAGAACAGGTCGCCACCGGCGCGGCCGACGCCCGAAGCGACGTCTACGCCGCCGGTGTGCTGCTGTTCGAGATGCTCACCGGGGCACCGCCGTACATCGGGGAAACCGCACTGTCTGTGGCCTATCGCCACGTCAATGACGACATGCCGGCCCCTAGCACGGCAGGAGCAGAAGTGCCCGCACCGCTGGACGACCTGGTCGTGCAGGCTACCCGTCGGGACCCGGCGGCGCGCCCTCCGGACGCGTCGGCGTTCCTGCTCGCCCTGCAGGCGGTGCGCATCGACCTGGGGATCGACCGAGTTCCGGTACCCGTGCCTGCGGCCGCGCGGTCGATGGCAGCGGTGGCCGCGACCGCGGTGGCCGCCCCACCTACCGAACATGGACCGCAAGGGACCCGGGCCCTGGCTAGGGCCGATGGGGTGACTGGTGGACCACTCCCCCACGACGATCCCTATCTGCGCGAGCGTGCTCGCAACCGCCGCGCCTTCATCGTCTGGATGATGATCGTGATGATGCTCGCGAGCGCGATCGGGGTGGGCGCGTGGTGGCTGGGTAGCGGACGGTGGACCGTGGTGCCCGACCTCACGGGTCTGCAGCGCAGCGCCGTGGAGGCCACGCTGGCCGCCGCCGACCTCAAGTTCAACCTCACCGAGGATCACAACGACGCCGTCCCCGGCGGCGCGGTGGTCAGCAGCGATCCCGGGCCGGGCGACCGCGCGGTGCGCGGGTCGGGCGTCACCGTGGTGATCTCGCTGGGCCATCCGGTGGTGCCCGATCTGGCGGCAGGCATCGCGGCGGAAGAGGCCGAGGACGCGCTGCGCGAGGCGGACCTGAGCCCACGTCGCGACCCAGGCGCCGAGGAGTTTCACGACACCGTCCGCAGGGGTGCTGTGATCGGACTGCGGCCGGCGGCCGGCACCACGCTCACCGTGGGTGCACCGGTGACTCTGGTGATCAGCAAGGGAGTGGCCCCGACCACCGTGCCGGACGTGCGGGGTCTGCGTCAGGCTGAGGCGGTCTCGGCGCTGGCCCGGGCCGGCCTGACCACGCTGGTGCGCCGCCAGTTCGACGGCCAGGTGGCCGGTGGGCGCGCGATCGGTACCGACCCGGAGGCCGGTACCGGCACTACCCGCGGCACCAGGGTCGTCCTGCTGGTGAGTAACGCGCCGGTAGTGCCCGACGTGGTCGGGTTGTCCGTTGAGCAGGCCCAGCAGGTGCTCGCCGACGCTGGGCTGAACAGCACGGTTCGCGGGTCTTTCGGGGGATTCGCCCTCCTCGGAGGGCTGTCGGATCAGGTGATCTCGCAGTCACCCGGAGCCGGTCAGCCCGTCCGCCCCGGTACCACCATCCAGCTGACAACGTTATGAGCGCTGTTGTGAGCGCTCCGCGCTCAAGAGCGAAGCATCTCGGCGACCAGGAACGCGAGCTCCAGCGCCTGCTGGGTGTTCAGCCGCGGATCGCACGCGGTTTCGTAGCGTCCTGACAGGTCAGCATCGGAGATGTCCTGCGCGCCGCCGAGGCACTCGGTGACGTCCTCCCCGGTGAGTTCCACATGGATCCCACCGGGATAGGTACCCAGCGCGTGGTGCACCTCGAAGAAACCTTGCACCTCGTCGACCACCCAGTCGAAATGCCTGGTCTTGTACCCGGTGGAGGACTCGATGGTGTTGCCATGCATCGGGTCGCACTGCCAGATCACCTGATGCCCAGCGGCAGTGACCTTCTGCACGATCTCCGGCAGCACATCGCGGACCCGCTGCGCCCCCATCCGGGAGATCAGGGTGAGCCGGCCAGGGACGCCGTGCGGGTCGAGTCGCTCGACGTACTCCACCGCCTGGTCGGGGGTGGTGCTCGGACCAAGCTTGAGTCCGATGGGATTGGCCAGCAGCTCGGCGAAGGCGATATGTGCCCCGTCCAGCGCGCGGGTTCGCTCCCCCACCCAGAGGAAGTGCGCGGACAGGTCGTAGAGCTTGGGCGTGTCAGCAGTGCGGACCAGGCGGAGCATGGCGCGCTCGTAGTCCAGCACCAACGCCTCATGACTGGCATAGATCTCGGTGGAATGCAGGGATGAGTCGTTGACGCCGCAGGCCGACATGAAGCGCAGGCCCCGGTCGATCTCGCCGGCCAAGGCCTCGTAGCGTGCCCCGGCCGGCGATCGCCGCACGAAGTCCTTGTTCCAGTCGTGCACCTTGTGCAGGTCCGCCATACCGGCCAAGGTCAGTGCCCGCACCAGGTTCATCGCCGCCGCGGCGTTGGCGTAGGCCCGGATCATCCGTGACGGATCATGCAGCCGCGCCTCGGGGCTGGCGACCAACGAGTTGATCATGTCGCCGCGGTAGGACGCCAAGCCGAGTGCGTCAATCGGCGCGGATCTCGGCTTGGCGTACTGACCGGCCACCCGCCCCACCTTCACCACCGGCATGCTTGATCCGTAGGTGAGTACCACTGCCATCTGCAGCAGCGTGCGGATGTTGGCCCGCAGGTGCGGCTCGGTGTTGTCGACGAAGGTCTCGGCGCAGTCCCCGCCCTGCAGCAGGAAAGCCTCGCCGCGGGCGACCGCCCCGAGCTGATCCCGCAGCTGGTCCACCTCAGGCGGCACGGTGATCGGCGGGACGCTTTCCAGCACGGTGCGTACGCTGCGCACCGCTTCCGGGTCAGGCCAGCTCGGCTGCTGCCTGGCAGGCAGTGCCAGTGCAGCGTCAAGCCTGATGCGGAGATCGGCAGGCAGCGGCGGTAGCTCCGGGAGCGTGTCGACCGGAACATCCACGGTCCAGTTCACGATGTTTGAGGGTATGTGGTGAGCCCCCGGGCCAGTCCAGCGGGACCCATTAACCGAAGAACACCTCGGCTTCGACGTGGCGCTGCGGCGGCACCGTCTTGATGGCTGCGGTGGCCTCGGCCAGCTTCACCCGGATGATATCGGTGCCGCGCAGTGCCACCATGATGCCGCGGTCGCCCTCGTGCACCGCGTCGACGGCATGAACGCCGAATCGGGTAGCCAGCACGCGGTCGTAGGCAGTGGGGGTACCCCCGCGCTGGATGTGCCCCAGAACCACGGCACGGGATTCGGCACTGGTGCGTCGGGCGATCTCGTCGGCCAGCCAGATTCCGACGCCGCCGAGGCGCTTGTGGCCGAACGCGTCGATCTCCGCGGCGGCGACGAGCTCCGCGCCTCCCTCTGGCACCGCGCCCTCAGCCACCACGACGATCGCGGCGGATTCCCGATCGAGGCACCGGATGACCCACTTACACACCCGATCCACGGAGAATGGCCATTCCGGCATCAGGATGGCGTTCGCCCCGCCGGCCATCCCGGAGTGCAGTGCGATCCAGCCCGCATTGCGACCCATCACCTCCACGACCGCCGCCCGGTGGTGCGACTCCGCCGTGGTACGCAGCCGGTCGATCGCCTCGGTAGCGATGTGCACCGCGGTGTCGAACCCGAAGGTGTAGTCGGTGGCACCCAAGTCGTTGTCGATGGTCTTCGGCACGCCGACCACGAAAACCCCGTCCTCGCCCAGCCGGCGAGCCACCCCGAGGGTGTCCTCGCCGCCGATCGCGATCAGGGCGTCCACACCGTGCTCGGTCAGAGTCCGCTTGACCTGTTCCGCGCCGCCGTTGCGGTACGGGTTGGTGCGCGAGGTGCGCAGGATGGTGCCACCAAGGGGAAGGATGTGCTCCACATCGGCCAGACCGAGCGGCTGGACCAGCCCCTCCATCGGGCCCCGCCAGCCGTCCCGGAATCCGATGATCTCGTGCCCGTACACCTCGATGCCTTTGCGGACCACCGCCCGGATCACCGCATTGAGACCCGGGCAGTCCCCACCCCCCGTGAGCACGCCGATACGCATATCGATTTCGCCTTCCCGCTCGTCCCTACTTGACGGGCGTGAGAGTGGCACGAAGGGCTCGGTGCAGCAACACGGCAGGTCATCGGGGCCGACCCGGCCGCGCCGAGCGGTGCTCCTCGATCACCCGCCACCTGGTGAGGTTGTGCCGGGCGTCGGCCACCGCGTCGTGAGCGTCGCTGGGCGGCGGGGGCAGTGCTGGCTTGCCGGCGTCCTCCCAGCGCTGCCTCAGGTCCCGGGTGAACCGAGGTAGTGCTCGAGGCAGCGCCGGCATCGGTCCCCATAGCTGGGCGAGAGCGACGTGGTCGTAGGCGGCGAACCAGGCCCACAGTTCCACTCGCTCGCCGGACGCGGTGAGAAACTCCAGCAGCGTGTCGCGGATGGCCGCCCGGCTGCGCCATGCCCGGTCCGACGGCGGCGGCAGCTTGGGTAACACATGCGATCGGACCCACTCGCCAGCCCGCGCGGAATCGAACTCGGTGGATACCGCGTAGTACTCCCGACCCTGCTCGTCCACCACGCCGATGGAGATGAGCTCGATGGTGACGCCGTCCTCGATGAACTCGCAGTCGTAGAAGAACCGCACGACCGGCCAGCCTACCCAGCGCCCAACCCTCAGGGCTGGTCAGGACGCCTTGAGTGCCAGCTGCGGCGGCGGCTCGCGCTGCTTGACCGACGACGCGTACCGGTCCACGTACTCCTGGCCGGAGAGGTCCATCAAGGAGTACATGATTTCGTCGACGATCGATCGTTCGACGAACCGGTCACCGGCCAGGCCCGCGTATCGGGAGAAGTCCAGCGGCGCGCCGAAGCGCACTTCAACCGGATGCGGCCGCCACATCTTGGTGCCGATGGGGCTGACCTTGTCGGTGCCCACCATGGCGACCGGGATCACCGGGACGCCTGCCTGCAGCGCCATCCGGGCGACACCGGTCTTGCCCTTGTACAACCGGCCGTCCGGGGACCGGGTGCCTTCCGGGTAGATGCCGAGCAGGTTGCCCGCAGCTAGTAGCCGCACTCCGGTGTCCAGGGCAGCCTGCGCGGCTGAAGCGCTGGACCGGTCGATCGGCACCTGACCGGAGGCGCTGAAGAACTGCCGCTTGAACCACCCCCGCAGTCCCGGCGTGGTGAAGTACTCCCGCTTGGCCAGGAACGTCACCCGGCGGCGGACTACCAGGGGTAGGAAGAACGAGTCGGCCACCGCGAGATGGTTGCTGGCCAGAATGGCGCCGCCGCGCTTCGGGAGATGCTCGGCGCCATAGACCCGCGGATGGCATGCCAGGCGCATCAAGGGCCCGAGTAGCAGGTGTTTGAGCAGCCAGTAGAACACCGCCTACCGATCCCTTCCCTTGCCCTCGCGGGCCGCAGCATCTACCAGCCTACGGAGCCGCACAACGACCCCGCACCTACCCTTGGTACGCAGGCCCGGCGGGCATGGTTCGCTCCGGTAAGCACCCGCGCGCCTCCCGCGTCGGCGCGGTACCGTCACCCCGGCAGTGATCCCCGGCCGAGTCCGAGAGTGGTGTCGGAGTTGACCTTCCCCGATCCCGAGGAGCCGGACCGTGAAGGTCCGGCCCGGCACAGTAGCTCCAAGGATTCGAAGGACTCGAAGGATCCGAAGGACACTGATGCTGCGTTCGCCGCCATCGTCGCGGGTTTGCAGCCTGAGCCGGACCTGCACCGGCCCGCCGAGGAGGATCATTTCGAGCCACCAGAGCCACCACCGCTGCCGGTGCCCCGGGCCCGGACGGTGGGCGGTGTGGCGCTGCTCGCGGTTGGAGTGCTGCTGCTGGTAGCACCGAACCTGCTGGGCTTGGGCGCGGGCGTGGCAACGCCCCTGGGCCTGTTGGCGCTGACGGCGGGGATCGGCTGGTTGGCGATCGGGCTGCGTTCCGGCCCGCCACCGGAGGGCTGGGACGATGGGGCGCAGCTGTAGCGCTCACCCCTGCCTTCAGACCTCCACGCGGCGCTTGAGCTCCTTCAGCGCGGTATCCATGATGACCCGCTCGGCCTTCCGCTTGATCATCCCGATTATGGGTATCACCAGGTCAACCGTGAGGCTGTACGTCACGTTGGTCGCACCACCAGCAGGTTTGAGAACGTAAGAGCCATGCTGAGCCTTCTGCATCTGGCCCTTGACCAGTTCCCAGCTCACCATCAGCCTGTCGGCGGACCAGGTGTAATCGAGCACGTACTCGTCTTTGACGATGCCGGCGTCCAGCGAGAAACGAACCCGCTCGGCGCGATCACCGACGCCGGGCACGATCACCTCGGTCTTCTGCACGGCCACTGCCCACTGCGGGTAGGCGGCGAAGTCGGCGATCACGTCCATGATCGCCTGCGGAGCGGCGTTGATCACAATGGACTGGGTTGACTGATCGGCCATGCCGGGCAGGCTACCCGGCCCTTTGTCGCCGGGAGTGTTTGCATTTGCCGTGCACGTCAGACCCCACGTGGACCCGCACGGGCAGGCAGGCTACTCGTCGGCGATTCAGGCACCGCCGGACTGTTGGACGAAACGCTGGTCGCGATACGTTCGATACTCCTAGGCCGGGCCGGCCGACGGCCTGGCCAGGCAGCGGTGGAACGGCACGAGCTGCGGAGGTACCCGTGCGGGAGTTCACAGTCCCGGCCACCACAGTGGTGGCCGACGAGGAAAACCTCACCGATGCGGTATGGGCCAACGCCGAGCGGTTCGCCAGCAGCGTCAGCTTTCGCCGCCGGGTCGATGGCGGCTGGGTTGACGTCACAGCGAGGGACTTCGCGGAACAGGTCAGGTCGGTGGCCAAGGGTCTCATCACATCGGGCATCGAGCGCGGGGATCGGGTCGCGCTGCTATCCAAGACCCGCTACGAGTGGACCGTGCTGGACTACGCGATCTGGGCCGCCGGCGCATCGACGGTACCGATCTACGAGACGTCCTCCCCTGAACAGGTGGAGTGGATCCTTTCGGATTCCGGTGCCAAGGCGGTCTTCGTCGAGACCTCCGCGCACCGCGAGATAGTCCAAGGCCTGGTTGATCGCCTGGGCCAGCCGGCTCTGGTCTGGCAGATCGAGCGGGGGCCGGGTGGTGCGGGTCCGGGCGCGGCGATCGACGAGGTCACTGCACTGGGCGCCGAGATCAGCGACGACGCCGTACGGCAGCGCGCCGCCGCGGTGGTGGCCGAGGACCTGGCGACACTGATCTATACCTCGGGGACCACCGGGCGACCCAAGGGCTGCGAGATCACCCATCGCAACCTGCTCGCGGTGACCCGGTCGGCAATGGGAGAGTTTCCCGGCTTGATGCAGTCGGCCAACTCGGTGCTGCTGTTCATCCCACTGGCGCATGTGCTCGCCCGAATCCTCCAGTGCTGTTGTGTGTACGCGCGGATCACTCTCGGGCACACCCGGGATGTGACGAACCTGGCCGCCGAACTGGCCGAGTTCCGGCCCACGTTCGTGCTGGCGGTACCGCGAGTCTTCGAGAAGGTCTACAACTCGGCGAAGCAGAAGGCGCACGCGGACGGCAAAGGCTTCATCTTCGACGCTGCCGAAGCCACCGCCGTCGAGTGGAGCCGCGCGCTCGACACCGGCGGGGGCAGTCTGGTCCTTCGGGGCAAGCACGCGTTGTTCGACCAACTGGTCTATTCCAAGCTGCGGGCGGTGCTCGGCGGTCGGTGCGTCGCGGCGGTCTCCGGTGGTGCGCCGCTGGGCGAGCGACTCGGGCATTTCTTCCGCGGTATCGGGGTGACGGTGCTCGAGGGCTACGGGTTGACCGAGACGAGCGCTCCCGCCGCGGTGAACACCGAGAAGAACGTCAAGATCGGCACCGTGGGTCAACCGTTGCCCGGTGTGACGATCAAGATCGGCGACGACGGCGAGGTGCTGATCAAGAGCCCGGGATTGCTGCGTCGGTACTGGCACAACGAGCAGGCCACCGAGGAAGCCATCGTCGATGGCTGGTTTCACACCGGCGATCTCGGACAGCTGGACGCCGACGGCTTCCTGCGGATCACCGGCCGCAAGAAGGAGCTCATCGTCACGGCAGCCGGTAAGAATGTCTCACCTGCTGCACTTGAGGACCGGATCCGAGCCCACCGACTGATCAGCCAGTGCATGGTGGTGGGTGACAAGCAGCCGTTCGTCGCGGCTCTGATCACTCTCGACGCTGATGTCCTACCAGCCTGGGCTGCCGAGCATGGGAAGCCGACCGGTGTTTCCGCCGCCGACCTGATCGACGATGACGCCCTGCGCGCCGAGGTGCAGGGTGCTGTGGATGACGCCAACAGGACCGTCTCGAAGGCCGAGACGATCCGCAGGTTCCGGATCCTGCCCGTCGACTTCACCGAGGACGGTGGTCAGCTCACCCCGACCCTCAAGCTCAAGCGCGCCGTGGTGGCCAAGGACTTCGCCGCCGACATCGAGGCGCTGTACAGCTCGTGAGTGCGTAACTGTTACGCACTCACGAGCTGCGCAGCAGCAAGTCGCTCAGACGCTGTGCCCGGCCCGCCCAGTTCCATTCCTGGAGCATCCAGTGTCGCCCGCGCCGGCCCATCGCCGCCGCCCGCTCGGGATCGGCAAGCAGTGTTCCCACGGTCCGGGCCACCGCTGCTACGTTCCGGCCGTTCACCAGATCACCGGTGTCCCCGGCGCGGACGGTCTCCCGCGCCCCACCGGCGTCACCGGCGACGACGGGCAGACCGGTCGCCGCGGCTTCGAGATACACCAGACCGAAACCCTCGACGTCCAGTCCCCGACCACGGGTCCGGCAGGGCATCGCGAAGACGTCGCCCGCCGCGTAGTGCGCGGGCAGCTCAGACCACGGCACCGCTCCCGTACACACCACGGCATCTGCGACGTCGCACGACTCGGCCAGCCGGTGCAACTCGGCCCGCCGGGGCCCACCCCCGACGAGCAGCAGCGTGGCCCCTGGCACTTGGCGCCGGATCGCGGGCAACGCCTTCACCAGCGTGTCCTGCCCCTTGCGGGCCACCAGCCGGGACACGCACAGCACGACCGGAGCCTCCCCCAGCCGATAACGTCGCCGGATCTCTGCCCGTGCGACAGGATCCGGGTGAAACGCTGTGCAGTCCACTCCAGGCGGGAGTAGTTCAAGGGCCGCCTGGGGGCCGAACGCGGAAGCGACGCGGCGTCGGGTGTACTGGCTCACCGCGGTGACCACGTCGGCATCCGTTCCGATCCGGCGCAGCGCCGTCCGTCCGGCGGGCAGCATCGACCAGCCCACCTCGTGACCGTGGCTGCTGGCCACCACCCGCCGTACCCCCGCGCGGCGCAACGCTGGACCTAGCAGCGCCAGCGGGGCGGCAGCGCCGAACCACACGGTCTCACAGCGCAGCTCCCGCAGCAGCCCAGCGGCCCGCCGCAGTACCGGCGGAGTGGGAAGCATGAGAGTTCCGGAATGCCGGACGACCGGGAAAGGCTGCTGTGCGTCGAAAGCATCCGCTCCCGGCCAGTCCGGAGCGTAGACGGCGATCTCCCCCGCGGGCAGCGCCATAGTCAGCTCGTGCAGGTAGGCCTGGATGCCGCCGGCCCGGGGCGGGAAGTCGTTGCTCACCAGCAGGATCCGCGGCACCGCCAGAGGGTAACCGTGACTATTCCGGAGGGTTGCGGCCAGCACCTGCGTGGCGGCCTGGGTCGCGCTCAGCCAATCCGGCTCATCGCGGTGACCTGGTTCCAGGGCACCGAGACGACCTTCACCACGTCGCCAGGCTGCGGCGCGTTCACGTACAACCCGTCGCCGACGTAGATGCCGATGTGGCTGATCGGGGAGTACAGCGCGATGAGGTCGCCTGGTCGTAGCTGCGACTGGCTGACGCTGCTCCCCATTCGCGCCTGCGCCTGGGATGAGTGCGGCATGCCCGGCATGCCAGCCTGCTCGAAGGCCCACTTCACCAGCCCCGAGCAGTCGAACGCGACCGGGCCCTCAGCGCCCCAGACGTACGACGAGCCTTGCTTGCTCAGCGCGGCGCGTGCTGCTTGGACTGCGGTACCGGAGCCGATCAGGTTGATCGGGAAGTTGGTAATACCACCGGAGGTGTAGGCGGCTCGCTCCTGGCTGTTGAGCGCCGCGAGGCGCTGCTTGACCACCTCGATCTGACGGCCCATCTCGGCGCGGGAGCGGGTCAGATCGCCTTCGAGCCGTGCCGCATCGTGCTCGGCTTGGCTGGCCCGCGTCGCTGCGTCGGCGGCCGACTGCTCGGCCTGCAGGGCCTGCGCGACCGCACCGGCGAGGCGGTCCAGCGCCTGCTTGTTGTCCACCGCGAGCACGTCCAGCGCCGACAGCTGGTCGAGGAAGTCCTCGGGTGAGTCACTGACCAGCATCGCAGACAGCCCGTTGAGTCGTGCACCCTGGAAGGAGGCGTTGGTCAGCCGATCGACCTGCCCGCGGTGCTGACCCTCCACCACCTTGGCGCGTTCCCCCGAGGCGGCGGCGGCGGTGACCTCAGCCCTGGCCCGCTCCAGGTCGGCCCGGCGGGTATTCAACTGATCGCGGGCATAGTGCCACTGCTCGGTGAGTACCTCAGCCTGCCGGTTCAGCTCGGCCAGCCGCTGTGCGGCAGCCGGAGCGTCTCCGGGCAGTGCTGGGTCGGCCGTGGCCGGGGTGGGAATCAAGATCATCAGGACAGCAATGGCTGCGGAACTGATCGCTGCCGGGGCGCTGCGCTTCAGCCGGTGCCACGACACGTCGCGTCTGTCTCCTCTTCCCTCGGACCGCCTACCGGGTTGAACGGGTGAGGGCTGGAGTGGTTGCGCGCCCTCCGGGTGAGCGCGAGTGCCCACCCGGATTCACCCTGGGAAAAGGTGCCCGGTTCAGCTCCTCGAAGAGTTCAGCTCCTCGAAGAAGCCGATTCGGCAGCGACCTGCGTTGCCGCCCATGTTTGGGAAGCAGTTACCGCAGAGTCGCGGCAAGGTTACGAAAGGTCACCTGCACTGTCCACCACCGACCCGCCAGCAATGGGACGAGACGACCGCCGGGCACGGTCGACGTCATGCATCCCCGCCAAATGTTCGGCCCACCCGATCAGCACACGTAACGTGAGGACCGCTCACCGCCGGTTGCCGACCGCTCAGCGCCGGTGCGCTCGTGGGCGCCAGTCCCGGCCTGTGTCCCGTTGTGATGTTCGCCGCGATCCATCAGTTGCAGCCGGGGCACCATGCCTGCCTCGGCGAGGGTGTCCAGCGCCCTCCGCTCGGCACCATCCAGCTCGACGCCCCCCGGCGGCGCCCCGAGCAGCACTGTGATGACGCAGTCCTGGCAGGCGTTGCCGCGGACCTCGCAGCGGTCGCAATCCACGATCATATCGGGCTCCCGTCTCACTCGTGATCTCGTCACGGCGGACGTTAGTAGGTCACCCTGACAATCTCGGGAGTACGAGTGCAGCGCACCGCTACCTGTGGATCCGACCCCAGCCGAAGAGCCAGATCAGCCGATCCGCCGGATCGCCGTGACGACATGCCACGGAACCCTGGCGACTTTGACCACATCGCCGCTCTGCGGCGCGTGGAGGTACAGCCCGTTCCCCACGTACATACCGATGTGACTCACTGGGGAGTACAGCGCGATGAGGTCGCCCGGCAGCAGTCCCGAGAACACGGCGGTCCCGACTTTGGCCTGGTCCCAACTGCCCCTCGGCAGTTGCACCCCGGCCTGCCGGTAGGCCCACATCATCAGACCCGAGCAGTCGAAGGTGCTCGGCCCCTCGGCGCCCCAGATATAAGGTGCTCCCTGCCTGGTCAGCGCCGCCCGCAGGGCCATGACCCCGACTCCGTCACCCGCGATGTCGAGTGGGAAGTCAGTGACTCCCTCGGACGCATAGCGGGCGAACTCGTCAGCGGTGAGCTGGCCGAGGCGAGCCTGCACCAGATCGATCTGGCGGCCCATCTCCATCCGGGCCTTGGTCACGTCACCGGCAATCCGTTCGGCGTCCAGCTCAGCGACGGCGGCCCGGGTTTCGGCATCAGTGGTGGCGAGCTCGGCCTGCTCGGTCTGGGCGACGGCAGCCGAGAGCTTGTCCATCGCTTCTCTGTTGCTCACCGCCAGCACGTCCAGCGCGGACATCTGCTCCATGAATTGCTGGGGCGAGTCGCTGATCAGCATCGCGGCCAGGCTGCTGATCCGGACACCCTCGAACGTGGCACTGGTCAGGAGGTCGACCTGATCGCGGAACGCACGTTGGGCCGCGCGGGCCTGATCGGCCGTCGCCGTCGCCGCCGCCGCATCGCTACGGGCGCGGTCCGCATCGGCTCGACGGGCCAGGAGGCGGTCGGTAGCCAGGTGCCACTGCTCCGTGATCATTTCGGCCTGGTGACTCAACTCGCGAACCTCGGCAGCGGTCTTGGCTGGGTCCGGCGCGGGCGCGGGAGCTGGATCGGCCACTGCGGGGAATGCGGGCACACTGAACGCAGCGGCAGTGACGAGAACGCCAGCCACCACACTACGAGCGGCGCGGTTCAGACGATGGGACACCACCCGGGGCTTTCTCCTGTTCTCGGGACGTCAGTGTCTGGTGCCTGAGCGATCGCGCGAGAGATCATCCCGCAATCGGCGTAACGGATCCCCGGAGACATGGGCGCGGATCTTCACTCGTACGATGTATCTACATCACCCTCAAGGGTGGTCAGGGCCATCGCGAGTGCTTCCAGTTACGTCTCGTTGCGCACTGCGCGAGGCGATCAGCCCAGCCGAGTCAGCGCCGAGTCGCGGTCGGGGACAGCTCCGCGGTCAGCCTTGCCCAGCGCTCCAGCAGCGCGGCCGCAGCGCCGGAGTCGATAGCCTCGGCTGCGCGCTGTGCCGTCCCCATGAGATCCCCGACGAGATCACCGGTGAGGCCACGGTGGGTGGCAAGCGCGGCGGCTGAGTTGAGTAGTACGGCATCCCGCACCGGACCGGGATCCCCGGCGAGCAGACGCCGCACCACATCGGCATTGGTCGCAGCGTCCCCGCCGCGCAGGTCTTCTCGACGGGCCACTGGCACGCCCAGCGCCGCCGGGTCCAACTGGTTACGCCGCACCGCGCCACCGTCGATCACCCATACCGAGGTGGTGGTCGTGGTGGTGATCTCGTCGAGCCCGTCGTCGCCACGGACCAGCAGCGCGCTGACACCCCGGGCAGCGAGCACCTGGGCCATCACCGGAGCCATCCGCAGGTCCGCGCACCCCACTAGGCCGGCGTCCGGCTGCGCCGGGTTGGTCAGCGGACCGAGGAAGTTGAACGCAGTGGGTATCCCGATCTCACGCCGTACCCCGGCCGCGTGCCGCATCGCCGGGTGAAACAGCGGTGCGAAGCAGAACCCGATTCCCACCTCGGCCACGCACTGCGCCACCTGCTCCGGGCCGAGGTCGATCGCCACCCCGAGCGCCTCGAGCACGTCCGCGGTGCCGCACTTCGAGGACGCCGCGCGGTTGCCGTGCTTGACGACCGGTGCGCCTGCCGCGGCAGTCACCAGCGCGGTCATCGTGGAGAGGTTGACGGTGTGCGCCTGGTCGCCCCCAGTACCGACCACGTCGACCGCTCGCTCGGGGACGTGCACCCGGCGGGCGTGGGCAAGCATGCCGCCGGCAAGTCCGGCGATCTCTGCCGGGGTCTCGCCCTTGATCCGCAGCGCCACCACGAACGCGGCCATCTGGGCGGGTGTCGCGGTACCGGTCATCACCTGGTCCATCGCCCAGGCCGTGTCGCCGGCATCCAGGTCGGCCCCGGCGATCAACTGAGTGAGCAGGACGGGCCAGCTGCGGGCCTCGGGCGTCGTGACCATGTTGCGCGGCCTCAGCTGTTCGCCACCGGCAGCCGGTGCGAGCGAAGCACCTCGGCCACGGTTTCGGCGGCGACCAGCGGATCCAACGGGTGCACGATCACCGCGTCGGCCTGCGACCAGACGGCTAACCAGCGGTCGTCCCTGCGCTGCACCGAGACGATCACCGGCGGGCAGTTCGTAATCTCGTTCTTGAGCTGCCGGGACAGCCCCATCCCTCCGGTGGGCTGGGCCTCGCCGTCGAGGATCGCCAGGTCCACCCCGCCCGCGTCGACTTCGGTCAGCACCTCGGCGATCGTCCCAACCTCGACGTAGTCCAGCCGGCCGATATCCGCCGCCGGACGCCGCCCGACCGCGTTGACGATGGCCTCGCGAACCTCCGGTCGGTGGCTGAAAACCAGAACAGTGGTGGCGTCGCTCCGAGCGTTCATCTGGTGGTCGAGGTCCTCAATGTCGGTGGTCCCAGTGGCCGCACGCCTGCGGTGGCCGGATCGGGTCACCGTCCGGACGGTTGGCACGGATGATATCCGGGCAAACATCCAGGCGTTTGCGGGATGGTCCAGTGTGGGTGTGACTGTGCACCGTGCCGGTGTGTGCTAAAGCTCGGTGCCCGCGCCGGGTTGCGGGTATCCGCCGGTCCGGGACCCGTCACTCGCGGCGGGTATCACCCTGCCCCGGCCCAGCCGAGGCAGGCGCCCTATGGTCATAATGCTTGGTGTGACCCCCTCGTCCAGCCTGGCGGCGCCGTCCATCAGTCAACGGGTGCACTCGCTGAACCGGCCCAACATGGTCAGCGTCGGCACCATCGTGTGGCTGTCCAGCGAGCTGATGTTCTTCGCCGGTCTGTTCGCGATGTTCTTCACGGTGAAGGCGCAAAACGACGGTCCGTGGCCGCCGATCCTCGAGTCCACCGGCGAGCCGATCCATCTGGACGTTCCCTATGCACTGGTGGTCACGATCATTCTGGTGGCCTCATCGTTCACCTGCCAGTGGGGCGTGTTCAAGGCTGAGCAGGGCGACGTATTCGGGCTGCGGCTCTGGTACACGATCACCCTGATCATGGGCACATTGTTCGTGCTCGGGCAGGCCAACGAGTACCGCAACCTGATCCACGAGGGTGTCACGATCCCCTCAGGGGCTTACGGCACTGTGTTCTACCTCACTACCGGGTTCCACGGCCTGCACGTGACCGGGGGTTTAATCGCATTCATCTTCCTCATCGTCCGGACCAAGCTGAGCAAGTTCACTCCGGCACAAGCCACCGCCGCGATCGTCGTGTCTTACTACTGGCACTTCGTCGACGTGGTGTGGATCGGCTTGTTCGCCACTATCTACTTCTTGCCCTAGCACGAGCACCGAGCCGAACAAGACAGCAGGGGTAGCCGAGACCGATGACCACCGCAGAATCCGATGGCCGACCGAGCCCCACCGGAGGATCGAAGCCCGCCCGGCCTAGGCGGGGGGGCCGCAGCCGGTTGCGTCGTCGGGTGTCCGGGATGCTGGCACTCACTGTGGCACTGCTGTCCGCCGGCGTGCTGTACACGGTATTGGCCCCGCAGCCGCAGACCGCGCATGCCCAGGGCGATCCGGCGCTGGTGCGCCAGGGCGAGCAGCTCTATAACAACGCCTGCATCAGCTGCCACGGCTCCAACCTGCAGGGAGTGCCTGACCGCGGGCCCAGCCTGATCGGCACCGGGGAGGCCGCAGTGTACTTCCAGGTCTCCACCGGGCGGATGCCCGCGGCGCGCCAGGAGGCCCAGAACGCCGAGAAGCCGGTCAAGTTCACCCCGGAGGAGATCGACGCGATGGGTGCCTTCGTGCAGGCCAACGGCGGCGGCCCGACGGTGCCGAGAGGCGACCTCGGCGGCGGTGACCCGGCGCAGGGTGGCGAGCTGTTCCGACTCAACTGTGCGTCCTGCCACCAGTTCACCGGACGCGGCATCGCGCTGTCCTCCGGCAAGTTCGCTCCCGCGATCAAGGACGTCAACGCGCAGCAGATCTACAGTTCGATGATCACCGGTCCGCAGAGCATGCCCAAGTTCTCCGACCGGCAGATCACCCCGGAGGAGAAGCGCGACATCATCGCCTACCTCGAGTCGGTCACCGAGAACCGCAACAACCCGGGTGGCTACCCCCTCGGTGGTTACGGGCCGATCTCGGAGGGTCTGATTGCCTGGATCGTCGGGATCGCGGCACTGGTCGCCGCCACATTGTGGATCGGATCCAAGGCATGAGCGGCCATGATGGACCCTCCGGGGGGCAGGCCGGGCAGCGACGTCCCCCGAGTGACGCCGACCTGTCCACGTTGAGCCGCGAAGAACTGGTCCGGCTGGGCTTGGCCGCCGACGGGGTAGCCATCGAGCACCAGGAGGCACCGTTTCCGGTGCCGGACACCCGTGCCGAGAAGCGCACCGAGCGCAAGGTCGCGCAATGGTTCATCGTCGCAGCGCTGGCTGGTTTGGGTTTCCTGGCGGCCTTTCTGTTCTGGCCGTGGGAGTACGCCCCACCCGGCAGCCCGGACAGCCAGCACCTGCTGTACCAGCTCTACACGCCGATCATCGGGCTCTTATTCGGGGTGTCGGTGTACGCGATCGGTGCTGGGACGATCCTGTACGCCAAGCGCCTGCTGCCGCACGAGACCGCGGTGCAGGAACGGCACATGGGCGGTTCCGCCGAGGTGGACCGCGTGACCACGACGGCGATCCTGACCGACACCGGTACCCGCAGCAACATCGGGCGGCGGTCCCTGATCAAGCGAGCGGCTGGGGCGGGCGCCGGTGTCCTCGGGATCGGGACCGGGGTCCTCGCCTTGGGTGGCCTGGTGCGAAATCCCTGGCAGGGCGGCGCCAACGCCGCGCTGTGGGTCACGCCCTGGCGCTCGGATGACGGTGAGCGGGTGTACCTGCGCTATGAGGATCACGACATCACCCTGGCCCGCCCCGAGGACCTCGCCGCCGGCAGCATTGCGACGGTCTTCGCGTACAAGCGCTCCTGGTCGGAGGAGGAGGCGCACAAGGCGGTGCGCGCTTCCGACGGTCCCGTGATGCTCATCCGGTTGCGGCCAGAGCAGGCGGCGCAGGTGGTCCAGCGCGAGGGCCAGGTCAACTTCCACTACGGAGATTTCTACGCGTACTCGAAGATCTGCACCCACCTGGGCTGCCCCGCCTCGCTGTACGAGGCGCAGACCGCCAGGCTGCTCTGTCCGTGCCACCAATCGCAGTTCGACATGTTGCAGTACGCCAAGCCGATCTTCGGTCCGGCCACCAGAGCCTTGCCTCAGCTGCCCATCGACGTCGACGATGAGGGATACTTCTATGCCAACGGTGACTTCATCGAGCCTGTAGGACCGGCATTCTGGGAGCGGAGGTCATGAGTTCCATGACAACGCCGAGCAAGCCGTCGGGCCTGGCTGCCAGGGCCGGTAAGTCAGCCGACGAACTTGACCAGCGGTTCCACCTGGCTGCCGGCATGCGCAGACAGATCAACAAGGTCTTCCCGACGCACTGGTCGTTCATGCTCGGGGAGATCGCGCTGAACACCTTCATCGTCCTGTTGCTATCCGGGACGTACCTGACGTTGTTCTTTGACCCCTCCATGGAGGAGGTCACCTACCAGGGCGTATACCAGAACCTCCGCGGCATCGAGATGTCCCGGGCGTACGAGTCAACCCTGGAGCTCTCCTTCGACGTCCGTGGTGGCCTGTTCATCCGGCAGGTGCACCATTGGGCAGCGCTGCTGTTCGTCGCGGCCATCGTCGCACACATGTTCCGCACCTTCTTCACCGGCGCCTTCCGCAAGCCGCGGGAGACGAACTGGATGATCGGCGTCCTCATTGCGATCCTGGCCGGGTTCGAAGGTCTCACCGGATACTCGCTGCCTGACGACCTGCTCTCGGGAACCGGACTCCGGATCATCTCGGCGATCACCATGTCCCCACCAGTGATCGGTACCTGGTTGCACTGGGCGGTCTTTGGTGGCGAGTTCCCCGGCACAATGATCATTCCTCGGTTCTTCATCCTCCACGTGCTGATCATCCCCGGCATCCTGTTCGCACTCATCGCGGTGCACCTCGGGCTGGTCTGGTACCAGAAGCACACCCAGTTCCCCGGCCCTGGTCGCACCGAGCGCAACGTGGTCGGCGTGCGGATCCTGCCGATCTTCGCGGTGAAGGCCGGCGGCTTCGCCATGGTGAACATCGGTGTGATCTGCATCATGGCGGGGCTGTTCCAGATCAACCCGGTGTGGAACTTCGGCCCGTACAACCCAGCCCAGGTCTCGGCGGCGTCGCAACCCGACTGGTACGTCGGCTGGCTCGACGGTTCCACCCGGCTATGGCCTGCCTGGGAGCTCTACCTGGGCGATTACATGATTCCCGCGTCGTTCTGGCCGACGATGGTGCTTCCCGCCATCATGTTCACCCTCGCGGCGATGTACCCCGCCATCGAGCGCAAGCTGACCAAGGACAACGCCACCCACAACCTTCTGCAGCGGCCACGGGACGTTCCGGTGCGGGCCGGTCTGGGGATGATGGCGATTTCGTTCATGTTCATTTTGCTGCTCTCGGGCGGTAATGACGTCATCGCGTACGTATTTGACATTTCGTTGAACGCGACCACCTGGGCCGGTCGCATCGGCCTGCTGTTGTTGCCACCGATCTCTTACTACGTCACGTACCGGATCTGCCTTGGGCTGCAGCGCGCCGACCGCGCAGTCCTCGAACACGGCATCGAGACCGGCATCATCAAGCGCCTGCCGCACGGTGAGTTCATCGAGTTGCACCAACCCCTTGGCGGCGTCGATGCGCACGGTCACCCCATCCCGCTGGAGTACCAGGGCGCGCCGGTTCCCAAGCGGATGAACCAGCTGGGCTCGGCCGGTGCTCCAGTGCCCGGATCTCTGGTGCGACCGGATCCTCCGGAGCAGACGAGAGCACTGGAGAAGGCCCGCCACGAGTCTGCCGCCGGAGACGGAGCCGGCACCGACGGCGCAGGCCGAAAGTTGGCCGGCCGGCCGCAGCAGCCCAACGACTAAGCCGGCAGTTCAGGCGACCAGGCGAGTCCCCGCCACCGCTGAGCCGAGGGGGACGGCGTCATCCTGCCTTGGGCCCGGTGTGGTACTCGAAGACCAGCCCGGCCACCGTCATGAGGACCACCACGATACCGACCGTGACCAGCCACCACTGATTGAAAGCCAGCGCGAACCCGACCACGCTCGCTGCCACCGCCATCGCGACTGGCCAGTAACTGCCGGGTGAGAAGAAGCCGAGCTCGCCGGCGCCGTCAGAGATCTCGGCATCGACGTTGTCCTCCGGGCGCATCCGGACCCGCCGGGACACGAAGCGGAAGTACGTGCCGATGATGAGGGTCAGCCCGCCCGTCAGGGTCAACGCCGCGGTCCCGACCGGCTCGCCAGCCGACCACAGGCCATAGACCACTGCGGACAGGAAGAAGAACGCGGTGTTGATCTCGAAGATCCGCGCTTCGACCCTCATGGTGCTGCCTCGCTCTCGAACATGGGCGAAGGGACCGGTCGATACTCCAGGTTATGGGAAAGGCTAGCGGCCCCCGCCGGCCTGGCGGATCTCCCTGGCGGTGCGGTCGGTGTCAAAGGGGGAGGTGGTCACCGCCTCGGGCGCGCACAGCTCGCCGCAGTTCAGCTGCGCGAGCGCCTCGCCGGCGGTGTACGGCCGGGTAGTCAGCGGATTGGTCTGGGCTCGAAGGACCAGGTAACGGTCGAACAAGCTCCCCGGCAAGGCCCGGAGCTCGAAGTTCATCGTCGAGTGGTAGGTACCGCACAACTCGGCGCAGCGACCGACAAAAGCGCCAGGACGCTCTACCGTGGTCTGGAACACGTTGTCGGTGCTGTTCTTCTCCGGTCGCGGGAAGACGTCACGCTTGAAGAGGAACTCCGGTATGTAGAACGAGTGCAGTACGTCGGTCGACACGATCTCGTACTCCACCACTCGATCGGTAGGAACCACCAGGATCGGGACCGTGCTGGGTGAGCCGAGCGTGGACAGTGGTGAGCCGTCCCCTGTCCGCCGGACCTGATAGATGCCGTCGGTGCCCGGCCTGTCCTGCAGGTACTGGAACTCCCAGTTCCATTGGAAGCCGACCACTCTGACCCGCAGGTCGGGGTTATCGACCTTGGCGTTGACGAAGTTCTGCGCTGTCGCGGTGAAATAGAAAAGCACCGCCACGATCACGAACGGGATGACCGTGTAGACGATCTCGAGTGGCAGGTTGTACTGGGTCTGCCGAGGCATCTCGTCGGACCGTTTGCGGTGAAAGGTGACCGACCACATGAGCAGCCCTGCGACGATCGCCCCGACCACCAGCGCCGCCACCGTCGCCCAGATCCACAGTGCGCGCATCGTCTCGGCCTGTGGGGTGACCCCCTCCGGCCAGCCGAACGCGAACACCTCGTGCACCGAGCACCCGGTGGATAGGAAGGCCACCATCCCGGCCAGCCCGGCCATCTTGAGCAGCCGAACCACACGAGAACGGACCACACCGATCACGCCTGGTTCCTCCCCGTCGCCCCGTGCCCGCCCACCCGTCAGCTCAGTAACTGCAGCCTAAACCAGTGCCATGGCCGGAACTCCCCCGGGATCGCGAGGCCTTGCGCGACGGTCGTCATACTGGGCCGCTGTGAGCGTCCCAGTATGAGGGCGGCCACCGATGAGAGGGCGAGCGCGTGTGCGGGTTGCTGGGACTCCTGACGGCGCAGCAGGATGCGGCGCAACGGGTGGCGGACGTGATCGCGGCCCTGCGTTGCCAGCGGCATCGCGGGCCCGATGAGACCGGGACCTGGCACGACGCTGATGTGGTGCTCGGATTCAACCGGCTGTCCATCATCGACCTCGAGCACTCCCACCAGCCCCTGCACTGGGGCCCGCCGGATGCACCGGAGCGCTACACGATCCTGTTCAACGGGGAGATCTACAACTACGTCGAGCTCCGCGAGGAAATGCGGCGCGAGCCCTGCGCCGTGAATTTCGTCACTGCGGGCGATACGGAAGTCGTCGTTGCGGCCTACCACCACTTCGGGTCCGCAGCCGTGCAGCGGCTGCGGGGAATGTTCGCATTCGTGATCTGGGACAGCCAGCTGCGGGTGGCTTTCGGTGCCCGGGACCCCTTCGGTATCAAGCCGCTGTTCAGCTGTGCCGGGGCAGGCGGGGTCGCGTTCGCCAGCGAGAAGAAGAGCCTGCTCGAGCTGACACCCTCGCTGGGTGTGCCTGGGGCGTCTATGGCGGTAGACCATCGAGCGCTGCAGCACTACTTGAGCTTGCAGTACGTGCCCGAACCGGCATCCCTGCACACGGGAATCACCCGGATCGAGTCCGGCACCTCCTTCACCCTCTCCCCCGGCGGCAAGCTGATCACCAAGCGCTACTTCCATCCCGACTTCCGGCCGCGTCCAGTCCGCTCCGAAGCCGAGGCCTGCGCCTTGCACGATGAGATCACCACGGCGATGCGGGACTCGGTCGCCAAGCACATGCGGGCCGACGTCACCGTCGGGGCCTTCCTGTCCGGCGGGATCGACTCCACCGCCATCGCCGCGCTGGCCAGGGAGCACAATCCGGATCTGATCACCTTCACCACCGGCTTCGAGCGGGAGGGCTACTCCGAGGTGGACGTGGCCGCCGAGTCGGCGGCCGCGATCGGCGTGCGGCACGTGATCCGCACCGTCTCAGCCACCGAGCTGGCCGAGGCGCTGCCGCTGATCGTGTGGTACCTCGACGACCCGGTGGCTGACCCCGCTCTAGTGCCGCTGTGGTTCATCGCCAGGGAGGCCAGGGAACACGTCAAGGTGGTGCTATCCGGCGAGGGCGCAGACGAGCTGTTCGGCGGATACACCATCTACCGGGAGCCGCTTTCGCTGGCCGCCTTCGAGAAAGTCCCCGGTGCGTTGCGCCGAACGCTGGGCCGGATCTCCGCCTGCATCCCAGACGGGGTGCGCGGCAAGGACCTACTGCGTCGCGGCGCACTGACGCTGGAACAGCGCTACTACGGTAACGCCCGGATCTTCCGGGACGACCAGCTGCGCGGGGTGCTGCGCGGATACGACCCGACCATCTCGCCCACCGACGTCACCGCGGCCGCCTACGCCGCCTCGACCGGCTGGGATCCGGTGACCCGCATGCAGCACGTGGATCTGTTCACCTGGCTGCGCGGCGACATCTTGGTCAAGGCGGACAAGATGACCATGGCCAACTCGCTGGAGCTGCGGGTGCCCTTCCTCGACCCGGAGGTGTTCCGGGTGGCCTGCACCATCCCCCTCGAGGAGAAGATCACTCGCGAGACCACCAAGCACGCCCTGCGCCGGGCACTGCGCGACATCGTGCCTGCGCACGTGCTGAACCGGCGCAAACTGGGTTTCCCGGTGCCGATCCGGCCCTGGCTAAGAGCAGAGCTGCATGACTGGGCTCGCGGGATCGTCAACGACTCCGGTACCGCGGAGTTTCTGGACCGCAGGGCAGTGCACCGAATGCTTGACGAGCATCGCGCAGGGGCGCGAGATCACAGCAGACGAATCTGGGCGGTGCTGGTCTTCATGCTCTGGCACGGGATCTTCGTCGAACAGCGGATCATCCCCAAAGTGCCCGAACCGCATTACCCCGTGCAGGTGTAGCGGGCCCGCCCGCGCACCCGGGCCCGACATGCGGGGCCACTGAGGCCCGACACGCCGGGTTGCCCGAGGTCAGTTGAAGGAGTCCCCGCAGGCGCAGGAGCCGCCCGCGTTGGGGTTGTCGATGGTGAAGCCCTGCTTCTCGATGGTGTCCACGAAATCGATCACCGCGCCCTGCAGGTAGGGGGTACTCATCCGGTCGACCACCACGGCGAGGCCGTTGTAGTCCCGCTTGGTGTCGCCGTCGAGCGTGCGCTCATCGAAGAACAGCTGGTAGCGCAGGCCTGCGCAGCCCCCCGGCTGCACGGCGATGCGCAGATGCATGTCGCTCCGGCCCTCCTGGTCGAGTAATGCCTTCGCCTTGGTGGCGGCGGCATCGGTGAGCTCGACCCCGTGGGTGGCTACCTCGGTGTCGGCGATGTTCTCGACGGTCATGGCTCTCCCTGGGGGATCGGCACTCGGCACGGACGGGCTGTCTACATCACGCAAACGTTCGCGACCGACGGGTGATTCCTGTGTCTCCATGGTGTCACAGCATCCATAGTTGGCACAGGACTCAGCTCAGCGCCCGCCCCATTGACGGGCGGCGTGCTCGGCCACCGCTTCCAGGGTACCCACCGGGTCGGCCAGTGCGGCCTGTACCGAGCCGGCGAGCTCCGCTGCGGCGTACGCGGCGGCTATCCCGACCGCAGCCGCCTCTTGCCGCCCGACGGACACTTGCCCAGCCAGAACGATGCAGGGCACCCCGCGCCGGGCAGCGCCTTGGGCGAGCGCGGTGACGAGCTTGCCGCGCAGCGACTGCCGGTCGAAGCTGCCCTCACCGGTGACCACCAGCTCGGCGTGGTCCAGCGCCTCGTCCAGCCCGCTGCATTCGGCGACCAACTGCGCGCCGGAGACCCGCTCGGCGCCGAGCCCGAGCAGCGCTGCGCCGAGGCCTCCGGCTGCGCCGCCTGACGGCAGCTCCCGGACCGCCCGGCCGGTCGCCTGCTCCAGCACGTCGGCCCAGCGGGTCAGTGCCGCTTCTAGTTCCCGAACCTGCTCAGGCCCGGCACCCTTCTGCGGTGCGAACACCTCGGCGGCGCCGTAGCGGCCCAGCAGCGGGTTGGTCACGTCCGCGGCAGCGACCAGTCGCAGGCCGTCCACCGCGGCCCGGCCGTTGAGCCGCGCGCACCGGACGAGTGCGGCGCCACCGGCCGGCAGCGGCTGGCCTGCGCTGTCCACGGCGACCGCGCCGAGCGCCGCGAGCGCCCCGGCCCCACCGTCGGAGCTGGCCGAACCGCCCAGGCCGACCACCGCGGTGCGCAGGCCGGCGTCTCGCACCGCGGCGAGCAGTTCCCCCACTCCGCGGCTGGTGGCTACCGTCGCGTCGCGCTGCCCGCAGGGCACCAGGTGCAGCCCACAAGCCTGCGCGGCCTCCAGGTAACCGGTCGTCTCGTGCTGTAGCCAGACAGCCGCCACCGGCTCACCCATCGGGCCGGTGACCCGGGCGCTGTGCATGGTTCCGCCCAGCGCGCCGTGCAGCACATCGACGAAGCCCGGACCTCCGTCAGCCAGCGGGCGCAACGTCAGCTCCTCGCCAGGGGCGGCCCGCCGCCATCCCGTTTCGACGGCAACGGCTGCCTCCAGAGCGCTCAGGGTCCCACCGAAACAGTCCGGGGCGATCAACACGCGCACAGCTGCCGACGCTACTACTGCGCCACGTTGTCCTAGTCTGGTCACCGTGAGGTTCCTGCGCGGCAAGACCGGCCCGGGAGCCACCGATCCCGAGGAGCCGGCGGAGGAGGTGGCGCCCGAAGTCGACGACGTGACCCACCGGGCCCGTACCGCGGGCAAGGGCCGGCCCACACCGAGCCGGCGAGAGGCTGAGGGTCGCAAGCGGGGCCCGGCCCCGCCGCCACCGCGCACCCAGCGGGAGGCGATACGCCGGATGCGCGGGTCCAAGGAGGAGCGCCGCAACGCCTCGGCGGCGCGCCGCGAGCGGATGATGGCCGGGGACGAGAAGTACCTGCTGCCCCGCGATCGCGGCCCGGTAAAGGCCTACGTCCGGGACCTGGTGGACTCCCGGCGCAACATCTCGGGCCTGTTCATGCCGCTGGCGCTGCTGGTGATCGTGGTGATCCTGGTCCCGTCACCGGTCGTGCAGCAGTACGTGTCGCTGGTGTCGATGGCGATGCTCGTCACGATGATCGTCGAGGGGGTGTTGCTCGGACGGATCATCAATCGCCGCGTCCGGGAACGGTTCCCCGATGCATCGGGGACCGGCGTAGGCCTGGGATTCTATGCGATGACCAGGGCGACCCAGCTGCGCAAGCTGCGGGTACCCAAGCCTCGCGTCGGTCGTGGCGACCCGATCCCGTAGCAGGTCAACTCACTCTGCTCGCTGCGGGCGCAGGCTCATCGGGCCGTACACCTCGTCTTCGCCGTCGAGCAAGGTGACCGCCGCTACCCCGCTGTCGAGCAAGCCTGACCACTCGCCGCCGAGCCACTCCTCGGCGTCGGTCTGATCGTCGAAGGTGATGTCCGGACCGGGCGCCTGGTCGCCGTCGGGGTCCTGGTAGCGCCACCGAAAGGTCATCGCATGACGGTAGCGTCGCCGGTGGAAGCGAGGAGATCAGGTGCGGACGCTGGTGCTCGGTGGTGCGCGCTCGGGAAAGTCCGCGTATGCCGAGGGGTTACTGAACGACACGCGGGTCGACTACCTGGCAACGGCGCGGCGCCAGCTCGATGACCCGGGCTGGGAGGCGCGGATCGCCGTGCACGTGGCCCGCAGGCCACCGGGCTGGCGCACCGTTGAGCCGTCCGACCTGCCCGCTGCACTGCGCGCCGCGGGACCGGCTCCGGTGCTGGTCGATGACGTGGCCACCTGGCTGGCCGGAGAGCTGGACGACGCGGGAGCCTGGGAAGGCGGACCGGAGACGGTGGCGGCCTGCCGAGCACGGTGCGCCGAGCTGGTCTCGGCGGTGGTAACCTGCCCGGCCCGGCTGGTGCTGGTCAGCGCGGAGGTCGGGCTTGGTGTTGTGCCTGAGACCCGCGTAGGGCGGCTGTTTCGCGACGAGCTCGGCGTGCTGAACGCCGAACTCGCCTCGGTGTGCGACGAGGTGCTGCTGCTGGTGGCAGGGCTGCCGGTGCGGTTGCGCGACGCTGCAGCGCCGGGCGCCCCGGCGAGCAGAATGCAGCCGAGCGGAGGACCTCCAGAACTGCTCGCAGGGTCGAGGCATCAACAACCAGCACTACAGGAGCGCCGCGTGGAGTTCCCCAGCATCACGCCACCCGATCAGCAGGCCCACCGGGAGGCGGTGGCCCGCCATCAGCAGCTGATAAAACCGGCGGGTTCCTTGGGCCGGTTGGAGGAGCTGGGTGTCTGGGCTGCCGCCTGCCAAGGGGTTTGCCCACCACACCCGTTTGCCCAGCCCCAGGTAGTGGTGTTCGCGGGGGACCACGGCGTCGCCGCGCGCGGGGTCTCGGCTTATCCCAGCGAGGTCACCCGGCAGATGGTGGGCAACTTCCTGGGTGGCGGGGCGGCGGTGAACGTGCTCGCAGCCCTGGCCGGGACTGCGGTGCGGGTGGTCGACATGGCCGTGGACGGCGAGCCGGCCGCGTCGAGCGCCGAAGCGTCGCCGGTGGTCACCCGGCACAAGGTTCGCCGCAGTAGCGGCGTGATCGACTGGGAGGACGCGCTGACCGACGCCGAGGTGACCCAGGCGCTGGCCGCTGGGGTGGCGATCGCCGACGAGGAGGTGGACCGCGGCGCTGACCTGCTGATCGTCGGCGACATGGGGATCGGCAACACCACCCCCGCTGCGGTGCTGGTAGCCGCGCTCACCGGGGCGGAGCCGGTGGCGGTAGTCGGCCGTGGAAGCGGCATCGACGATGCCGGCTGGATGCGCAAGACCGCAGCGATCCGCGACGCGCTGCGCCGGGCCCGCCCAGCAGTCGGGGACCCCGTCGCGCTGCTGCGCACCGCGGGCGGTGCCGACATCGCGGCGATGGCCGCCTTCCTGGCCCAGGCCGCGGCCCGGCATACCCCGGTCATCCTCGACGGCGTGGTCGTCGGGGCAGCGGCGATGCTCGCGGAGGAACTCGCGCCCGGAGCGCGGCAGTGGTGGGTGGCCGGGCATCGCTCGGTGGAGCCGGCGCACACCCTCGCGCTGGAGCAACTGGAATTGGATCCCATCCTGGATCTGGGGATGCGGCTGGGCGAGGGCTCCGGGGCGGTGGCAGCGCTGCCGCTGGTGCAAATGGCCGTCCAAGTGCTCGCCGAGATGGCCACCTTCGATGACGCGGGTGTCTCTGGGCCCGCAGGTGATCCAGTGCCCACGAGGTGAGCCGCGGGCTGCGGCTGGCGGTGTCCTGGTTGACCGTGCTGCCGGTTGGCGGCCCCGTCGAGGTGAACCGGACGGTCGCGCGGCGGGCGCTGTACTGGGCTCCTTTGGTCGGTGCCGGGCTGGGCGTGGCGGCTGTTGGGGTGCTGGCGGTCTTGTCCGCGCTGGGCACCCCGCCGCTGCTGGTTGGGCTGGCCGTGGTGGCGACGCTAGCCGGGCTGACCCGAGGGATGCACCTGGACGGGCTCGCCGACACCGCCGACGGGCTGGGCTGCTACGGCGGGCCGCAACGGGCGCTGGCGGTGATGCGGGACGGCTCAATCGGGCCGTTCGGAGTGGTCGCGCTGGTGCTGGTGTTGATCACACAGGTGGCCGCGCTGGGGGCGCTGGCTGAGACCGGCCGGCTCGTCGCCGTGCTGCTGGCCGTCATCGCAGGGCGGGTCGCCTTCAGTTGGTGCGCCCGGAGGGGGGTGCCGCCGGCCCGGCGAGAAGGGTTGGGCGCGCTGGTGGCGGGTAGCCAGCCACCAGCTGTCCCAGCGGTGTGGTGCGCAGCCTTGCTCACCGCCGGGCTGCTCGCGGTGCCCGGACGCCCCTGGCAGGGCGCGTTAGCGGTGGCCCTGGCCGCCCTCGTGGTGGTGGCCCTCTCAGCGCACACCCACCGCCGCCTCACCGGCCTGACCGGCGACGTCCTAGGCGCCGCCAGCGAACTATCCACCACCGTGGTGCTCGCCATCTGCGCGGTCGGCTGAATCCCCGACATGGAGACATATCGGGGCAAGGTGGGCGCCTTTTACCCCGATATGTCTCCATGTCGGGTAGGTGGCGAGTTAGGTGAGGGGGACCATCCAGGCGTGGTTGTCGGGGGCGGCGCCGCGTTGGATGGCGGTGAGGGCGGCGCGTAACTGGGTCGTGACTGGGCCGGGGCCGCCGGTGCCGATGGTGAACTCACCGCCGGGGTACACGACCCGACCGACCGGGGTGATCACTGCGGCGGTGCCGCAGGCGAAGACCTCCGAGATGTCTCCGCTCTCCACGCCCTTCTCCCACTCCTCGGTGGAGATCCGCCGCTCCTCGACGGCCATCCTGTGGTCTTGGGCCAGCGTGAGCAGGGAGTCGCGGGTGATGCCAGGCAGAAGCGTGCCGGTGAGCTCCGGAGTCACCAGCCTGGCCTGTTGTCCCTCCCCGAAGACGAAGTAGAGGTTCATCCCGCCCATCTCCTCTACCCAGCGCCGCTCGACCGCGTCCAGCCACACGACCTGGTCGCAGTTCTTGTCAGCGGCTTGCTGCTGGGCCACCAGCGAGGCGGCGTAGTTCCCGGCGAATTTGGCAGCCCCGGTACCGCCGGGAGCGGCCCGGACGTACTCGGCGGACAACCACACACTGACCGGCTTGAGCCCACCACGGAAGTACGGGCCGGCCGGTGAGGCGATGACCAGGTACCGATAGGTCGCCGCCGGGCGCACCCCGAGCCATGCCTCAGTGGCGAACATCAACGGTCGCAGATACAGGGACTCCTCCCCGCCGGGGGCGGGTACCCAGTCGATATCGGCGCGCACCAGCTCACGCAACGAGCCGAGGAAAAGCTCGTCGGACAACTCCGGCATCGCCAGCCGGCGGGCCGAGGAGCGGAATCTAGCGGCGTTGGCTAGCGGCCGGAAGGAAGCCACCGTGCCGTCCGGTTGCCGGTAAGCCTTGAGACCTTCGAAGACCGCCTGCCCGTAGTGCAGCACCGAGGCTGCCGGGTCCATCACGAGCTGCCGGTATGGGCCGATCTCGGCATCGTGCCAGCCGACCCCGTCGGTCCAGCTGATCTCCACCATGTGGTCGGTGAAATAACGCCCGAAGCCTGGCGCGGCCAAGATCTCCGCCCGGCGCTCCGGCGTCGTCGGAGATGGGTGCGGCAGTCGGGTGAACGGTGGTGCGGCACTCATATCCAGCACGGTATCCCGTCGCACGCAAAAATGGTAGGACGTCCCACTACTTTACCCGTGCGCCATGCTGACCGCGTGTCCAAGCAGCGATGGCTCGTGCGGATCACCCGCACCTGGTTGGCCGACGGCCGCGCACTGACCTACTACGACGACCGCGAGCCCTACGCCTCAGGCGCGGCCACCCGCGCCCTGGCCGATCACCGCGACCTGTTCCCGTGCCAGGCCCAACCCACGATGCGTCTGGATGTGCTCACCGGGGAGTGGGTCATTCTTGCCCCGCACCGGATGGACCGCAGTCACCTGCCCGCGGCTGCAGAATGCCCGCTGTGTCCCAGCCGTGACGGCAGGTTGACCGAGGTCCCGGCCCAGGACTACGACGTGGTGGTGTTCGACAATCGGCTCCCCGCCCTGAGGACCCAGTCCAACATCACTGCCCGGCCGGTACCGGCGGCGGTGGACGGCGATCAGCTGTGGCCGCAACAGCCGGCGACTGGCCGGTGCGAGGTGGTCTGCTTCACCAGCGAGCACGGCTCCTCATTCGCCGAGCTCGGCCCGAGCCGCGTTGAGACGGTGATCGAGGCGTGGGCCGACCGCACCAGGGCGCTGTCGGGAGTGGACGGCGTCCGGCAGGTGTTCTGCTTCGAGAACCGGGGCGCGGAAACCGGGGTGACCCTGCACCACCCGCACGGTCAGATCTACGCCTACCCGTTCGTGCCGCCGCGCACTGAGCGGCTGTTGGCCCGGGCGGCGGCGCATCGCGACAGTTCGGGCTCTGATCTGCTGTCGGATGTGCTCGCCGCCGAACTGCGCGCCGGGACGCGGATCGTGCATCGGGGCGCAGTGTGGACCGCCTATGTGCCCGCCGCCGCGCGGTGGCCGGTGGAGGTGCACCTGGTGCCACACCGGGCGGTGCCCGACTTCGCCGCCTTGGACAGCACCGAGCGCGCCGAGCTCGCCACGCTGTATCCCGCGTTGTTGCGGCGGGTGGACAACTTCTTCGCCGACCAGGGCGACCCAGGACCAGTGCCGTATGTCGCAGGTTGGCACCAGGCCCCGGTTGGCCCGGGGCGCGACCTCACCCGGCTGCACCTGCAGCTGTTCTCCGTGCGCCGCGCCGCCGGAAAGCTCAAATACCTAGCCGCCTCCGAGTCCGGAGTAGGCACCTGGCTCAACGACACCACTCCCGAACAGATCGCGCACCGCCTGCGTCAGCTGCCCTGAGTGCTGTGCCCTGCGTTCTGGATGCAGACTGCTCTGATGAGGGCCCGAATTACCGCAGTCTGCATCCAGAACGCGGTGTTGCGGGCTGCTTTCAGGGGCGAGTTCGGTAGGGATGCTGAGGGGGTGTGGGGGGCACCGGGACGGGTGAATCTGATTGGCGAGCACGTCGACTACGCCGGTGGGCTGTGCTTGCCACTGGCGCTGCCGCAGCGGACGGTGGTGGCGGCCGCGACTCGGGACGACGGTCGGCTGCGGCTGCGGTCGCTGCTCCGCGGCGCGCAACCCTGGGACGGATCCCTTGAGGAGGTAGGTCCCGGCCACCCTCCGGGCTGGGCGGCGTATCCCGCCGGTGTGATGTGGGCGCTGGGTCATCCGGCCGGCGGGCTTGACCTGCTCGTCGGTGAATCAGTGCCGCCCGGGGCCGGGCTGGCTTCCTCCGCCGCACTGGAATGCGCCGTTGGGTTGGCGGTGGATGCGCTGGGTGGGCTTGGACTAGCCCATACCAGCGCGGGGCAGGCGGTGCTTGCAGCGGCGTGCCGGCGTGCCGAAAACGAGGTCGTCGGCGCGCCGACTGGCGGGATGGATCAGATCGCCTCGCTGTGCTGCATCGCGGGGCACGCCGTGCTGCTGGATTGCCGGGACGGCACGATGCGGCAGGTGCCGCTGAATCTGGTCGCGGCCGGGCTGGCCCTGCTTGTGATCGACACCAGGGCACCGCACCGGATCGTCGATGGTCCGTACGCCGCACGTCGCCGCAACGCCGAGCAGGCCGCGGCCGAGCTGGGTGTGCCCAGCTTGCGGGAGGCCTCCCTGGCGGGGGTGGACGGCCTGACCGATCCCCTGCTGCGCAGGCGTGCCCGGCACGTGGTGACCGAGATCATTCGGGTGCGCAACGTCGTGGCGTTGCTCGACTCAGGTCGGGTCCGGGACATCGGACCGCTGCTGAACGCCTCGCACGATTCGCTGCGCGATGGTCTGGAGGTATCCAGCCCGGAGCTGGACTGCGCAGTGGACGCCGCCCGCGCTGCTGGCGCGTTGGGGGCCCGGATGACCGGCGGCGGCTTCGGCGGCTCAGCCCTGGCCCTGATCGAGCACACCGCCACCACCGCGGTAATCCACGCCGTGCGGACCGCCGCCGCCCAGCACGCCCACCCGCAACCCACCGTCCACCAGGTGCTTCCCTCCCCCGGCGCCGCGACGACAGTGACGTTGTGGTTGCACCCGGGTCGTCAGCGGACGTGAGAGGGCACGAAAGGAGTCTTGACGATCTCGCAGGGCAGCGCCCGGCCACGGACGTCCACCTCGACGGCGTCCCCCGGTCGCACGGTGGGATCGAGCAGCGCCAGCGCGATGCCGGTGCGCAACGTCGGGGAGAAGGTGCCCGAAGTGATCTCTCCGAGTGGCGCACCCGCCGGGGACCGCACCGCCATGTGCGGCCGTGGGACCCCGCGCTCGATGGCCCGCAGCCCGCGTAACCGCCTGGATGGGCCGCGCTCGCGCTCAGCGAGCAGGGTGTCGCGTCCCCAGAAGGCCGGCTTGTCCCACCCGACCGCCCAGGAGGCGCCGCCCTGGACGGGAGTGACGCCGGGCCCGAGGTCCTGGCCGTGCAGCGGGTAGCCCATTTCGGTGCGCAGGGTGTCCCGGGCACCAAGCCCGCACACCCGGCCACCGAGCGGGCCGATGGCCCGCAGCAGCGCCTCCCATAGTGCGGGCGCGTGCTCCCACGGAGGCAGCAGCTCGTAGCCACGCTCGCCGGTGTAGCCGGTGCGCCCCACCCGCACCGGCACGCCGTCGTGATCGGCGTCGGTGAAGGCCATGTAGTCCATGTCGCTGGGTAACCCGAGCATGGTGAGAACCTCGGCGCAGCGGGGGCCCTGCACGGCGAGCACGGCGTACTGATCGTGCAGGTCAGTAACCTGCACCCGCGCAGGTACAGCGGCGGACAACCGCCGACCGACTTCCCCGGTGTTCGCCGCATTCGGCACGCAGAATACCTCGTCCGCGCTGACCAGGTAGGTGATCAAGTCGTCCACCACACCGCCGTCATCGGCACAGCACAGCGTGTACTGAGCCTGTCCCGGGCCGATCTTGGCGAGGTTGGCGGTGAGGCAGGAGTTGACGAACTCGGCGGCCGCCGGACCCTTGACGCTGACTTTACCCAGATGGGTGACGTCGAATATGCCGACCGCCTGCCGCACCGCAGTGTGCTCAGCGACCACGCCGGTGTAGCGAATGGGCATCTCCCAGCCGCCGAACGGCCCGAGGGTGGCGCCGGTCTCGACGTGGAGGGCGTGCAGGGGCCCGCGGCGCAGGGGTGTACTCACGGTTCTGGAACGCTACCTCGTAGTAGCCTCCGACACTATCCGGCCAGATCAGCGAGGAGATCACCGTGACCCCGACGCTACGCCTCACCGACTCCTCGGTGACCACCGCGACGGTTGATGCCGTCGTGGTGGGCACGGTGTCCGGCGAAGGGGGTCCCCTGCTCGCCCAGGGTGGCGAGGAGGTTGACGCGGCCTTCGATGGCGGGCTCGCCGACCTGCTGGCCGTGCTCGGCGCCCGAGGCAAGGCCGACGAGGTGATTAAGGTACCCACTCGTGGAGCCATCGGCGCACCGCTGCTGATCGCCACGGGTCTCGGCGCGGTCGACGGCCAACCCACCGGCGAGCAGGTGCGTCGAGCCGCTGGCGCGGCTGCCCGGGCACTGTCCGGCACCTCCCGTGCGGTCACCACGTTGTCCCGGATCGACCTGGCCGCCGCCGCGGAGGGTGCCGCGCTGGGCGCCTATACCTTCACCGTGTACCGGTCCCAGAACGGGGACGAGCCGCTAGGCCGGATGGACCTGGCGGTGCCCTCGGCCCGCGCGGCCGGGGCACGGCAGGAGCTGACCCGGGCCACCGCTATCGCCGAGGCGGTCGCGGCCGCCCGTGACCTGGTGAACACGCCGCCCAACGACCTCTACCCAGCCTCGTTCGCCGAGCGTGCGGTGGCGCTGGCCGAGCAGGCCGGGCTGCGCACCGAGGTGTTGGGCGAGAAGGAGCTGCGGCGCGAGGGCTACGGCGGCATCCTGGGCGTCGGCGGCGGCTCGTCCCGCTTGCCGCGGCTGGTCCGGCTGCACTACATCCCTACCGTGGCTTCGGGCGTACCGAAGGTGGCCCTGGTCGGCAAGGGGATCACCTTCGACACCGGCGGGATCTCGATCAAGCCGGCGGCGAAGATGGATGAGATGACCATGGACATGGCCGGCGCGGCCGCCGTCGTCGTCACCACGGTGCTCGCTGCCCAGCTGAAGCTCCCGGTGGAGGTGATCGCCACCGTTCCGATGGCCGAGAACATGCCCTCGGGCACCGCCTACCGGCCCGGGGACGTCCTGACGATGTATGGCGGCAAGACCGTGGAGGTCCTCAACACCGACGCCGAGGGTCGCCTGGTCCTCGCCGACGCACTGGTTCGCGCGGCGCAGGACTCCCCGGACTACCTCATCGACACCGCCACGCTCACCGGCGCGCAGATAATCGCGCTGGGCAACCGCACGCCGGGAATCATGGGCACTCCGGAGTTCCGGGACCGGGTCACCGCGATCTCGCAACAGGTCGGGGAGAACGGGTGGGCCATGCCGCTGCCCGACCACCTGCGATCCGAGCTGGACTCCAAGCTCGCCGACATCGCCAATGTGGCCAGCCACCGCTGGGGCGGCATGCTCATCGCCGGGGTGTTCCTGTCCGAGTTCATCGCCGACGGCACACCCTGGGCACACCTGGACGTCGCCGGGCCGGCCTACAACAGCGGCTCGCCGTGGGGCTATACCGGTAAGGGCGGTACCGGAGTGCCGGTGCGAACGCTGGCCGCCGTCCTCGCCGACATCGCCGAACGCGGCTGAAGCTGCGGCTACTGTCCCTGCTCGCGCTCGCGCAGGATGCGCTGGCGGGCGGTGTAGTCCCGCATCCTTTGCGGGTAGCCGATCTGGGCGGCATCGTAAATCGGGATCTTCAGCCGCTTACCCAGCCGCCGGGCGCCCTCGTCGCCGTCGACCCTGCGCCGCGTCCACTCGCCGTCGTGCGCGACGAGCACGACGGTGGTGTCAGTGACCGTCGTGCGCGGCTCGACGTAGGCCTCCACTCCGCGGTGTGACGCTGCCCACTGCTCAAGGTGGTCGACGTCCGCACTGGACGCCGCGCGCCTGGTCCCTGACCGTTCCCGACCCAGGAGTCGATCGAACACGCCCACGTCGGCACCTCCTCGCACCGCCGGTCCTCCCGGCGATCCCGCCAGCACAACGGCCCAGCAAGTCCGTTTGCTCCCACTGGCAGCCGACTCGCCCACATCGCCGAGGCTCCGGGCGTGGTGACAAGATGGCTGTGAGCGCTCGCCGCCACGCTACCGACGTCTGCTTGAGGAGCTTCTCAGTGACCGATACCTCTGCCGACCTGGTGATCCTCGGCGGCGGCTCGGGTGGTTACGCCTGCGCACTGCGTGCCGCGCAGCTGGGTCTGTCGGTCGTCCTGGTGGAGAAGGACAAGCTGGGTGGCACCTGTTTGCATCGTGGCTGCATCCCGACCAAGGCGCTGCTGCATGCTGCCGAGGTGGCCGACGCCGCTCGCGACGGTCATCAGCTCGGGGTGAAGAGCGCGCTTGACGGCATCGACATGGGTGGGGTGAACAAGTACAAGGATGGCGTCGTCGCCAAGATGTTCAAGGGCCTGCAGGGGTTGGTGTCCTCCCGCGGGATCACCTATGTCGAGGGCAGCGGCAGATTGGTCGCCCCGGACACCGTCGACGTCGAGGGGCGGCGCTACACCGGGCGCAGCATCGTGCTGGCGACCGGTTCCTATGCCAAGTCCCTGCCGGGTCTGGAAATCGGCGGCCGGGTCATCACCAGTGATCAGGCGCTGAACCTGGATTACGTGCCGGAGCGCGTCGTAGTGCTCGGCGGCGGGGTTATCGGCGTCGAGTTCGCCAGCGTGTGGCGCTCTTTCGGTGTCGAGGTGGTCATCGTCGAGGCGCTGCCCCGGCTGGTCCCTGGCGAGGACGACTTCTGCTCCAAGCAGTTGGAGCGAGCCTTCCGGCGGCGCGGTATCAAGTTCAAGACCGGGGTGCGGTTCACCGGAGCCGACCAGTCCGGCTCCGGGGTCACAGTGAGCCTGGAGTCCGGTGAGCAGTTCGAGGCAGACCTGCTGCTGGTTGCTGTGGGTCGGGGCCCGAACACCGCTGACGCGGGATACGCCGAGGCCGGCGTGCGGATGGAACGCGGTTTCGTGCTCACCGACGACCGGCTGCGGACCAACCTCGCGGGGGTGTATGCGCTGGGAGACATCGTGCCGGGGCTGCAGCTCGCACACCGAGGGTTCGCTCAGGGCGTCTTCATCGCAGAGGACATCGCGGGTCATAACCCGCCCCCGATCGACGAAGAAGGCATCCCGCGGGTGACCTACTGCGAGCCTCAGGTGGCCTCGGTCGGCCTCACCGAGGCGCAGGCCAGGGATCGCCACCGCGAGGTCGAGACGCTTACCTACGACTTGGCCGGCAACGGCCGCAGCCAGATCCTGCAGACCAGGGGCGCGATCAAGCTGGTGCGCGCCAAGGATGGTCCGGTGCTCGGGGTGCACATGGTCGGGGCCCGCATCGGCGAACTGGTCGGCGAGGCGCAGCTGATCTTCAACTGGGAGGCATACCCGGAGGACGTCGCTGCTCTGGTCCACGCCCACCCGACCCAGAACGAGGCCCTCGGCGAGGCGCATCTCGCTCTGGCCGGCAAGCCGCTGCACGCGCACGGCTGATCGGCGCACCCGCCCAAGCACGACGCAAGAAGACCTCAAGGACGACGAGGAGTCGAGGCAACAGATGGCCTACTCGGTGGAGATGCCCGCGCTCGGCGAGAGTGTCACCGAGGGAACGGTGACCCGCTGGCTCAAACACGAGGGGGACACCGTCGAGGTGGACGAACCCTTGGTCGAGGTGTCCACCGACAAGGTCGACACCGAGATCCCCTCCCCTGCGGCCGGCGTGCTGCAGCGGATCGTCGTGCCCGAGGACGAGACCGTCCAAGTCGGCGCGGAGCTCGCCGTGATCGGAGACTCCTCCAATCACGCCGAGCCCAATCACACCGAGCGGGTAGAGCCCAATCACACCGAGCGGGTAGAGCCACCGGAGCAGCCGACCACCCGGCGGACCCCGCCCCCCGCTACCGGCTCCGGAACACCGGTGACGATGCCAGCGCTGGGAGAGAGCGTCACTGAGGGGACCGTGACCCGGTGGCTCAAGCAGGTCGGCGACACCGTCGAGGTGGACGAGCCGCTGCTCGAGGTGTCCACCGACAAGGTCGACACCGAGATTCCGTCCCCGGTAGCAGGCGCCCTGCTGGAGATCCTCGTAGCGCAAGACGAGACCGCCCAAGTCGGAGCAAAGTTGGCCATGGTCGGCGATGCCAGTGTCCGTGCGGAGCCGGATCAGCCCGACCAGTCCGCCGAGCCCAGATCCGCCGAACCCCCCTCCGCCGAGCCGCAGCGTCCGAAGCGGCCCGCTGCGGCATCCGATGCCGACGAGTCCGGCGCACCGTATGTGACACCGCTGGTGCGCAAGCTCGCGGCCGAACACGGCATCGACCTGTCGGTCGTGCAGGGCACCGGGGTCGGCGGCCGCATCCGCAAGCAAGACGTTCTCGCCGCCGTGGAAGCACCCGAGCCCGAACCGGAGCCCTCGCCTGAGCCCGAGCGGCCGTCCCCTCCCGCACCGCAGCAGGCGCCGCCGGCCGTGGCGGCGCGGCACTCGGCGCAGCCGCCGGCGAGCGCCGCAGAGTTGCGCGGGACCACCGAGAAGGTGTCCCGGATGCGCAGCGTCATCGCCAAGCGGATGGTGGAGTCGCTACAGATCTCCGCACAGCTCACCACTGTGGTGGAGGCCGACGTCACCCGTCTCGCGCGGCTGCGCGATCGGGCCAAGCGAGATTTCGAGGCCCGGGAAGGCGTCAAGCTGTCCTTCCTGCCGTTCTTCGCCCAGGCCACCGTCGAGGCGCTCAAGCAACACCCGAAGGTGAACGCCTCGATCGACACCGAGCAGGGCGAGATCACCTACCACGGTGCGGAGCACCTCGGCATCGCCGTGGACTCCGAGCGTGGCCTGCTGGTGCCGGTGATTCACGATGCGGGTGATCTCAACATCGCCGGCCTGGCCCGCCGAATTGCCGACCTTGCCGAGCGGACCAGGGCGAACAAGATCACCCCGGACGAGATGAGCGGCGGTACGTTCACGATCAGCAACACCGGCTCGCGGGGAGCGCTGTTCGACACCCCGATCATCCTGCAACCGCAGGTCGGGATCCTCGGCACAGGTACCGTGGTCAAGCGACCGGTGGTGCTGACCGGCGAGGACGGCGACACCATCGCGGTCCGCTCGATCACCTACCTGGCGCTGTCCTACGACCACCGCCTCGTGGACGGCGCCGATGCAGCCCGCTTCCTCAACACCGTCAAACAGCGCCTCACCGACGCCGCGTTCGAGGCCGACCTCGGTCTATAGCGCGGTCTTCGCTACCGGGGCGCCATTCGGAGCCACCTTGCGGTTCTGGGCCCACCAGGAGCCGCCATTCGGAGCCGGATTGCGGTTTGCGCGACCCGGGTAGCGCGGCGGGCGACGACCCGAGAAGATCTCCCCATGCGGGTCGCGATCGCGGGGGCCTCGGGCCTGATCGGCACGGCGTTGGTGGCGCAACTTCGCCAGGCCGGTCATGAGGTGCTCCGGCTGGTGCGGAGGCGGCCAGGCGCCCCGGACGAACGGGCCTGGGACCCATCGGCGGCCACGATGGACGCCGACACCCTGGACGGCACTGACGCCGTGGTGAATCTGTGCGGCTCGCCGATGGCCGCTGGCCGCTGGTCCGGTGAGCGTAAGCAAGCCATCAGGGACAGCCGGATCGGCCCCACCGAGGTGCTCGCCGCGGCAGTGGCCGAGCACGGGGTTCCGGTGCTGGTGAATGCCTCTGGGGTGAACTACTACGGCGACACCGGAGACCGCGAGGTCGACGAGCAGGGGCCGTTGGGTTCCGGGTTTCTGGCCGAGATCTGTCGCGACTGGGAGGCAGCCACCGAGGCCGCGGGGCGGGCCGGGGCGCGGGTGGTGCGGGTGCGGACCGGTCCGGTGATCTCCCGGTCCGGGGGGTTGATGGGCCAGCTCAAACCGCTGTTCGCGCTCGGGCTTGGCGGCCGTCTCGGCAGCGGGCGGCAGTACATGCCGTGGATCTCGCTCGACGACGAGGTGGGCGCCATCCGCTTCGTCCTCGAACACGATGCGATATCGGGTCCGGTCAACCTCACTGGTCCGGAACCGGTGACCAACGCCGAGTTCACCCGGGCGATGGGTGAGGCGATGCACCGCCCGACGCTGCTGGTGGTGCCTGGCTTCGCGCTGCGGCTGGCCCGCGGTGCCGAACTCGTTGACGAGATGGTGCTGACCGGGCCGCGTGTGGTGCCCGGGGTACTGAGCAAACATGGCTACCCATTCCAGCACCCGACCCTGTCGGCGGCGCTGGCCGCGGCAGTGGAGTAGCCGGAGTAGCCGATGGATACCGACGCCGTCGTGGTGGGGGCCGGGCTGGCCGGGCTGACCGTCGCCCGCTACCTGCAGCGGGCTGGGCTGCAGGTCATCGTGTTGGAGGCCGGGCCGGTAGTGGGCGGCCGGGTGGCCACCGACACTGTCGACGGCTTTCTGCTCGACCGCGGCTTCCAGGTGCTCAACACCAGCTACCCCGCGTTGCGCCGCGAGCTGGACCTGCACGCGCTGGACCTCCGGGAATTCGTCCCTGGTGTCGCGATCCGCGGTACCGACGGGGCGCTGCACCGCCTGGTCGATCCGCGCCGGGCTCCCACCCAGGCCTGGCGCACGGTCTTCGACGGGCTGCTGGCCCCGGCCGCCAAGCTCGCGGTGCTGCGATTGTCGGCCAGGGCGGCACTGGGCGACGTCGGCTCGCTGCTCGCCGGGGCCGAGCGCAGCGCCGCCGCCGAGCTGTCCGCCGCAGGGCTGGACGGCCCGGCCACCGAAGAATTCCTGCGCCCGTTCTTAGCCGGGATCTTCGGTGACCGCGATCTGCAGACCTCAGCGCGGTTCCTGACCCTGGTGTGGCGAAGCCTGGCCCGGGGCGCATCCACGCTGCCTTCGCGCGGGATGGCCGCGCTGCCCACGCAGATCGCGGCTCGGCTGGCACCAGGGACCGTCCAGTGCGGGCAGCCGGTGCTCGGTGTCGCGCCCGGCCGGGTCCGCACTGCCGATCGTGAGATCACCGCGCGGGCGGTGGTGGTGGCCACCGATCCCCCGATGGCCCGGACCCTGCTGCCCGGGCTCGACGTGCCGCTGATGCGGGGCCTCACGACCTACTACCACGTGGCCGAGCAACCGCCCAGCCGGCTGCGATTGATCCACCTCGACGGGACCGGCAGCGCGCTGATCAACACCAGCGTGCTCACCGCGGTAGCGCCGTCCTACTCTCCCGATCACCGGCACCTGATCTGCTCGACGGTACTGGGCACCCCGGGCGTCGGCGCGCCCCGCGAACCCGACGTGCGCCGGCTGGCCGGCGCGGTGTACCGGACCAGCCCGTCGGGCTGGCAGCATCTGGGCACCGCGGTGGTCCCGCAGGCGCTGTGCTCGTTCATCCCGCCGACGCCCGATCGGCTGCGCCGCGACACGGCGCTGGGGGACGGCCTGTTCGTTGCGGGTGACCACCGGGACACCCCGTCGATTCAGGGTGCGTTGACCAGCGGCAGGCGGGCCGCCCGGGCGGTGCTCGCCGAACTCGGCGTGACCCTGGTGACGGCGTAATGTCGCGCCTGTGACCGTCGACACCGTTTCCTGCCGGGCCGACACGACTCCGGTGCACGTCCGCCACCTCGGCACCATGGACTACACCCGGGCCTGGGAGCTGCAACGTGAGCTGGCTACCGCTCGCGCTGAGGGCACGGGGCGCGACGTGCTGCTGTTGCTGGAGCACCCCTCGGTGTATACCGCGGGCCGGCGGACCACACCCGCCGAGCGACCCCACGACGGCACGCCGGTGATCGACGTCGACCGCGGCGGAAAGATCACCTGGCACGGTCCCGGCCAACTCGTCGGCTACCCGCTGGTGCGGCTCGCCCAGCCGGTCGATGTCGTCGATTACGTGCGGCGCCTGGAGCAGGCACTGATCTTCCTGTGCACCGGGCTGGGCCTGCGCGCCGGGAGGATCTTGGGACGGTCGGGGGTGTGGCTGGCGGCTGACCCGGCCAACGGCCGCCCGGACCGCAAGATCGCGGCGATCGGGGTCCGGATCAGCAGGGGGGTGACCATGCACGGGTTCGCCCTGAACTGCCAGCCTGACCTGGCCGCCTTCGACCGGATCGTGCCGTGCGGCATCACCGATGCCGGCGTGACATCACTGACCGCCGAGCTGAGCCGACCGGTCTCCGTGGCGCAGGTGCAGCCCGCAGTGCAGCGCGCCGTCCTCGATGCCCTGGACGGTGCGCTTCAGGTGAGCTCCGAGGAGCTCCCCCGCTCCCCAACGGTCGAGCCTTCGGGCCTGCAGTTGCACTTGGATCCGGCGATTACCGGGTCCTAGGTGGCCCGAGATGAGCCGATGGAGCGCAGCCGACATCCCCGATCAGACCGGCCGAACGGTGCTCGTCACCGGAGCCAATTCGGGTCTGGGCCTGCAGACCGCCACCGCGCTGGCCGAGCGTGGCGCGACGCTGCTGCTGGCCTGCCGTGACGCGAAACGCGGACGGACCGCGTTGGAACGGGTGCGGTCGGTGTCGGGCGGGGCGGACGCCACGCTGATCCAGCTTGACCTGGCTGACCTCAGCTCGGTTCGCAAGGCTGCCGACGAGGTGCGCTCGATCACCGGGGACCGGCTGGACGTCCTAGTGAACAACGCCGGTGTGATGGGCACCCCGACGCGGCTCACCGTCGACGGCTTCGAGTTGCAGATCGGTACCAACCACCTCGGGCCCGCGGCGCTGACCTGGCTGCTTGCGCCCGCCCTTGGCCCCGGTGCGCGGGTGGTCACAGTGTCCAGCCTGGCGCACCGCGGCGGCGGGCTCGACCCGGAGGACCTGGGCTTCCGGAAGCGGCGGTACAGCCCGGCCGTGGCCTACAGCGCGTCGAAACTGGCGAATCTGCTGTTCACGTTCGAACTGGACCGGCGGGCCCGGGGCGCCGGGCGGGACCTGGTTGCGGTCGCCGCTCATCCCGGTCTCACCGACACCGAACTGGCGCCCAACACCGCGCGGATGTACCGGGCTGGGCCGCTCTCCCACCTCGTGCGGTGGGGCTACAGGCTGATCGCCCAAGGCGTCACCGGGGGCGCGTTGCCGCAGCTTTATGCCGCCACCGCGCCCGAGGTGCGCAGCGGGGAGTTCTACGGTCCGACCAGCCTCGGCCAGACCCGTGGAGCCCCGGGCCGGGTGGCAGCGAGCGCTGCCGCCGGGGACGAGCGCATCGCGGGGCTGCTCTGGGAACGCACCGCCGAGCTCACCGGAGTGCGGCCCGATCCTGGGTAGGCGCGGCCCGCGTAGGCTCGACCCGTGAGCGTCGCACCCCCCAGACCTGGTCCCACCGGACCTGATGCCGGCGGCCGCAAGCTGTTGCGCCTGGAGGTCCGCAACAGCCACACCCCGATCGAGCGCAAACCGCCCTGGATCCGGACCCGGGCCACGATGGGACCGTCGTTTCGCGAACTCAAGGGGCTGGTGCGCCGGGAGGGCCTGCACACGGTCTGCGAGGCAGCCGGCTGTCCCAACATCTACGAGTGCTGGGAGGACCGGGAGGCGACCTTCCTCATCGGCGGCGACCAGTGCACCCGCCGCTGCGACTTCTGCCAGATCGACACCGGCCGCCCCGCCGAGCTGGACCGTGACGAGCCACGGCGGGTCGCCGAGTCGGTGCAGGCGATGGGGCTGCGCTACTCGACGGTCACCGGGGTGGCCCGTGATGACCTCCCCGACGGCGGCGCATGGCTCTACGCCGAGACCGTCCGGCAGATCCACACCCTCAACCCCGGTACCGGCGTGGAACTACTCATCCCGGACTTCAACGCCCGCCCTGAGCTGCTCGACGAGGTGTTCGGCGCCGCACCCGAGGTGCTGGCACACAACCTGGAGACGGTGCCACGGATCTTCAAGCGGATCCGACCGGCGTTTCGCTACGAGCGCTCGCTGGACGTGCTGCGGGCAGCCCGCGACGCGGGGCTGGTCACCAAGTCCAACCTCATTCTGGGCCTGGGTGAGCAGCCCGAGGAGGTCACCGCCGCGATGGCCGATCTGCACGCCGCCGGGTGCGAGATCCTCACCATCACCCAGTACCTGCGCCCGTCGGCGCGGCACCATCCGGTGCGCCGGTGGGTCACCCCCGAGGAGTTCGTCGAGCACGCCCGCACCGGCGAGCTGATGGGTTTCGCCGGGGTGATGGCGGGGCCGCTGGTTCGATCGTCCTACCGGGCCGGTCGGCTCTACACCCAGGCTGTCGCGCACCGGGGCCATCGGGTACCCGAGCACCTCGCGCACCTGGCCGCGGCCGGGCCGGCCGCGCAGGAGGCGTCCAGCCTGCTGGCCCGCCGTTAACGACGCTAGTCGGCTGTTCATCAACAACCCGCCGCGCCGTATCCTGGGGGCATGGCCGCCAAGCCCTCTTCGAAAGCTCCCACGAAATCCCCCGGGAAACCCAAGGACAAGGCAGCGGCGAAGGCCGCCAAGCGGGAGCGCCGCGCCGCGTCGAAGCAGCGCCGGGCCCAGATCTTCGAGGCCTTCAAGGTCCAGCGCCGCGAGGACAAGGCCCTGTTGCCGTTGATGATCGGCGCGTTCCTCGTCATCACAGCGGTTGGCTTCGGGGTGGGCTTCCTGATTGACCAGCTGTGGTTCTCCCTACCGATGGGCATCACGTTCGGCGTGCTCGCGGCAATCATGATCTTCGGGCGGCGGGTGCAGCGCAATGTCTTCGCCAAGGCCGAAGGTCAGCCCGGCGCCGCGGCCTGGATGCTGGAAAACCTGCGCGGCCGGTGGAAGGTGACACCGGCCGTCGCGGGTACCACGCAACTGGACGCCGTGCACCGGGTCATCGGGCGGCCCGGGGTCGTGCTGGTCGCCGAGGGAGCCGCACATCGCCTGAAGCCACTACTGGCGCAGGAGAAGAAACGGGTATCCCGGCTGGTCGGGGAGACTCCGATCTATGACGTGACGGTGGGCAACGGCGAGGGCGAGGTCCCGCTGGCCAAACTGCCCCGGCACCTCTCCAAATTACCGCGCAACATCAATGCGGCGCAGATCGACGTGCTGGAGGGCAAGCTGGCCATCCTCGCCACCCGGGCGGCCGCGATGCCCAAGGGCCCGATGCCGCAGGGCGCCAAGCTGCGCAACCTGCAGCGCACCGTGCGACGGCGCTGAGAGAGGGGCTGAGTCGGGGGCTTGAGTCGGGGCGGCGCTCAGCGGGTCCGCAGCACAATGGTCCCGACGGCCCGGTCGTGCAGGCCACGGCCGTCGGCGTCGTACACCACCGGCGGGATGACCAGACACAGCAGCACGGTGCGGATCACCCCGGCGCCGAAACCAGCCTGACGCCCGTCCAGGAGCGCCACCCGCAGCCCCGCCACAGCATGGCCGGGGGTGCGACCCGCGATCCCGATCGAGAGCGCGGTCATCGCTGAGAACAGCGCCAACGCCGAGAACGCCGGATTGTTGGTGAGGATCTGGGCGGCTATGGCGCACGGCAGCCAGTCGATCATGATAGCCATGATCCGGGGTCCGAAGCGGGCGGCGGAGCCCGGCCCGTGCTCGGGCAATCCGAGCCGCTGACCGGGGTAAGCCTGCTCGCCGGCGTCCGCAGCGGGGTCCTCTGGGGACCCGGGGGGGCCGGATAGCCAGGTCTGTGTCCACCTGCTCACCCGAGTAGGGTATTCGATCGCCGGGCTAGCCTCGCCCACCACCAGCCTCGTAACCTTGGCGAAACATCCGGGTGACGGTCGGGCAACACGGCCCTTTTAGGTTCGCCGCAGCGAACCGACTGATTATGCCGGTCCACGGCCTGTGCACGAAGGAGCGAACGACGGTGTTCTCCAACTCCGATGAGGTCCTGCGCTTCGTCGCTGACGAGGGCGTCGAGTTCATCGACGTCCGCTTCTGCGACCTGCCGGGCGTCATGCAGCACTTCACGGTCCCGGCCGCGTACTTCGACGCGGACGTCATCGAGGATGGTCTGGCCTTCGACGGCTCGTCGGTGCGCGGGTTCCAGTCGATCCACGAGTCCGACATGCTGCTGTTTCCCGATGCTGCGACGGCGCGCATCGACCCGTTCCGGGTCCAGAAGACGTTGAACATCAACTTCTTCGTGCACGACCCGTTCACCCGGGAGCCCTACAGCCGTGACCCGCGCAACGTGGCCCGCAAGGCCGAGGAGTTCCTGGCGTCGACCGGCATCGCCGACACCGCGTATTTCGGTCCCGAGGCCGAGTTCTACTGCTTCGACTCGGTGCGCTTCGACACCACGGAGAACGCCTCGTTCCACGAGATCGACTCGGTGGCAGGCTGGTGGAACACCGGCGCGGACGAGGAGGGCGGCAACCAGGGCTACAAGGTCAAATACAAGAGCGGCTACTTCCCGGTGCCGCCGACCGACCACTTCGCCGACCTGCGCAACGCGATGGTCACCAACCTCATCGGCTGCGGTTTCACCGTGGAGAAGGCGCACCACGAGGTGGGCACGGCAGGTCAGGCAGAGATCAACTACAGGTACAACACCCTGCTACACGCCGCTGACGACCATCAGCTCTACAAGTACATCATCAAGAACACCGCGTGGGCGGCCGGCCGGACCGTGACGTTCATGCCCAAACCGCTGTTCGGGGACAACGGCTCCGGCATGCACACCCACCAGTCGCTGTGGACCGACGGTGCGCCCCTGTTCCACGACGAGTCCGGCTACGCCGGGCTGTCCGACATCGGGCGGCACTACATCGGGGGCATCCTGCACCACGCGCCGTCACTGCTGGCGTTCACCTGCCCGACGGTGAACTCCTACCACCGCCTGGTGCCCGGGTTCGAGGCGCCGGTGAACCTGGTGTACTCGCAGCGCAACCGGTCGGCCTGTATCCGGATCCCGATCACCGGCAACAACCCCAAGGCCAAGCGCATCGAGTTCCGGTGCCCCGATGCCTCGGGCAATCCCTACCTGTCTTTCTCCGCGATGATGATGGCCGGGCTGGACGGGATCAAGAATGCCTACGAGCCGGCCGCGCCGATCGACAAGGACCTCTACGAGCTGCCGCCCGAGGAGGCCAAGGACGTCACGCAGGTGCCGGCAAGCCTGGACGCGGTGATCGACCGCCTTGAGGCCGACCACGACTACCTGCTTGAAGGTGGGGTCTTCACCCCGGACCTGATCGAGACCTGGATTGCGCTCAAGCGGGACAACGAGATCGACCCGCTGCGCCTGCGCCCGCACCCCTACGAGTTCGCCCTCTACTACGACGTCTGATCGCTGAGCGCCCTGACCTGAGGTTTCGTGTTGGGGATCCATGATCAGGCTGTCATCAGGCCGTGGGAGGCCCGGAGTCCTCACCCTCGGGTACAGGTTCCGGGCCTTCCGCCTGCTCGGGGTCGGCCAGCTGGAACACGCCGTCGACGGCCCGGCGGGTGCGTTCGGAGCTGGACGGCGTGAGGTGCGTGTAGGTCCGCAGCGTGAAGCCCGGATCACACGGGCGATGCTGTCAGGCAGCGGAACCTCCCGCGTTTTGCCATGGCTTTGGCGGCCCGAACACCAAACGGCTGCGCACGATCTTGACTTGCCGAACGATCTGGACCGCGCGATCGACGAAGTCCACCTGATCAACGCACAGCCCGAACACCTCGCCCTGTCGTAGGCCGCACCCGGCTCCGAGGTCCACGGTCAGCCGGTACCGCTCCCCCAGCTCGGCCCGGACGGCGTGCACGCGCTCGGCAAGCCACGGAACGACCTTTGGGATACTCCCCACGAGGCCGGGTGACTGACTTACCAGCGCACGGATTGCGCCGGATCCGCTCGTCATCGATCGCAGCGGTGAAGACACCCGACACATTCGCGAAGAGCGTCCGCCGGTAGGTCTCGACCAGGCCCTGCTGCTGTAGCCGCCGACCCCACGCCTGAATCATGGCTGGGCCGATCGCGCGTAGCTCTGTGGCGCCGAAGTGCGGGTAAACGTGCCGGACTAACCGGCCCGCGACGGACTCCCTTGTTGACTCGGCGAACGTCTGCGCAGCAAGCCACGTCTCGGCGAACCGCCGGAAAGTGATGCGACCGGCGGTCGGGTCAAGATACGAACCCTTGTTCTTATCGGTCTCCACCTCGTGCAGGAATGCATCAGCGGCGCTCTTCTGGCGGTCGGGGAAACTCTGCGACCGCTCCCGCCCGTTCGGGTCGAGGTAGCGCGCGCGATAGCGTATCCCCGTGCCGTGGAGTTCCGTCTTCTCCCGGATCGGTCTGCCGCGCTCGTCCTTGCCGACGTCCTTCCATCACCGGTCCTGTACGTGGCCCACGACTACGCCGCCTCATCCAGAGTCTCGAACCAGCGCCGCACGACGGCGGGGTCGTACCGGAGGTGTCGGCCCACACGATGGCCCTTCGGCCCGGTGCCCTTCCGGCGCCACTGGTAGAGCGTCTGCACCGGGATCCCGAGGTAGATGGCTAGGTCCTCCGGAGTCCACAACCGCTCGTCCTTGCCCATCACCGTCTCCCCTCCCCCAGGCCGCTTGATCGCTGGTTGCGGAACGGTTGTCGTGTTGTTGCTCGCTCGCCGCGAGTTGCGCGGCGCTATATTCGGCTTTCCACCGCTGGCGTTCGGCGATGGCGTGCAGTAGCAGCACGGGCCGGAGTGGTACGTCGGGGTCGTTGGGTGCGGGCGTTCCCACAGATACGGTCCGTCTTTAGGGCCGTGGGCGGGTTGGATGCCGGCCTGTTCGAGGAGTTGCCGAACGAATTCGCTGCGCTCGGCACGGTGGTCATCCAGAGTCTTGTTGGACCACTTGCGGGAGACCAGGACGCGCCGGCCGCCGATGCCAGCCGAAACCGCTGCTTAGCGACTCTATCGTGCCCATGACGAGTTGTTCCCAAGCTCTGTGACGACCGCAGGGTGCTCTTGGATAGCGTGATTGTCGACCACTGGCGCGCTAGCCCGGGACGTGCCCAAGGAGCACGCCGGTGGAGACGATGAGCAGGACAGCGACGCGGCGTATCAGTCGTTGTCCGGCAGGTACTCGTTCTTCTCGTAATACTCGAGGAGGTCGATGAACGTCGGGTAGTCATAGGTGACCAACTCGTCGCCCTCCCACCTGGCGCCCAGCTCCTCGGCCCACTCCAGCTCGTTCAGGCCGGGCGGCGCGTCTTCGGACCAGTGGAACGGCACCATGGTGCTGACCTTGTTACGCCGAGCCAGGACCACCCGTTCGCCCTCAGTTTTCGGCACTGTCACAGGCGCTGATCCTACGCCCGAGGCTCGGCGACGGCATACCCACTTCCACCCCCGTCCTTGCAAAGCTGGCCATGCGGGTTCGATTCCCGTCGCCCACTCCAAACAGCCATTACACGCTGGCGCGTGTTCTTTGAGCGTCAGGTAGTGGCCACGAACTGGAGGACCTTGCGGGCCCTAGCTTAGGCACTCGCGCGTCGTACTCAGGGTGAGCGCTCGGTGCTCGAGGGTGCTCAGGTCCAGTTGGCGGGCGGTGGCCAGGGTCTGGTCGAGGAGCTTGGTGGCCACCTGGATGTCGCCGTGGCGCTGGCGGGTGAGGAGCAGGTTCGCCCAGTCGAGTTGGGTGCGGGCCAGCCAGGCCGAGGCGCCGATGCGGGAGTGAGCGGCGGCGGCAGCGGCGAAGTGGGCGTCGGCTTCGTCGAGGCTTCCCATGGTGGCAGCCAGCCGGCCCAGGTACCGAGCGACCGATCCGAGGCAGGTTACCGGGCCGGCGGTGACGAACAGGTCGGCGTAGGGGGTGAGGAGGCGGGACAGGACGGCGGCGGCAGAGACGTCGCCCAGCTCGGCACACGCCTCGGCGCTGAGCGTCATCGCCGCCAGCCAGTTGACGTCGTAGGGACGGCTGGCAAAGTTGTCGGCTGTCAGCTTCTGGAACACCACATGGGCCTCGTCCCGGCGGTTGCGTTCGCAGTAACAGAGGGCGAGAACGGGCTGCCATCCCCACAGGCCGGGATGCTGGGCGATGAACTCGGCGACCAGGGCCTCGAGTTCGCCCAGCCGACCCTGCACGATCCTGATCGCCAAGAGCTGGACGCCGAAGAACAGGCGGGCTTCGGGATAATTAGCGCTGCCTCCCACCTCCAGCGCCTGGTGGGCCAGCCGCTCGCCCTCGTGGACGCGGCCGGCGAGCACGGTCAGTGCGGCGTGCGAGATGTCCGCCGCCCACCGGAGGGCGGGTTGAGCGAGGTCGTCAGCCAGGCGGGTGGCGTCGGCCAGGCGGCGCTGGGCCAGGACGATGTCGCCCGCCTCCAGCGCGGCGCCGATGCCGTACAAGGCGGCGCTGAAGCCAACGTTGGCGTCGCCCAACCGTTCGGCCAGCTCGGCCAGCTCAGTAACCAGGCCGAGACGTTGCGCGAGGGTGCTGGGATGCCGGAGGGCGCGAAGGACGGGGATGAGCACCTGGGCCAGGGTGGGTGGATCACCCAGCCGCCGGGCCATGGTTACGGCCTGCTCGCTCAGCTCGACCCGCTGATCCCACTCCCGTGTGAGCAGCATGCTGCCGGCCAGGTTGGCCAGGAGGCCGGCCCGAAGCGGGCTGTCATCGTCGCCGATGGCCGCCAGCGCGGCCGTCAGCACCGCCACCCGCTCGTGACGATCCTCGGGCCAGATGGTTCCGGTGTCGGCCAGGGCGGCCGCGGCGAGGCGGTCGATGTCACCTACTCCTTGGGCGATCGCGGCTGCCTCCAGCAGGGCCTGGTGGTGAGCGGGGTGAGCGGCGCGGCGCTGGGCCTCCCCCAGCGCGATGAGCAGGTCGCAGCGCTGCAGGGCGTCGTCGGCCAGCTCCGAGCTGTCGAACAGCTCGAGGGCCCGGGCGTAGAGCCCGACGGCCTGGTCGTGGGCCAGCTGGGCCAGCGCCCGGTCCGCAGCGCGCCAGGTGTAGCCCACCGCTGTGGCTGCCTCCCCGTCAGTGGCGGCCAGGGCGAAGTGGTGGGCCAGGGCCGGCAGGTGATCGTCGAGCCGGGACCGGTAGAGCGCCTCTAGGGCCTCACCCACCCGGCAGTGCAGGCGTAGCCGCCGGGTGGTGCTCAGCGAGCTGTAGAGGCTGGCCCGCACCAGCTGGTGACGAAAGCGAAAGCGCACGGTGATGCCGGCCAGCTCCTTGACCAGACCGGCCGCCATGGACTGCTGCAGGGCCTCGGCCACGGCGTCCTCACTCCCCCCGGTAACGATGGCGACGACGGCGAGGTCGAACTCCGCACCTACCACCGCAGCGGTCACCAGTGTCTGGTTGGTTGCCTGCGAGAGCCTGCCCAGGCGGCGCAGCACCACCTCGTGCACCCCCTCGGGGATGCCAAATGCTCGAGGCCCCCGTCGCTGGGCTGGCCGAGGTTTCCTGACTCGACCGCGTGGCGGACCAGCTCACCGACGAAGAACGGGTTGCCCTCGGTATGTGCCCAGATGGCCCGGGCCAGTTCCTGCGCGTTCTCACCCAGGGGGCGGCCGATGGCTTCCAGCAACGCCATGACCTCGGCCTCGTCCAGCCCCCCGACCACCAGCCGCTCCATGCCGGGCTCCCGACGCAGGTCGGCCAGCAAGTTGGTCATGGACTGGGCGGGGTCGAGCTCGGTGTGCCGGTAGATGCCCACGACCAGCAGGCGGGCTGGGGAGGTGGCCCGGAGCACGTGGCGCAGCAACAGCAGCGTCGGCTGGGTAGCCCAGTGCAGGTCATCGAGAACCACCAGCAGCGGCTCGTCCGCCGAGGCGGCACCTATCCAGGACGCCATCGCCTCGAACAAACGAAAGCGCTCTAGCTCGTCGGCCGAGGCGGCGCCCAGCCAGGACGCCACTGCCTCGAACAGGCGGTAGCGCTCGGTCTCGGGATCCGAACGCAGCGGGCTGGGCAGCCCCACCACCAACTCGGTCAGCTCGGGCACCAGGCGGGTGAGCTCCCCTCCCAACTGGCCGAGCCGGTTCGGGAGCTCGGCGGGCGGGCAATGGTGGAGGTAGTGCGTTAGCGCCTCCACGAAGGGCTGGTAGGGCATCGCCAACCCCTCGTCGCAACGACCGAACAGCACGTTCGTCCCGCTGGCGTGCACCTCGCGGGCGAACTCAGCGGCCAGGCGACTCTTACCCACCCCGGGCTCGCCCGCCACCAGGATCACCTGCCGGCCGCCGGCGGCGGCCCGCTCGAAGGCACCCTTCAGGACAGCTAGCTCGGCCTGGCGCCCCACGAACCCGAATGCCTCGGTGCCCTGGAACGGGCCGGGCAGGGCCACCATCGCCGGGGAGGCCGTCTGTATCCAGTCCAGCTTCCAGACGATCACCTCGGCGGTCAGGCCCCGCAGCGACACGGTTCCCACCGGCGTGAAGTGAGCGCCGGTGCGGGCCTCGGCCACCGCCCGCACCGTGTCGGTGACCAGGATTTCCCCGCCTCCGCACTGGGCGCAAAGCCGGGCTGCCTGCACCACCGGCGTCCCGAACCAGTCGCCCGCGTACTCGGCGGCATCCCCCAATGCGAGACCCACCCGCATGGACAGGCGGGCGGGAGCGCCGCGCCCGCGCCGCTGCACCGCCTGCTGCATGGCCACGGCGGCGGCCACCGCGTCGGACGCGGCGGTGAACACGGCCATTACCCCGTCGCCCAGGCTCTTGACCCCTACGCCACCGTGAGCAGCAATCGTCTGGCCCAAAAGGCCCAGATGAGACTGACGCAGCTCCTCGAACGTGGACTCCCCCAGCAAGTTCATGATCTGAGTGGAACTTACGAGGTCGGTGAACAGCACTGTCACGGTGCTGATCCCGCCTGCGCCTGCCACGACCATGGCCTCTACAACTCCCCGGCCTCTAGACTCTTCCGGGTCCATCCCGGCCCCTTGCTGTCAGAACCGAGGAGGCTGACGGGCTAGAGTGCCGGCGCTGCGCGCGACCAAGAGGCGACCATACCCAGCAGGGGTCGAGAAGATCTCCCTAAGAACCTCGATCTCGACTCCTCCAGCATATCTGCGGGGATGCGACACCAGGCCTTTTGACCGCGCATCGAAAGCACCTTCCAAGCGGGCGTTCACAGGTGATCATCGTCAGCGAGCCGTCAGCGGAACCACCGCGACGAGCCCGCACGGGCCGATACACACCGGCGCGTAGCCGCAGCTCAACGGCACACAACGACGCTCCCAGGCACGCGGACGCACGGCCAATCCGGTTCGGACGAAGTGGTCGTGGTCCAACCCCATGTCCCCCGATGGGCCGCGTTCAGAAGATACGCAGCACCTCCGCTGTGATCAGCTCAACCAAGATCAGGCCGTGGCCAGGCCGTGGGAGGCTGCCGGACCGCGACAACCAACGACAACCAGCCGGTGGCGTTGCCCCTGCTCTCGGGCACAAAGACCGCGTTACGGCTGGTCAGCACCAACACCTGACACACCACGACGCCTGATCCCGGCCCAACCGCGTTCTGGATGCAGACTGTCGCTATCGGGGGCCGAATAACAGCAGTCTGCATCCAGAACGCGTGGTTAGACGGTGCCGAGGGCGACCACGCCACGCCGCAGTGCGTGCACACCGGCGGCGGCTGCTGCTCCGACTTTGGAGTCCTCGCTGGCGACTGCGCGTACCTGGTCGAGGATGTCGACCACTTGGCGGCACCACCGGACGAAGTCCCCCGCGGACAGCTCAGCGCCGTTGTCCTCGGCGGCCGTCAGCACCGCCGATAGCGACTCCCCGCGCACCCATCGGTATACCGGCCAGGCGAAGCCCAGATCGGGTTCCCGGGTGCGTTCCAGCCGGTGCCGCCGCTCGTCGGCCTCCAGCTCCGCCCACAACCGGACAGTGGCCACCAGCGCATCGCTCACCGGTCCAGGAGGCACCCGAGGCGCGGCACTGTCCCCGCGTGCCTCGTAGACCAGCGCTGAGATCACCGCGGCCAGCTCGGGAGGCTCCAGCCCGTCCCAGATCTGGTGCCGCAGGCACTCGGCGGTGAGCAGATCGGTCTCCGACCACAACCGGGACAGCACTCGCCCGTGCTCGGTGAGCTGCTGGTCTTGCAGGTATCCGCGCTCGGACAGCAGGGCCCGGATCCGGTCGAAGGTGCGGGCCAGGGAGTGCGTCGTGGCCGCGACCTGCTGGCGCAGCGTGTCGGTTTCCCGGTCCAACTGATCGTGCCGTTGCGCCCACCGGGCGTGCGCTTCCCGGTCGTCGCAGCCATGGCAGGGGTGCGCTCGCAGCGCCTGGCGCAGCGCCGCCAGCTCGGCGTCGTCGGCCGCATCGCTGTGCCGCCGGGCCCGTGGCGGCAACGCGATGCCGGTCTGGCGCAGCGCCGAGGCGAGGTCGCGGCGCACCCGGGGAACGCGGTGCTCCACCCGCTTGGGCAGGCGCATCCGGCCGAGCACCTGGACCGGGGTCGGGAAGTCGGTGATCGAGAGCCGGCCGGCCCAGCGGTCCTCGGTGAGCACCAGCGGTCGGGGTTCGTCGGCTGGGCCGTCGCCAGGATCGATCACCACCGCCAGACCCGACCGGCGCCCGCCAGGAACCGCGATGACATCACCACGCTGGAGTTGCGCAAGCGATGCCGCGGTATCGGCTCGGCGCACCGCGGCGCCATGACGGGCCAGCGTCCGCTCCCGCTCGGAGATCTGCCTGCGCAACCGGGCGTACTCGGCGAAATCACCCAGGTGACAGGTCATCGCCTCGGTGTAGCCCGCCAGTCCCTCGACGTTGCGGTCGATCCGACGGGCCAGGCCCACCACCGAGCGGTCAGCCTGGAACTGGGCGAAGGACCGCTCGAGCAGTGCCCGCCCGGCATCGGCCCCGACCCGATCGACCAGGTTGACGGTCATGTTGTAGCCGGGCCGAAACGAGCTGCGCAGCGGGTAGGTGCGGGCCGACGCCAGCCCGGCGACCTGCGCAGGGTCCACACCGGGTTGCCAGAGCACGACGGCGTGGCCCTCGATGTCGATGCCGCGCCGCCCGGCCCGTCCGGTGAGCTGGGTGTACTCACCGGGGGTGAGATCGAGATGGGCCTCTCCGTTGAACTTGACCAACCGCTCCAGCACCACCGTGCGGGCTGGCATGTTGATCCCCAGCGCGAGGGTCTCGGTGGCGAACACCGCCTTGACCAACCCGCGGACGAACAGCTGCTCGACGGTCTCCTTGAACGCCGGCAGCATCCCGGCGTGGTGCGCCGCGACGCCCCGCTCCAGGGCTTCCCGCCACTCCCAGAAGCCGAGCACGCCGAGGTCGCCCTCGGGCAGGTCGGCGGTGCGGGTGTCCACCACCGCGCGGATCTGCACGGACTCCTCGGGAGTGGTCAGACGCAGCCCGCGGCGGACGCAGTGGTTCACCGCGGCATCGCAGCCGGCCCGGCTGAAGATGAACGTGATCGCCGGCAGCAATGCGTCGCGGTCCAGCCGAGCCACCACGTCCGCCCGGGCCGGCGGCCGGAACCGGGGTCCACCGTCGAGCCCGCGGCGCGGCCGATCCCACCCGGTATGGCGCTCCGATTCCTGCACGCGCCGGACCAGGTGCGGGTCGACGGTGTGGCGGTCGTTGCCGGCGGTGGTGTTTCTGGCGAACAGGTCGAACATCCGCGAACCGACCATCATGTGCTGCCACAGCGGTACCGGACGGTGCTCATCGACCACCACCGCGGTGTCGCCGCGCACGTCGACCAGCCACTCGCCGAACTCCTCGGCATTGCCCACCGTGGCGGACAGGCCGACCAGCCGCACGTCGCCCGGGAGGTTGAGGATCACCTCCTCCCAAACCGCGCCGCGGAACCGGTCGGCGAGGTAATGCACCTCGTCCATCACCACGTAGGCCAGCCCGTCGAGCGTGCCCGACCCGGCGTAGAGCATGTTGCGCAGCACCTCGGTGGTCATCACGACCACCGGTGCACTCCCGTTGATCGAGGTGTCCCCGGTGAGCAGACCGACGGTGCCCACGCCGTGCCGGGCTACCAGATCGGTGTACTTCTGGTTGGACAGCGCCTTGATCGGCGTCGTGTAGAAGCACTTGCGGCGCTGCGACAATGCCAGGTGTACCGCGAACTCACCGACCACGGTCTTGCCCGCACCGGTGGGGGCGCACACCAGCACCCCATGCCCGTCCTCGAGGGCAACGCAGGCCTCCCGCTGGAACGGATCGAGCTCAAAGCTCAGGCCGCTGGCAAATTCCTTCAGGCGAGACGCCTCGGTGAGCGCGCGGCTGTCCACCGCCTCAGGCTAGGCCACGACGGTGCTGTCGCTTCGCGACCCGTGAGTGGCGATGGGAGTCATAGGTCGCATCGCCACTCACGGGTCGCGAAGCGACCTAGGTGGCGTCGTCGTAGCGGGGTGCGGGGTCATCCTTCGTCGCGTCATCTGACCCCGTGGCCTCCACCCGATGGTCCATCGGGGAGGGCTCATCGGGGTCGAGGTCGTCCCAGCCTTGTTCGGCGCGCCGTCGTGCCAGGGTGCGGTCATGGGCCCGAGCGATCAGCACCGACGCCTCGAACAGCACGATCAGGGCAGCGGCCAGGGCCACCATGGAGATCGGGTCGCTGCCGGGAGTGGCGACGGCGGCCAACACGAACAGCCCGAACAGGATGCCGCGGTGCCAGCGCTGCAGCTTCGCATACGGCAGCACCCCGACCCGGTTGAGCATGACCACCAGCAGCGGTAACTCGAAGGCCAGGCCGAAGACGGCCAGCATCGTGATCAGGAAGCCGACATATCCCTTGCCAGTCAGCGCGGTGATGAACTGCCCGGCGCCCAGGTTCGCCAGGAAGGACAGGCCAGTGGGCACCACGTAGTAGGCGAGGACCGCGCCCGTGGCGAACAGCACGCTGGCCGCGGCGACGAAGGTGACGGCGAACTTACGCTCCTTGGCGTACAGGCCAGGCGTGATGAAAGCCCACACCTGGTAGATCCAGATCGGCGCAGTCAACACCGCACCCGCCGCTAGGCCCACCTGCATGCGGAGGGTGAACACCTCGAACGGGCTGGTCTGCAGCAGCTGGCACCGGCCGGGGTTCGGGGTCAGCCGCAGCGTCTCCGGCAGTCCGCAGTACGGGCCGGTGATGAGAGCGCCGAGGCTGGGCAGACCGAACGGGGACACCCCCCACCAGATGAACCCGAGCACGCCGCCGAGCGCGATCGCCGCCAGCGCCACGAACAATCTGTTGCGCAGCTCGTAGAGGTGCTCCATCAGAGTCATGGAGCCGTCCGGGTTAGCCTCGCGTCGGCGGCCCGGCCCAGCGCGGAAACGCCCAGCCGGGAACCGCATCCTGCTCACCCGATCCTGATCCTCAGCGGCTGGTGTCGTTGTGCCGCTGGGGCTCCTGAGCCTGCGTTGCGGTGGGTCCAGTCGGTGGCAGCGCCTGCTGCGAGGACTGTTGCGGGGATGCTGGAGGGGTCGGCTCGTCCTCCGAGCGCATGCCCTTGGTTTCGGCCTTCAAGATGCGCATAGACTGCCCGATCGCCCGGGCGGCCGCCGGCAGCTTGGTCGCGCCGAACAGCAGGACCAGCACGCCCAGGAGAATCAGCAGCTCCCAGCCACCCAGATTAGGCATCGTGGCTTCCTCTCTCGTTTCTTGTGCGAGCTCGATGCTACGCGGCCGGGGGTCCGCTGGGTGCCTCCGCGTCGCGGGGACGGCGTCGCCGGGCAATCTCCACCCGCAGGGCTGCGATCCGGGCGGCCAGCAGGCCGCTGCGGTCAGCGAGTCTGGCTTGGCTGGCGCGGGCGGTCCGCGCTAGCCCCCGGGCGGGACCAGCCAGCCGCATCAGCAGCGCGATGAGCACGACGGCGCCAGCGGCGGCGGCCAGCGCGCTGATCAGATAGGACACGGGGATAAACGTTAGCCCAGCTAACCGGGCGGCAGATGACTGGATCTGTGCAGCGCCGCGCGGGCCCGCTGCGCTACCGCCGCAGCCAGCTCCGCGGGTTCCCGGACCGTCACATCGGCGCCCAGCCCCAGCACCAGACGCACCATCCAGCCGGTATCGCCATAGCGCATTCGCACGGTCGCGGCTCCCCCTTGGCTCTCGGTCAGCTCCTCTATCGGGTAGTACTCGGCGACCCAGCGGGCGTCCGGAGCCAGGGTGAGCACGGCGACCTGCTGGTCGGGTTGGGCGCGGAACAGCCCGGCCGACACGTCAGTGGGGCGGGCGTGCGGTGGCGGCACGGCCGGCTCGTCCAGCGTCGCGACGTGCTCGATGCGGTCCAACCGGAACAGCCGCACGCCCTCGGCGCTGCGGCACCAGGCCTCCAGGTAGCTGCGGCCTTCGACCAGAAGCAGCCGCATCGGGTCCACGGTGCGCTCCCCCACCGCGTCGCGGGAGGCCGTGTAGTAGCGGATTCGCAGCGCGCGGCGGTGGTCCAGCGCATCGCGCACCGCAGCCAGCGCGGCCTCTTCCCTGGTAGCCAACCCGACTACCACGCCATCGGCCTGGCCGGCAGCCGCCTCGATTTTGGCCAGCGCCCGGCGCACCGCACCGGCGTCGACCACGCCGGGGGTCTCGGCCAGCGCTCGCAGCGCCACCACCAACGCGGTCGCCTCCGCACCGGACAGCCGCAGCGGCCGGCGCATCCCGGCGTCGAAGGTAACGGTCACGGTGTCGCCCTCAAACGACAGATCGATGAGGTCACCGGGTCCGTAGCCGGGCAGCCCACACATCCACAGCAGCTCCAGGTCGCGGCGCAGCTGCCGGACCGTGACGTCGAAATCGGCGGCCACCTCCTCGATCGGCACGCCGGGCCGAGCCAGCAGGTAAGGCACCAGAGCCAGCAGCCGGGGCAACCGCTCGGCTACTCCGGCGGCCATCAGCCCGCGCTCCCGGCAGCCGCGAGCAGCCGGGCTCGCACCGCGTCGGCCAGTTTTGCGGGCTCGACGACCACGGCGTCGGGCCCATGCCCGGCGATCCATCGCGCGGCGACGTCGTGGCCCGGCAGCTGCACCGCAACGAGATCGCCGCGCACCCCGTCCACGGTCATGTCGCCCAGCACTGTCGCGTGCCTGCGCAGGCCGTGTGCGCGGCCTGCAGCCAGCCACAGCCGGGCGGTGTGTGCCACCGGCGGCGGTTCCGCGGAACCTGCCACGATCTTCAGCAGGTCCAGCCCTTCGGGGCGCCGCACGGCCCCCGAAGCGCCGACGGTACGCACCGCGCCGGCAATCCTGGAGACCCGGAAACAGCGGGTCGCCGCCCGGTCCCGGTCGTGTCCCACCACGTACCAGCGGCCCCGCCAGGACACCACTCCCCACGGCTCGAGGGAGCGCGGCGCGGGCTCGGCGGCGGGGTGCTTGCGGTGCTGGAACGTCACGGCCTGCCCGGCCTGGACCGCCGAGATCAGGGGGGTCAGCGCCGGCTCGGCGGCTCGTACCCGCGGTTCGACGGCCACCGGCAGCTCCGTGTCCACTTCCACCCCGGCGGCGCGCAGCTTGAGCACCGCACCGTGTGCGGCCCCAGCCAGCTGCGGGGAATCCCACAGCCGCGCGGCCAGTGCGACTGCGGCGGCCTCGTCGGGTTCGAGGTCGATGTCGGGCAGCTCGTAGTCCCGGCGCGCGATGCGGTAGCCCTCCCCGTCGAACCCTGGGGTTCGGCCGGTCTCCAGGGGGACGCCCAGCTCGCGCAGCTCCGCCTTGTCCCGCTCGAACATCCGGAAGAACGCCTCGTCGGTAGGGGTCTCGGCGTAGCCGGGCACGATCCGCCGGATCTGTTCGGCGGGCAGGTACGGCCGGCTGGACAGCAAGCAGAGCACCAGGTTGACCAAGCGCTCAGCGCGGGCGGAGGACACGGGGGCAGCCTACGGCTGCCCCCGTGAGTGGTGATGCGAGCTATGACCTGCATCGCCACTCACGGGGCTCATAGCGAAGCTATGAGCCTCTCCACCCGCTCGTCGACGGCGCGGAACGGGTCCTTGCACAGGACGGTGCGCTGGGCCTGGTCGTTGAGCTTGAGGTGCACCCAGTCGACGGTGAAGTCGCGGCCTGCGGCTTGGGCAGCGGCGATGAAGTCCCCCCGCAGCTTCGCCCGGGTGGTGGCCGGTGGGGTGTCCTTGGCCGCCTCGATCTCGCCGTCATCGGTCACCCGATCGACCAGCGCCTTGCGCTGCAACAGGTCGAACAGCCCCCGACCACGGCGGATGTCGTGGTAGGCGAGGTCCAACTGGGCGACCCGTGGGTTGGACAGGTCCATCCGGTGCTTGGAGCGGTACCGCTCCACCAGCCGGTGCTTGATCGCCCAGTCGATCTCGCGGTCGATCAGGCTGAGATCCTGCTGCTCGACGGCGCGCAGAGTGCGGTCCCACAGCTCCATCACCCGGTCGGTCAGCGGGTCGGACCCGCGGCGGGCCACGTGCTCCGTGGCGCGCGTGTAGTACTCCCGCTGGATGTCCAGCGCGGAAGCCTCGCGGCCGCCCGCCAGCCGCACCCCACGCTGGCCGGTGAGGTCATGACTGATCTCGCGGATCGCCCGGATCGGGTTGTCCAGGGTGAAGTCGCGGAACGCGATGCCCTCCTCCACCATCTCCAACACCAGGTTCGCGGTGCCCACCTTGAGCAAGGTGGTCACCTCGGACATGTTCGAGTCACCGACGATCACATGCAGGCGGCGGTACCGCTCGGCGTCGGCGTGCGGCTCATCCCGGGTGTTGATGATCGGGCGGGACCGGGTGGTCGCCGAGGAGACCCCCTCCCAGATGTGCTCAGCCCGCTGCGACAGGCAGTACACCGCACCGCGCGGTGTCTGCAGCACCTTGCCCGCGCCGCAGACCAGTTGCCGGGTGACCAGGAACGGCAGCAGCACGTCGGCGATCCGCGAGAATTCACCCGCACGAGCCACCAGGTAGTTCTCGTGGCAGCCGTAGGAGTTGCCTGCGGAGTCGGTGTTGTTCTTGAACAGGAAGATGTCCCCGCCGATACCCTCATCGGCCAGCCGGCGCTCGGCATCTACCAGGAGGTCCTCGAGGATCCGCTCGCCGGCCTTGTCGTGGGTCACCAGCTGGGCTAGGTCGTCGCACTCCGCCGTCGCGTACTCCGGGTGCGAGCCCACGTCGAGGTACAGGCGTGACCCGTTGCGCAGGAATACGTTCGACGAGCGACCCCAAGACACCACCCGGCGAAACAGGTAGCGGGCGACCTCGTCCGGCGACAGTCGGCGCTGGCCGTGGAAGGTGCAGGTGACCCCGAACTCAGTCTCTATGCCGAAGATCCGCCGCTGCATGCCTTTCAGCCTAGGCTGCCGGAGCCGTTCTGCAGGCCGTCCGTACGGGCTCACTTAGGCTGCATGGGTGCTGGAATGGTTACGCCGCGCGGCGCAGGAGATCAACCTGGTCGACCGCGAGCTGGTGCGCCGCAGCGCGGCGATCCCCCCCTCAGCTGCCGACGAAGGCCTGAAGCGGCTCACCAGGACGGCGAACCACAGCTGGCTGTGGTTCGCCGTAGCGGCGGCGCTGTTCAGCCGTAAGGGGGCGACCCGGCGCGCCGCGCTGCGCGGCGTGGCGGCGATCGGTGGGGCCAGCCTCACCATCAATGCGATGGCCAAACCGCTGCTGCCGCGTCGCCGGCCGGCCTGGGAGGACGTCCTCGTGGGGCGCCGGCTGGACCGGGACGAGCGCCCCAATTCGTCGTCGTTTCCCTCCGGCCACGCGGCGTCAGCAGCGGCGTTCACTACTGCGGTGACGCTGGAATGCCCCGCCATAGGGCTAGCTGTGGCCCCGGTCGCGGCGGCGGTGGCCTACTCGCGGTTGCACACCGGCGTGCACTATCCCTCCGACGTGGTCGTCGGGATGCTGCTGGGAAGCGGCATCGCGTTGGCCACCCGGCGGTGGTGGCCGTGCGGGTCGGCGAAGCGGCGGCGAGTTGTCCAGCGCGCCGGAGCGAAGCCGCATGTACGTCTGGCAGGAGTGTGCTGAGCTGCTGATCGAGATCAGCCGGCGCTGCTCGGACCGGCCGTCTCGCCGTTGGCGCCGTCGGCGTCCTGGTCTGGCAGCGTCGAGTCCCCATCTGGGTCGGCGGTCGGGGTTTCAGTACCGGGCAGCAGTGCGGTCAGCGCAGCCCCGGTGATCCGCCGGAAGGCGCGGTGTGGCCGGGCCCGGTCCAACACCGCAACCTCGAGCTGGCCGACTCCCAGGGTGCGCTTGCCGGCTCCGTTGACGCTGGTGGATGCTGAGCTCAGCGCGGCCACCGCAGCGGCGACGGCTTCCGCGGTGTCCATGTCCTGGCGGAAGGATTCCTTGAGCGCCGTGGAGATGACCTCTGCTTGGCCGCCCATCACGACGAAGTCTGGCGCGTCAACGATCGAGCCGTCGTAAGTCAGGTGGTAGAGCTGATCGGAGGCCTGGTCGGCGCCCACCTCGGCAACGCACAGCTCCACCTCGAACGGCTTGTGCTGCTCCGAGAAGATCGTTCCGAGGGTCTGAGCGTAGGCGTTGGCCAGCGCCCGCCCGGTCACATCGCGCCGATCGTAAGAATAGCCGCGGACATCGGCGTGCCGGATCCCGGCTTGGCGGAGGTTCTCGTACTCGTTGTAACGGCCGACGGCGGCGAACCCGATCCGGTCGTAGATCTCCGAGATCTTGTGCAGTGCGGTGGACAGGTTCTCGGCGACGAACAGCACCCCGCGTGAGTAGCTGAGCACCGCCACACCGCGGCCCCGGGCGATGCCCTTGCGGGCGAGCTCCGAGCGGTCGCGCATGATCTGCTCGACCGAGGCGTAGAACGGCATCGTCACAGCGGGCGCTCCTGGGTGGCGACGGGTTCGGCAGCGAACCCCAAGTGTCTTCGGTTGGGCAGTGTCTTCGGTTGGTGCGGATTCAGGTCAGGCGATCGGAACGGCGTCAGCCTCCAGGCTTTCGTCTGCGTGCCTCCACCACGATGTCGGCGACCTGACCGGCCTGCTCGTCGGGGAGTCTGATCGCCCCGTCCGCTGCGGTGACCGTGACCACCACCGGGTAGATCTTGCGAACGGTGTCCGGTCCGCCGGTCGCGCTGTCATCGTCGGCGGCGTCGTAGAGCGCCTCCATGGCAACCCGGACGGCAGCGTCGGCCTCCATCATGGGGTCATGCAGCTTCTTCAACGACGATCGGGCGAACAGCGAACCCGAGCCCACCGAGTGGTACCCGACCGTCTCGTCGTAGTAGCCGCCGACGACGTCGTAGGACACGATGCGACCGGCCCGGTATGGGTCGGTCGCATCGGGGTCGTAGCCGACGAACAACGGCACCGCAGCGAGCCCCTGCATGGCGGCCGGGAGGTTACCCCGGACCATGCCGGCCAGCCTTTTCGCCTTGCCGTCCAGGGTCAGCGGTACACCCTCGATCTTCTCGTAGTGCTGCAACTCGACGGCGAACAACCGAACCAGCTCCACCGCGACCCCGGCCGTCCCGGCGATTCCCACCGCGGAGTAGTCGTCGACGACGAACACCTTCTCCATGTCGCGCTGGGCGATGAGATTGCCGGCCGTCGCGCGACGATCCCCGGCGATGAGTACCCCGCCGCGGAAGGTGGCCGCCACGATGGTGGTGCCGTGCGGGCTCACCACCGGTGCCGCGGCACCGTTCACACCGGTCACCCGGCGTCCGGGCAACAGGTCGGGGGACGTGGCGGCGAGGAACTCGCTGAACGACGAGTTGCCCACCATGAAGTACGACGCCGGCAGCGCTGCGCCCGGGTAGCGTCCGACCGAGGACTGGTCCATCGGCTGTGATCGTCTCCTAGCTCCCGTTGCCGCACCTCATGCTGTCCCGAGCATGATGCTCTTGCCACTGCGTTCGCCTGCCATGGGGGCGACCAGTTACTGGCCACCCTTCTGGACATAGGCGCGGACGAAGTCCTCGGCGTTCTCCTCCAGCACGTCGTCGATCTCGTCGAGGATCGCGTCCACGTCCTCACCGAGCTTCTCCCGACGCTCCTGACCGGCTGGCGCGCCATCGCCGGTCTCGTCGTCTCCGTCGCCGCCGCCTTGGCGCTGCACCTTCTCCTGGGACATCTCGCCTCCCGGACCAAAGTTGTCTCTAGCAAACAGTACCCAGCAACTCCGACAATCGCTGCCAGACCAGTCGGGTGATCAGCCTCGGGTGAGCGCCTCCACAAGCTCCGCGGCGGTCGCCGAGGTGTCCAGCAGCGCCCCAACATGCGCGCGGGTGCCCCGTAGTGGTTCCAGGGTCGGGATGCGGACCAGCGACTCGCGGCCCAGGTCGAAGATCACCGAGTCCCAGGACGCCGCGGCCACCTCCGTTGCGTAGCGCTCAAGACAACGACCGCGGAAGTAGGCGCGGGTGTCCTCCGGGGGCCGGGTGATGGCGGCGCGTACCTCCTCCTCGGTGACCAGCCGCTTCATCGAGCCGCGGGCCACCAGGCGGTTGTACAGACCCTTGTGCAGCCGAACGTCGGAGTACTGCAGATCCACCAGGTGCAGCCGGGGCGAAGCCCATCCCAGACTGTCCCGGGCCCGGTAGCCTTCGAGTAACTGCAGCTTGGCCGGCCAGTCCAACCGGTCGGCGCACTCCATCGGGTCCCGTGCGAGCGCGTCGAGCACCTCGCCCCAGGTGCTGAGGATGTTGTCGGCGGTGCTATCCGGGCTGCCTTCGCGGGCGAAGAACTGCGCGACCCGCTCGTGGTAAGCCCATTGCAGGTCCAGGGCAGTGAGGTGGCGACCGCCGGATACCTCGACCGTCGCCTGCAGGGAGGGATCGCGGCTGATCGTGTGCACCGCCCGCACCGCGTCGACCAGCCGCAGGTCGTCGAAGCGTTCCCCGGCCTCGATCAGATCCAACACCAGCGCCGTGGTGCCGACCTTGAGGTAAGTGGAGTACTCGGCAAGGTTGGCGTCGCCGATGATGACGTGTAGCCGCCGGTACTTGTCGGCGTCGGCGTGTGGTTCGTCCCGGGTGTTGATGATGCCGCGTTTGAGCGTGGTCTCCAGCCCAACCTCGACCTCGATGTAGTCCGCCCGCTGAGACAGTTGGAACCCCGCGTGCTCCCCGGCCGGCCCGATGCCCACTCGACCGGATCCACAGACCACCTGGCGGGAGACGAAGAATGGGGTCAAACCGGCGATGACCAGCGTGAACGGCGTGGAGCGCGCCATCAGGTAGTTCTCGTGGGTGCCGTAGGAGGCGCCCTTGCCGTCGACGTTGTTCTTGTACAGCTGGAAGGGGGGCTGGTCGGGAACCGTGCGGGCGCGCAACGCGGCTTCCTCCATGATCCGCTCGCCGGCCTTGTCCCAGATCACCGCATCGCGCGGGTTGGTGACCTCGGGGGCGGAGAACTCCGGGTGTGCGTGATCGACGTACAGGCGGGCTCCGTTGGTGAGGATGACGTTCGCGGCGCCGAGATCGTCCAGTTCTGGATCAGGCTGAGCCATTCCAGGGACCCCGAGGTCGAATCCGCGGGCGTCGCGCAGCGGGGACTCCACCTCGTAGTCCCATCGGGCCCGCTTGGCCCGCGGCACTTCCGCTGCTGCGGCGTAGGCCAGCACGACCTGGGTCGAGGTCAGGACGGGGTTGGCGGAGCAGTCCCCGGGCACCGAGATGCCGTACTCCACCTCAATTCCCATGATCCGGCGCATACTCGAAGGGTACGTGCGCGGGGCGCAGGCGGCTTGGTTCCGGTCAGTGAATCGGCGGTCGGCTGGTCCATGGCGCCGCCCCAGTGGGTTGCGTCACATCCTGGAATTCTTTAACTTTCAACTTGTTGTCCGGGGTGTAGCCGCGCAGCACCGCGCGGGACACCGCTACCCCGGAGGGTTCCCATGACCGCTGTTACGCCGACCGTGATCCCCGGGTACATCGCCGGTACCTGGGACATCGACGCCACGCACTCCGACGTCTCGTTCTCCGTCCGCCACATGATGGTCAGCAAGGTGCGGGGTCGCTTCAACAGCGTCTCCGGTCGCCTAGTGACCGGCGCCGATCTGCTGGACTCGTCGGTGACCGCCGACATCGACGTGAACAGCTTCGACACTGGTAACGCCCAACGCGATGAGCACATCCGATCGGCCGACTTCCTGCACGCGGCGCAGTACCCCACCATGACCTACCGGTCCACCGGAGTACGCCGCGACGGCGACGGCATCGTGGTCGACGGCGAGCTGACCTTTCACGGCATCACTCGCCAGGTTCCCCTCGCCCTTGAGGTGACCGGTTTCGGTCCCGACCCCTACGGCGGCACCCGGGTAGGCTTCTCGGCCACCACGAAGATCAATCGCAAGGACTTCGGCATCGACACCGAGCTGCCGCTGGATGGCGGTGGCGTGGTGATCGGCGACACCGTGCAGATCTCGCTGGACATCCAGGCCGTGCTGCAGACCGCCTGATCGCGCTCCGGTTGGTGGCTCTTCAAGTACCGCCAACCCTCAGCTGAGCTGCTCTTCCCCGCCGCCACCCCCGCCTGCCGGGCCGATGCCCGGCAGGCGGGGTTGGCGGCGGGTTGAGGTTCTCGTCAACCGGGTTGGCGGTACTTGAAGAGCCACCAACCGGCGACGGTGTGGCCCGCGGCCTCGGTAACGGAACCGGTGGGTCGATTGCCCACTGCTCCGACGAAGGTGAAGAGGATGCGCGCTGCGATTGCCTTTTCTGCTTGATCGGAGCGCTGTGCAGTTGACCTATAGCGCAAAGTAGCGAAACAAATCTAAGCCGGACTGGTTTCATTGCCGTCCGATGAGCTAGTCAAGATCATTAACCCGGCGGCTCTACTCGTGGCGTAGCGCGACAATCCAGACACGACTCGTGAGATCGCGATATCCCGGTAACAAACCGCACCGCAAGGCGATCTAACCGGATGTAACCAATGTGGGGGGGCCGAAGTGAAGCAACGCAGGGCCGAACCGATCTCGGCGGTCAAGAGATGCCTGGTCGAGAAGGACCGCGAGGCGGACAGCAAGACTGATGCGCTCGCCAAATGTGGCGTCGGCCCACCGAGACGAGCGAGACCTTCGGCGTCTCTGAATTATCGACCTGTATACCGACGATGCTCGAACTAATGACGCCGAAGCGGCGCGGGAAATCCACCCTGCAGCTCGACTCGGAGACCGTGGGCGGGAGGTACCGGTGATGAGGGATGACCGGGGTTATATGGGTTTCGATCTCCCGGAGTTGGACACGGAGCATGATCCAAGTGGTGGCGCTCTCCGCGCGATACTCCTCGCCTGGGCCGCTGTGACGGTCATGATCGCGGCGCTTGCGCTGTGGTCGGTGAGCTAGCGGTCGTGGAAAATTACCGCGTTCTGCATCCAGAACGCGGTAATCGCGTCCGTTTTACCGCGTTCTGCATCCAGAACGCGGTAAACGCCGCCGCTGGTGGCTACGTGCGGGCGCGTAGCGCCTACAGGTACTGGCCGGTGTTGGTGGCCGTGTCGATGGCCCGACCGGAGTCGGCGTTCTTGCCCGTGACCAGGGTGCGGATGTAGACGATTCGCTCCCCCTTCTTACCGGAGATCCGGGCCCAGTCGTCCGGGTTGGTGGTATTGGGCAGGTCCTCGTTCTCCGCGAACTCGTCGACGATCGAGTCGAGCAGGTGGGTCATCCGCAAACCCGGCTGGCCGGTCTCCAGCACCGACTTGATCGCCTTCTTCTTCGCCCGGTCCACGATGTTCTGGATCATCGCGCCGGAGTTGAAGTCCCGGAAGTAGAGGACCTCCTTGTCGCCGTTGGCGTAGGTCACTTCCAGGAAACGGTTCTCCTCGCTCTCGGCATACATCCGTTCGACGGTGCCCTGGATCATCGCCTGAATGCAGGCCTGGCGGTCGTGTGTGAACTCGGATAGGTCGTCGACGTGCAGCGGTAGCGTCGTCCTCAGGTACTTGGAGAAGACGTCCTTGGCCGCCTCGGCGTCCGGGCGCTCGATCTTGATCTTCACGTCGAGACGCCCGGGCCGCAGGATCGCCGGATCGATCATGTCCTCGCGGTTGGAGGCGCCGATGACGATGACGTTCTCCAACCCCTCCACGCCATCGATCTCGCTGAGCAGCTGCGGTACGATCGTCGTCTCGACGTCGGAGGAAACCCCCGACCCGCGGGTGCGGAAGATCGAGTCCATCTCATCGAAGAACACGATGACAGGGGTGCCCTCGGACGCCTTCTCCCGAGCCCGCTGGAAGATCATCCGGATGTGTCGCTCAGTCTCCCCGACGAACTTGTTGAGCAGCTCAGGGCCCTTGATGTTGAGGAAGTAGCTCTTGGCCTCGCTGTCCCCACGGACCTGGGCCACCTTCTTGGCAAGCGAGTTGGCCACCGCCTTGGCGATCAAGGTCTTGCCGCAACCGGGAGGGCCGTAGAGCAGCACGCCCTTGGGTGGGCGCAGCTCGTATTCGCGGAACAGGTCCGCGTGCAGGAACGGCAGCTCGACGGCATCGCGGATCTGCTCGATCTGGTTGGTCAGACCGCCGATGTCCTCATACCCGACGTCCGGGACTTCTTCCAGCACGAGGTCCTCGACCTCGGCCTTGGGCACCCGCTCGTAGGCGTAGGCAGCCTTGGTGTCCACCAGCAGGGAGTCACCCGGCTTGAGCGGTACGGCATCGGGGTAATCCGGGCCCGGGATCAGCGGGTCAGCCAGCCACACCACGCGTTCTTCGTCGGCGTGCCCGATGACCAGTGCACGCTGGTCGCCGTCGAGCACTTCACGTAGTGCGCAGACCTCACCGGTCGCTTCGAACGTGCCGGCCTCCACGACGGTCAGCGCCTCATTGAGCCGCACGCTCTGCCCCCGGCGTAGCTGCGGGATCTCGACCGCGGGCGACACGGCCACCCGCATCCGGCGCCCGGAGGTGAAGACGTCCACGGTGCCATCGTCGTAACTACCAAGGAACACGCCATAGCCGCTGGGCGGCTGGGCCAGCCGGTCGACCTCCTCACGCAGCGCGAGGAGCTGGCCGCGGGCCTCCCGCAGCGTCTCGACCAGCTTGGTGTTTCGCTCGGTGAGCTGTGCGACTGACGCGGAGGCCTCGGCGAGGCGCTCCTCAAGCAACCGGACGTGCCGGGGGGATTCGGTCAGGCGGCGACGCAGCAGCGTCACCTCGTCCTCGAGGACTCTGATCTGGGCAACCAGAGTGGGGTCGATGCGGTCCCGACCCTCGGCGCTCCGGTCGCTAGGATGATCGTGCTGCACGAGTCACCTCCCGCATGGTTCTCAGACCGCTAACGGTACGGGACGCAGCCCCAGACCGTGAGGTAACGGTGATGTGACCACTGCCGGATCGGGGGGTGAACAACGTCACGTCGGCCGGCGACCGGTCCCCGAGCCTGTCCCCGAGCCAGCCTGCGGCCCGGTTCACAGGCGCCGGTTGGACCGGCTGGCCCCGCGCTGCGGGGTGGGCGGCACGACACCTTCGGCCAGCCGCCGGGCAGTGAGCAGGAACGCGGTGTGGGCGACCATCCGGTGCTCAGGACGCACCGCCAGCCCGACCACGTGCCAGGGCCTTAGCAGGGTTTCCCAGGCTTGCGGTTCGGTGTAGCAGCCGGCCTCGCGCAGCGCCTCGGTGGTTCGGGAGAGTTGGGTGGTGGCGGCCACGTAGACGGTGAGCACCCCACCGGGGACCAGCGCGGCCGAGACCGTGGGCAGCAGCTCCCATGGACGGGCCATGTCCAGCACTGCGCGGTCCACCGGCTGATCGGCGGGGTGGGTGGCCAGGTCAGCCACTCGTAGCTGCCAGTTCGACGGTGGGATCCCGAAGAACCGCTCGATGTTGCGCGCGGCATGCTCGGCGTGGTCTGGGCGCGCCTCGTAGGAGGTCACGGTGCCGCGCTCCCCCACCGCCCGCAACAGCGAGCAGGTCAACGCCCCCGAACCGGCTCCGGCCTCGAGTACCCGTGCACCGGGGAAGATGTCGCCCCACATCAGGATCTGCGCGGCGTCCTTGGGATAGACCACCTGCGCCCCGCGCGGCATGGACAACACGTAGTCGGGCAGTAGCGGGCGTAGCGCGAGGTACTGCGTCCCAGCGGCGGAGGTGACGACGCTGCCCTCGGGCAGCCCGATCAGATCGTTGTGGGCCAGCACACCGCGATGCGTGTGGAACAGCGCGCCGGGTTCCAGCTCGACAGTGTGTCGGCGGCCCTTGGGGTCGGTGAGCTGCACGCGATCGCCGGGTTGGAAGGGTCCGCTGGGTCGGGTCACGGGCGGTCATGGTGGCAGATCGCCGGTTCGGCCGGGTGCCCACAGCTGTCGGAGCCCAGAGCTGCCGGGGAGCTGTCGGGGTGCTGGCCTACCCTGCGAAGCCATGACGGAGATCCTGGCGAGTGGTCCGGCAGCAGCGGTGCCCGACACCAGCCCCCCAGCGCGCAAGCGCCCGGCCCTGTCACCGTCGCGGGCGGCGGACTTCAAACAATGCCCGCTGCTGTACCGGTTCCGAGCCGTCGACCGGCTGCCCGAGACACCCAGCCGGGTGCAGGTCCGCGGCACCGTGGTGCACGCCGTGCTCGAACGTCTGTTCGCGCTGGCCCCGGACCGGCGTGACCCCGAGGTGGGGCGCGAGCTGGTTGATCCGGTATGGCGCGACGTGCTGGCCGGCAGCCCCGAGCTGGCTGAGCTGTTCGCCGGCCCCGGGGACCCGGAGCTTTCCGAGTGGCTTGACTCGGCGCGTGCGCTCGTCGAGGCCTACTTCGCACTGGAGGACCCGCGGCTAGTGACACCCGAGGCCTGTGAGGTGCTGGTGGAGACCGAACTGGCCGCCAGCGACACCGGCAATGGAGAGCCCCTGCTGCTGCGGGGATACATCGACCGGCTCGACGTCGCCCCTACCGGCGAAATCCGGGTGGTGGACTACAAGTCCGGCGCCGCGCCGAGGGAAGTCTTCGAGGCCAAGGCGCTGTTCCAGATGAAGTTCTACGCCCTGGTATTGCTGCGTATCCGCGGAGTGGTTCCGCGGCAGCTCAGGCTGATGTACCTGGCTGACCGGCAGGCATTGAGTTACACCCCGGATGAGGCGGAGCTGGTTCGCTTCGAGCGCACGCTGGCCGCAATCTGGTCAGCGATCCTGCGGGCTGCGCAACACGGGGACTTCCGTCCCAACCCCAGCCGGATGTGTGACTGGTGCGATCACAAGCCGCGCTGCCCAGCGTTCGGTGGCACGCCACCCCCCTACCCGGGCTGGCCGGACCCGGCCGGTGCGGGCACCGAGACCGCACGGGACCGGGCGGAATAGGGGCCTCAGAACCGGCAGGAGCGGATGTCGCTGGCCAGGATGGCCTTGGCGCCGCGAGCGGAGAGCTCGTCCATCACCCGGTTGACATCTTTGCGCGGCACCATCGCGCGTACCGCTACCCAGTCGGGATCGGCCAGCGGGGCCAGCGTCGGCGACTCCAGCCCGGGGGTGAGGACGACCGCCTCGTCGAGCAGGGTCCGCGGGCAGTCGTAGTCGAGAATCAAGTATTGCTGAGCTACCACCACGCCTTGCAGGCGCGCTGCGAACTGTGTCTTCTCCGGCGATGGTGCGGCGTTGGCCCGCTCCACGAGCACCGCCTCCGAGGAGCAGATCGGGTCGCCGAAGGCTGCCAGGCCGTGCTGGCGCAGGGTACGGCCGGACCCGACCACGTCGGCGATAGCGTCGGCCACGCCCAACTGAACCGAGATCTCCACCGCGCCGTCCAGCCGGATCACGTCGACGTGGACACCGTGCCGGGCCAGGTCTGTCCTGACCAACCGGGGGTAGGCAGTGGCGACCCGCAGACCCTCCAGGTCGTCGACCTTCCAGTCCCGGCCCAGCGGGGCGGCGTAGCGGAAGGTGGACCCACCGAAGCCGAGTGCGAGCAGCTCGGAAACGGGCGCCTCGGAGTCCAGCGTCAGGTCCCGGCCGGTGATCCCGAGGTCCAGTTCGCCGGAGCCGACGTAGACGGAGATGTCCCTGGGCCGAAGGAAGAAGAACTCCACCTCGTTGACGGGGTCGATGACCGTCAGATCCTTGGCGTCGTGCCGTTGCCGGTAACCCGCCTCGACCAGCATCTCGGAGGCGGGTTCGGCCAGCGTGCCTTTGTTGGGCACGGCGACCCGCAGTAGCTTGCCATCCCCATTCATCGGCACGGTCCCGTTCATCGGCACCTCACAGGTAGCGGTAGACGTCGCTGGTGCTGATCCCGCGGCCGAGCATGAGCACCTGAACGCGGTAAAGCAGCTGGGAGATCTCCTGCGCCAGCCGCTCGTCGGACTCGTGTTCGGCGGCGATCCACACTTCGCCAGCCTCCTCGAGCACCTTCTTACCCTGGGCGTGCACCCCGTCGTCCAACGCCGTTACCGTGCTCGAGCCGGGTGGCCGGGTGCGGGCACGCTCGGTGAGCTCAGCGAACAGCTCGTCGAAGGTCTTCACCGTGACACACTCAGGACCCTCAGGCATTGAAGTATTTGGCTTCCGGGTGGTGCGCGACGATGGCGTCGGTGGACTGCTCCGGGTGCAACTGGAACTCCTCGGACAGCGTGACCCCGATCCGGTCCGGCTGCAGCAACGTGACGATCTTTGCACGGTCCTCGAGCTCCGGGCAGGCCCCGTAGCCCAGCGAGTATCGGGCGCCCCGGTAGCCGAGCTTGAAGAACTCCTCCACATCGGCCGGGTCCTCCTCGGCGACCGCCGCCCCGGAGGCGAAGTGCAGTTCCTCCCGGATCCGCCGGTGCCAGTATTCGGCCAAGGCTTCGGTGAGCTGCACCCCCAGGCCGTGCACCTCGAGGTAGTCGCGGTAGGCGTCCTTGGCGAACAGCTCGGCGGCGTAGTCGGCGATCGCCTGCCCCATCGTCACCAGGTGCACCGGCAGTACGTCGACCTCGCCCGCGGCCACCGCCGACTCGCGCGGCCGGTAGAAGTCGGCCAGGCACAGCCGCCGGTCCCGGCGCTGGCGGGGGAAGGTGAAGCGGAACCGCTCGGGCGCGTCGGGCCAGGACTCTTCGAGCACGACCAACGCGTCCCCCTCCGCGACCGCCGGGAAGTACCCGTAGACCACCGCAGCGTGCGCGAGCACCCCTTCGGTGGTCAGCCGGTCCAGCCAGTACCGCAGCCGGGGCCGCCCCTCGGTCTCCACCAGCTCCTGGTAGGAAGGGCCGTCCTTGCTCCGGGAGCCACGCAGCCCCCACTGCCCCATGAAGGTGGCCCGCTCGTCGAGCATCCCGGTGAAGTCGGCCGCCGGTATGCCCCTCACGACCCGGGTGCCCCAGAACGGCGGAGCCGGGATCGGCACGTCGATGGCGACATCGGAACGGGCCGGCGCCGGCCCCCCGACGCTATCCTCCCGGGCCCGGCGCGCCTGGGCGATGCGCAATGACCGTTCCCGGCGCGCTTTGCGCTCGGCCGCCTTGGCTTCTTCCGCCGGGTCGGCCTGCACCGTGCCGCCCCGCTTCTTGGTCATGATCGAATCCATCAGCCGAAGGCCCTCGAAGGCGTCCCGCGCGTAACGGACCTCCCCCGAGTACAGCTCGGCGAGATCGTTCTCCACGTAGGCGCGGGTCAAAGCCGCGCCGCCGAGCAACACTGGTAACGAGTCGGCCAGACCCCGGGAGTTCATCTCCTCAAGGTTCTCCTTCATGATCACCGTCGACTTGACGAGGAGCCCCGACATCCCGATGGCGTCGGCGCGGTGCTCCGTGGCGGCCTCCAGGATCGTGCTGATGGGTTGCTTGATGCCGAGGTTGACCACCTCGTAGCCGTTGTTGGACAAGATGATGTCCACCAGGTTCTTGCCGATGTCGTGCACGTCGCCCTTGACGGTGGCCAGCACCAGCCGGCCCTTCCCGCTGTCGTCTTCGGAGCGCTCCATATGAGGTTCGAGGTGGGCGACCGACGCCTTCATCACCTCGGCCGACTGCAGCACGAACGGCAGCTGCATCTGGCCCGAGCCGAACAGATCACCGACGGTCTTCATCCCGGACAGCAGGGTGTCGTTGATGATCTGCAGCGCTGGCCGCTGCTCCAGCGCGGCGTCCAGGTCGTCGGCCAGCCCGTTGCGGTCCCCGTCGACGATCCGCCGTTCCAACCGCTCGAACAGCGGCAATGCGGCCAGTTCGGCCGCCCGGGACTCCCGCGACGACGACGCCGTGACGCCCTCGAACAGCGCCATCAGCGCCTGCAGCGGGTCATAGTCTCCCTCGGGCGTTGACCTGCGGCGGTCGTAGACCAGATCCAGCGCCACGGCCCGCTGCTCGTCCGGGATTCGAGCCATGGGGACGATCTTCGATGCGTGCACGATGGCGGTGTCCAACCCGGCCTGCACGCACTCGTGCAGGAACACCGAGTTGAGCACCTGGCGCGCCGCAGGGTTGAGCCCGAAGGACACATTGGACAGCCCGAGCGTGGTCTGCACCTCCGGGTAGCGACGCTTGACCTCCCGGATCGCCTCGATGGTCTCCAGCGCGTCGCGCCGCACCTCCTCCTGTCCGGTGGAAATCGGGAAGGTGAGGCAGTCGACGATGACGTCACAGGTCCGCATGCCCCAGTTGGCGGCCAGATCGTCGATCAGCCGCGACGCCACCCGGACCTTCCACTCCGCGGTGCGGGCCTGGCCCTCCTCGTCGATGCACAGCGCCACCACGGACGCGCCGTGCTCGCGGACCAGCTCCATGACACGCTGGTACCGCGAGCCGGGACCGTCGCCGTCCTCGTAGTTCACCGAGTTGACCACGCACCTGCCGCCGAGGCGCTCCAGGCCGGCTCGCAGCACCGCGGGCTCGGTGGAGTCCAGCATCACCGGCAACGTCGACGCGGTGGCCAGCCGCCCGGCCAGCTCGGCCATGTCGGCGGCGCCGTCGCGGCCGACGTAGTCCACACAGAGATCGATCAGGTGCGCGCCGTCTCGGGTCTGCGCGCGAGCGATCTCCACGCAGTCATCGAGGCGCTCGGCCAGCATGGCCTCGCGGAAGGCCTTGGACCCGTTGGCGTTGGTGCGTTCGCCGACCATCAGCACGCTGGCGTCCTGGCGGAACGGCACCGCGGCGTAGAGCGAGGACACCCCCGGCTCGGGACGCGGCCGCCGGCTGCGGGGTTGCAGGCCGGCCATCGCCTCGGCCACCGCCGCGATGTGCGGCCCGGTCGTGCCGCAGCAGCCACCGACCAGCCGGACGCCGAATTCGGTGACGAAGCCGGCCAGCGCGGTGGCCAGCTCGTCCGGGGTCAGCGGGTAGACCGCCCCGTCCTTGCCCAGCTGGGGCAGGCCGGCGTTGGGCATCACGGACAGCGGGATCCGGGAATGCTTGGACAGCTGCCGCAGGTGCTCGCTCATCTCGGCCGGGCCGGTGGCGCAGTTCAGCCCGATCAGGTCAATGCCCAGGGGTTCCAGCGCGGTGAGCGCGGCGCCGATCTCGGTGCCCAGCAGCATCGTCCCGGTGGTTTCCAGGGTGACCTGGGTGATGATGGGAACGTGCCGCCCCTCGGCGACCATTGCGCGTCGCGCGGCGATGACCGCGGCCTTACATTGCAGTATGTCCTGGCTGGTCTCCACCAGCACCGCGTCGATTCCGCCGGCGAGCAGGCCGCGGATCTGCTCGACGTAGGCGTCGCGCAGATCCGCGAAGGAGACATGACCCAGGGTGGGCAGCTTGGTACCGGGTCCGACCGAGCCGAGCACGAACCGGGGCCGGTCCGGTTCGGCGAACTCGTCGGCCACCTCGCGAGCCAGCCGGGCGCCCGCCTCGGCGAGCTCCCAGATCCGATCGGCGATGTCGTATTCGGCGAGGTTGGCGAGATTGGCGCCGAAGGTGTTGGACTCCACCGCGTCGGCACCCGCCTCCAGGTAGCCCCGGTGCACGGCCCGGACGACGTCCGGGCGAGTGACGTTGAGGATCTCGTTGCAGCCCTCCAACCCGGCGAAGTCGTCCAGACTCAGGGGCATGGACTGCAGCATCGTGCCCATCGCGCCATCCGCGACCAGGACACGGCGCGCCAGGACGTCGAACAGCGGCGACACAGACATGGGATTCAGAGTAGAGCAGGGAGATCGAGCTGACCTGGTAGCGCGTGAGGGCCATCCCGGCCTGGGAGTCGTAGGCTGGCGCAGTGACCCATCCCGACAGCTCCGGCAACGGCCCGGCCGCCCGCGGATCGCAGCTGCTGCCGCAGCTCATCTCCCCGGTACTGGTGGCCGCGTTCCAGGGCTGGAACGACGCTGGGGACGCCGCCAGCACTGCGATCGAACACCTGCAGCTGAGCTGGGACGCGACGCCGCTGGCCGAGCTCGACCCGGAGGACTACTACGACTTCCAGGTCACCAGGCCCACCACCAAACTGGTCGACGGGATCACCCGGTTGGTCGAGTGGCCCACCACCCGGCTGTCGGTGTGCCATCCGCCCGGGGCGGACTACGACGTGGTGCTGGTGCACGGTATCGAGCCGAACATGCGCTGGCGGTCGTTCTGCGACGAGCTGCTGAGCTACGTCCAGGACCTGGGAATCACCACTGTGGTGACCTTGGGCGCACTGCTCGCCGACACCCCGCACACCCGGCCGGTCCCGGTCACGGGCACTTCCTATGACGCTGCCTCGGCGGCTCGGTTCAAGTTGGAACGGTCCAAGTACGAGGGACCGACCGGGATCGTGGGGGTCTTCCAGGACGCCTGTGTGCAGGCCGGGGTGCCGGCCATCTCGTTCTGGGCCGCGGTGCCGCACTACGTCTCTGCCCCGCCATCCCCCAAGGCCACCCTGGCGCTGCTGCACCGGGTGGAGGAGGTGCTTGACCTCGAGGTCCCGCTCGGCGCGCTCCCGGAGGAGTCCGAGGAGTGGGAGGCGACGGTCAGCGAGATGGCTGAGGAGGACGACGAGGTCGCCAGCTACGTGCGTGCGCTGGAGGAGCGTGGCGACACCGATCTCACTCTGCACGAGGCCAGCGGTGACGCCATCGCTGCGGACTTCGAGCGCTACCTACGCCGCCGCGGCCCCGGCGGCACCCCCGGTCCCCGGGGACCCCGCGACAGCCGCTAACTGCACCCCTTTACCCGCATTCAGCGGGCTCAGCGTGGTATCCGGGGTGCCATTAACCCCGCTGAGCCTGCTGAATGCGCGCGTCAGAGGGCGATGCCGAGCAGGGCGTCGACGGCAGTGTGGATCTGGGTTGGGGCGGTGGGGTCGGGGGCTTGGCGGGTCAGCGTTTGGGCGGCCCAGCCGTCCAGCGCAGCCAGCGCCTGCGGGGTATCTAGATCGTCGGATAGATGAGCGCGCAGGCGGATGACGGTATCGGTCGCGGGTGCGCCGGCGGGCAGTGCGACGGCCTCCCGCCACCGGGCCAGCCGGGTCGTCGCCTCGTCGAGCAGACCGCCGGTCCAGGATCGGTCAGTGCGGTAGTGCCCGGACAGCAACGCCAGGCGCAGCGCCATCGGGTCCACCCCGTCGGCGCGCAGCCGGGAAACGAACACCAAGTTTCCCTTGGACTTGGACATTTTCTCGCCGTCCAGGCCGATCATCCCGGTGTGGATGTAGTGCCGGGCTATCGGGTGCTCGCCGGTGAGCGCCTCGGCGTGGGCGGCGGAGAACTCGTGGTGCGGAAAGATCAGGTCGGAGCCGCCGCCCTGCACGTCGTAGCCGGTGCCCAGGCGGTTGAGCGCGATCGCGCAGCACTCCACATGCCACCCCGGGCGTCCCCGACCCAGCTCGGAGTCCCAAGACGGCTCGCCCTCGCGTGCGGTGCGCCACAGCAGGGCATCCAGCGGGTGCCGCTTGCCGGGACGCTCCGGGTCCCCGCCGCGCTCGGCGGACAGCCGGGCCATGGTGTCGGCGTCGTAACCCGACTCGTATCCGAAGTGTTCGGTTGCCTGGTGGTCGAAGTAGATGTCCGGATGTTTGCGGTCGGCGACCCGGTAGGCGGCGCCGGAGGCGAGTAGTTTGCCGACCACTTCGACGATCTCGCCGATCGCTTCTACGGCACCGACGAAGTCCTGCGGGGCCAGCACCCGTAGCGACTCCATGTCTTCCCGGAACAGTGCGGTCTCGCGCATGCCGAGCACCACCCAGTCGTCCAGGTCACGCTGGGCCCGCGCCAGCAGCGGGTCGTCGACATCGGTGACGTTCTGGACGTAGTGCACCTCGTGCCCGATGTCGCGCCAGTACCGGTGGATCAGGTCGAAGGCCAGGTAGGTGGCCGCATGCCCGAGGTGAGTGGCGTCGTAGGGGGTGATCCCGCAGACGTACATCCGCGCGGTGTGCTCGGGCGAGGTCGGCCGCACCGTGCCGGTCGCGGTGTCGTGCAGCCGCAGCGGTGGACCCTGGCCGGGGAGGTGCGGGATCTGAGTCGACATCCAGGGCTGCATGGTTTCGACACTACGTCACGGCACTGCGCTGCCCTGCCGTCCTGGCACCGGGCACGAGAGCACGACACACCGCGCACGAGAGCACGACACACCGGGCAGGAGAGCACGACACACCGCGCACGAGAGCACGACACGCGGGGGTTGAGCGGGTTAGGGGCGTCGGCGGTGGCGGAGGTAGTCGCCTACTACTGCGGCGCCCAGGCCGTCCACTCCGGGGTTGAGTACCCGGCCGGCGCAGCGCCGGGCCAGTGCGTGCACGAACCCGGCAAGCCGGGGATCCTGGCCCAGCATCACGATGCTCACCGCGACACCGTTGCGGGCCAGCCCGTCCATCTCGCGCACGGTCAGGGCCAGCGTCTGGGGCAGCGGCGGGTAGCTGAAGATCGCCTCCCCGTTGGCTTCCAGGTGCGCGGTGGGCTCCCCGTCGGTGACCACCAGCAGGACCTGCGCGGCATCGGGATGGCGGCGCAGATGCCGCCCAGCCAGCAGCAGTGCGTGGTGCAGGTTGGTGCCCTGCTCCCACACCCCGGCCAGCCCGGTGAGCGCTGCGATGTCCACCCGCTGCGCGTGCCGCCCGAAGGTGATCAGCTCCAGCGCATCGGACCGGAACCGGGTCCGGACCAGGTGGTGCAGCGCGAGCGTGGTGCGCTTCATCGGCACCCAGTGCCCGTCCTGCACCATCGACCACGAGGTGTCCACGCACAAAGCCACCGCGGCCCGAGCCCGCTGCTCGGTGTCGATCACCTCGACGTCTTCGACGGTCAGCAGCGGTCCCGCGCTGCTCGTGGCGGCCCGGCGCAGCACGGCGTTGCGCACGGTGCGGGGGACGTCCCACGGCTCGGTGTCGCCGAACTCCCAGGGTCGGCTATCCCCGGTGGGCTCCCCGGCGGCGCCCGCCCGGCGCAGCTCGCGCTCCCCGCGCCGGCTGCGCAGCGCGTCGGCCACATCGGCCAGTGCCTGCGAGCCGAGCCTGCGCAACGCCTTGGGCGACAGCCGCAGCGACCCGTCCGGGGCGCGCTCGAAGAAGCCGTGGCGCTCCAGTTCACGTTCCAGCTCGGCGAGCCGGCGGGCGTCGATGCCGGCGTCGTCACCGAGCTGGCGGGTCAGGGCGTCGAGGTCGATGTCCTCGGCGCGGGCCCCGGCGTAGGACTGTGCGAGTTGCTCGGCCAGCGCGTCCAGTTCGGCGAGGTCGGCCATCGCCTGCGCGCCCTCGCCCAGGCCCAGTGGGTCCTGACCACGGAACCGTTCGGCGCCCTGCCAGTCCTCGCCGGGCCGCAGTGCCTGCAGCTGGGCGTCCAGTTGGGCGAGCTGCTGGGCCAGCCGCGGGTCACCGAAGGCCTGCTGGGCGAGCTGTGCCAGTTCGGCGCGCTGCTGCGCGCTCATCGAGTTGAGCATCCGTTGTGCCGCGGCGGCTCGGGCGGCCAGCGCGTCGATCAGCTCCTCGACATCACGGGGACGCTCCGGGAAGAAGTCGCCGTGCTTGCGCATGAACTCTTCGAAGCGCTGCTGGGTGTCGCGGTCGCCGCGGGCGTGCGCGGCGAGCAGATCGTTCAGATCCGACAGCATCTGCCGTATTCGCTCGACGTCCTCAGGTGAGGTGGACTGCAGCGCCTGCTTGACCCCTTCGAAGCGTTGCTCGAGCAGCTGCTGGCCCAGCAGGTCGCGGATGTCCTGGTAGGCCTGCGCGGCTTCGGTGGAGCGCCAGTCGTAGTCGGCGAGTTCGGTGACGGCGCGGGCGGTGTCCGGGGGCAGCGCGTCGAGCCGGGCCTCGCGGAACCGGGCGTCGTCGTCGGGGTCGGGGAACAGTTCCCGTCGCTCCGCGGCCAGGGCTCGTTCCAGCAGTTCGCGGACCTGTTGCAGGGTGCCGTCGAGCCGGTGGCGGCGGGTGATCTCGGCGCGACGCTGCCAGACTCGGCGGGCCAGCTCGTCCATCCCCCTGGTGCCGGGCAGTCCACGGCGCAGCAGTTCCCGCATCGCTGCTCGGGGCGAGGCCCCGTCCATCACCTCACGACCGATCTCGTCCAGAGCCGCGGACAGGTCCGCGGGGGCCGCCAGCGGGTCCGGGCCGCCCCGCCACGGCCCGTAGCTGTACCGGCCTGCTGGGGTCATTGTCTGGATCCGTACACCGTGCGCCCGTCGTCGACTTCTTTGCCGAGCTTGCGGGTGAGGTACAGCGATTCCAGCGCGAGCTCGACGGCGGCGGCGATCGGGCCGGGTGGGCCGTCGGGGGCGGCGTCCAGGCGGGTGGCGACCTCGTGCAGCACCGGCAGTTCGGGCAGCGCGGCCAGCACCTCGGCGGCGGGCACGCGTTCACCGGTGGCCACCCGGTAGTCTTCCGAGACCGCCGCGGCCAGCGGCGCAAGGTCCAGACCGCGTAGCCGGGCTCGGGCGGTGTCGGCCACCGCGCGACGCAGCAGGTGGGTCAGCACCTCACCCTGCTCGTCACGCTCTGAAGATGGCTGGTCATAGCCGGACTCGAATTCCAGCTTGCCACGCAGCACCGACGGCACCGCCTCCAGGTCGACGGGGCGGGCCACCGCGGGGTCCTCGCCGGTCAGCGCGGACCGGCGCAGCGCGGCAGCGGCGACGGTCTCCGCGCCGGCCACCGCGAACCGCGCGGACACCCCGGAACGCTGGTCGATCGCCGCGCTGGCCCGCAGGTGCCGGGAGAACCGGGCAAGCACCTCCAGCAGCGGCTCGCCGACCTCGGCGCCGATGGTGGCCAGGTCGGCCTCCTGGGCGACCAGCGCGACCTCGGCGGCCATCTCCCGCGGGTAGTGTGTGCGGATCTCGGCCCCGAAGCGGTCCTTGAGTGGGGTGATGATCCGGCCCCGGTTCGTGTAGTCCTCGGGGTTGGCGCTGGCCACCAGCAGCACATCCAGCGGCAACCGCAGGGTGTAACCACGAACCTGGATGTCCCGCTCCTCCATCACATTGAGCAGGCAGACCTGGATCTGCTCGGCCAGATCGGGCAGCTCGTTGATCGCGACGATGCCGCGGTGCGCGCGGGGTACCAACCCGAAGTGAATCGTCTCCGGATCGCCCAGGCTGCGACCCTGCGCGACTTTCACCGGGTCGACGTCGCCGACCAGATCACCCACACTGGTGTCCGGAGTGGCCAGCTTCTCGGTGTAGCGCAGCGAGCGGTGTCGCCAGGCCACCGGCAGGTCATCGCCGAGTTCAATGGCGCGGCGGATCGAGCCGGGGGTGATCGGTTGGTAGGGGTGTTCGGGCAACTCGGCATCGTCGATGACCGGGGTCCACTCATCGAGCAGCCCGACCAGCGTGCGCAGCAAGCGGGTCTTGCCCTGGCCGCGCTCGCCGAGCAACACCACATCGTGCCCGGCCAGCAGCGCCCGCTCCAGCTGCGGCAGCACGGTGTCGGAGAACCCGATGATGCCCGGCCACGGATCACGGCCGCTGCGCAGCGCGTCGAGCAGGTTGCAGCGCACCTCACCCTTGATGTCACGCTGAACGTGCCCGCCGCCGCGTAGCGCGCCCAAGGTGCACGGCAGGTCGGGCGGCGGCTGGGCAACCCTGGGCTGGGTTTTTCCACGCTGGCGGGAAGAGGTCACGGGCCCACGCTACGCAGGCCGGCCCCGGCCAGCACCCCAGTTCACCGACCACGATATCCGCCGGCCCGTCACGGGATCGCCGGTGGGGGCCCCACCGGGGGCCGGGACATCTCGATGGTGGGCAAGCGGGCAGTACCACGGCCTGGCCCCAACCGTGGTACTGCCCGCTTGTTTTTCAGATCGCTAGCGACAGGGGACAGTTGGGCCGTCGACCAGGCCGCCTTTGCCGCCTGTGCCGCCGCACAGGCCCACGCCTCCGACGAGGCCGCCGTCACCGCCGTTTCCGCCGACGCCGCCAGGTCCGCCGGGCAGGCCTCCGACCCCGCCGACAAGCCCGCCGTTGCCGCCGTTGCCGCCGTCACCGCCGGGCCCGTCGGGGCTTCCGCCGGCGCCACCCGTGCCGCCCATCCCGCCGACGATCTTGCCGTAACCGCCGGTTCCGCCTTTGCCGCCTTTGCCGCCGATGCCGCTGATTCCGCCGGGGCCGCCCGGGGCTCCACCGTCCCCGCCTCGCCCGCCGACTCCGCCGAAGCCACCGACGAGCCCCCCGCTGCCGCCGATGCCGCCGTTACCGCCGTTACCGCCGTTACCGCCGTTACCGGTGGGAGCTCCGCCCTGGCCGCCCGTGCCGCCGTTGCCACCAGCACCGCCGGTTCCGCCTAAGAACTGGGCGAAGCTGTTGTTGTGGCCGCCGGCTCCGCCCGCACCACCCTGCCCGCCTTGGCCGTTGGGGAAGCCGCCAACACCTCCGATGCCGCCAAGGCCTCCAGGGCCGGGTTGACAGCCCGCAGAGGCGCAGCTGCCTCCGGCGCCGCCATTGCCTCCTGGGCCTCCGCTACCGCCGGGAGCGGCCTGGGCGGGCAGCGCGGAGAGGACAAGCAGCCCACTGGTCACACTGGCCAGGACAGCACCAATGACCGTGCGTTTCATGATGAGGATCCCTTCAAGTGCAGCTGGGATGTGTGTCGACGAACGGGATCGCCGAAGATTCCGCCAGGTTCGGTGAATCAGGCCTCGGTGAATCAGGCCCCGTTGCCCCCGGCCCCGCCCGCGCCCCCGGCGCCCCCCCCGCCTCCATTGCCGCCGGGCTGGCCTGGTTGGCCGGGCTGCCCGGGTTGGCCTGGCTTTCCAGGTTCGCCTGGCTTTCCTGCTTCACCTGGTTTTCCCGCTTCGCCTGATTTACCCGCTTCGCCTGGTTTTCCGGATGTCTGGGGTTGGCTGGTTTGGCCGGGCTCGCCGGGTTGGCCCGGCCCGCCGGGTTGGCCGGGCCCGCCCGGCCCGCCGGGTTGGCCAGGTTCGCCCGGTTGGCCGGGTTGACCGGGCTCGCCCGGCTCGCCAGGTTGACCAGGCTCGCCCGGCTCCCCAGGGAGGCTGGACTCCCCGGATTGGCGCTGCGGGTTCTGCTGCTGGTCCGGCGGTTGGCCGGGTTCGCTCTGGCACGCTGTGCACACCGCGATGGCAGCCAGGACGGCGGTGATCGCTGCGGTGGCTCGCCCCATCCGCAGCCGCTGCCCGAGTCCCCGCGCGGTGCCGTGCCGGGTCGTGACGTTCGTTGGGGTGCTTGCGCTCCTGGCCGCCGGTGGCATGCGCTTACTCGGTTTCTTGAGGTGAAGCGGGAGGAGCGAATCGCGCCGCTCCGGTGTCATCGTGGGCGTTTCTTTCTCGGTCTGCATGGCGAGTTACCGTCCCCCCGAAGGTCCAGCGGCGTAGCGCCACTGTGGGCTCACGCGGCGTGGATCCGCCATTGTCCGTCCTTTATGAGGGCCCCGCACGGTGATGTAGCAGCTGCCACTTGTGGGCGCATTTCGCATTTTTCCCCGAAAGGGTGAATGTGTTGAGGAGGGACCGCGTCCGGCCCCGCCCTCAACACGTTTACTTGTCCCTCAGTCCAGGACCCCGGCCCGAGGGTGATTGCCGAGCACCGTCACGGTCTGTGAATCGGTGCGCTGAACTTGCTTACGGGGTACCGCTGACACCGCCGGTGCCGCCGGTGCCTCCAGTGCCACCCGCACCGCCGTTGCCGACGAGGGTGCTGCCACCGGCACCACCGGCACCGCCGCCGCCGCCGGTACCGCCTGGGCCACCGACACCATCGGTACCGGCGCCGTTGCCGCCGGTGCCGCCGGTGCCGCCGTTACCGCCGTTGGCGCCATCACCGCCGTTGCCGACGATGGCGTCGCCGCCGTCGCCGCCCACGCCGCCGTCGCCGCCCACGCCACCGGGGCCGCCGTCGCCGAGGATGATGGCGTTGCCGCCGTCGCCGCCGGTCCCGCCGTCGCCGCCGGGACCGCCGGTCCCGCCGTCCTCAGGGTTGAGCAGGTCGAAGGAAGCGCTGTCGAGGCCGTCGCCGCCGTCGCCGCCGGTGCCACCGGCACCACCCGGGCCACCGAGGCATTTCTCGAACGCGGCGGGCGGTCCCGGGTCGAAGCCGATGAAGCAGTCACCGCCGACGCCACCGGGGCCACCGGGGCCACCGGGGGCGCCGTCACCGGGGGTGGCGAAGGCGATGGCCCCGCCGGCGAGAACCATACCGCCAGCCAGCGCGGCCGAAGCGGCGAAAACGCTGAGCCGCCGCGAGATGTTGCGTTCCATGCAAACCTCCGTAGTTGTGACGTTACGTGACCTGACTTGTCAGATCGATCGGCAGGCGCATACCACACCGATCACGAACGCCGCTCTTGCACGCCCACTCATTAGGAATCACTCGAACGGGTGGTTAAGGCCCGCCATGATGTCAATCGCAAGGAGGGTCTCCGCGTAACAGAGAATCGGTCGGACCACACGAATGGCCTAGTGTTTCCATGGGTGGGTCACCGCCTGTCTACCTTACGTTTCGATAGGCAGTGCCGGTACCTACTCTTCGAATTCGATTCCTCACCTGGAGTGCCAGGTCGAGGGGAGGTGCCGCTGATTTGGAGGAACCACGAGAAGAGGGGTGCTCCACTAATTCGAGGTGAATTTCCGGCTAACTGCCGCTATGGCTCTACGCCATGGTCAAGCGGTCTGCGCGATCTCATCCGGAGGTTCGGAGGGTGGTGGGGTCGGGAGCAGGCGGCTCTCCCCTACCGCGAGGTCCCACAGGTCCGCGCGATCCCGCTCGGCGGCGGCCCAGGCGGCCCGGGTGCGTTCGATTGGTTCGAGCGCCGGTTCGCGGGAAAGCCAAAAGGTGCCCCAATGCATGGGCACCAGCGCCCGGGCACCGGCGTCCTGGGCGGCCCGCACGGCCTCCTCCGGGTCCATGTGCATGTTCTGCATGAACCAGCGCGGTGCGTAGGCGCCGACCGGCAGCATCGCGGCGTCGATCCCGGGGTAGCGGGACCCGATCTCGGCGAAGTACGGGCCATAGGCGCTGTCTCCAGCGTGGTAGACCCGCTGGCCACCCGGCATGGTGAGCACCCAGCCACCCCACAGGGTCGCGCAGTGGTCGAACAGGCCCCGGCGGCTCCAGTGGTGCGCGGGTACGAACGTCACGTCGAGCGCGCCGAAATGCGCAGATTCCCACCAGTCCAGCTCGGTGACCGCGGTGAAACCGCGGCAACGGAACCACCGGCCGAGCCCGCCGGGGGCGACTACCGGGGTGTCTCGGGGCAGCGTGCGCACGGTCGGGGCGTCCAGGTGGTCGTAGTGGTTGTGGCTGATCAGCAGCAGGTCCACCGGGGGCAGCCGAGCCAGGCCAGGTGGGGTGAACCTGGTGCCCGCGCCCAGGATCCGCTGGGACAGCACCGGGTCCACCGCCACGGTGCATCCACCGAGGCGCAGCAGGAATGAGGCGTGCCCGAGCCAGGCCAGCCAGGCGTTTCCGGCCGGCAACGGTGCCCGCGGGGCTACCGGAACCCGAGCCACGCCCTCGGTGGCGCCGGTAAAACCGCCCTCCCGCCACAACCGCAGGAATTGCGGCGGGCCGGGCAGCGGTGCGGTGACCCGAGCGGCGAAGGAGCGTGGCCACCGTCTGGCCGGTTCCGGCGGCTCGGCGCTGCGAACAGGTCTCAAAATGCCGGCCACGGGATCGCCGGCCAGGCCCCATCGGGGGCCGGGAACATCTCGGTGGCGAGCAACCGGTCGGTCCGTTGCTGCAGGGCCTTGAGTTCAGTGCGGGTCAGGTGCTCAGCCAGCGCAACGCCCAACGTGGCGTCCAGCTCGGATCGCACCCGGCGCAGCACGGCCAGCACCGAGGTGGGTAACGGTTCACCGAGGAAACCCCACAGCACGGTGCGCAGCTTGTCCTCGTGGTGCAGGCAGATCCCGTGATCCACCCCGTACACCGCGCCGTCCAGCCCGGCGAGCACATGCCCGCCTTTGCGGTCGGCGTTGTTGAGCAGCACGTCCAGCACGGCCAACCGGCGCACCCCTTCGGTGTCGGCATGCACGAGCAGCGCCGGGTGGCCGTGCCGGTCGTGGGCCCGCAGCACCCGGCGCCAGCCTGCCGGTACCGCGTCGACCGGCACCACGTCCACCAGGTCACGTTCATCCTCGGTATCCACCCAGAGCTGCACCATGCCGGGACCCAGCGGTCCGGCCCGCAGCACCGTGGGCGGCACCAGTGACCAGCCGGTGGCCTCGGACAGCAGCCAGCTGGCCACCTCACGGCCGGCCAGGGTGCCGTCCGGGAAGTCCCAGAGCGGGCGCTCCCCGCGGATCGGCTTGTAGACGCACTCGGCGCTGACCCCATCGCAGTGCACCGTGCAGAACAGGGTGGCGTTGGATGCCTCCACGATCCGGCCGGTCACGTCGATGCGACCCCCGTGCAGTAACGGCAGCGCCGCCGGGTCGGTGGGCAGCACCGCGGCCCCGCTCAGGCCTCGACCTGGCGACGGTAGCCATTCTGCCGTGGGCAGATGTGCCCCTTGGGCCCCAGCGGCTCCGTGCACAGCGGGCAGGGCTTGCGGCCGGCCAGGAGCACCCGCTCGGCGCGGGCGGTGAACGCCCGGGCCTGCTGGAGTGACAGGAACACCCGCACTGCGTCGGGCCCCTCCTCGGTGTCGTCGAGCACCACCGACTCGTCCAGCTCCTGCTCGGTTACGGCGAGCAGCTCGACGACGATGGCCCGCGACTCGACGTCCCAGCCCAGACCCATGGTGCCGACCCGGAATTCCTGCTCGACGGGAGTGCGCAGCGGCTCGGTGTCCACCTCGGGCTCCCCGGGCTCCCCCGTGTCGGTGAGAGCGTCGCCACCTAATCGCCGAGCAACTTCGTCGAGCAGCGAGGACAGCCGTTCGGCGAGGACGGTGACCTGCTCCTTCTCCAGCTGCACGCTGATCACCTTGGTCTCGTCAACGGCCTGCAGGTAGAAGGTGCGGTCTCCAGGCTCACCGACGGTGCCCGCGACGAACCGGTCGGGGCTGCGAAAGACGTGGATGACACGAGACATGGCAGTACCGACACTAGAGCACCCCAAACTGTCCGGCAGCAGCCGTCCCCCAGGTCAGCCGGTGCCAGTGGACCCCCCGGGCGTCGCGTCCGACGAGGGCCGCCGCCTGCGCCGGCGCTTGGGCGGGACGAGTGACTTCAGGTCCCCACCGGAATCGTTGACCCGCTGCACGAACGGCCGGGTCTCGGTGTAGCTGACGGCGCTGATCGAGCACGGGTTGGCGACGATCCGCTGGAAACCGTCCAGATGCATGCCCAGCGCATCGGCGAGCACTGCCTTGATGACATCACCGTGCGTGCAGACCAGCCACACGACCTGCGGACCGTGCTCAGCGACCAGCTTGGCGTCCCATTCCCGCACCGCGGCCACCGCCCGAGCCTGCAGTGCGGCCAGCCCCTCGCCACCGGGGAACACCGCCGCCGAGGGGTGCGCCTGCACCACCTTCCACAGCGGCTCCTTGCCCAGTTTGCCCAGCTCCCGCCCGGTCCACTCGCCGTAGTCCACCTCGACGAACCGGTCGTCGATGGTCACCTCGAGCTCACGCGCCAGCGCCAGCGGTGCCACCGTCTCCCGGCACCGCTGCAGCGGGGACGTCACCAGCGCTGCCAGTGGTAGCTGCGCCAGCCGCTCGACCAGCGCCGCTGCCTCGACCCGACCGCGCTCGTCCAGGGTCACCCCCGGGGTGCGTCCAGCGAGAACTCCGGCGACGTTCGCCGTGGACCGGCCATGTCGCAGCAGGATCAGGGTGCCCACGGCGCCACCCTACGCACCGCTGCGATCAGGTCGCGCTGATCGTCCCGGTGGCCAGCAGCGCCAGCACGACGATTCCCAACGCCACCCGGTACCAGACGAACAGGTAGATGCTGTGCCGCTGGACGTAACGCAGCAGCCACGCGATCGCGGCATAGCCCACGACAAACGCGATCAGGGTAGCGATCACCATCTGGGCCACCGAAGGCTGCAACCCAGGCCCGCCGACCGCGAAGACATCGGGGATCTGGAACAACCCGGCGGCGATGACGGCGGGGATGGCCAGCAGAAATGAGTAGCGCACCGCAGCGGGCCGGGTCAACCCGAGGAACAGGCCCGCGCTGATCGTGCCTCCCGAGCGCGACACTCCGGGCACCAGCGCCAGTGCCTGCGCGAAGCCCAGAGCCACCCCACCGGTGACGGTGAGCTGCTGCAGCGGGCGTCGCTGCCGCCCGTAGTACTCAGCAGCGCCCAGCACCAGGCCGAACACGACCAGGTTGGCCGCGATGATCCATAAGTTGCGCCCCGAGGTCTGAATCTGGTCTTCGAAAGTAAAGCCCAGTACACCGATCGGGATCGTGCCGATGATCACCAGCCAGGCGATCCGGTAGTCCGGGGTAGCGCGGACCTGCGCCGAGCGCAACCCACGGAACCAGGTCGCCACCAGGTGGCCGATGTCCCGCGCGAAGTAGATCACCACCGCGGCCTCGGTACCCAACTGGGTGACGGCGGTGAACGCCGCGCCGGCATCGTCACCGAAGAAGATCTCCGAGACGATCCGTAGGTGCCCCGACGAGGAGATCGGGAGGAACTCGGTGAGACCTTGGACGAGTCCCAGGACCAGGGCTTGCAGCCAGCTCACGCGGGTGCACCCTACGGGTGCCGGTGCCAGAACCCGCACCCGCTAGCGTGCACCCCCGTGCAGCAGCGTCTCCTCGGCCGCAGCGGGCTGCGGGTGTCCCGGCTGGCGCTGGGCACCATGACCTGGGGCCGCGACACCGACGCGGAGGAGGCCGCCACCCAGCTGGTCGCGTTCGTCGACGCCGGCGGGACGCTGGTGGACACCGCAGACGTGTACACCGAGGGCGAGTCGGAGCGGATCCTCGGCGGGCTGCTGGCCGACGTCATCCCCCGCGATGAGGTGGTGCTCGCCACCAAAGCGGTGGCGCGCCGCGACGACGGGCCATTCGGCGGCGGCGCGTCCCGCGCCGCGCTGCTCGCCGCGTTGGAAGGCTCGCTGCGCCGGCTTCGTACCGACCACGTCGACCTGTGGCAGCTGCACGCCTGGGACCCGACGGTGCCGCTGGAGGAGACGCTGGCTGCGGTGACCGACGCGGTGCGCGCAGGCAAGGTCCGCTACGTCGGGGTGTCCAACTACACCGGCTGGCAGCTGGCCACCGCGAAGGCCATCTGCGAAGTGCCGTTGGTGTCCACCCAGGTGGAGTACTCGCTGCTGGAGCGGGGGGTGGAACGCGAACTGGCGCCGGCGGCGGCCTACCACGGGGTGGGCCTGCTGCCCTGGGCGCCGCTGGCCCGCGGGGTGCTCACCGGCAAGTACCGCAACGGCACCCCTTCTGATTCCAGAGCAGCGTCGCCACACTATGCGCGTTACGTCGAGCACCACCGCACCGATCGGGCGACCAGGATCGTGCAGGCGGTGGTCACCGCGGCCGACGGGCTGGGCACCTCCCCGCTGGAGGTGGCGTTGGCCTGGGTGCGGGACCGCGCGGGGGTGGTCGCGCCGGTCGTCGGCGCCCGCAACACCGCCCAGTTGGCCGGTTCGCTGGCCGCTGAGGAGGTGGAGCTGGCCCCCGCGATCCGGGCCGCCCTCGATGACGTCAGCGCGGTGCAGCTGGGGTATCCGGAACGTCCGCTCGGCTGACCCGGCTACCGGTCCGTTGACGCAGCGCGGCGTCTACCCTACGGACGAGAACAGAAGGCTGCTTGGGGATGGCGCGTGGGTGTCGCGTCCGGAATGCTTGGCCACGGCCCGTCCCCAACCGACGGGAGGTCGGTGTGCCCGGTGCCCAGCGCGCAGCGCTGTCTGCGTTGCTCGTCGCCGGGCTGATCGCGGGATGCAGTAGCAACGGGCGCCCGGCTACCCAGCCGGCCGTGGCGCCGGCCGCGCCGGAGTCGGCTCCGCCAGGTGGGCCGACCGCCGCGGGGACCGTCATACCGCTCGACGCGCAAGCCACCCGGGTCGTGGTCGACCCACGTACCGGGACGGTGGCAGTGGCGCTCGCTGATCCCCCGCGCCTGCTGCTGAGGACCCTGGACGGCACCGCGCCGCCACGACAGGTGGCGCTTCCCGGTCCGGCCGCGGATCTCGTCCTCGCCACCGACGGCGGCCCGCTGCTGGTGCCGGTCACCGCGCCCGGGTCACTGCTCCGGGTCCCACTCGATGGTGGCGCACCGAGCAGGACGGATCTCGACGGCCCGGTGCGCGGAGCGGTCGTCGTGGGTGGGGCAACCGTGGTCGCGATGGGTGACCGGCTGACCGTGCTCGACGGGAACCGGCCGGGCCGGACCATCCCGGGGTTCGTCGACGCCGCCCGCCTGGTGCCCGTGGGGACCAAGGTCGGGGTACTCGACCGGGGCCGCACTGCGGTGAGCCTGGTGGACGTCTCCTCCGGCGACACCAGCCCAGCGCTGCGGGCGGGCAACGGAGCTGCGAGCGCGGTGACTGACCGGTTCGGTCGGATGCTCGTGACCGACACCCGTGACGGCGAGTTGCTGATCTTTGCCGGTGACCCACCGTTATTGCGGCAACGTTTTCCCCTGCCGGGTGCGCCCTACGGGCTGGCCTACGACGCCCGGCGGGACGTGGCGTGGGTGACGCTGACCGCCCGCAACGAGGTGGTCGGGCTTGACGTGGCCGGGGGTGAGCCGGTGGTCGTCCACCGGTTCCCTACCGTGCACCAACCCGATGCGGTAGCAGTCGACCCGGCCAGCGGCCGGGTCGTGATCGTCTCCGCGTCGGGCGCGGGACTGCAGGTGATCGACCCGGAACGGGTGGTGGTGCGGTGATGATGGAGACAGTTGACGGTGATGGCCTCGACTGGGAGTACCAGCCGCTGCGGTTGCCGCCGGGGGTATCCCGGCTGACCGCGGCGACCCAGCTGGCTATCCAGGCTGAATTCGCGGGCTGGGAGTTGTCCCGGGTGCGGATGTACTCAGACGGTACGCGCACCGTGTGGCTGCGAAGGCGACGAACCGCGGCCGCTCAGCCCAAGCTGTCGTTTTAGACTTCTCCCCAACATGACGTAGGGCCCGCACCGTCAGGCGCGGACCCTACGAGTTGAGCAGGTCTCACATCGGTTTGATCTGGTCGGCCTGCGGACCCTTCGGTCCCTGGGTGATCTCGAACTCCACCCGCTGGTTCTCCTCCAGCGTGCGGTAGCCGGTCGCCTGGATCGCCGAGAAGTGGGCGAAGACGTCGGGGCCGCCACCATCCTGGGTGATGAAGCCGTACCCCTTCTCCGAGTTGAACCATTTGACCGTGCCGGTCGCCATCTTGCATCTCCTTCTCGGGCCGCCTATTCGGCCCGCACCGCGGGTGTCCCGGATCGCCGTCGTGATCACCCCGGGGCGCCGTGCACGCACCGCGCTGGCCGGACACAACGAACGCCTGTGGCGCTTGCTCCACAGGCGTCCTTGGAACCAAGACTGCTACGAGCGCAGACGTTAGCAGAATGTGTCCGCAGCGCTAGAGGGTTGGTTGCACATCCCACCCGCCCGTGACCAACCCGGCCGCAACGGACAGGTCTGTATCGGATCCCTCAACAGCTCCGGAGAAACCGGTCAAGGACCCGGGTACCGAAGGTCAGCCCGTCGACGGGTACCCGCTCGTCGACCCCGTGGAACAGCGCGGCGAAATCAAGATCGGGCGGCAGCCGCAACGGCGAGAAGCCGAAGCAGCGCATTCCCAACCGGGCGAAGGCCTTCGCATCGGTGCCACCGGAGAGCATGTAGGGGATCGTGCGCGCGCCGGGATCTTCCTGCAGGATCGCGGCCTCCATCGCGGCTACCAGGTCGCCGTCGAAGGTGGTCTGCACCGCTGGAGCGTTCACCACCCACTCGCGGGTGACGTCAGGACCGAGCAACTCGTCGACCTCACGCTCGAACGCCGCCTGGCGCCCGGGCAGCACCCGGCAGTCCACGACCGCCTCCGCCGTCGAAGGGATGACGTTTGCCTTGTACCCAGCGTCGAGCATTGTCGGGTTGGCGGTATCGCGCAGCGTCGCACCGACGATCCGGGCCAGCCCGCCGAGCTTGGCGACTGCGCCCTCCAGGTCATCACCGGAGAAGTCCAGCCCGGTCTCCTCGCCGACGGCGGTCAGGAACTCCTGCACCGTGTCGGTCATCACCAGGGGGAAACGGTGGTTCCCCAGCCGGGCCACCGCCTCGCACAATGCGGTCACCGCATTGTCCTCATGGACCATCGAGCCATGCCCGGCCCGGGCCCGGGCGCGCAGCCGCATCCAGGCGATGCCCTTCTCGGCGGTCTCTATCAGGTAGAGCCGGCGTCCTTCGCGTACCGTCAGGGAGAACCCGCCGACCTCGCTGATCGCCTCGGTGCAGCCCTCGAACAGCTCGGGGTGGTGGTCGACCAGCCAGAGCGAGCCCTGCGCTCCGCCGGCCTCCTCGTCGGCCAGAAAGGCGAAGACCAGATCGCGCGGCGGGACGACCCCCTCGCGCCGGAACTGCCTGGCGACCGCGATGGTCATCGCGACCATGTCCTTCATGTCGACCGCGCCACGACCCCACAGGTAGCCGTCCTGCACGGCGCCGGAGAACGGGTGCACCGACCACTCGGCGGGGTCGGCGGGTACCACGTCGAGGTGGCCGTGTACGAGCAGCGCACCCCGGTGGGGATCGGCACCGGGCAGCCGGGCGATCACGTTGCCCCGTCCGGGAGCGCCGGACTCGATATAGGTGGTCTCGAAGCCCACCTCGCCGAGCTTGCCGGCGACGTACTCAGCCGCCGCCCGCTCCCCCACGAGGGTGTCCGGGTCACCGGTGTTGGTGGTGTCGATCCGGATCAGGTCGCTGGCCAGGCCGACGACCTCGTCCTCCGCGGTGCTGCTGCCTGCCGATCCAGTCACCGGGCCTTCCTACCACTCCTGAGCTGGTGGATGTGCGGATGCGGGGGTTCCCGCCGAGTTGGGGCGCCGGGTGGCGATCGGCTACCCTCGTTGCGCGCCGCACGACGGTATTCGTGGGGTGCGCAGTCCAGTTCGGGTCCGAGTGGCGGAATGGCAGACGCGCTAGCTTGAGGTGCTAGTCCCCGGCTAGGGGGTGGGGGTTCAAGTCCCCCCTCGGACACGCTCACTATTCACCCGGCTCACGGGTTGGATGGTCACGTCGGCGACGTGCGTGGTGGGCTCGTAGCGAACCTGCAGGCCAACGGCCGTGTAGAGGTGCGACAGGCTCTCCGGGTGGACACCTGACAGCGCTTGGTCCACGTCGCCCAGCGCATCGATCATCGCGTAGACCTCGGCTGCGCTCAACGCATCGGGAGTGGGGGCGTCCTCCACCTCGGCTCCCGCAGCGGCTCGCGCGGCCTGGGCCTCGTTGATCGCGTCGACCAATGCGGTCGGATCAACTCCGGCTTCGATCGCGCTGGAACCTGCGCAGCCGGACCTCGGCCTCGTCCAACCTCTTCTTCGCGGCGTCGCCGCGTGAAAGTCTCGACCGACACGATCGCCGGGTGGGCTGGCGTTCGGGAACGTACGACCCGATCTGGGCTGGCTCGCCGGAACCGGACTACATGGCCCGCCGCCACGTCGTCGGGATCGAGCAGCATCTCGTGCTTGGCCCAGCGGCCGAAGAATGCATAGCCGGTGTAGCGGGGGTTCTCCAGGAGGGGTCTGTTGCGTTGGCGGGAAGCAGACGAGGTTTCCGGTGCGCTGCCTCGATCAGATGGCGCGGGCGAGTTCGGTGAAGACCGCCGTGAGCCGATGCCGTCGGTCGATATGCACGCCGAGTTCGTAGTGGCCGCGACGGAGGTTCTGCACAAACGCGTGCCCAGCACTGATCACCCACGCCGAGCGGAGTCGTTTCAGGCCGCGCATCGGCCGCAGCCGAGCCTTCAGGCGCCCATGATCAGCTTCGACGCGATTATTCGCGTACTGCTCGGTGACGTGACACGCGGCCGGTATTAAGTCCTCGATCACTCGCGGGTAGGCCGGTGCCGTCGACGGTGATGTCCCGTTCCGCCAGCAGCTCCTCCACGTCTCGGTAGGAGAGCCCGTGGCGCAGATACCATCGCACGGCCACCATGATCACGTCAGACGGGAACCGGAAGCCTGCGAACCTGGACCGCGGCGGAGGTACTCGACGAGGGCGACGACGCATCAACCCAGCCTGCCCGATCCTGCTACCCACCAATGCAACAGTCCCGGCTAGAATCCTATGTGGCCTGTGTTCAGGGCTGCCTGTGCCGCCCCTCAGGGAAGGAGATTATTATGGATGCTAGCCCGGCAGCGAGGAACGTCGTTCTCGTCCACGGTGGTTTCGTGGACGGATCCGGCTGGCAAGGGGTCTATAGCATCCTGAAGAACGGCGGCTACAACGTCAGCGTCGTTCAGAATCCGACTCTGTCGCTCGAAGGCGACGTCGCCGCGACAAGACTGGTCATTGATGCGCAGGACGAACCGGTCATTCTCGTCGGCCATTCGTATGGCGGAGCGGTCATCACCGAGGCCGGGAATGACCCCAAAGTGGCGGCACTGGTCTACATCGCAGCCTTCGCGCCGGACAGGGGCGAATCGGTTAACACCCTTATCGCCAATCCGCCGCCCGGCGCGCCTGTGCCGCCCATTCTGTCGCCGCAGGACGGCTTCCTGTTCCTCGACCGGGAGAAGTTCCCCGCGTCGTTCGCGGCGGACGTGAGCGCTGAGCAGGCCGCGTTCATGGCCGACTCGCAGGTCCCGTGGGGCGTGGATGCGCTCGGTGGCTCCATCACTGAGTCTGCGTGGCGTGTCAAGCCAAGCTGGTATCTGGTCGCGACCGAAGACCGGATGATTCCCCCGCCGGCCCAGCGCTCCATGTCCGAGCGGGCGGGTTCGACCGTCGTCGAGGTAACGGGCAGCCACGCGGTTTACCTTTCGCAGCCGGCCGCCGTGGCTTCTCTCATCGAACAGGCCGCCTCCGCAACGACCTCGGCAGGCTCCAAGACGCTCTGACGACGCCCGCCGCAGCGCTGCTCATCGCCGCCGGTGACAACCCCGACCGGCTGCGCAGCGAGGCCTCCTTCGCCGCGCTGTGTGGTGTCAGCCCCCTGGAGGCATCCTCAGGCAAGACCAGCCGTCGCCGCCTCAACCGCGGCGGCGACCGACAAGCCAATTCCACGCTCTATCGCATCGCGCTGTCGCGGCTGCGCTGGGATGCTCGCACCCGCGACTACCTCACCCGCCGCATCACCGAAGGCAAAACCCGCCGCGAAGCCATCCGCTGCCTGAAACGCTACCGACCTCGCCCGCGAGATTTACCAGATCATCACGTCCCCACCCGAAGCCGAGCCGTCAACGGCTTGACATCCATAGGGAGCATCAGTGCCCGTGCTCGGGCCTCGTTAGGCGGACTCGCGCACGACCCGCCGCGCTATCTCCTCCACCTGCTCCACGGTCAGCACTGGTTCCGTACCCTCCCGTACAGCGCGCATGAGAATCCGCCGGATCAACGCCGACGTCGGAACGTGCTGCTCGGCCGCACGCGTCTTCAACGTCTCGGCCAGAGCAGCAGGCATCCGCACTGAGAGAACAGCCTGGCCGGTCTCCAGCGCCTCGGCATCAGCTACCTCAGCTTCTTCGTCCAGGTACTCGGCACGGATGGCGTCTCGGCGGGCACGGACAGCTCTATCAGTCATCGCTCGCCACCTCTCCTTCCAGGTAACTGCGCAGGTCTCCCCCGCGTGCCTTCCACGCGGTGATCCCGGCCCAGTCGACCGGATCCACGATCACCGTGAGGACGAACCCCGCGCCCGGTGAGTAGCCGATCAGTCGGATCGCGCCGGTACGGCTCTTCGGATCAGGATCTCGCACGATCGCCCGTGGATCAGCGGCCGCCTCCAAGGTCCACTCCGGCTCGATGTTCAGTGCGCCCGGGTAGCGGTCGCAACGGCGACGGATGTAGTCCGCGTCCTCCTCGTCCCACCACAACCCAGCCACGCCTACATTGTCACACAGAAAATGACATGCCTCACGACAACGACCGAACCCGCAGCTCCATGGCGTACGGTGGCAAGGGTGATCAGCGCCGGGCACGCGTTCGTGCAGAACCTCCGTCGCGGCCACTACGAACTCGGCGTGGATATCGACCGACGGTATCGGCTCACAGCGATCATCACCGAACTCGCCCGCGCCATCTGATCGAGGCAGCGCACCGGAAACCTCGTCTGCTCCCCACCTAATGCAAACAGGCCCCCCTGACCGTCCCTGCGGAAGCGGGGTCAGCGAGGCGACGCGACCGCAGCCAGGACGTGCGGCAGGACGGCTGCGGTGTGCCAACGATGCCGCGTCCAGCGGTGGACCACGCGGCCGTCGTCGACGAGGAACAGCTCGACGGCGTGGCGGTTGACCACCGATCCCGCGTAGCCGACGCGCAGCTCGAGGTGCTCCCGCAGCCGCCGGTACCCGTCGAGTGCGCGCAACATCCGCACCGCTGGCCCGAACGGCAGGCCGCGGTCGAGGCCATAGCGGCGCAGCCGAGCCGGCGTGTCGTAGCCCGGGTCGTAGGTGACGGCGGTGACTTGGACGGCACCGAGCAGGCCGAGGCCGTCGAGTTCGCGGGCCAGGACGGCGAGCGAGGAGACGGTCTGCGAGCACTTCCGCGGGTTGGCGCAGCGGGTGTAGAAGAACGCCACCAGCGTCGGGGCACGGCCCAGGAAGCCCGCGAGGTCGAGCCGCTCCCCGTCCTGGTCCTCGGCCTCGATTCCCTCCGGGACTGGCCCGGCGTCGGGCGGCGTCTCCGGTGGTGGGGCTGCCGGTCGAGCGGAGCAGCAGGCGGGCGGACCGGTGAGGTCCGCGATCGTGTGGTCGAGCGAGGTGCGTACCGTCGCGCTCAACAGCTCGCCCTTGGCCGTCCGGAACTCCGTCAGCCGGGCCGCGACGTCGCCCGCCGATCCGAGGTCGCGCAGCGCAGCGAGCACCTCAAGCAGCGCGGTTGTCGGGTGCGTCGGCGGCCAGGACGGCACCGGCTCGTCGAACCCGACCACGTCGTCGTTGCCCGCGGTATTCCACAGCGCCGTGGTCAGCGCCGTGACCACGGCGGGTGCGGGCTCCGGCCGGCGCAGCCCGCGAACGGCGCGTGCGGCGGCGGCGACGAGGACGGGCTCGTCGCCGCTGTCGAGCTCCTCGACGACGTAGGGTAGCGCCGCGTCGGGCACCCCGACCTCGGCGAACGCGACGAGCACCCAGGCCCGCACCCGCGCGGTGGTGCCGGCGCTGCGTCCGGCGTGCAGCGGGTGGTCCTCGCGCAGCAGCGGCACCAGCTCGTCGCGCCGGGTCGGGTCGGCCCGGACCCGGCGGACGAGCTCGTCGGCCGCGAGTTCGGGGCTCTCAGTTGCCGCCATCGGACGCCTTCGCGGTGCGGTACTGCTCCACGGCCCGGTTCAGTTCGTACGACGGAGGTGTGGGCGCGTTCAGCACCGCCTCGGCGAGGGCGGCGGGCTCATACCGGACCTGAGCGGCCTCGGGGGCGACCGCCAGTGCTGTGAGGCACACCGCGCGGAGGTCGTCGTCGTCGTCCGGGTCGAGGACGATTCCCTCCGCGGTGGCCGCGAACCGTGCAGGGTCGAGGTTGTGCAGGGCGATCGCGCTGGCGGCGCGCACGTCGACGTCCTCGGAGCGGTCCGCGACGAGCTGCTCGAACACCGGCGTCGAGTCGCTGTCGGCGGCGAGCAGCCGCAGCGCGGTGACCCGTTCCACGGGGTCGGCGGCCCTCGTGGTGACAATGTCGCGCAGCATGGGGAACTGGGCGGCGTGCAGGTCGTGCCCGAGCAGCCGCAGGGCATGCTGTCGGCTGACGACCGCCTGGGACGGGTCCTCCAGCCCGGCGAGCACGAGCCGCTGAGCGTAGTCGTCGCGTCCCTGCGCCAGCACCGCTAGCGCCCCCTCGGCGAGCTGGGGATTGGGGTCGGTCGCGGCGACGCGCAGCGCGTTGCGGTAGTCGGCCTCGTACGGCGCGAACTCGCCGGTGGAGAAGCTGAGCTGCGCGAGGGTCGTCCGAGCCGCACGCCGCACGACCGGGTCCTCACCGGTGTCGGCGAGCACGTCGATCAGTGCACGGACGACGTCAGGCCGGACGATCGCGTCGACTCCCGCCGCGTCGATCCCGGCCACCCTGGCGTCCGTGGGTGCGTCAGGGTCCGTGAAGCCGGCGAGCACGTCGCGGTCGGAGCGGCGGCCGTCGAACGCTGCGGCCAGCGGGTCGTCCGCGCTCGCCCCGGTCCCTGATCCGCCATGGCGGCGCAGGTAGTCCGCCCGGTAGTCCTTGGTGGTCATCGTGGGCTCCTCGTCTGCCTGCTGCTCACGGCACGTCGGGCTGGTAGGGAACGTCGTCGTAGTCGAAGCCCAGTGGCGCCGCGGCGTCGTGCAGACCCTGGTAATCGATCATCGTCCGGACCGTGGGCCGGTTGCCGGGAGCGGTCAGCAGTGCGCCCGGGAACGGCTGCCGCGGCGCCGACGGCGGGCGGGGGCCAGCGCCGCCGATCACGCCGTTCCACGGCCACATCGTGTCGAGCATGTTGTGCCCGATCCGGGTGGCGCCCACGTCGCCGAACTGACCGCGGAAGCTGTAGGAACCGGGGTTGTCCAGGTCGAAGCGCTGTTGGAGCCACTGCCACTTGGCCCACAGTCGGTCGACGTTGCCGTGAAGCAGGAAGAACAGCGGGTCGCGCGGCGCGGTGGGCGGGAAGTCGATGTCACCGGTGAAGCTGACGTGCGCCCTGCCGTGCGGGTTGCCCTCGAACGGAGCCCGGAGCTGCCCGTACGTCCCCGTGAACCCGGTGATGTCCGTATCGGGGCGCGTCGGCTGACCGAGCTCGTTGTGGGCGCCCGAGGTGGCGACGTCGAAGAACGGCAGGCGGTCGATGCCCTGTCTGTTGTCGATCGACCACAGTCGCAGCGGGTTGGCCGCGGAGAACTTGGCGAATCCCGATGCCGGGTCCGGGGCGCCGAAATAGTCCGCGGAGAACAGCTGGGGCGCCGGACGGTCCCACCGCCAGTAGTGCAGCGCCACGTCCGGGTTGAAGTTTTGCAGCTCACGCTCGACATCGAGCAGGTAGGCCCGGTGCCAGGGCAGGAACCCGTCGAAGCCGTGAGCCTCGCGCAGGGTGCCGTTCATGTGGATGTTGCGGTAGGTCTGGAACAGGTTGCCCTGGGCCTGGTCGTTGAGTGCGGCGATCGCGAGCAGGAAGGCGTCGCGCTCCGCCGTCGTCAGTGTCTCGGCGTCCTTGCGGACGCGCACGGTCAGCGGGAACGAGGCGAGCAGGGGCGCGCCGGCTCCGACCCCGTCCACCTCCAGCGCGGCGTCGCCGCGGCTCGTGCTCGGCGAGCCGAACCGTCCGGCGACGAAGAACGTCTGTGGGCTCCCGTCGCCGGGCAGCTCGAGGGTCAGCTCGTCGGACGGCGGATCTTTGCGTTCGCGGCGGAGCTCCAACCGTCCGCCCGCGCCCGCCGGAGCGTGCAGCCGGACCTGGAGCGGCCCGGCGACCCCGCCGTCGTCCTCGATACGCAGGCCGGCCGGCGCCGGCGTCCACGAGACGTACCGGCCGACGGGACGGACCGTGCCGTTCACCGTCAGTTCAAGTGTGTGTGTCACGATCGCTCTCCGAAAATGGCCGCTTACTGACGGCCGCCGATATGGCACCCGGAATGTCACGCCGGGCGCCGCGCGACACCCCGCCTCATTTCCGGGCGGGTATGTCGTCGTCCACAAGTGACAGGGGTACTCCTTCGACGCACCGCCGTCAAGCACTTGCTTTCACTCTGCGAGTGCTCCCCGAGCAGCCACCTCACGGGGCAGCACACCTTTTGATCGCTGGGAAGTAGCGAAAAATTACACTTTCTTGATGTCAGTGGCGATAGCGAGCGCGATGCAACGTAGCACGTTCTTCTGTGCGCAATCGGTTGTAGTTTTCGTTGGGCTCGAAACCTTGCAGGTCATCTCGGTCCGTAGCCAGGAGGGGTCTGTTGCGTAGGCGGGAAGCAGACGAGATTCTCTGCTGTGCTGCCTCGATCAGATGGCGCGGGCGAGTTCGGTGAAGATCGCGGTGAGCCGTACCGTCGATCGATATCCCAGCCGAGTTCGTAGTGGCCGCGCCGGAGGTTCTGCACGAACGCGTGCCTGGTACTGACCACCCGTGCCGAGCGCAGCCGTTTCAAACCGCGCATCGGGCGCAGTCGGGCCTTCAGACGCCCATGATCGGCTTCGACAGGATTATTCGCATACTGCTCGGTGACGTGGCACGCGGCAGGTATCAACTCCTCGATCACCCGCGGATACGCGGGAGCCTGATCGGTGGTCACCTCGTTGACCGCGATCAGCGCATAGATCGGCCTGAGCAACACGGTATCCACGTGCACGAAGTCCACAGCAAGGACAGCCTTAGCCTGCGCGGTGAGGAACTGCCTCCAACTCGGGCCAGACCGGCGAGGTGCTGGATCGATGCCGGCGTCATGCAGGATCTGTCACACCGTGGAAGCGGCAATCCGATGGCCGAGCCGGACCAGTTCACCCTGCGCGCCGGTGTCCCCAGGTCGGGTTCTCGGTTGCCATGCGCATCACCAGGTTCTTGATCGCTGTCGCGGTCGGCGGACGTCCGGGCCGGCGGCGGCGGTGTAGTCCCATTTCCGTGAGACGAGCCTGCGGTGCCAGGCCAGGATCGTGGCGGGAGTGACCGCGAAGACCTCGGTCCAGCGGCGGCGCGGCAACAGCCGGGATAAGGCGGCCAGCCCCACTCGGTCGGCGGGCGTGTCGTGGACCCGGGAGATCTGGCGACGCAACACGGTATTTGCGTGCCGCAACACCAACAGTTCGGCGTCCTTGCTCAGGTCTCGCCCTCCTCGCCGCGCCGGCCAGCGATCCCGGCCACCGGCACCGGCGCCGCCGGCGACGTCACGTCAGGGGACCGTGCGAGCAGCGCGAAGACCTCCTTGCTCGCCGGCAGCGCGTAGTAGCTGGCGTGGTAGGCCTCGAGCAGGTCGGTGAGCGGGCGGAAGCACTCCCGCGCCAGCAGCAGGATCGCGAACAGCACCCCGGTGCCGATCACGGCGTCGGCCCGGTGCCAGGCGGCCAGCCCGATCGCGGTCGCGGTCCCGGCCGGGATCGCGACCTGAGCCACCGCCCGGCCCGAGCTCGAACAGCTTGCCGGCCAGGCGCTCGCGCACCGCATCGGTCACCACGCCGGACACGACCAGCGCCCGCGCCTCGCGCACCGTCAGGATCCACGCGCGCACCATCAGCAGCGCGATCACGCCGACCAGTGGCAACCATGCCCGACCGAGCCCACCGCCGACGAACAGCTCGGCTAGCGCGAAGGCGAGCAGGAGGCCCTGCGCAACGTAGGTGAGCGTGACCAGCAGCGACAGCCCGACCAGCCCCGCAAGTCCGGCGCGCGCCGCTGGCGCCACCGCGAAGATCTGCCGGATGATGACACGCAAGGCGTTCATACCCAGGTCTCGAGGGTCCGGGGGGGCACGGGTGACCAGGTGTGCATCGCGACTCCTCGAGTCGTCAGCGTGCGACCCCGCGCCGACAACCAGTTCAGCTCTCAAGGGAAGATCTGTCCGAGTCCCGCCGAGGTGAGCGTCGGGCCGACACCCGCACGACGCACTCGATCGAGTGATGCTAGCTCCGCGATGCGTGCATCTTCAAATGCATGTGCCAACAGCTTGCAATGACTTTGCGAGAACCGCATCGTCCTGACGGTCCCGCAGCCGGGTCAGCGCGCGTCCGTAGTTGATTTACTGGATGGCCTCCACGCCCTGGGCACGGTGCCCGGTTCCGCTAACTCAACGTAGGAGATGTCACTTTCCGTGAGGTCAGGGGGAAGGACTATTGCATGATGCAGAGGTGCCACCGACGGCAACGTCAGGTCCAAAGTTGCCTGCTCTGGCCCATCCGCAACGGATCCACCCACCTCCCCCGCGGAGTAAGAGAAGCTGATGAGACGAGGGCCGAGACAACGTTCGTCTCATGCCGCCAGCCACGACCAGCTACCACAGATGGCGCGACTTTGCAGAGGTCACACCCGCAACCACCCGCTCGACGGTCCTTACCTTGGCGAGCTGGGTCACGCCCCAGCCCAACATTTCACTCGACCCAGCCGCGCTCGCGTCCCGCCGCTTGATCTAGCCGAAGCACCCGGGGGTGCGCCAGGCCACGCCGGGGAAGCGACCGAAGTCGCTGTCGTAGGTGACGACCTCTCCGCGGTGCTCGATCGCCAGCGCCGCCAGGTGCGCGTCGCTGGTGAGATTTCCACCGGTACCGAATGGACCGAGCAGACCAACCAGCACGTCCAGGTGCCGCTGGGTGGGCTCCAGGACGACGCTGCTGGGCTGCGCGAGCCACGCCCGAACTTGACCCAGAGCGGCGTCCACCGGCAGCGGCGCCGGGAACAGGCCGACCTTGGTGGACAGGCGGAGAAACGCCAGCAGGCTGAGCCAGCTGAACCCCACCGTGGAGCGGCCGTTCAACGCACCGTCGAGCCAATCCCGCGATTGCTCGTGATGTGCGGCCGACTCGTTGACCGCGTAGAGCAGCACGTTCGGGTCGACGACCTTCACTTGCCCAGCCGCATCCTGCGGGTGAGCTCCTCGTCCTCAAGGTCCGCGGCGAGTTGCAGTGCTCGATCCAGGTTCACGGTAGGCGTGCCGAGCGGGGCCGTCGCAGTGCGGAAAGGCGGACGTCCCGTCCGATCCGCGCCGGCGCGGATGGCGTCGTTCAGCGCCTGCTTGAACGAGATCCCGCGCTCGCGCATCCGCCGCTGGACGAGGGCGGCGGTGTCCGGATCGAGCGTGACGGTGGTACGCACCATCACATCATAGCATCTATGATCGTGATGCCGTGATGCACTGTGTCTGGCACCGATCGGGGCGCACGGGAGCACTGCTCGCGCCGCCCGGGTAGGGCCCATCGCTGGCCGTGCCGGCCTGCGTGGGGATGTCGCCGTGCTCATGTGCAACATTCGTTGCCACCGAGGGTGTTTTGTCCGCAGCTCCGGTGTAATGCGGTGGCGAGGGCTGCGGTGTTGAGGCTTGGTAGCACGGCGGCGAGGTGGCCGTCCGGGCGGACTAGGTGCGCACTGTGCTCGGTGGCTTGCAGGGCTCGTCGTACGGCCCCGGTGGGGTCGATGGCGGGCAGGGCGTAGCTGGTGAGCGGGATTCTGGTGTTGGGGAGGGGAACTGGCCGGCGTGGGGTGAGTGCGACGAATCCGGCTCCGAACAACTGGCGTAGCCGGGTCACGCCGGGTTGCTCGGGCACGTGGCAGGGTGCGTCCGGGCATAGCACGCCTGGCACCGGGGGGCGTGGCATCCCGGGTGCGGTCGGGAGGTGTGCAGCTGCCAGGTCTGGGGTGGTGAGTGGTGAGTGGAGGTACCAGTAGGGCTCGGCGAGCTTTCCGGAGTCGATGAGCTCTCGGGCGTCGGCGTCGTGCACCGCTCGGTCCAACGCCTCGCGGCGGCGGGTTCGGGCGGCTTCGTCTTGGGGCACCAGGAACTGCATGGTGGTGTTGGTGACGCGCAGGTTCTCCAGCGCTGCGGGGTGCCGCTCCTGGGAGTAGGTGTCAAGCAGTCGCTGGGCGTCGTGACCCGTGATCCAGCCGTGGTGTGCTGCGGCGAGTTTCCAGGCCAGGTTCTCGGCGTCCTGGACTCCGGAGTTCAGGCCTCGTGCGCCGAAAGGGGCGAACAGGTGCGCGGCGTCCCCGGCGAGAAACACCCGTCCGATTCGGAACTGGTCGGCGACCCGCTCATGGAAGCGGTACACCGACAGCCACACGATCTCGTAGGGCTGTTGCCCAACGATTCGGCGGATGCGCGTGTCCAGGGCACCCCGGGCGCGCTCGGCAGCCAGGTCGTAGTCCGCGGGGACCTGCCAGTCGATCCGCCATACAGAGTCCGGCTGTTCGTGTACCAGTACCTGGCGCCCGGGGTTCCACTCTGGGTCGAAGTAGAACCGTCGCTCGTTGGGGAAGGGCAGCTCAGCCCGGATGTCGGCGATGAGGAACTGGTCGGTGAAGGAATGCCCGGGGAAGCCGACGCCGAGCAGCTGGCGCACGCTGCTGCGGGCTCCGTCGGCTGCGACGAGCCATGAAGCGCGCAGCCGCCGCCCACCGTCGGTGGTGACCTCGACCCCGGCGCGATCTTGGGTTAGTGCGACCACGCGGTGGCCCAAACGCAGGTCGACCAGAGGGCTGGCCTGGACCGCGTCGAGCAGGTGGCGCTCGGTGCGGGCCTGTGAGAGGTTGATCCACGGTGGTAGCGGTGAACAGCCCGGGTCCGGAAACGTTGTGGTGAACAGTTCGTGTTCGCGGTAGAAGGTGCGCCCCACCGACCAGGTGACGCCTTCGGCGAGCATCGGGCCTGCACAGCCGATCCGGTCGAATATCTCCAGCACGTCACGCTGCACACAGATCGCCCGCGAGCCCGAGACGTCCCGTTCCGGCGCTGCCTCCAGCACCGTGCTGGGCACCCCCCAGCGGGCCAGCAGTAGCGCGGTGACCAGTCCCACCGGGCCGGCCCCGCAGATCAGCCCCATTGCACCAGGCCTAGAGGTTGCCGCGGCGGGCCTGTTCGCGTTCGATGGCCTCGAACAGGGCCTTGATGTTGTTTTTGCCGAAGCCCAGCGAGCCGTGCCGCTCGATGAGCTCAAAAAACACGGTGGGGCGGTCCTGGGCCGGCTTGGTGAAGATCTGCAACAGGTAGCCGTCCTCATCGCGGTCGACCAGGATGCCCAGTTCCCGCAGGATCTCGACCGGGACCCTGGTCTCACCGACCCAGTCATCGAGTGCGTCGTAGTAGGCGATCGGGGTGCTCAAGAATTCCATCCCCATCTCGCGCATCGCCCGGACGCTGGCCACGATATCGTTCGTGGCCAACCCGATGTGCTGCACTCCGGGACCGCCGTAGAACTCCAGATACTCGGCAATCTGCGAACGCCGCTGGCCCACTGAGGGCTCGTTCACCGGGAACTTCACCCGGTGGTTTCCACTGGCGACGACCTTAGCCATCAGCGCGGAGTATTCGGTAGCGATGTCGTCACCGATGAATTCTTTAAGGTTGATGAAACCCATCACCCGGTTATAGAAACGCACCCAGTTGTTCATATGACCGAGGTCAACGTTGGCCGCGCAGTGGTCGATGGCCTGGAAGTATTGCTTCGGATGCTGCGCCGGTTTGCCCTGAAAAATCGGTTCCGCGGCGACGAAACCCGGCAGAAAAACTCCGGAGTAACCGGACCGGTCGACCAGCGTATGCCGGGTATCGCCATAGCAGGCGATAGCGGCGGACCGGACAGTGCCGTGTTCATCGCTGGTGTTGTGCGGATCTTCCACCACGATCGCGCCCTGGGTACGCGCGTGTGCGATTGCCCGATCCACGTCCGGGACCTCCAAGGCGAGGTCGATCACGCCGTCACCGTGAACCTTGACGTGCTCACCCGCCGCCATCCCCGGGCGCGCCTCACCGGTCAGCACAAAGCGGGCTCGGCCAGACACCAGCACATACTCGGCGTGGTCGCGGTGGCCGGTCTCCGGGCCGCGGTAGGCCACCCGGGTCATCCCGAACACGGTGGAGTAGTAGTGCGCCGCTTGCCGGGCGTTGCCGACCGCGAATCGCAGGTGATCCATGTCGATCACCGGGAACGGATCTCCCGCCAGGTCATGCGCCACGGCGCCGACTAGTGCGTCCAGCGGGACGTCCCCGTCGCGCGGCAGGGTCGTGGTCATGCTGTCCTCCTGGCTTCTCAACTCTGGGCCCGCGAAGCTGCGGGACATTTCGTGTGAGCGACGTGCGTTACCTGTTTCGCGCATTCCTCGGAGTTACCTGTTTTCCTCGCAGGAGCCGGCGGTCCAGAATGGCCCCCCACGGCAGGAGGATGAGCGATGCCTGGTAAATACATCCGGCCAACCCCGACTGGGTGAACTTCCGGGCCAGGGCGCCGCGCCAGCAGTGACCGAGCTGCAAGTTCTCAGGTCAGCGGCGTGGGGCTCAAGTCCCGCCGCATTTCTGTCTGGTCTCAGAACACGCTGGATTTGTTGATCTGGCTGTTCGCGTCGTCGAACGACGACATGACAGCGTTGTCGTCGAGGAATCCGCCGGACTGGTGGTGCCAGAGCCTGGCGTAGGTGCCCTGTATCTGAAGCAGCTCTGCGTGGGTGCCCTGCTCGACGATCCGGCCGCGGTCGAGGACGACGAGCTGGTCCATTCGCGCGACAGTGCTCAGCCGATGAGCCACCACGAGCGCGGTCCGGCCGTCCATGAGCCGCCACAGGGCTTGTTGGATCAGGATCTCACTTTCCGAGTCCAGCGCGCTGGTCGCCTCGTCGAGCAGCAGGATCGGCGCATCGCGCAGGATGGCGCGGGCGATCGCGACCCGCTGGCGCTGGCCGCCGGACAGCTTGACCCCGCGTTCCCCGACCATCGTGTCGAGACCGTCGGGCAGGGCCTCGGCGAACTCGGTGACGTGTGCCGCGTGCGCGGCACGGTGGATCTCGGCGTCGCTGGCGCCCGGCCTGGCGAACGCGATGTTGTCGCGCAGCGTCCGGTGGAACATGGCCGGGTCCTGTGGTACGTAGGCGATCAGACTGCGCAGGTCTGCCTGGCGTAGCTGTGAGATGTCCTGACCGCCGACGAGGATGCGACCTTCGTCGATATCCATCAACCGCAGTAGCAGCCGGGTGAGGGTGCTCTTGCCGCCGCCGGAGCGGCCGACGAGACCGATCTTGGTGCCGCTGGGTACGGTCAGGTCGAGGCCGGTGAACAGCGGCGGTGCGCCGGCGTAAGCAAAGGTCACCTGCTCGAAGCGCACGTCCGCTGTCGTCGGTTGCAGCGGCTCCGGCGAGACCGGATCGCATACGGTCGGCGGGGTGAGTAGCAGTTCGGTGAATTGGGCGGCTTCGGTCAGGGAGCTCTCCAGCCGCCGGTAGATCTGGTTGAACTCGAACATGATCCGTGTCGCATTCGAGTAGTAAGCAAAGGTCACCACGATCGCCTCCACGCCGAGCTGCCCGCCGCCGAGGCTGACGGCGAGAAACAGGCCGAGTGCGTTGGTGAGCACGGACATCGGCGCGACCAGGGTGTCGATGCGCAGGTTGGCGTAGTCCCAGGATCGGATGGCGAGCATGCGCTGTTCGGCGACTCGTGTCTTGTGTTCGGCGGCCTCACGATCCTCAGCCGCGAAGGCTCGCACCGTGTCCATGTTCATCAGGCTGTCCGCAACGTGGCCGGACACTCGTGCGATGGCGGCCTCCCGCTGATCCACGAGTGCCTGCCGGCGACGGACAAGCGGCGCGATGATCAGCCCGGTGACCACGATGAGGCCGACAAGAACGACGACGAGGAGTGGGTCGTAGTGCCAGAGGATCACCGACGCGAACACCAGCGGCAGGATTCTGGCGACGACGGAGAATGCGAGCGTGTCGACGAACTCCTCGAACCGCGCGGCGAAGCTCAGCGCGCGCTTGGTCAACGAACCGGCGAAGTTGTCGTGGAAGAAAGCCGCGTCTTTGGCAAGCAACTCGTTCATGCCGACCACGTACAGGTGCTCGATCCCGCGGCCGTCCGTGCGGTTCAAGCAGTGCACGCCGACCCGCCACAGGGCCTCCGCCAGGAGCATCAGGGCGGCGAAGCCGAGCACATAGGGCAGCACCGTCGCAGCGCCGGTGTCCGCACCGCTGGCGAGGCGGCCCGCGAGCTGGGCAACGATCAGTGGAGCGAGGTAGAACAGGCAGGTGTTTCCCAGCGCCGGCAACAACAGCGCGGGTAGGGCGACCAGTCGGTTGCGTGCAAGCTCACGGCCGTAGTAGCGCAGCGCCAGCAATACCGCCGACTTGCGCGCGGGCGAACCGCGGCGCGGCGCCTCCGTGTCGTCGGGTGATTCGGGCGCAGCCATCCGTCCTCCTCAGCACCTCCGAGCAGCCAGCCCGTCCATGCTGCCGCAGCAGACACGGCCCCCGCGATCGAATATCAGGTCCCCGCCCGATAGTCCTTTCCCTGAGCATTGCCATTCGGAGCCGAATGGCGGTTCTGCGGTCCTGTCAAGCGCTATTCGGAGCCGAATGGCGGTTACGGTGGGGTGGAGGCACGCGTAGGTCGGGTGCGCTGCGCACCAGCTGGCCGCTGATGGCGCCGCGTCCCGCCGACCGGATGCCCCTAGCGCCGCTTGGGCGCTAGTGAGAAGAACCCCGGGAGCAGGCGTACAGCCACGAACTGCAACGCTTTCCGTCAGACATAGCCCTGGCCCCAGACGACGGCGAGGTGTAACGCACATCCCATGCAGAATTTCCCTGACAGGAGCCGGACGACCCCGCTGCGGGGTCGCGAGCTGCTGAGCGACCCGGCCCTGAACAAGGGGACCGGGTTCCCGCTCGCCGAGCGGGTGGCACTCGGTCTGACCGGGCTGCTTCCGCCTGCGGTTCTCACGCTGCACGACCAAGCCGCGCGGGCCTACCAGCAGTACTCCGAGATCGCCGGTGACGTCGGCAAGGCGGTGTTCCTCGGCGGTCTGTTGAGCCGCAACCAGGTGCTCTTCTACCGGCTCCTGCTCAACCATCTGCCGGAGATGCTGCCGATCGTGTACACCCCGACGATCGGCACCATGATCCAGCGGTTCAGCCGTGAGTTCCGGCGGCCGGGCGGGGTCTACCTGTCCGTCGACGACTCAGACGACCCGGACGGCATCGCTGACTCGCTGGGCAACTACGGACTCGGCGCCGACGATGTCGATCTCATCGTGGTCACCGACGGCGAGGGCATCCTCGGCATCGGCGATTGGGGCGCAGGCGGGATCGCCATCGCGATCGGCAAGCTCGCCGTCTACACCGCCGCAGCGGGAATCGACCCCACCCGGGTCCTGCCAGTGGTGCTCGACGCCGGCACGAACAACCCCGAACTCCTCGACGACCCGTTCTATGTCGGCAACCGGCACCCCCGCGTCGGCGACGAGCGCTACCACGCCTTCGTCGACGCGTTCGTGGAGGCTGCGACCAAGAGGTTCCCCCGCGCGCTGCTGCACTGGGAAGACCTCGGCACGAACAACGCCACCCGGATCCTGCGGCGCTACCGCAATTCGATCTGCACCTTCAACGACGACATGCAGGGCACCGGCGCCGTCGCGCTCGCGGCCGTGCTGGCGGGCTCGAAGGCGTCCGGGGCGCCACTGAGGGAGCAGCGCGTCGTCGTGTGCGGCGCGGGGACGGCCGGGATCGGGATCGCCGACCAGATCCGGGACGCGATGGCGCAGGACGGGTTGCCGGCCAATGCCGTGACGCAACGGATCTGGGGCCTGGGTCGCGGTGGTCTTCTGCTCGAGGGTCAGCCGCGGATGCGAGACTTCCAGCGGCCGTACGCCCACCCCGCCGCCGAGGTCGCGAACTGGCGTCACGACGCGCCCGGCGGTGGCGTCGACCTGCTTGAAGTCGTCCGAAGGACCCGCCCGACCGTCCTGATCGGCACGTCCGCAACCCCCGGGGCGTTCAGCGAGGACGTGATCCGGGAGATGGCACGACACGTCGAGCGACCGGTCATCCTGCCGCTGTCCAACCCGACGAGCCTGGCCGAGGCGGTACCGGCCGACCTGATCACATGGACCGACGGCCGGGCGCTCATCGCAACCGGTAGCCCCTTCCCGCCGCTGACCCACGAGCGCACCACCTACGTCATCGCCCAGGCCAACAATGCTCTGGTGTTCCCGGGTCTGGGCCTCGGCACCATCGTCAGCGGCGCCCGGCTCGTCACCGACGGCATGCTCACCGCATCAGCACACGCCGTGGCCGCCCTCGTCGACGCGAGCACACCCGGCGCCCCCCTGCTACCGGAGGTCAACGACCTCCGAGCGGTCTCAGCCGTCGTAGCGGAGCGGGTCGCCGCGGCCGCGGCGAAAGAGGGCGTGGCGCGGGTCGAGCGGCGCGACTGGGCGACCGCCGTCGAAACCGCGATGTGGAACCCGGAGTACCGACCGCTGCGGCCGCAATGAAGGCCTAATCGGAATCGGGCCGGCTCCGCCCGGGGAGAGCTCGCAGCAGCGGCAGCGCGGATACGAGCCGGGGACGGACGCCGCACCGTATGGTGCAGGTGATGAACATCAGGAAGATGCTCATAGCCGCGACGGTGGCAGTCGCCACCTCATGCGCCACCGTCGCACCGCAGGATGTCACCTGGACGACCTACGGAAACGTCGGCGGCGGACGCCACTCGGATCTTCGTGACATCGGGCCAGGCAACGTCACGCGCCTCGAGGTTGCCTGGACCTATCACACCGGCGACGCGAGTCTCGAGGCGGCGGCCAAGGGCAAGGCGGCATTCGAAGCGACGCCGATCGTCGTGGACGGACTCCTGTTCGTCAGCACGCCCTTCAACCGCGTCATCGCGCTCGACGCCGAAACCGGCTCGGAACGATGGCGCTTCGATCCTGAACTCGATCGAACAGCACGGTTCGCGGAGGTGACCTCGCGCGGCGTGTCGACGTGGCTCGATGGACGGGCGGCAACGGATGCACCGTGTCGCCGACGGATCGTGTTCGGCACGCTCGATGCGCGGCTGTTTGCGATCGACGCGATGACCGGCGGCCGATGCGGCGACTTCGGCCGTGACGGCGAAGTCAGCTTGAAAGACGGCTTCCGGGTCCTCAGTCCAAACGCCTACCAGGTGACATCGCCGCCGGCCATCATTGGAGACCTCATCATCGTCGGGTCAGCAATCGGCGACAACCGCGCGGCAGATCTCGAACGAGGCGTCGTTCGTGCCTATGACGCGCGAACCGGCGCGCTTCGCTGGACTTGGGATCCGATTCCGGCGACCGCAGATGATCCTGCGGCGAAGACGTGGGAAGGTGAGAGCAGGACGCACACGGGCGCGGCGAACGTGTGGTCGGTAATCACCGCGGACGAGGAACGCGGTCTGGTGTTCGTGCCGACGAGCAGCCCGAGCCCCGATTTCTATGGCGGCATGCGCCTGGGCGACAACCGATACGCCAACTCCATCGTTGCCCTGCACGCCGCGACGGGGAAGGTGGCGTGGCACTTTCAGGTGGTGCACCACGACTTGTGGGACTACGACGTGGCATCGCAGCCGGTGCTCGCGACGATCACGAAGGACGGCCGGCGCGTTCCGGTGGTGCTAGCAGGCACGAAGATGGGGCATCTGTTCGTCCTGGATCGTGCGACCGGCCAGCCGGTGTTCCCGGTGGAGGAGCGACCGGTGCCGCAGACTGACGTGCCGGGCGAGCGCACATCGCCGACCCAGCCGTTTCCCACGCATCCCGGCCCGCTCGTGCCGCAAGGGCTCACGGCGGATCAGGTGTGGGGAGCAAGTGACGCAGATCGTGACTGGTGTCGCGCCGAGTTCGAGCGCCTGCGCTCGGACGGGATGTTCACGCCGCCCACAGTGCGGGGATCGCTGGCCTTTCCCGGCCAAATCGGCGGCATGCACTGGGGCGGCTTCGCCTTCGATCCCCATCGCGAGCGCGTCATCGTCAACACCAATCGATTCGCCATGATCGTGCGGCTCATCCCACGCGACCAGGAATCTGACGCGCAGAATGACCCCTCGAACAATCGGCTTGGAGGCGAATTCGCGCAGCAGGCCGGCACGCCATTCGCGATGTTCCGCTACCCGTTTGTGACGCCCGGCAGGATTCCGTGCACGGCGCCGCCGTGGGGCACGTTGAGCGCAGTCGACCTGCGCTCCGGTCGGGTGAGCTGGGAGGTACCGCTCGGGAACATGACCGGCACGCCCGACGGCGAGGCGCTCGGTTCGTTCAACCTTGGTGGGGCGCTGATTGCCGGCGATCTCGTGTTCATCGGTGCCGCCATGGATGAAGCGCTGCGCGCGTTCGACATCGAGACGGGTCGTCTGCTCTGGAAGGGCGCGCTGCCCGCGAGTGCACAGGCGACGCCGATGACGTATCGCGTCGGCGGCCGGCAGTTCGTAGTGATTGCCGCCGGCGGGGATGGGAAGCGGCTGGGGACAAAGATGGGCGATGCGGTGGTGGCGTTCGCGCTGCCACCGCCACCCCTAGATCGTCTCCCGGGCCAATCTGCGCCGGTGCGACGGTAACCGGACAGGGGCATCGAAGCGTCTGCCGGGCAGGACGGACTGACACACCGGGGGTGGGGGCCGGTAGCATTGTTCTGCACCCGGTTCCGGTGCCCGGAGGACCATGACCCTGCCCCGCACCCGTCTACTGGTGGCCGGGCTGTTGCTCGTCACGGTGGTCGTCGCAGCGCTGGTACTGCCGGTACCTGACGCCTTGCAGATGCGGGCCTGGGCCCAGTCGGTCGGCGCCGCCGCACCGATACTGTTCCTGCTCGGGCAGACCCTGGTGACTGTCGCACCGATCCCCCGCACCGTGTTCACCCTCGCCGCAGGGTTGCTGTTCGGTCCCCTGCTGGGGTTGGCCCTGTCCCTCGTGGGGACCACGTTGACCGCGGTGCTGGCCTTCGTTGCGGTCCGCTGGCTAGGCCGCGAACTGGTGGAACCCTTCCTCGACCGCGGGGTGCTGCGCGCGGTCGACGCGCGGCTGCGCCGTCGTGGCTGGCTCGCTGTGACGTCGCTGCGGTTGATCCCGGCGATACCGTTCTCGGTGCTCAACTACTGCAGCGCGGTGTCGTCCATCCGGTTCCGCGACTACCTCGTGGGCACCGTGGGCGTGATACCCGGCTCGGTGGCGGTTGTCGTGCTCGGCGACGCCTTGACCGGGACCACCTCACCGGCGTTGCTCGCGGTCTCGCTGGCGGGCGCGGCCGTCGGGATGATCGGCCTGATCGTCCAGGCTCGCAGTGCGACCTTGGAACCTCCGGCACCCGTGCCCAAGTGACCCGCGAGCAGCCCGTGCCCCACCGAGGTGCGGCTGGTGCCCAGGGACGCAAGACTTTCCTGGTGTGACGTCACGCAAACCAGGGAAAGGCCACACCGTCATGAGCGCGGCAGACCGTGAGCATGCTGTCCTCGACGCCGTCCCCACCGAGCTGTTCATCAACGGCCGATGGCGACCCGGCAGCGGCGGGAAGACCTTCGATGTCGAGGACCCGTCTACTGGCAAGGTGCTGCGGGCGGTCGCCGACGCCAGCCCCGAGGATGGGATGGCCGCGCTGGACGCCGCGGTCGCCGCCCAGGCGGCCTGGGCGCAGCACCCACCCCGCGAGCGTGGCGAGATCCTGCGCCGCGCCTTCGAGCTGATGATGCAGCGCCAGGACGACCTCGCCCTGCTGATGACGCTGGAGATGGGCAAGCCGCTGACCGAGTCGCGGGCCGAGATTACCTACGCTGCGGAGTTCTTCCGCTGGTTCGGCGAGGAGGTCGTGCGGATCGACGGCGGGTTCGCCACCGCGCCCAACGGATCGGGTCGATTCCTCGTGATGCGCCAGCCGGTCGGGCCGTCGCTGCTGATCACGCCGTGGAACTTCCCGGCCGCGATGGGCACCCGCAAGATCGGCCCGGCGGTGGCGGCGGGCTGCACGATGGTGCTCAAACCGGCTGGCCTGACACCGCTGTCGATGCTCGCGCTGACCGGCATCCTGGCCGAGTGCGGGCTGCCCGACGGGGTGCTCAACGTCGTGCCCACTGCTGGCTCGGGTCGGCTGATGGAGCCGCTGATCCGGGACGGTCGGGCCCGCAAGCTGTCCTTCACCGGCTCCACCGAGGTGGGCCGCAGGCTGCTGGAGCAGTGCGCCGAGCAGGTCGTGCGGACCTCGATGGAGTTGGGTGGCAATGCGCCGTTCCTGGTCTTCGCCGACGCCGACCTCGATGCCGCGGTCCAGGGCGCGATGGTCGCGAAGATGCGCAACATCGGCGAGGCCTGCACCTCAGCCAACCGCTTCTACGTGCACGCTGACGTCGTCGACGAGTTCTCCCGCCGGCTGGCCGAGCAGATGGGGTCGCTGCGCATCGGTCGCGGCAGCGAAGAGGATGTGCAGGTCGGCCCGCTGATCGAGGCTACGGCGCGGGACAAGGTGGCGCACCTGGTCTGCGACGCGGTCGCCCGCGGCGCTCGGGTGCTGGTCGGCGGCGAGCCGGTGGACGGCCCGGGTTACTTCTACCGCCCGACGGTGCTCGTCGACGTGCCGCCGGATGCCGAGATGGCCGGCACGGAGATCTTCGGACCGGTCGCGCCGATCACCCCGTTCACCGACGAAGACGACGTGCTGGCGACCGCCAACAACACGCCCTTCGGATTGGTCAGTTACGTCTACACCGAGGATCTGCGCCGCGCCCTGCGAGTCTGCGAACGGCTCGAGGCCGGCATGGTCGGGCTGAACCAGGGCCTGGTGTCCAACCCGGCAGCACCCTTCGGTGGCATCAAGCACTCCGGGCTGGGCCGCGAGGGCGGCACGGTAGGCATCGAAGAGTTCCTGGAGACCAAGTACGTAGCCATCGCCACGACTCGGTGAGAGATAACAGGATCGGCGCGAGGCCCTAGCGCGTTCGCCGATTTCAACCTGGCCTTGGCCCACCGGTATCGCGACACTGGCGGCCGTGTTTGCCGGCATCGGGAGCGGCCACGGCGCAGCGGTCTGGGCGTCCGCGTCCTGGCGCGAGTCGGCAGTGTCGTGGCTGGACAAGCAGCTCGCCGCCGCTGCGATCGAGCGCACTGGCGAGGTCGAGCAGCCGCACCTGCGGCCGTGGGCGACGGTGCTGAAAGCACCCACAGCGGAGGGGCCGGTCTGGCTCAAGGCGGCGGGACCGACGACGGCGTTCGAGGTCGGCCTCTACGACCTTCTCCAGCGGGTCGCCCCCGACCATGTGCTGAACCCGATCGCCGTCGACCTCGACCGTGGCTGGGTACTGCTCCCGGACGGGGGTCCGCCGCTCGGAGCGTCGCTGACCGGCGCCGAGCTGGCCAACGCCATTGCGCGCGCCCTGCCGCAGTACGGGCAGCTCCAGCGCGACCTGGCCCCGCACGCCGACGACCTGCTGGCCCTCGGCGTTGCCGACATGCGTCCCAAGGTGATGCCGAGAAGGTTCGAAGAGGCGCTCGAGGCCGTCGGCAGGTACGTCAGGCGGCATGGGAGCGCAGATGACCGGGATACCCATGCCAGCGTGGCCGCGCTGCGCGAGACCTTTGTGTCGTGGTGCGAACGGCTCGTGGGCGCCCCCGGCTCGGCCAGCCTAGATCACAACGACCTGCACCCGTGGAATATCCTCGTCGACGCGGACGGACGAGTGAGATTCTACGACTGGGGAGACGGCGTCGTGGCCCATCCGTTCGCCAGCATGTTGGTGCCGCTGGGATGGTTGCGCTACCAGCTCGGGATCGGCCTCCAAGACCGTGCGTTCCGGCGTGCCAGGGACGCCTACCTCGAGGTGTTCAGCGATCTCGCGTCACACGCTGAGCTCGTCGAGGCGCTGGAGCTGGCATGCCACGTCGGTAAGGCAGCTCGCGCCCTGACCTGGGAGCGAGCGGTCCGGGTGCTCGCGGCCGACGGCGGCCAGGACGTAGATGCGCCATTTCAGTCCTTGTCATCCCTGCTCGACGACTCCTATCTCGGTGGAGCCTGATCGGCGAGCGAGTGCCTGCTGTCTGGAGAGCTGCGCTACGCCGATATTTGTTGTACGCGGTGTGCCCAGACGGCCAGGAGGGTTTCGTCATGGCTGATGGCGAGCACTCCGGCGCCGGTCTGGGCGGTGTGCGTGGTAACCACGTCGACCAGGGCGGCGGTGGTGGAGGCGTCGAGCATGGCGGTCATCTCGTCGCAGATCAGGTACCGAGGTTGGAGGATGAGGGCGCGGGCGAGGCAGGCTCGTTGCAGTTGGCCATCGCTGACTTCGTGTGGCCGGCGGCCGAGTAACTCGGTGGTCAGGCCGACGCGGTCGGTGAGTTCCGCGGTCCGATCCTCGTCGAGATGCCGCTGGCAGGCCCGGAGTGGCTCGACGATCGCTTGGCGCAGGGTGAGCCGGGGGTCGACGGACATGCGGGGTTGTTGGAAGACGACGCCGATGGTGGTGCGCTGCTGGCGCGGCGCCCGGTAGCGCACCCCAGCCGCGGGTGTGCCGTCGATCTCCACCCGGCCTGACCACGGGGCCAGCAGCAAGGCCAGCACCCGGGCCAGGGTTGATTTGCCGCAGCCGCTGGGGCCCGCGAGCCCGACGACCTCGCCTGGGGCGATCTCGATGTCGACCGCTCGCAGCACCGGATGGTCCCGGAGGTAGCCGACTTCAATGCCGGTGCCGGTCAGCATGGCGCTGGATGATGTGGCGCTGGGTGGCAGGCGAGTTGCCGTTGGCCGTGGGGGTGCAGCTCGGCGGTGTCGGTGCAACGGGCACGGGCTGGGCAGCGGGGCCGGAATGCGCAGCCGGCGGGCAGCGCGGTCAGCTCGGGCGGGTCTCCGGGGATCGCGGTGAACCCTCGGTCGGGCAGCGCGCCCAGTAGCCCACGGGTGTAGGGGTGCCAGGGGTCGCTGAACATCTCGTCGGCTGGCCCGCACTCCACCAGCCGGCTGGCGTACATCACGGCCAGGTCGGTCGCTACCCTGCGGGCGGCGCGGAGATCGTGGGTGATCAGCAGCACCGCGTGCCCGTCAGCGGCCAGTGCGGCGAGTTGGTCGACGGTGCGGTCCACCAAGGGCCGGTCCAGCCCGGCGGTGGGCTCGTCGGCGAGCACCACCGAGGGGTTGCCGGCCAGCGCGGACGCGACCCCGACCCGCTGAGCCATCCCCCCGGACAGCTCATGCGGGTACCGCCCCAACACGTCAACTTCCAGCCCAGCCCGCACAACCAGCTCCTCGGTGGCAGCGCCATTCGGCTCCGAATGGCGCCTGGCTCGGGGCCGAAACCGCCATCCGGCTCCGAATGGCGGCGCGGACAGCTCGCGGAGGGCTTCGGTTAGCTGGGCGCCGATCTGGCGGACGGGGGTTAGGTGGGTGGCGGCTGATTGGGGGACCAGGCCGATCAGGCGGCCCCGGACTCGGCTTCGCAGGAGTTGCTCCGGGGCGCCGAGCAGGTCGATCCACGCTCCGTCGCCGGTGGCGAGCATCGCCCGGCCGCGTACTTCGGCATTGGCCGGCAGCAGCCCCAGCAGCGACGCGGCGAGCACTGATTTGCCGCAGCCGGATTCCCCGACCAGGGCCAGTACCCGCCCCGCGGACAGCTGCAGCGAGATCTCGGTGACCGCGTTGACGATGCCGTGCCGGCCGTGTGGGCCGAGCAGGAACCGCACCGACAGCTCCTCGACGTCCAGCAGCGGGGCGGTCACGGTGGTCATAGTGCGAGCTCCGATCGCCGCCGGGGTACCGAGCGGTCCCGCCACCAGCCGCCGAGCGCGGCCACCGCCAGCGTGGTGGCCACCAGCAGCGCCGAGGGGAACACGACGATCCACCAGGTACCGACCAGGACGCCCTCGCGGCCTTCGGTGAGGATGTTGCCGATGCTGGCCAGGTGCGGGGGCAGGCCCAGCCCGAGGAAGCTCAGCGCGGTCTCGTGCCACACGGCGTGCGGCAGGATGAGGACCGCCGACAGCGCGGCCTGGGGCACGATGGCTGGCAGCAGGTGGCGGCGCAGCACGCGGGTCTGGGATGACCCGCCAGAGATGGCCGCGTCGATGAAGGGGCGGTCGCGCAGCGAAAGCACCTCGGCGCGCACGATCCGGGCCACCCCGGTCCAGTGGGTCAAGGCGATCGAGGCGACCACGGTCAGCAGGCTGCCCCGGTACAGCGCCACGATGATGATCCCGAGCAGCAGGTGCGGCACCGAGTTGATCGTGTCGACTACCCGCATCAGCAACCGGTCCGGCCAGCCACCCAGCACCCCGGACAGGGCGCCGATCACGGCACCCAACAGCGTGGAGATCACCGCGCACAGCACTGCGACCAGCAGCGACACCCGGAGCCCGGCCAGGCTGCGCAGCAGCACGTCGCGGCCGGCCGCGTCGGTGCCGAACGGGTGCTGCGCACTCGGCGCCAACCGCACCGAGCCGTAGTCGATCAGCGTCTGGTCCAGCCCACCCAGCCATGGCCCCAGCACCGCTGCCGCTACCAGCCCGACCAGCGACACCACGCCGACTGCCAGGCGCGCGCGGGCCCGCCCGAGCGCCCAGCGGCCGCGGGGGGTGCCGGCGCGGCGGCGGGCAGCGCTGCGCCAGCCTGCGTCGGTGCCGGCGGGACGCAGCGGCGGTGCGGCCAACTCGGTGCTAGCCATCGGCGGCCACCCTCGGGTCGGCCAGCACCACAGCGACATCGGCCAGCAGGGATCCCAGCAGCACCGCCGCGGTGGACAGCACTCCCAGTGCGGCCAGCATCGGGAAGTCGACGGCGAGCGCAGCGGTGACCACCGCCTCGGCCACCCCGGGCCAGGAGTAGATCTCTTCCACCAGGACCGCACCAGTGACCAGCTCGGGCACCCGGGCTCCGAGCAGCGTGACGAGCGGCAGCAGCGCGGTGGGCAGCGCGTGACGCAGCACAATCCGCCACTCCGGCAGGCCGCGGGCCCGGGCGCCGGTGACGTGGTCTTCAGCCAGCGCGGTCAGCAGGGACGCCCGCAGGTGCAGGATCAGCCATGGGGTCTGCGACACACCGAGCACCAGCGCAGGCATGATCAGGTGATGGGCGACCTGATCGAAGCTGACCGGCGCGCCAGGAGTGGTCAGACCGGCCACCGGGACCCAGCGCAGGCTCAGCGCGAACAGCGCGATCGCGCCCAGCCCGAGCACGAATGACGGGATGCCCTCCAGGGCGTGCGCCATCGCGGTCACGAACCGGTCGAGCAGCCCTCCTTGGCGCCAGGCGGCAAGTACCCCGACCACCAGCGCGATCACGATCGTGATGACCAGGCTGACCGTGACCAGCAGCAGCGTCCACGGCAGCCGCTGTGCGATCACGTCGGCTACCGGCTGGCGAAACGCCCGGGAGGTACCCAGCTCCCCGGAGAAGATCCCGGTCAGCCAGCGCCATAGCTGGATGAACACTCCGTCATCCAGCCCGAGCTGGGCGCGCACCCGGGCGATGTCCTCGGCGCTAGCGGTGAAGATATCCACCCCGTAGTACTGGTAGATCGGGTCGAACGGCGACGCCGCACCCAGCAGGAAGATCCCGACCGCGACCGCCACCAGCACGGGCATCACGAACCCCAGCCGGCGCAGCACGAGCCACCCCACCGCCTGCCACCGATTCCTGGCCATCCTCCTGGCCAGCGCAGTTGGCCGGGTCAACGTTTCGGTGTCCAGTCCTCGAAGTTCCACAGCGCCCCCCAGGTCAGCACGCCGTGGCTGTGCGGGTCGATCACCGGGGTGTAGCCGTCCCACTTCTGCCGCATGACGTAGGAGTGGTCCAGGAAGACCAGGAAGACGAAGCCCGGGTCGGCGGCGTAAGCGCGCTGCCAGCTCTTGACCGCCGCGATCTGTTCGGCCGGATCGGTGGCCCGCCGGGCAGCCTCCAGACCGGCATCCACCTCGGCGTTGCGGTAGTAGCCGGGATTGTTGAACCCGTCCCCGCCGAAGCTGGAGTGCAGCAGCGGGTAGATCACCTGGTCCGGGTCCAGCTGACTGCCGCCGCCCATCACCAGCGCGTCCTCGGTCAGCCGTGGCTCGATCGCCTCCCACCCGAGGCCCTCCAGTACGACCTCGACACCGACCGCCTTGGCGTCGGACACCACCGCCTGCGCGAGGTCCTTGCGCACCGTGTCCGTCGTCGGGTACATCAGCGTGAATCGGGCAGGTTGACCGTTGCGGGTTCGGATGCCGTCGGCACCCAGGACCCAACCGGCGTCATCGAGGATGCGGTCCGCCTCGGCGGGGTCGTACTGGAACTGGGCGGCAGGTTCCACATAGGAGTCGAGCACCGCCGGCACCGGGGTGGACGCTGGCACGCCCCTGCCGGCGAGCAGAGCGTCGATCATGCCCTGCCGGTTGACGGCGAGGTTCAACGCCTTACGGATGGCCGGGTCGCCGGTCACCGGGTGGCTCGAGGGCAGGGTGACCGTGCGGTAGTCGGCGCTGCGGTGGTGCACCACCGCGAACTCGCCGCCCTCGAAGGTGCGGGCCAGCGCCGGGGGTAGCACGGTTGCGTCGAGGTCGCCGGCGCGCATCTGTTGCGCACGGGTGTTGTCGTCCTCGGCGAACACGATCGTGATCTTCTTGACCTGTGGCGCGCCGTCGAAGTAATCCTCGTTGGCGACCAGGGTCATCGTGGCGCCTCTGCGCCACTCGGCGAGTTTGTATGGCCCGGTCCCGATCGGCGCGGAGTTGAACGACGAGCTCTCCAGCGCAGCCGGGGTGACCAGCGCCTCGGACGGCATGATGCCCAGATTGAGCCGGTTCGCGAACGGTGCGTACGGGTACTCCAACTCGAACCGGACCGTCAAGGCGTCGACCTTCTCGACGCTGGTGAGCATCGGGAAGTCCGAACTGACGGTCGCGGCGAAGACCGGATCCAACACGGCACGGTAGGTGGCCACCACGTCGTCGGCGTCGAACGCCGAACCATCGTGAAAGCTGACCCCCTGGCGCAGCGTGACCGTCCAGGATCGCCCGTCGGAGGCAACTGCGGGCACCTCGGCGGCCAACGCCGGGACCACGGTCAGCGCCGCGTCGTGCTTGATCAGACCGTCGAACAGCTTCGACGCGCCCTCGCCGCCGAAACCGAGCAACGGGTTCAGCGCCTCCCACTCGTAACCCTCGCCGACCACGATGGTCTGCGTAGCCGGGTCGGCACTGGGCGGTGCCGAGCTACACGCCGACAACACCGAAAAGATCAGGACGAACGGGACGAACAGGCGGCGCATCATGGGGGGACGATATGTCGTTGCAAACAAAATGCAGTAGCCACCATATGGGGGAAGTGTCGTCCGGGTATCGATCGATCGTCGCGCCTGGTAATCAAGCGCTGCACTGCGTCTACCAGCCGGATCGACGCTCTGGGATACTCCGGGCCCACAACAAGGTGGACAAAGCTCGCGGGTAGGTTGCCTATGCCGGCAGTAGCGCCGCCAGGACAGGAATCACACGTGAGCACGCCCGCCGACCTCACCGCTACCGAGCTCATGGCTGCCTACCGGGCGGGCGAGCTGTCGCCGGTCGAGGCTACCCAGGACGTGCTGGACCGCATCGATCAGCTCGACCGGCAGGTGCGAGCATTCTGCTTGGTGGACGCCGACCACGCCCTGGAGGCAGCCAAGGCTTCCGAGCAGCGTTGGCAGCATGGGCAGCCGCAGGGCCTGGTCGACGGTGTGCCGACGTCGATCACGGACATGTATCTCACCCAGGGGTGGCCTACCCTGCGCGGTTCGAAGGTGATCTCTCCTAACCAGGAATGGCCGGTCGACGGGCCGGCGGTGGCCCGGCTGCGCGAGAACGGCGCGGTGCTGCTGGGCAAGACGACGACCTCAGAGCTGGCCTGGAAAGGCGTCACCGACAGCGCGCTCACCGGCGTCACGGTCAACCCGTGGGACACCAGCCGGACACCTGGGGGGTCCAGTGGCGGCAGCGCCGTCGCGGTGGCACTGGGAATGGGGCCGCTGTCGATGGGGACCGACGGTGGCGGTTCGGTGCGTATCCCCGCGTCCTTCACCGGGACGGTGGCGATCAAGCCGACCTATGGTCGCGTGCCGCACTGGCCGGCCAGCCCGTCGGGCACCCTGGGATATGCCGGGCCGATGGCCCGCACCGTGGCCGATACCGCACTGCTGCTCGACGTGGTCTCCGGGCCGGATGCCCGGGACTGCGCTGCGCTGCCACCGATCACTCGCTCTTACTCCGGCGCGCTGGACAGCGGTGTGCTGGGGCTGCGGATCGCGCTGAGTCCGACGTTGGGCTATGCCGACGTCGATCCGGACGTAGCCGACGCGGTGCAGACCGCCGCTTACGTGTTCCGGGATCTCGGTGCGGAGGTCGAGATCGCCGATCCGGGTCTCGTCGAGTGCGTGCAGGATTTCCATGTGCTCTGGTTCAGTGCGTTGGCCAGGGCTGTCGGGCGCCTGACCTCCCGCGAGCGCGAGTTTCTGGAGCCCGGGCTGAGAGAGGTCGTGGCACAGGGCGAGCGCTGCTCTGCGGTGGACTACCTCACCGCCACCGCGACGAGGATGGCGATGGGCGCCACCATGGGGGCCTTCCACGAGCGCTACGACCTGCTGCTCACCCCGACGGTGCCGATCACACCATTCGTTGCGGGTGAGGAGGTGCCGATCGGATGGCACTCGCTGCGGTGGACCAGCTGGACGCCCTTCACCTATCCCTTCAACATGACCCAGCAGCCCGCCGCAAGCGTTCCGTGCGGGTGGAGCAGCACCGGCCTGCCGCTCGGGCTGCAGGTGGTGGGACCGCGACACGCCGATGATCGGGTGCTCGCCGCCTGCGCGGCCTACGAGCGCGTCGCCCCCTGGACCTCCCGCCGCCCCCCACTCCTCTACCGCTAACCCCCGCGTGTCCGTCCCCCGTGCACGGTGTGTCCGCCTCTCGTGCACGGTGTGTCCGTCCCTGGTGCACGGTGTGTCCGCTCCTCGTGCACAACGCCAGCAGGAGGCTTTCGCATCGCTCTAGCAGTAACCAGCCCCCTGCCGTTACTCTGATGGGTGACCCTCACACGCGTTTAGAGGAGGCGAGCTTGACTACTGACACGATCGCCATGCATATGAGCGACGGTATCGTCAACGCCCCAGTCTCGGCCGTGTGCGGCCTCGTCGCTGCTGCGGGGCTAGGTTACTCGCTGGTCCGCTCCCGTGCCGGCCAGAGCGCAGACCTTGACGACCGCACCGCGCCGATGGCGGGATTGGTCGCAGCTTTCATCTTCGCCGTGCAGATGATCAACTTTCCGGTGTTGCCCGGGGTCAGTGGGCACCTGCTGGGCGGTGCGCTGGCCGCCATCCTGGTGGGCCCCTGGCTCGGCGCCCTGTGCGTCGGGATCGTGCTGGTGGTGCAGGCGCTGCTGTTCGCCGACGGCGGCCTTACCGCACTCGGTACCAACATCACGAACATGGCGCTGATCGGCACCTGGGTTGGTTTCGTGGTCGCGCTGGCCCTGCGCAGGCTGGCTACCCGCAGCCGTGGGGGGCTGGTCACCGTCGCCTTCGTCTCCGCCCTGGTGAACACAGTGGTCGCGTCCCTCGGATTCGTCGTGGAATACGCGATCGGCGGGGCCGGCGGTTCCTCGCTGGGTACCGTCGTGGTGACCATCATCGGGGTCCACATCCTGATCGGTATCGGTGAGGGCATCATCACCGCGCTCACGGTCGGCGCCGTCGCCTCCGCTCGACCGGACCTCGTGTACCTGTTGCGGCGATCGCCGACTCGAACCCTGGGAACGACCACAGCCACCGCGACTGCTGACGGGAGCGCATCATGACCACCCCGCACAGCCGGCGCAGCGCCGCCGGGTTCTTCATCGGGTTCGGCGTCATCGCGCTCCTGATCGCCGGACTACTGTCCTACCTGGCCTCTAGCAACCCCGACGGTCTCGACTCAGCGACCCTGAATGGTTGCCAGGTAACCGAGGTGGACGGCGCCGAGCAGTTGTCCGGTGAGTGCATCGCCCAAAACGCCCGCGATCACGCTCTGGCCGGCGGCCCGCTTGCTGACTACACCCTGGGCGGCAACGACGGCCTGGTCGGCGTGGCCGGCGTGATCGGGGTGCTGGTGACCCTCGCCCTCGCGGGCGGCCTGTTCTGGCTGGCGCGTCCTCGTCAGCGGCGCTCCGTCGACAAGACCTGACCAGCGCCGTGGGAGCCGGCCACGCGCACCCTCTGTTCCTGCCGGGCAACTCGCCCGTGCACCGGCTGCCGCCCGAGGTCAAGGTGCTCGCCGCATTCCTGTTCGTGTGCTGTGTGGTCGCCACGTCGCGGGAGGCATTCTGGGCGTTCGGCGGTTATCTCCTGGTGCTGGCTGGGGTGTGGGTGGTGGCGGCGATCCCGCTGGGTTGGATCGCGCGCCGGGCCCTTATCGAGGCACCGTTCGTCGTGCTCGCCGTGCTGCTGCCGTTCGCCGAGGGCGGGCAGCGGGTGCAGGTGGCCGGTGTGTCGCTGTCAGTGGCCGGGCTGCTGGCCGGCTGGAATATCGTGATCAAGGGCACCCTCGGGGTGCTCACCTCGCTGACCCTCGCTGCGACGACCATACCGCGCGATCTACTGATCGGGCTCCAACGCCTGCGGGTGCCCAACACCATCACCACGATCGCCACCTTGATGCTGCGATACATCGAGGTGATCGTCGGTGAAGCTCGCCGGATGCGGATCGCCCGGATCTCTCGGGGACACGACCCGCGGCTGCTGTGGCAGGCGGGTGCCACCGCACGCGGGGTGGGCAGCCTGTTCCTACGCTCCTACGAGCGCGGCGAACGGGTACACCTGGCCATGCTCGCACGAGGCTGGAATGGGACGATGCCGGTTCTGCACGAGCGAACCACCGGTCGCCGAGAATGGCTGCTCGGGCTGGCACCGGTGGCGGCGGCGATCCTGCTCGCATCCGGGGCCTGGTGGCTTGGGTGACCGCGCCGTCGCTGCGGGTGACCGAGCTGAGCTTCGCCTATCCCGACGGCCAGCGCGCGTTGGAGGGCATCGACCTCACCGTGCAGCCCGGCGAGCGGGTCGCGCTGCTGGGTCCCAACGGTGCCGGTAAGACCACCCTCGTCCTGCAGCTCAACGGCGTTCTCCAGCCGGCCACCGGCTCCGTTCAGGTGGGCGAACTGCCAGTGATCAGGGAGCACCTGCAGGAGATCCGTCGCCGGGTGGGGATCGTGTTCCAAGATCCTGACGACCAGCTTTTCATGCCCACCGTCGCCGAGGACGTGGCGTTCGGACCAGCCAACTTCGGCCTGCGTGGCGCCGAACTCGAGGCCCGGGTGAACGCCGCGCTGGCGGCCGTCGGGATGGCTGAGCATGCTGCCCGCTCACCGCTGCACCTGTCCGGTGGCCAACGCCGACGTGCAGCACTGGCCACCGTACTGTCCTGCGATCCGGAGATCTTGGTGCTCGACGAGCCATCCTCGAACCTGGACCCGGTAGCCCGCCGCGAACTCGCCGAAGTGCTGCTGGAGCTGGACCGGACAATGTTGATGGTCACCCACGACCTGCCCTATGCCCTGCAACTATGCCCGCGAAGCGTGGTGCTCGACGGCGGCCGGGTGGTGGCAGATGCTCCGACCCGGGACCTGCTCGCCGATAGTGACCTGCTGGCCCGGCACCGCCTCGAGTTGCCGTTCGGCTTCAGCGTCGTCTGAGGCGTCAGCCGTCCTTCTGCTCGGGGGTCTGAGGCGGCGGCTCTGCCGGCTTCTTCTGGGACTTCTGGGATGCCGTCTCCGGGGCGTCGGGCGGGCCGGCCGAGGTCGCAGGCGGCACCCGCTGCTGCGGCGCGGTGATCTCAGCCGGTCCCGGAGGCGGGGCCGGCTGCCCGGCCGGACCGGCGCCCAGCGACGGGGTCATCCCCGTCGTCGGACCGGGCACCTCTTTGCGGGCCACCTCTTCGGCGGCCCGCACCGCAGCGGCTACGTGCGGGTCTGGGGAGGTGTCGAACCACCCCTCGACGGCCTCGTCGTCCTCCTCCGGCGGGCTGTCACTGACGTAGTCCGGGCTTGGTTCGAACCGGAACACCCCGTCGTCCCCCGGCGCGCCGAGCATCTTGGTGAAACCCTCGAGGGCCTTGCCGAAGTCGCTGGGCACGATCCAGACCTTGTTCGCGTCGCCTTGCGCCATCTGCGGCAACGTCTGCAGGTACTGGTAGGCGAGCAGCTCGGGGGTCGGCCGGCCCGCCTTGATCGCGGCGAACACCTTCTCGATCGCCTTGGCCTGACCCTGCGCCTGCAGGTAGCGCGCGGCCCGTTCACCTTTGGCACGCAGGATGCGGGACTGCCGGTCGGCCTCAGCGGTGAGGATCGTGGCCTGCTTGGCACCCTCGGCGGAAAGGATCTGTGCCTGCTTCTGGCCCTCCGCGGTCTTGATCGCTGACTCGCGCTGACCCTCGGCGGTGAGGATGGTGGCGCGCTTCTCCCGGTCGGCGCGCATCTGCTTCTCCATCGAGTCCTGGATGGACAGCGGCGGGTCGATCGCCTTGAGCTCGACCCGGCCGACCCGGATGCCCCATCGCCCGGTTGCCTCGTCGAGCACCTCCGACAGCTGGCCGTTGATGAAATCTCGCGAAGTCAGGGTGTCCTCCAGGCTCATCCCACCCACGACGTTACGCAGCGTGGTGGTGGTGAGCTGCTCGACTGCCCCGATGTAGTCGGCAATCTCGTAGACCGCGTCCTTCGGGTTAGTCACCTGGAAGTACACGACGGTGTCGATGGAGACGGTCAGGTTGTCCTTGGTGATCACGGGCTGCGGCGGGAAGGACACCACCCGCTCACGCAGATCGATCCGGGCCCGGATCCGATCGATGAAGGGCACCAGAAAGTTCAAGCCTGGGGTGAACGTGCTGCGGTAGCGGCCAAGCCGCTCGACGACCGCGGAAGTGGCCTGCGGGATCACCACCACGGCCTTGATCACGGTGACGACGACCGCCAGCAGGATGACCGCGACGGTCACGAGCAGCGCAACACTCATCAAGGTTCTCCCAAGACAACGGCGGTGGCACCGGAGATGTTCATCACCGTAACGACCCGCCCGGGCTCCAGTACCTCGGTTTCATCGAACGCACGAGCGGACCACAGCGCCCCGCGCAGCTTCACCTTGCCGCCTTTGGCGTCGACGGTGCTGACGACAACCGCCTTATCGCCGACCAGGGCCTCGGCGTTAGTTCGCACCTGGTCAGTGTGCAGTCGCCGCTTGAGCGCCGGCCTGGCTATGGTGATCAAGGCCAACGAGGCGCCGCCGAAAGCGGCGACCTGGACCCAGATCGACCCGCCAAGCGCGGCGGACCCTGCGGCCACCAGTGCCGCCGCCCCGAGCATGATCAGCACGAAGTCAGTCGACAGCACCTCGGCAACGATCAGCAGAAATCCGGCTACCAGCCACACGACAGCGGCCATGTGTCTATCTTGACAGATCTTCGAGCTGGATTCTGCCATGATCGTAACCGGTTCACCGAGACCCGGCAGTGACGAAGTCGATGAGCTGTTCAACAGCGCCCAGCAGAGCCGGTTCAAGGTCGCGAAAGCCCTCCACCGCGCCGAGCACCCGGCACCAGCCAGCCGCCGGATCCGCGATCCCGCTTCGGTCCACCCAGCCCAACGCCTGGCACACCCCCTGTTTCCACGGCACCCCGCGCGGCACGTCCGGCCAGCCGGGGATACCCAGCGCCGCGGGCCGCACCGCCTGCCAGATGTCGACATAGGGGTGACCAGTCACCAGCACGTGCTCCGAACGCACCGTCTGCACCAGTCGGGTTTCCTTGCTACCGGCGACCAGGTGATCGACCAGCACACCAAGCCGCCGGCGGGGCGTGGGGGCGAACTCCGCGACCCGCTCGGCCAGGCCGTCGACGCCGTCGAGCGGCTCCACGCCCACGCCGTCCACTCGCAGATCGTGGCCCCAGACCCGCTCCACGAGCTCGGCGTCATGGCGGCCCTCCACCCAGATCCGGCTGGCCTGCGCCGTCCGGGCCCGCAGCCCGACCACCCGGACCGACCCCGACGCCGACCGGGCTGGTGCAGCCGGAGCCGGCCGCACCGGACGGACCAGTGTGACCGGATCGCCGTCGATCAGGAATGCCGCGCGCCGCAGCGGGAATGTCCGAACCCGTCCCCTGCCGTCCTCCAGCAGCACCGCATCGCGCTCGCATCGCAGCACCGCGCCACAGAACCCGGTGGCGGTTTCCTCCACCACCAAGCCGGCCTCGGCCACAAGCTGCGGGGTCTCCCGCCGCCGGTGTGGCCGCTGCAACTCGTCCGGAGGCACGGCGCGACGTTAGCCGGATGGCTGAAATTCGCGGCGCAGCCACGCCGCGCGTGCGCGTCCGGAGTTCGAGTTCTACTCTCCTACCCCGTGCCATGCCCCAGCGCGACCTTGACCGTGTGGGCCTCGGCCTGGCTGCACGGCTCCGCCGCCCCTGACGCTGTGATCGATGGACTGCATACCTGGGCAGGTCTGCATGAGGTGGTGGCCGCCGACGAGGCCACCGCAGCGCAGCTCGACCTGCCTGGCCCCGGCGACGCCCCGGCCTCTGTGGTCGGCCTGCTGGCCGCAGCCCGGCGGGCCGGTGCGGGCGGTGGTCGGCTGCTGTTGCCGGTGCCCGGTGATGTGCGAGGCCTGCCGCCCGAACGACCGCTCGCGGCGGCGGCGCTGAACAGTGGCGAAGTCGCCGTGCTCGCCGGCGCGGAACTGGCTGTGGTGCCCACTGCGGTCGCCGATGGTGTGTTGCGCTGGACGGTGTTCGCCCCGGGCCCGCTACCCCCCGCCCCAGAGCCTGCGCTGTCCGACGCCGAACACGGCCTGCGTGGCGCGGTACGCCAGGCCGCTACGACGTTGGTGGAGCTCGACGTCGCCCGGCACCGACCGGGGGTTCGCGCCGAGATCGCCGAAGCTCTGGAGCGCCGGATCCGGCCGCCATGGCCCGACGGCACACCCGGCCGCGCACTGCGGGTGCTCGAGCAGGCCGACGAGGTGGAAGCCATCCTCGGCGCCGCGGAGACCGACAACCTTGGCGGTGCGCTGTCGGCCAAGGTGGCGGCGGCCCGTTCGGCAGCGCTGCGACCGCTGTTCACCGCAGTCCGGGAGGCCCGCCGCTCAGCCGTCGCCGAAGCAGTCCGCGCCCTAACCCCCCGCGCCGGCCGACGCTGATCGGCTACCGCCAGCCGACATGGAGACATATCGGGGTATCTGAGGTCCCCATTACCCCGATACGTCTCCATGTCGGCGGCAGCAGTGCGCTGCGCAGGGTTCCCCGTTGGTGCCCTGACCGGCTGGCGGGAGCTGTGAGCATCGGCGGGGGGGTGCTGTGTGCAGGTGCTCGGCGATGAGCTCGACCACCATCTCGGCGAAGCGCGGGTCGGTGCCTGCGGTGGCGGTTCTGGCGAAGTCCATCCCGAGAGTGGCAGCTCGCCGCCGAGCCTCGTGGTCAAGGTCCCATAGCACCTCGAGGTGGTCTGAGACGAAACCGATTGGCGCCACCACGACGCCGCGTACCCCGCTGGCGCGCAGCGCGTCGAGGTGGTCAGTCACGTCCGGCTCCAGCCAGGGCACTCCAGCGGGCCCGGAGCGGGACTGCCACACCACGTCGTAGCCGTCCACCCCGGCCGCCGCGGCGACCAGCCGGGCGGTCTCGGCGACCTGCCGGGAGTAGCGGTGGCCGCCGTGTTCGGGAAGCCCTGCGGCGGCGTCCGCGGCAAGCGGAACGGAGTGCGCCGTGAAGACCACCCGGGCGGCGGGGTCAACCTGCTCGCGGGCCGTGCGCAGGGCGTCGGCGCACGTCGCCACGAACAGCGGATGGTCGAAGAACTGCCGGAGCTTGACCAGATCCGGGGCGCCAGGGCCGACGGCGTCCCGAGCCCGGGCGATGTCCTCGTGATACTGCCGGCAACCCGAGTACCCGCCCCACGCCGAGGTGGCGAACACCAGCGCCCGGCGCACCCCGTCGGCGCACATCTCGGCGACGGTGTCCTCCACCATCGGGTGCCAGTTGCGGTTGCCGAAGTACACCGGCAGGTCGAGCCCGGCGGTGGTGAGCGCCTGCTCGATCGCGGTGATCAGGGTGCGGTTGCACCGGTTGATCGGCGACGCGCCGCCGAAGTGCAGGTAGTGCTGCGCCACCTCATCTAGCCGCTGCGGTGGGACGCCCCGCCCGCGAGTGACATTCTCCAGGAACGGGCGCACCTCGTCGGGACCCTCGGGCCCCCCGAAGGACAGCACCAGCAGTGCGTCGATCAACGCTGCGAACCACCTGAGGTTGGTAGCTGTTGGAGACCCGTTCGACGGGGGTTGGCGGTACTTGGAGGCATACCGACTAGACGCCTACGGCGTGGAAGCCGCCGTCGGCCCACACCATGGAGCCGGTGGTGGCGGGTAGCCAATCGGACAGCAGCGCGCAGACTGTGCGAGCCACCGGGGTGGGGTCATCGACGTTCCAGCCCAGCGGAGCCCGGCCGTCCCAGGCGTCTTCGAAAGCGGCGAAGCCCGGGATGGACCTGGCCGCCAAGGTGCGCACCGGCCCGGCCGCCACCAGGTTCACCCGGATACCGTCGGGGCCCAGGTCGCGGGCAAGGTAGCGGCACACCGACTCCAGCGCCGACTTCGCCACCCCCATCCAGTCGTAGGCGGGCCAGGCCTGCCGGTTGTCGAAGTCCATCCCGACGATCGAGGCGCCAGGGTGCAACAGCGGCCGGCACGCCATCGCCAGCGACTTGAAAGAGTAGGCAGAGACCTGCAACGCAGTGGCCACGTCCTTCCAGGGCGCGTTCAGGAACTCGCCGCCCAGGCAGGACGCCGGGGCGAAGCCGATGGAGTGCAGCACCCCGTCCAGCCCATCGACGTGTTCGCCGAGTCGCTGCGCCAGCGAGTCCAGCTGGTCCTGGTCGGTCACGTCGAGCTCCAGCACCGGAGCCGGCTGAGGAAGCCGCTGCGCGATGCGCTCCACCAGGCGCAACCGGCCGTACCCGGTGAGCACCACCTGGGCGCCCTGCTCCTGCGCCACCTGCGCCACGTGAAACGCGATCGAGGCGTCGGTGATCACCCCGGTGATCAGCAACCGCTTACCGTCGAGCAGCCCCGCCACGTGCCCTCCCTTGTCAGCAGACCCGATCGCTCAGTGGCCCGTTCCGTTCAGTGGCCCATTCCCAGGCCGCCGTCCACCGGCAGCACCATGCCAGTGATGTAGCCGGCGGCGTCGGAGGCGAGGAAGGTCACCACCGCGGCGACCTCCTCGGGGCTGGCCTGGCGGCGCAGCGGGATCGAGCTCAGAATCTCCTCCCGGCGTGCCTGGCTGACCTCTGCGGTCATCTCGGTGTCGATGTAGCCGGGTGCGACCACGTTGGCGGTGATCGACCGGGATCCCAGCTCACGGGCGATGGACCGGGCGATGCCGATCAGCCCGGCTTTGCTGGCCGCGTAGTTCACCTGGCCGGGGGCACCGGACAGGGCCACCACTGAGGAGATGAACACCATCCGGCCCCGACGGGCGCGCAGCATGCTCTTCGCGGCGCGCTTGGCCACCCGGTAGGCACCGGTGAGGTTGGTGTCCAGCACCCGCGAGAACTGCTCCTCGGTCATCCGAAGCAGCAGCGCGTCATCGGTGATCCCGGCATTGGAGATGAGCACCTCGATCGGGCCGTGCGCCTGCTCCGCCTCAGCAAACGCCGCGTCTACGGCCGCGCTGTCGGTAACGTCGCACCGCACCGGAAGCAACTCGGGCACAAGCCCCTCGGGAACCTCAGCGGCGCGGTAGGTCACCGCAACGCGATCGCCCTGCTTGGCGAAGGCACGGGCGATGGCCAGCCCGATACCACGATTGCCTCCGGTGACGAGGACGGAACGAGCCACAGACGCGCCTTTCGGACCGGTGAGGTGCTGGGAATCCTGCGGCGAAGGTACCGCCAGCGCCCATGCCGGACAGTTCAGGGCAGCCGTTGCCCGATGGCCAACGCGCCGGCAGCGGCCAGCATGGCGGTGATGGTGCCTGCGATCAGCCAGGGCTTGCTCGCGTCGGCCTGCTTGGTCTCGTAGCCGATCTGCTCGCCCAGGGTGTTGACGACGTCGCTGAGCTGGCCCGCGCTGCTGGCGTCGTAGAACTGCCCGCCGGACAGGTCGGCGACCCGCCGGATCGACTCGTCGTCGGCTGGTACCGGCTGGCGCTCACCGTTGATCTCCACCTGGCCGTAGGCGGTGCCGAAGGAGATCGCCGAGATCGGGATCTTCGCCGCGACAGCGGCGCGAGCCGCGGTGAACGCACCGCGCGGGTCGTCGCCGTCGGGGGTCGGCACCGTCTGTTTGCCGTCGGTGAGCAGCACGATGCGGGCCGGCGGCGGTCCCTGCGCGTCTGACACCACCGCGCCGAACGCCTCGATCGAAGACAGTGCGGCGAAGATCGCCTCACCGGTGCCGGTGGCCTCGGCCAGCTTGAGGTTGTCGATAGCCCGGATCACTGACACCCGCTCGGTGGTCGGCGACACCAGTACGGTGGGCGAGCCGGCGAAGGACACCAGACCCAGGTTCACCCCCGGGGTCAGGTCGTTGGCGAATCGCCTCGCCTCCCGCTGTGCCGCGGCCAGCCTGCTCGGCTCGATATCGGTGGCCCGCATGGACAGTGACACGTCGATCACCAGCATGACGGTGGCCCGGTTGCGCGGCACCTTCTGCTCCGCGGTGGGACCGGCCAGCGAGACGGTGAACAGCACCAAGGCAGCAAGCAGCAGCGCCACCGGCAGGTGCCGATGCCAACCCTGGCGCTTGGGCGCGATGCGTTCCAGCATGGCCAGATTGGCGAAGCGCAGCACCCGGCGCCGCCGCCGGCGCTGCATCCAGACGTAGCCTGCCGCCAGCGCGGCGACCACCACCAGCAGCAGGAACCAGAGCGGGCTGGTGAACCCAGCCAGGCTCATGCGGCTCCTCCCGACCAGCGACGCTTGCGGGAGACCGCGAAGCGCACCATGTCGGACACCCAGTCCGAATCGGTGCGCAGCACCAGCTGCCCCGCACCGCACCGGCGCAGCGTCGCGGCCACTTCCTCGCGATGCGCCGCCGCCGCCGCGGCGAACTCCCGGCGTAGCAGCGGCGTGGTCACGACCTCCTTCTGCCGTCCGGTCTCTGGATCCGCGAGCACCACCGTGCCCATGTCGGGTAGTTCGAGATCGCGCGGGTCGAGCACCTCGATGGCGATCAGGTCGTGCCGGGCGGACAGGCCGCGTAGCGGCCGTTCCCAGTCGAAGACGTCCCCGGACCGCGGACCGAGGAAGTCCGAGATCACCGCAACCAACCCACGACGGCGCGGGGGGCGGCGCAGCTGCTCCAATATTCCGGACAGATCACCACGGACGCCTTCGGGCGCGCGCGGCAGCTCGGCGATCCGGCGGATCATCCCACGGGCGTGCGGCAAGCCGCCGCGGGCCGGCACCCGCAGGACATCCGCGCCGGTGCCGACGACGGCACCGACCCGGTTCCCGCCGCCCCGGGTCAGGTGCGCCACCGCGGCGCAGGCGGCCACCGCCAGCTCCCGCTTGTCGCATTCGGCGGTACCGAAGTCGAGGCTGGCCGACCGGTCGACGGCCAGCCAGGGCTCCAACTCCCGATCCGCGACGGTTTGCCGGATATGTGGTTCGGTGGTGCGTGCGGTGACCGCCCAGTCCATCCGCCGGACGTCGTCGCCGGGCTCGTAGCGCCGGGCGTCCCCTGGCTCGGTGCCCGGCCCCGGCACCAAGCCGAGATGGTTGCCCTGCAGCAACCCGTCCAACCGGCGCCGCACCGTGAGCTCCAAGGCACGCAGCGCGGGCTCCATCCGCCCCTCCGGCAAGGCAGGCGGCGCCCAACTCGGCCGCTGCCTCTGCCCGATGTGTGCCGCCATGGCGTCAGCCCGTCCTCCGGTCAGGTCCGCCCCGCTACCTCAGCCGGCGCACCCGGGCCACCCGCGACCGGGCCGCCCGCAATTGGGCCCTGGGGCCGCGACGAAACCTGGGGCAGCGGCACGGTCTGCAGCACCCGGGTGACGATGTGCTCCACCGGGACACCGTCGGCCAGGGCGTCGTAGGACAGCACCAGACGGTGTCGTAGCACGTCGGCCGCGACGTCCACGACATCCTGCGGCAGCACGTAGTCGCGTCCACGGATCAACGCCAACGCGCGTGCCGCCGCCACGATACCCAGGCTGGCTCGCGGGGAGGCGCCGTAGGCGACCCACCCGGCGACGTCGGACAGGCCGTGTTGGGCGGGAATGCGGGTAGCGAGCACCAGCCGCACCACGTAGTCGACCAGGGCGTGATGCACGAACACCCGCGCGGCGACCTCTTGCAACCGGATCAGCTCGCCAGGGTCGAGCACCGGGTTCGGCTGGGGAGGGTGCACACCCATCCGGTAGATGATCTCCCGCTCCTCCTCGACGGTGGGGTACTCCACCTGGATCTTGAACAGGAACCGGTCCCGTTGCGCCTCGGGAAGCGGGTAAACGCCCTCGTTCTCGATCGGGTTCTGGGTGGCCAGCACGAGGAACGGTTCGGGCATCGGGTAGGTGGTACCGCCGATCGACACGTGCCGCTCGGCCATCACCTCCAGCAGCGCCGACTGCACCTTGGCCGGGGCGCGGTTGATCTCGTCGGCGAGCACGAAGTTGGCCACCACCGGCCCAAGTTCGACGTCGAACCGCTCGCGCCCCTGCCGGTAGATGCGGGTGCCGAGGATGTCGGCGGGTACCAGGTCGGGAGTGAACTGGATGCGGGAGAACGAGCCGCCCACCACCCGGGCGATGGTCTCCACAGCAAGGGTCTTGGCCACTCCCGGCACGCCCTCGAGCAGCAGGTGCCCGCGGGCCAGCAGGCCGACCAGCATCCGCTCGACGAGCCGGTCCTGCCCCACGATCACACGTTGGATCTCGAAGACCGTCCGCTCGATCAGCTGGGCGTCCTTGGCCGGGGTAGCCAACCGGCCAGCGTGGGTGGACGGGCCCGGTGCCGGCGGGCGCGCACTGCTGTCGGCTTCCGTCACAGGGGTCCTCCCTTGCACGCAGTTCCGGCTGGTTCGACCCGGGATTCGGCACACCGTTCGGGACACGGCACCTGAGGAAACCCAACCGCTGGCCCAGTGTGACGGCTGTGAAGGTGCTGGCTCAGAGCAGCCGGACAGCGTTGGGCATGATCCCGCTGTAGCGCACCGAGGTGACGCGGACCGCGCCTCCCGAGTACGGCGCCTCGATCATCTGCCCGCCGCCGATGTAGAGCGCCACGTGGTGGATGTTCCCGTTGGTGGCCCAGAACAGCATGTCGCCGGGTCGCTTGTTGGCCAGCGGCACCTTGCGGCCGGAGTTGTACTGAAAGCCACTGTAGTGCGGCAGCGAGTAGCCGAGCGCCCGGGAGAAGGCGTAGATCATCAGGCCGGAGCAGTCGAAGCCGACCTTCCGGTAGTCGCCGAAGGTATCCGCGACACCACCGTCGCGAATGCCGACCGTAGGTCCTCGGGAATTTCCACCACCCCACGAGTAGCGGACGCCGAGCTGCGACATCGCCCGGTTGATCACGGTCGAAACGTCACGGGAGACGACCCGAGTCACACCGCGAGCGCTTTCAGCGCTCTCGGCGGCGGCAGCGGCTGCTGCGGCGGCGGCCGCCGCCGCAGCCTGTTCGCGATCCCGCGCTGCGCGCCAGTCCTCGTAGCGCTGCCGCTGGCCCCGCAGCCCGGCAACGGCGTTCTGCGCCTCGTAGAGCTGGCGCTCCAGATCCGACTTGTGCTCCTGCAGGGCATCGGCCTGCGCGGACTTTGCTGCCTCGATGTCTATTGCGGCACGGTAGGCGGTGTCGAGCGTGGTCTTGGCTTCGTCGGCTTTGCGCTTGGCGACCTGCGCTGCCGCCAGCGCAGCCCGGGCCTGGGAATCCTTGTTGGCCACCTCGATGCGGGTCCGCTGCATGTTCTCCACCGCGTGCAGCGCAGCGCCTCCCACCGCGTCCAGCAATTCGGCCCTGGCCAGCAGGTCCTTCGGACTGCTCGAGCCGAGGAAGGCTGAGATCGACCCGATCGTGCTGCCCTGCCGGAAGCTCGCGGCAGCGAACTGGTCGAGATGTCGATGTGCCTCGGCGATCTGTGCACCCGCCGCATCGGCCTCCGCGCGGGTGCTGTCTGCTGCGACCTTCGCGGCTGCTGCGTCGGCCTCCGCCGCTTGCTGGTCAACCAGCGCCTTGTTGGTCTGCTCGCGCTTGAGCGCGACCTCGGCCTGCAGGGTTAGCAGCGCGGCGTCGGCCTGGGCGACCTGATTGGCCAGTTGCCCGACCCGCCCGGCGGTGGCGTCGGCGCGAGCCTGGCCGGACCTGAGATCGTCGTCACTGGGATTGGGCGGGGGCGGCGGCACGGCCTGCCCGATGGCGGGTTGAGCCATCAGCGCCAGCACCGTGAGCGAGGCTGCGAACAAGGCACGACCGGTTGAGTGACGCCGAGTCCGGACGCTCACACCCACTCCTCCCCCGGCTCCCCTCCGCAGGCACCGGTCCTTCCTGACGTCCGCCCGACCTTGTCAAGCAAGCACGCGGGTGCACTGTGCCACCTAAGCCTCATGGGTACCAGAGATCCCATGCGTAACAATCGCAACATCAACCACATGTGTTACAACACAGTAAGGATTCGTTACGCTGCGTTATCGACCGCGGGCTATCGATCCCAGTGCCCAGGGTCAAGCGCGGCAGCGGCGATGCGGGGCGCCCGGCGGCTGGTCGATTGCCGGGCAGAAGCCCCGAGGTGCAGTCGGCAGAAGGACAGGGCGCAGAAGGACAGGGCAGAGGGACAGCGGCAGAGGGCGCAGGAGTCAGTTCACCTGGCGCTCGTGCCCCTCCCAGTACTGCTTGCGTAACTTGAACTTCTGGATCTTCCCGGTGGCGGTGCGCGGTATCGTCGCGCGAAACTCCACCGACGTCGGCGCCTTGTAGCGGGCCAGCCGCGCCTGGCAAAACCTGATGATCTCGGCTGGGGTGACCTGCTCCCCGTCGGCCACCACGACCAGCGCCTTGATCGTCTCACCCCACCGCTCGGAGGGAACCCCGATCACCGCGACGTCGGCGACCGCCGGGTGGCTGAACACGCAGTCCTCCACCTCGATGGAGGAGACGTTCTCACCGCCGGTGATGATCACATCCTTCTGCCGGTCAGTGATCGACAGGTAGCCCTGGTCGTCCACCGATCCACCGTCACCGGTGTGGAACCAGCCGTCCACCAGCACGGCGCTGCTGGCTTGCGGGTCGTCCCAGTAGCCGGCCATCACGACGTTGGAGCGGGCCAGCACTTCCCCCGACTCGGAGGTGCTCAGCCGCACGCCCAGCGCGGGGGCGCCGGCCCGGGACAGCCTTCGGGCCCTGTCCATGGCGGGCAGGTTGTCATCGGCTGGCACGCTGCGGTTGAAGGTGAGCAGTGGTGCGGTTTCGGTGAGCCCGTAGATCTGAAGGAATTCCCAGCCGAGTTCCTCGCCGACCCGCTGGATGGTCTTGGTAGGGGGTGGCGCCCCAGCGCAGACCAGCCGAACCCTGCCCCGCCCCGGGATCTCGCCGTCCCAGCTTGTGGCGGCCTCGAGTACCGCGTTCCACACTGCGGGGGCACCGCACATCAGCGTCACGCCGTGCTGGTCGACCCGTCGCAGGATCTCCGCGCCGTCCACCTTGCGCAGCACGACCTGCTTGACCCCGAGCCCGGCGAGACCGTAGGGCATGCCCCAGCCGTTGCAGTGGAACATCGCCAGGGTATGGAGATAGACGTCGCGCTCCCAGGCCCGGGTATGCAGCGCGAAGGTGACCGCGTTGATCCAGATGTTGCGGTGGGTGATCTGCACCCCCTTGGGCCGTGCGGTGGTGCCCGAGGTGTAGTTGATCGTCGCGGTGGCATCCTCGTCCGGCTCGACCCACGGCCGCGGCTCGGTGTCGAAGCGCATCACCTGCTCCTCGGTCTCGCCGCCGAGCACGAATCGGTGCGCGACCGTCACCCCCTTGAGCGCCTCGTCGAGGTCCGGATCGACCAGCAGCACCGACGAGCCGCTGTGCTCAATGATGTAGCCCGTCTCTTCGGGGTGGAGCCGGAAGTTCACCGGCACGCAGATGCGGCCGCTGGCCGGGACCGCATGCAACAGCTCGAAAAGCCGGGCCGAGTTGTGGCTGACCACCGCCACCCGCTCCCCCTCACCGACCCCCAGCGAGTCCAGGCCTGCCTGCCATGCGCGGACCCGCCTACCCAGCTCCCGGTAGGTCGAGGCCGGAACGGGCGGGGCCGGCTGAGCGGATTCGTCTACGAGCGCGACGGACTCCGCAAACGCCGTCTCACCGCGGTCGAGGAAATCGGCAACGGTCAAGGGCACCCGCATGGCTGCTGCCTCCGGCGTGGTCTCGATTCGCCAAACGTTGAGCGCTCGGCCCGATATGCTGGTGGTGTCGGCTCAGGCTATGACCGACCTCCGGCGTGAGGCAGCCCCTAATAGTGGGGTCGCCGCCGACGGGTCCGCCGAGCGGGTTACCACGACCGATCGGGCTCTTTAATGGGGTGTAACAGCTTCAGCCGTTGATCGCACCGGCGGGTGGGCAGACGTCAAGTCACGGCCGAGGTCCGAGCCCAACCCTCCGAGAGGAGTAGCCCGTGACCCACGCAGCAGCCAGCGCCGACACCTTCGGCACCCGCGGCACGCTGGCCATCGGGGATGCCTGCTATGAGGTGTTCCGGTTGGCCGCGCTGGACCAGCGGCTCGGCGCGCAGTGGCGTGCCCTGCCCTACAGCCTGAAGGTGCTGCTGGAAAACCTGCTGCGCTTCGAATCGGAGGCTGCCGGCGCGCATGTCACGGCCGAGCACATCGAAGCCCTCGTCGGCTGGGACGCCCAGGGCGCATCGTCCACTGAGATCCAGTTCACCCCCGCTCGGGTGATCATGCAGGATTTCACCGGGGTGCCCTGCGTGGTCGATATGGCCACCATGCGCGAGGCGGTGATGGCCTTGGGCGGTGACCCGCAGGCGGTGAATCCGCTGGCGCCGGCCGAGTTGGTCATCGACCACTCGGTGATTGCCGACGTGTTCGGCCGTCCGGACGCCTTCCAGCGCAATGTCGACCTGGAGTATCAGCGAAACCGGGAGCGCTACCAGTTCCTGCGCTGGGGCCAGGGCGCCTTTGACGAGTTCAGGGTGGTTCCGCCGGGGACCGGGATCGTGCACCAGGTCAACATCGAGCACCTGGCCCGCGTCGTGATCACCCGCCACGGCCAGGCCTACCCGGACACTGTGGTGGGCACCGACAGCCACACCACGATGGTCAACGGGCTGGGTGTGCTGGGGTGGGGGGTGGGCGGCATCGAGGCCGAGGCGGCGATGCTCGGCCAGCCGGTATCCATGCTCATCCCGCAGGTGGTCGGCTGCAAACTGGCCGGTTCCATCCCACCCGGGGCGACGGCCACCGACGTCGTCCTCACCCTGACCCAGATGCTGCGCCGGCATGGCGTGGTCGGGAAGTTCGTCGAGTTCTACGGCGAGGGGGTGGCAGCGGTGCCGCTGGCCAACCGCGCCACCATCGGCAACATGAGCCCGGAGTTCGGCTCTACCTGCGCGATCTTCCCGATCGACGAGGAGACCGTCCGCTACCTGAAGTTCACCGGCCGCCCTGCTGAGCAGCTCGCGCTGGTCGAGGCCTACGCCAAGGAACAGGGTCTCTGGCACGACCCGACCCGCGAGGCCACCTACTCCGAGTACCTTGAGTTGGATCTCTCCACCGTGGTGCCCTGCATCGCCGGACCTAAGCGCCCACAGGACCGCATCCCGCTGTCCGATGCCAAGATCGCCTTCCGCCACGCGCTGGTCGACTACGCCTCCGACGACGACTCAGGGGAGTCAGCGGACTCTACGGTGGACGAGGCGGGCGAGGAATCCTTCCCGGCCAGCGATTCGCCGGCGGTGAGCAGGGGCAACGGCGGCGGCCGGCCACGCGCCACGATCTCGGCCGCAGCCAGTGCGCAGGGCCGTCTCAGCTCCCCCACACCAGTGCACACTACCGAGGGCGCCGGGTACGAGATCGACCACGGCGCGGTGGTGATCGCCTCGATCACCTCATGCACCAACACATCCAACCCATCGGTGATGATCGGCGCAGCGCTGCTGGCCCGCAACGCCGTCGACCGGGGCCTGACCGTCAAGCCATGGGTGAAGACATCGATGGCTCCCGGCTCCCAGGTGGTCACCGACTACTACGAGAAGGCCGGCCTGTGGCCGTACCTGGAGAAGCTCGGCTACCACCTGGTCGGCTACGGCTGTACGACCTGCATCGGCAACTCGGGCCCGCTACCCGACGAGGTCTCCCAAGCTGTCCACGACGCCGACCTCGCGGTGGTCAGCGTGCTGTCCGGCAATCGCAACTTCGAGGGCCGGATCAACCCGGACGTGATGATGAACTACCTCGCCTCACCCCCCTTGGTGGTCGCCTACGCGCTGGCGGGAACGATGGACTTCGACTTCGCGAGCGACCCGCTGGGCCTCGACCGGGACGGCAACCAGGTCTACCTGACTGACATCTGGCCCGCCCCGGAGGAGATCCAGAAGGTGATCGAGTCCGCGATCAGCCAGGAGATGTTCGCCAAGGACTACGCCGACGTCTTCGCCGGCGACGCACGCTGGCAGTCACTGCCCACCCCGGAAGGTGAAACCTTCAGCTGGGACCCGGAGTCCACCTATGTTCGCAAGCCCCCGTATTTCGAGGGTATGGCTGCACAACCGCCGCCGGTGGCCGACATCTCCGGGGCCCGGGTGCTGGCGTTGCTCGGTGACTCGGTGACCACCGACCACATCTCTCCGGCCGGGGCGATCAAGGAAGACTCCCCGGCCGGGCGGTACCTGTCCGACCACGGTGTGGCGCGCAAGGACTTCAATTCCTACGGGTCCCGCCGGGGCAACCACGAGGTGATGATCCGCGGCACGTTCGCCAACATCCGGTTGCGCAACCTGCTGCTGGACGCGATCTCGGAAAATCCGGTCAGCGGTGGTTACACCCGCGACTTCACCGCGGAGTCCGGCGGTGTCGGGCCGGTATCCATCTATGACGCGGCACAGCGCTACGGCGAGGCCGGTATCCCGTTGCTGGTCCTGGGTGGCAAGGAGTACGGCTCGGGCTCCTCGCGGGACTGGGCGGCCAAGGGCACCCGGCTGCTCGGGGTGTGCGCGGTGCTCGTCGAGTCGTTCGAACGTATTCACCGCTCCAACCTGATCGGAATGGGTGTGCTTCCGTTGCAGTTCCCGGCAGGCGAATCGGCCTCGTCGCTGGGCCTGGACGGTACTGAGACTTTCGACATCTCCGGCATCACCGCGCTCAACGACGGCCCCATCCCGGGCACTGTGCACGTCACGGCCACCCGCGCGGGGGTGGATCCGGTGGAGTTCGACGCTGTGGTGCGCATCGACACCCCCGGTGAGGCCGAGTACTACCGTCACGGCGGGATCCTGCAGTACGTGCTGCGCGGCATGGCGCGACGCACCGCCACGGGCGCGGCGCCCCCCTGAAGGTCGGCAGTGCCGGCCCGGCCTTCTGCAGTCGATGTCGTGGGCAGAATGGGGCGATGAGCTCGATCCTGGTCACCGGCGGTACCGGAGTTCTCGGTCGCGCAGTGGTGCAACGCTTGCTCGACTCTGGGCATCAGGTTCGGCTCGCGAGCCGCCGACCGCCGCCGACCGGCCCGCGGCCCTACGCTTGGGCGACCGTCGACTATCGCAGTGGCGAGGGCCTCGACGCCGCGCTGCGCGCGACGGACGCGGTCATCCACTGTGCGGGTGACCTTCGCGGCAAGGTGGATCGGACGCTGCTCACGGCCGTCCGGGCGGCGGGCGGACCGCATCTGGTGTACATCTCCATCGTCGGGGTCGATCGCGTCCCGCACGCCTACTACCGGCTCAAGCTCGCCGCGGAACGGGCGATCGAGACCTCCGGGCTGCCGTACACGATCCTGCGCACCACCCAGTTCCACGACCTGATCCGGTGCGGGCTCGCCGCAGCCGCGAGCTTGCCGATCATGCCGGTACCTGACCTCAGCGTGCAGCCGATCGCCGTCCGTGACGTCGCGACCCGCCTTGTCGAGCTGGCCACCCGCGTGCCGAGCGGGCACCCTCGCGACCTCGGCGGGCCCGAGGTGCGGACGGTCCGGGACCTGGCCGAGGCCTATCTGAGGGTCATCGGGCGTCGCCGCCGGTTGCTGTCGGTCCGCGTGCCCGGCAAGGCCTTCTTCGGCTACCGGCGCGGCGGGCACCTCACGCCGAATCACGCCGACGGACGCATCACCTTCGAGGAGTACCTCGCGACCCACTCCGCGCCGGAGCGGATCTCCTACCGGGGCGTGCGATGACGGCGCGCCGACGATGATCCTCGCGGCCGGCCTGGTGGTGGCGCTGGGTGCGCTGGTGCAGGGCGCGGTCGGATACGGCATGGCGTTGGTGGCAGCACCGTTGCTGGCCCTGGTCGATCCCGCGCTCGTCCCGGTTCCGTTGATCTTGCTGGGAACCGTGCACTCGGTGCTTGCGGTGGTCCGGGACGGGCGGCACGCTGACTGGCCCGGGATCGGGTGGGCGATGCTGGGCCGGTTGCCCGGTACCGGGCTTGGCGTACTCGCGGTGGTGGCGTTGTCGCAGCGGGTGTTCAGCTTGGTTGTCGGACTCTGCGTGCTCGCCTGCGTGGGGCTGTCGCTGCTCGCCTGGCGGCCACGCCCGCGACCCCGCGCACTGCTGCTCGCGGGGGCCGCCAGCGGGGCGGGGGGCACCGCGGCGGGGATCGGCGGACCGCCCATCGCGTTGCTCTACCAGCACGAGACGGGCCCACGGGTTCGCGGCACGATCGCCGGCTACTTCGTCCTGGGGTCGGTGACCTCAATCGCCGCGCTGGCCGCCGCGGGCCAGGTCACCAGCGAATCGTTGGCCAGCGCAGCCCTCCTCACCCCCTTCCTGCTGGCCGGTTTCGCACTGTCCGGGCCGGCCCGCCAGGTGCTCGACAACGGCTGGACGCGCCGGGCGGTGCTCGCGGTGGCTGCCGCGAGCGCCGCCCTGTTGATCGGCCACGTGCTGTTGTCGAGCGGGTGAGACCCGGTAAGAACAAGCCGGCGCTTCGACCTATTGCTTGCCGGCCAGTTCCTCGCGCACGAGGGCGGCGCCATCGGCGAGTGCCCGGAGCTTGCTTGCCGCCAGCATCCGCGGCAGGTTGATCAGGCCGCAGTCGGTGGACAGGCCAAGCCGCCCGGCCGGCACGTATTCGAGCACCTGCCGGATCCGATCGGCGACCTCCTCAGCAGTCTCGGTCACGGTGGACTTGACGTCGATGACCCCGGCCGTGAAGTCCTTCGACCAGTTGTGGTCCAGCAGCGGTTTGAGGTCGTCCGCGCCGGTCCGCCCGACCTCGTAGTTCAGCACGTCGATGTTGGCATCGAGAACTTGCGGGAAGATCCCCTGCGCGCGGGCGGGTGCGGGAGCCGTTGCCGGCCGGCGGTCGAGGACCCAGGCACCGAATTCGCGCTCCTCCTCGTCCGGGAAGTAGCCGGGCGTGCCTGAGTAGTTGCCCCAGCAGGTGTGCACCCAGAACTGGCAGCCCGCGCCTTCCACCGCGGCGTTGAGCACCTCGATCTCCCAATCGCCCATACCGTAGGGCCAGACGAACTCGTCGAGCTGGATGATGTCGCAACCGTTGTCAGCAAGCTCCTTGAAGTCCTCGTTGAACGCTTTGGCGATCGCCATCGCCAGTTCCTTGGTCTCCGAGTAGTACTGGTTGTTCGTCGCCGCCGCGATTACCTGGATACCGGTGTAGGAGATCTTGATTGGTTTCTTGGTGGCCTTGCGGGTCGCGCGCAGGGTGGCCAGGTGGAACGGGTGCTCGCGGGTCACCTCGCCCACACAGGTGGGGGCGAACAGGGTGGAGTAGATCGGCAGGCCGATCGGCGGGCCGGACAGCTTGTAGCCGGTCATCCGCTCGACGTAGTGGTACAGGATCTGACCATACGGCGAGTCTCCCCCGTTGACCCGGCCGTCGCAGATGATGTCCAGACCCGCCGCTTCCTGGTCGCGGACGATCGCCCCGATGGCGTCCTCGTGCGCCTCCCGGCTGATCGCGTCGTAGATGAACTCGCCCTTGGGGTAGACGGCATAGGCGTGGCCGTCGTACCAGCGCGGGTTGGGGTAGTTGCCCACCATGGTGGTGGGCAGGAGCACGTCCTGAGATCCGATGCGCACGCTTGCTCTCCTCCTCCTCGAGGGGCGGCAACGCGGGCGCGAACCGCCCATCCCACAATGTGACGGCGCCCACAGTAGGGATAGCCGATGGGCAATACGTCGTGATCCCAGGCCAAAGCTAGAGACGTGGACTCGTCCTGACAGGACCGATTCAGCCCGGTACGTCCGCGATCGTGATGCGCCAGTCCACCGCCACGGCGCCGCTCGGGGTGGCCAGCAGCGGGTTCAGGTCGAGTTCAGCGATCTCGGGTCTGGCAGCCAGCAGGTCGCCGACCGCGCACACCGCGCCGGCCAGCGCGTCCAGGTCGACCGGTTCGCGCCCGCGGGCTCCGGTGAGGACGGCGTAGCCCCGCAGGCTCGCGATCAACCGGTGCGCGTCGCCGGTCTGTAGTGGGGCGAGACCGAACGCCACATCACCCATCACCTCGACCAGGATCCCGCCCAGGCCGATCATGACAACCGGCCCGAACTGGGGGTCGCGCAGGCCGCCGACGGCGACCTCGATCCCGCTGAGCTGGGGTTGGACCTGCACCCGGGCTCTGTCGGCGAGTCCGAACAGCGCCCGTGCCGCCGTCCGGACCGCATAGGGACCGCTGATGTTCAGACGGACCCCATCGACGTCACTGCGGTGAACCAGGTCGGGGTGCACCACTTTGCACACCACCGGATAGCCGAAGTGCTCGGCCGCGGCGACCGCCCCCGGCACATCACTGCACGTGATCGACTCCACCACCCCAACCCCCGCACCCCGCAACACCCCAGCCCCCACATCAAGGTCGAGTTGCCGGCGGGAACCGCTAAAAGGTTCCGAAGAGCGATCGCGGGCACCCTGGAGACCGCTCAAAGGTTCCGAATGGCGGCGGCCACGGGGCAGGTGGGGGTTGCGGTAGCGGACTGCGTGGGCTACGGCGCGGGCGGTGCGTTCTGGCCACTCGAAGCAGGGCACGCCGGCCTCTTGCAGCAGCTCGGCATTGGCTCGGGCACTGCGTGGCGCCACCCAGCACACGTAGACCGGCACGGCCAGTCCCGCCGAACGGAGCCGGGCCACCGCGTCGCGGACGGCCGCCGCGACGGTTTCGTCGGTGGCGGCACGTTGCAGCAGGACCGGGACGACCACGTCCACCTCACCCGAGCGGGCCAGCCGGTCCACCAGGTACGGGTACAGCTCGGCAAAACGCGACCACACCGGGGTGATGTCGACCGGGTTGGCCGCGCTGGCATGCTGCGGCAGCAGGGGTTGGAGCTCGTCGCGCAGCTTTCGAGACAGCTCCGGAACGGTCAGGCCCTCATCGGCGAGCAGGTCGGCCAGTTCCACCCCGGTACCCCCAGAGTTGGTGATGATCGCGACCCGGTTGCCGTCCGGCGCTGGCTGCGAGTCCAGCGCGCGGGCGGCGTCGAGCATCTCCAACCCGGAGCGGGCCACCAGCACACCAGCCTGCTCGAAGGCGGCCCGCCAGATTCGCTCGCGACCGGCCAGCGCCGCGGTGTGCGACTGCGCGGCCCGGACCCCCGCCGGTGAGCGTCCGGTTCGGGCCACGATCACCGGTTTGCCCGCCGCCCGGGCCGCTTCGGCGGCATCGCAGAACTCGCGGCCGTCGGGCAGTGACTCCAGGAAGAAGCACAGCGTGCGGCTGGCCGGGTCGGTGGCGAGGTAGCGCAGCAGCTCCGCGTCACCGATATCGGCCTTGTTCCCGACCGCGTACACCTTGGCGAACCGGGTGCGCTCGTCGACCGCAAGGGTGTGGATCGCCATGCCGTAAGACCCGGACTGGGTGGCCAGCGTGATCCCGCCGCCTCCCGGGGGAAGGCCGGTGGCCATCGACGCGTTGAGCGGCAGGTCGCAGTTCTGCACGCCGAAGCAGTTGGGTCCGACGAGCCGCACCCCACCGGCCCGCGCGGCGGCGACGACCTCGGCCTGCAGGGCGGCTCCGTCGGTGCCCGTCTCGGCGAACCCGCCGCTGATCACCAGCGCGGCGGGCACCCCCTTGGCACCGGCCTCGCGGATCACCCCTGGCACCGCGGCGGCGCGCACCACGACGACGGCGAGGTCGACCTCGCCGTCGACCGAGGCCAGGCTCGGGTAGGTCTTGACGCCTCCGACGCTGCGCCTCGACGGGGTCACGGGCACGACGTCGCCGGGAAAGCCGGCGAGGTTGCGCCAGAACAGCTCACCCATGGTGCCGGGTCGCTCCGACGCCCCGACCAGGGCGATCCGGCGGGGCGTGAACACCGCCTCCAGACCGCTCAGCACGCGCACCCGCTGCTGTTGGAGTGGCTGAAGGTGCGCCGCAGTTCGGCTGGAGAGAACTCCGAGCGGCGCACACCGAGCGGGTCGATCCCGCGCAGTACGGCCAGCTCCGCAGTGCTCGGCGGGTGCACCGGGCCCAGGTTGGGGGCCACCTGAAACTCGAAGCCGGTCGCCGCGCGCACCTCGTCCAGGCTGACGTCGGGGAAGAGCTGGCGCAGCCGGGCCATCCCCTCCGGGTCGTAGTCGAAGACGCCAAGCTCGGTGACCAGCCACTGCGGCCCGCCACCGGAGTAGCCCAGCTCGGTGCGGCTGCCCGCGGGTGTCCGGTGGCCCATGTCGGTGATGAAGTCGCACTGCGCCACCAATGCCCGCCCGCAACGGTGCCGGGTCGTCCACAGCGTGAGGTGCCTGATGGTGGCCGCCAGGTTGCACCCGCCGCCACCTCCGCCGAGCTTCACCTTCGGCAACGCCGCCGGGTAGTCCGGGGCGCCGATCGCGGTGACATTGGTGTTGCCGTACGCGTCGATCTGGCCGCCGGACAGGAACATCCGGTCGACGTCGCCACGCACCGCGGCGTCGAAGAACTCCTCGAACCGCATCCGGTAAGCCGCGCCGCGTTGCAGGCCCGCGTCGTTGCCGGTGGGTGGGATGAACGGCGGGTCGGGATCGCAGGCGTAGGTCGCTCCCTCCACCAACAGCATCCCTCGCGCGTGGGTGCGCTTGGCGACGTGCATGGCGACCTGCGCGCAAGGGCTGCCGAAGCCGTGGAAGGTGACCTCCCGGTCCCGGATCGTGCGGGCCAGCGCGACCACGAACCATTCGTCGAGCGACCACGTCATCCGAATAGTTCCTTCCAGGCCTCGATGGACTCCGACCAGCGACCCAGCGCGGCGAGCTGCTGCTCGCCGACGACCTTCCGGTAGGCCTCCTCGGTGGGTGCACCGGTGACGAACCGGTCGAGGTAGCCGGCCAGCGCGTCGCCCCCTGCTGCGGCGGCACCGACGTAGCAGGCCAGATGTGGCCGGTCGTAGGCGTAGGCCGGGTAGCAGGACGACGGGTGGGCCCCGAAGGGCACCTCGCTCACCGCCGCGACGAGGTGGGCCGGGATGGTGATCCCGGCGGCGGCGACCTCCTCGGTGCCGGCGATCCGTTCCGCGGTGGCCACCACCGTCCGGGAGGCCGCGGCGAAGCGCTCGTCGAGCACGTAGGGCTGGTCCAGATGCAGGTTGCCGCGGCGGTCGGCCAGCGGGGCGTGCAGCAGGACGGCGTCCGGTCGCAGCGGGGGTACGGCCACCAGCGTCTGTCCGGTGAACGGGCAGCGCACCTCGCCGTACTCCGGGTGCAGCCGGCCGATGTCGGAACCCTTGACGCCCCGCACCGGCAGGAAGGGCAGCCCGAACTCGGCCGCGCGCAGCTGCGTGAGGATCGTGTCGCAGCAGCTCTCCCGGACCTCGATCGTCCCGTTCTCGGCGGCCCGCCGGAATGCCGGCGCCAGGCCGAGGTCCTGCTCGAAACCGACGTAGCTCTCCTCGCAGATCCCCACCGCGCCGGCCGCGACGAGCAGGTCCACGTCGATGCCGTGCGCCGAGCCGACCAGGTGCAGCCCGCGGCGGCCCTGCCGGATCAGCTCCCGGACCAGCGCCATCGGCAGCCGCGCGGACAACCCCCCGCCCAGTGCCACCAGGGCGCCGTCGTTGACCAGCGCGGCGGCCTGATCAAGCGAGACGCGCTTGTCAGGGTCGAGGTGGAAACCCACCGCACACCCCTTCCTTCGCCGTCATGTCACTGCGCTGTCATGCCGCCATCGGCGGCCAGGATCGACCCGGTCAGGAAGGAGGCTCCGTCGCTGGCCAGGAACAGCGCGGCCGAGGCGATCTCCTCCGGGGTGCCGAGCCGGCCGATCGGGTACTTGACCACCGTCCTGGCCAGCCCCAGCTCCATGTCCCCGTCCCCGCGGGCCCGCAGCATCGGCTCCATCAGTGGGGTGAACACGGTGCCCGGGCAGATCGCATTGACCCGGATCCCGCGCGGTGCGAGGTCGATCGCCATCGAGCGGGTCAGGGCCACCACCGCGCCCTTGGCGGCGCAGTAGGCGGCGAAGTTCGGGACTCCCACCAGCGCAGCGACCGAGGCCTGGTTGACGATCGCGCCGGACCCGCTCGCCGCCAGGTGCGCGGCGGCGGCGCGCGAGCACAGGAAGGTGCCCTTGACATTGACGGCGAAGCAGCGGTCCCAGTCTTCCTCGGTGGCATCGACGACCGAGCCGCTGCTGTTGACTCCGGCGTTGTTGTAGAGCACGTCGAGGCTCCCGAACGCCTCGACCGCGCGATCCAGCGCCGCGCGCACCTCGGCGTCCACGGTGACGTCGGCGGGGCAGGCGATCGCCTGGCCACCGTCGGCGACGATCTTGCCCGCGGTCTCCTCGGCGGCGCTGGCCAGCATGTCAACCACCGCGACTGCGCAGCCCTCGCTGGCGAATCGTTGCGCCGCAGCCCGACCGATCCCGGAGCCCGCCCCGGTGATCAGCGCGACCTTTCCCTCCAGCTGACCGGTCATGGGTTCTCCTCTGGTCACAGTGCAGTCCAACCGCCGTCGATCACGAAGGCGGAGCCGGTCAGGTAGCCGAGCCGGTCGGAGGCCAGCATCGAGATCGCGTCGGCGATCTCGTCGGGCTGGGCGACCCTGCCGATCGGGATCTTGGACTCGACAGCGGCCCGCAGTTCGGGAATGTCCAGGCGCCACTGCGTCATCGGGGTCGCCACCATGCCGGGGCACACCGCGTTGGAGCGGATGCCGGCCGCGGCGTAGTCCACCGCGACTGACTTGGCGAACTGCAGCGCGGCGCCTTTGGACGCGCTGTAGGCACAGCGCCCGGGAAAGGCAACCAGTCCAGCTGCCGAGGCCACGGTGATCACGTGCCCGCAGCCCTGGCGCACCATTACCGGTAGCACGGCGCGGGTGCACAGGAACGGGCCACGCACGTTGACCGCAAATACCCGATCCCATTCGTCGATCGGTGTCTCGTGGCACGTCGTGGCGTCCGCAGAACCGCTGATCCCGGCGTTGTTGATCAGCACGTCGATCCGGCCGAACTTGGCGAGGACCTCCTGCACCGCGCGCTCGACGTCGGTTGTGTCTGACACGTCCGCCTTGATGGCGAGCACCGACGGCGCGAGCTCCGGCGACAGGTCGAGCACCGCGAGCCGCAAACCGTCATCCATCAGCCGGGCGACGGTAGCCCGCCCAATGCCCGAGGCGCCCCCCGTCACCACCGCCACCCGCTGCTGGCCTGGCATCATTCACACCGCCACGGTGGCAACGCTGCTGGCGGCAGCCTGCGCGGCAAGCAGCAGTGGCTCGTACACCGGCGCGTACGGCGGGGCGTAGGACAGGTCCAACGCCAGCAGGTCGTCGAGGTCGAAACCGGCCTGCAAGCCGGCGGCCACGACGTCGATCCGCTTCGCGACGTCGCCGGCCGAGACCATCTGGGCGCCGAGCAGTCGCCCGCCGACGTCGTGCACCAACCGGACGGTGACCGGTTCCGAACTCGGGTAGTACTTGGCACGGGAGCGCCCGACGATGTCGGTCGCGGCGGCACCAGGGCCGAACTCGGCTTGCGCGTCTGCCAGCGTGAGGCCGGTGCGCGCGACCCCGAGATCGAAGACCTTGACTACAGCGGTCCCCACCACGCCGCGGAACCGGGCCCGCCCGCCGGCGGCCACCGTGCCGGCCACCCGGCCGGTCTTGTTCCCGGCCGGACCCAGCGGCACGAACGCCGGCCGGCCGAGCACCAGGTGCTGTGGTGCGATGCAGTCCCCGGCGGCGTACACGTGCTCCACGCTGGTGTGCATCTCCTCGTCGACGAGGAGGGCACCGCCGGGCCCGGTCCGCGCTCCGGCCGCGGCCGTCACGTCGGTCGTGGGCCGGACGCCGATCGCCAGCACCACCACGTCCACCGGTAGCGCCTCGCCGCCGACCAGCGCGATCAGCCCGTGTTCGTCGCGGGTCACGCCCTCGAACCGGGCACCGAGCCGCAGGTCGACCCCGTGCCGCCGGATCTCGTCGGCGACCAGGGCGGCGACCGGTTCGTCGAGAGTCGGCATGACCCTGGGCAGTGCCTCGGTGACGGTGACCGCCACCCGCCGGGCATGCAGTGCCTCGGCCATCTCCAGACCGACGTAGCCGGCGCCGACCACCAGCGCCCGGGCGATCCGGCCTGCATCGAGCAGGCTACGCAGCGTGATGGCATCCTCGAGGGTGCGGACGGTGACCACCCGGTCGTCGTCGAGTCCGGGCAGCGGTGGCAGCACCGGGGCTCCCCCCGCCGCCACCACCAGACGGTCGTACCGCAGCCGTCCCTCCTGCTCGGTGTCGCGGTAGTGCACCACCTGCCGCCGTGGATCCAGCGCCAGCGCGCGGGTGTGCAGGCGCAGGTCGATCCGCCGTCGTTCCCGGAAATAGGCCGGCGGGTAAGAAAGCAGCTCATCGGCTCGCCCGACCAGACCGGCCAGGTAATACGGGATGCCGCACAGCCCGTACGCGGCATGCCCGGTGGCTTCCAGCACGACGATCTCGCACGCCGGATCCACCCGGCGGGCGGCAGACGCCGCGGACATCCCGGCCGCGCCCCCGCCGATGACAACCAGCCGCTGGGCCACGGATCGCCTCCTCCACGCTCGCCAGCAGACGCTAGGCAGGTGCCGCGGCGCTTCCCACGTTCGGAGGGGACGAAGGAACTCGCGGTGTTGGTGCTCGTGGGACACAGACCAGTCACAGCCTGGGTCATACTGTCGCGGGGTGTGGAACTCCCCCGACTTCCTTGATGTCCCAGCCCGGGCCGGTAAACCGCGCGAGTGCGGCCTGACCCACGTGCTGGACAAGGGCGCCACGATCACCGCGTTGGACGCGCTGCTGGTCCAGACCGGCCATCTGGTCGACATCATCAAGATCGGCTGGGGAATCGCCTACATCGACCCGGTGGTCAAGGAGCGGGTCGCGCTGTGCCATGCGGCGGGTGTGATGGTGTCGCTGGGCGGCACGCTGCTGGAGGTGGCCGTCGCTCAGGACCGGCTCACCGAGTTGCGGCGCTGGGCCGCCGACATCGGAGTGGACGCCCTCGAAGTCTCCAATGGCCTGGGTGTGCTGACCCCGCAGCGTAAGGCGGCACTCATCCACGAGCTGTCCGACGAGTTCGTCGTGCTGGCCGAGACCGGGCTCAAGAGCGGGACAATGCCGGTGGTGGCCGGCGCCTGGCTCGCGGAGATGGAGGCAGACCTCGCCGCCGGGGCCCGTTGGCTCATCGCGGAAGGCCGGGAGAGCGGAACGGTCGGGCTGTATGAGACCGACGGGAGCGTGCGGGGCACGTTGGTGGAGGCGATCGTCGCCCACCTGCCCGTTGAACGGATCATCTTCGAGGCGCCGCGGACCGCCCAGCAGTCATGGATGGTCCGCCACCTCGGGGCCGACGTCAGCCTGGGCAACATCCCGCTCGAGGAGGTGCTGCCGCTGGAGACACTGCGGCTCGGTCTGCGGGCCGACACCGTGCGGCTGGCCGACTGTGATCCGAAAGACCGCGACCCGAAAGACCGCGACCCGACGGACCGCGACCCGACGGCGGCACCGCGGTGATTCCCGACCCGGCACCGAACACCATGACCCGCCCCTACCGCGGGCTGTCGGTGCAGGAGGTCGATGTCGCACTCACCGAGCAGGGCCTCTTGGCTTTCCTGCTCGGACGTGAGGTCTACCGGCGCAGCGAATACCTCGTGCTGCGCAACAGCGGGCAGACCGCCCTGGTAGCGGTCCGGAAGCAGTCCGAAATACCGCTGTTCTCGCCGGTGATCGAGGCCCGGGTACTGGCTGGCCCCGAGCAGGTGGTGTCCATCGAGGCACCAGAGGTCGATGTAGGCAACGCCACTGCCCTGGCCCGGGTGGCGCTCGCAAACGCCCGGCCGCGCGCGCTGGCTTACGTGGTCACCGGGCGCTACGAGCACGTCAACTTCATCTGGCGGCCCGCCCCGGTCCGGGTCCGGGTGACCGAGGTGGTGCCCCCCACCCCACCCAAGCTTCTCGCGATGGCCGAGCAGGTGGTGGCCTTCGACGAGGACCTCCCCCCGATCGAGTTGGTGCTCGAGGCGGTGGATATCCCCGAGCTCGCGGCCGCCCACCCCGCACCGAGCTACCTGCTGCCCTGCCGCGGCGCCGGCACCGAACTCGGCGCACCGGTGTCCTACCTGGACACCCGACCCGCCGATCGCGCCGACTGGCTGATGATCGGGTGCGAGCGGTCGTTGCAGTTCCACCGCCATTTCTACGGCGACGAGCCGCCCCGGGTTGACCTGTGCCCGCGCCGCCGTGCGGCCTCGCTCGATGACCTGACATTGGCGAAATGCTGCCTGCTGGAGCGGGGCGTCGAGTACGACAACGCTCGGGCCGTCGTGCCGTGGGGATCTAACCTCGACGAGATCCGGGTTGCCCTGCGCTGGTTGACCGGAGTGGGCCCGCCGACCGAGGTGGACGCCGGCGAGCCGGCCGGCGTCACAATCGGGTGAGGTGGTGTCGATGGGAGCCCACCTCGTCGACTCCTGCGTCTACGGCCATCTATGGGCCACCCCCGAGCTGCACCAGCTCTTCGACGACAACGGCCGCTTCCAGCGCTGGCTGGAGATTCTCGCCGCGCTCGCCGAGGCCCAAGCCGAGGTCGGGCTGGTGCCTGCCGACGCGGCGCGCGCCATCCGCGACCACGCGGACGTCACGCTGCTCGACCTGGACCAGGTCGGTGCCGCGACTAGGGCGACCGGCCACTCCACCCTCGGGCTGATCCGCTGCCTGACCGAAGTGCTGCCGCCCCAGGCTCGGGAGTGGGTCTACTACGGCGCCACTGTGCAGGATCTGTCCGACACCTGGGCAGCGGTGGTCGCCCGGCGGGTCGGCGACGTGCTTGAGCGGGACCTGTGCCGCGTCGAGGCCGCCACCCTGGCGCTGGCCCGTGAGTACCGCGACGTGATCATGTGCGGGCGCACCCACGGGCAGCCTGGGCTACCGATCACGTTCGGATTCAAGGCGGCGGTCTGGGCCTCCGAGCTGCGCCGCCACCGGGCCCGGCTGGCCGAGGGCCGGCACCGATGGGAGGTCGTCCAGCTCGGTGGGGCGCTGGGCACGATGGAGTTCTGGGGCGCGGCGGCGTTGCCGCTGCTGAATGCGTTCGCCCGCCGGATCGAGCTGGGTGTCCCGGACATCGCCTGGCTCACCGCGCGGGATCGGGTCGCTGAGTTCGCTGGGCTGCTGGCGCTGGTGAGCGGCACTCTGGGCAAGATCGGCAACGAGATCTACCAGCTGCAGCGGCCCGAGATCGGCGAGGTGTCCGAGCCGTTCACCCCCGGCAATGTCGGCAGCATCACCATGCCGCACAAGCGAAACCCAGAGCTGTCCGAGCATCTGGGCACACTGGCCCGGGTGGTGCGATCCGACGCGGGCGTCACCGTCGAGGGCTTGGTGGGCGACCACGAGCGGGACGGCCGGTCGTGGAAGGCCGAGTGGGTGGTGCTGCCCGAGGCATGCCTGCTCACCGGGGTCTCGTTGCAGCTGGCCGCCCGGCTGCTGGAAGGCCTCGTGGTCCACCCCGGCAGGATGCGCGCCAACCTCGACGCCCATGGCGGGTACGTGCTGTCCGAGCCGGTGATGCGGGCGCTGGCCAACCGGATCGGCAAGCACGCGGCCCAGCAGGCGGTGTACGACGCCACCATGGCCGGCCTCGAACGCGGCGCGGAGTTGGCCGAGGCCCTCGCCGAAGACCCGGTGGTGAGCAACCACCTGGACTCGGTGCAGATCGCCCGATGCCTGGATCCGCGGCGGGCGCTGGGGGCGACCACGGCGTTCGTCGACCGGGTGCTGGCCGCGGCGGAGTGCCCACTGTGAAGGGTCTGTTGGACCTGCCGCGGGTCGAATTGGCCACGCTGCCGACACCCCTGCGACCGGCACCTGGGTTGTCCGAGGCGCTCGGCGTCGAGATCTGGTTCAAGCGTGACGACCTCACCGGTTTCGGTCTGGGTGGGAACAAGGTGCGGGCGCTGGAGTATCTGCTCGGCGAGGCGCTGCACCGGGGCTGCGACAGCCTGGTCACCGGATCCGGGCCGCAGTCGAACTGGGCGATGCTCGCGGCGCTGGCCGCTCGCCGGTGCGGCTTGGACGCCCATCTGGTCTGCTACGGCCCGCCGGTGCCGGCCACCGGGAACCTGCTGCTCGCGCAGCTGGCCGGAGCGCGGATCACCTTCACTGGCAACCCTGATCGGGCATCGGTGGATGCGAGCAGCGCCACCCAGGCCGACGAGTTGCGTCGAGCCGGGCGCAGGCCTTGTGTGCTGCCTCGCGGTGGTGCGACCCCGGTTGGTGCGCTCGGCTACGCCCGCGCGAGCCTGGAACTGGCCGAGCAGCTGTTCGCCACCGGTTTGCGGCCCCGGCAGCTGTGGCTGGCCACCGGGTCGGGTGGTACCCAAGCCGGGCTGCTCGCCGGGGCTCGTTGGCTGGGGCTGCCCTTTGAGGTAGTGGGGGTGACGGTCAGCCGCGCCGCGGCGGACTGTATCCAGCAGGTCTGCGTGCTGGCCGCCGGGGTGGGCGCGCTGTTCGGGAGATGCGCGCATGAAAACGGCGATGTCACTGTGCTCGATGGCTTTCTGGGCCCGGGCTACGGAGTTCCCTCCGTGGCGGGCGAGGAGGCTGCCCGGCTGGTCGTCCGGTCGGAGGGCGTGTTCCTCGACCCGGTGTTCGGGGCGAAAGCGATGGCCGCACTGATCAGCGCGTCGGGGGGTGCCGTCGGTGACCACGGCGCTGCAGGCCCGGCCGTCTTCCTCGTCACTGGCGGTGCGCCAACCCTGTTTACGGCCACCGGAGGCGCGCTGTGACCGGACCGCCGACGAATTCCCGCCCGCGGAGGCGGCATCATGGCCGCTGAGGAACTGATCGACGCCGGCTACGCGCTGGAGATCGCCGACGCGCCGCTGGTCCATCACGGCCTGAACCTGGCCGATCTGGCCCATGTGCTCGATCTGCGGGCAGCCGGGGTGATACCGGAGGACCCTGCCCGCCAGCTGCTCGCGCTGCTGCTGGACACCCTCGACGTCCCACCAGAGGAGTTCCCCTACAACGCTTCCCACGGTGAGGTCTACAACTCCCGGGAGCGCTACTTTGCCAGCCGGATAGGTGACGCCGCGGGCTGGTTGCACGCCGGCCGACCTCGCCGGGAGGCCATGCGCATCGCCTTCCGGTTGCACCTGCGCGGCGTGCTCGCCGACCTCGTCGGGGCCGCGGCTGATCTCGCGGCAGAGCTGGCTCGGCTCGCCGGCCGGCACACCGAGACCTGGATGGTCGACCAGACCTACTTGCAGCACGCGCAGCCCACGACCTTCGGCCATTACGCGGTGTCGTTCGCCTACCCGGTACTGCGCGACGGGCGGCGCCTGGCCGACGCGCTGGCCTGGGTGGACGCCAGCCCGGGGGGTGCGGGCGGGGTGAACGGGACGGCGCTGCTCACCGATCGCACCCGTATCGCCGTGCTGCTCGGTTTCGGCTCTGTCATCGAGCACACCCGCGACGCGATGTGGCAGACCGACGGCCTCGTCGATGCTCTCGCGGCCGGCGCGAGCCTGCTCGTCACGCAGGACAAACTGGCCGAGGACCTGGAGATCTGGGCCAGCCACGAGTTCGGCTACGTCACGATCGCCGACGGCTACAGTCGCTCCAGCGTGCTCATGCCGCAGAAGCGGAATCCCTACGCGCTGACGATGATCCGGGGCGCGTCCGGCGTGGCGATCGGCCGGTTGTCCGGGTTTCTTGCCCTCACCAAGAGCCCGTCGGCCCGCAGCGACAACCTGATCTTCGCCTACGGCGAGGTGCCCCGGGCGTTGACCGCCGCAGTACGCACCACCCGGTTGAGCGTCGGCGTGGTCCGGACCTTGCAGGTCCACGGCGAACGGCTGTGGTCGGTCCTGGAGGGCAGCTTCGCCCAGGCCGCGGACCTCGCCGAACACCTGATGCTGGTTTGCAGGTTGGACTACCGCAGCGCCTACCGCGTCGTGGGCCACGCCGTCCGCGCCGCGGCCGACCGTGGGCTGCGCGGCGTCGACCTCGACGTTGCTGCGCTCGACGCTGCCGCGCTCGCTGTCCTCGGCCGGCCGCTCGGTCTCGACGGTGGCGGTCTCGACGGTGGCGGTATCAACGGTGGCGGTCTCGACGGTAGCGACCTCCCCGCCAGAGATCCCAACAGCAGCAGTCTCGACGGCGCGGCACTGTCCCGGGCGCTGGATCCGCGGGAAGTGGTCCGCACCCGCACCGCCCGCGGTGGCGCAGCGCCCGCCGAGGTCGCCCGGATGGTGGCCGCATGCAGCGCAGAGGCCGACGAGCTCTCCGGGCAGGCCCGCGCCCGGCGGGAGCACTTCTATGCCACCGAGCAGGCGCTGATTGCTGCAGCCCAGCAGACGATCGGCGACGGCGTGCGATGATCAAAACGGTGGAGATTCGTTGGGGTCGGGGGGTGGGCGCTTGGGAGCGGGTTCGGCGATGGGTTCTGGCTGGTGGGTCCATGTGTGGCCGCTGGGGCTGTTCCAGGTGATGGCGCCATATTCGCCTTGTTCGACTGACCAGCCTTCAGTGTGCTTGGTGCGATGATGCCTGCGGCAGTAGCAGTCGAGGTTGCCCTCGTTGGTGGGTCCGGTCCCGGCGGCGGGGTCATACGGTTCGCGGTGGTCGAGATCGCCGCGGTGGGCGGGTGCCAAACACGACGGGAACCCGCAGATGGGGGTCCGGGTCAGGACCAGGTCGCGCAGCGCGGCCGGCGGCCGGTAGACGGTGGTGCCGTAGTCGGTGGGCGCACCGGTGGCCGGGTCGGTGAGGATCCGCCGCCAGCTGCCTTGGGCGGCCAGTTCACGGGCCTGGTCGGCGGTGATTGTGCCGTAGCCAGCTAGCTCAGCGGGTTGTTCGTCGAGCCCGAACAGGGTGCTGAAGGGCACGGTGACCCGCACCTGCACCCGGACCCGCGACCGGCGACGCCGAACCTGGCGCCGCTCGCGGCGCGACATTGCGGTCTCGGCGGTGCAGGTGCCGGTGCTGAGGTAGCCCGCGGTCCCGCAAACCAGGTCCACCAGGGCGTCGGCCCGCCGGGCGGACAGGGTGCGGTCGTCGCCATTCCCGCCGGTGGCCCGGGCGTACTCATCGAGCACGCCGTAGACCCCGACAGCCTCACCGGCGGGCAGACACGCGGAGACCATGGCCATGCCGTCGGGCAATTCCCAAAAAGACACTCCCCGTTCCCGTTTGGCGGCTTCGTGGCGGCGGCGCACCGCGGCCGGATCGGTTCTTGCCACCGCCCGACGCACCGCCCGCCGCAGCTGCCCCGGGGTCTGGCCAGCGGCCCGATCCAGCACCCGGTCGGCCACCGCGGCGGCGTGATCGTCGGAGAGTTGTTCGGTCTGCTCAGCGATGATCCGCGCCTTGCACAGCGTGATCCGCCCCGCGGCCAGCGCCGCCACCGCGGCCGGGAACCGCCCGGTAAGCGTGATCGCCTCGTCCAGTCTTGAGCCTGCGGTCACCGGCGCGATACGCAGCATCAGCGAGATCTCCGCCGCCGCCGACTCCAGCCCATCGATATAGGCCACCTCCGGGCCCACCGGTTTCCCCGCAGCCCGCGCCGCTGCCCGTTCCTCGGTGTGGCGCGCGGCGTCCTGCTCGGAGCCGTGGGCGAAGGTCGCCATCTCCCGCAGCTGGTTGGCTTGCGCCCATGCCACGATCCGTTCCCAGGCGCCGATCCGCTCCAACCGCTCCCACTGCGAGCCCTCCCTGGATTGGCGCTCCAGGGTGTCGGCGAGCAACCCGTCAGGCAGGTATGTCGACCACTGCGGACCCGGCCCGGGATCGAAGTCTGGCCAGTCCACCTCAGGTGGGGCAGACACCTCAGTAGTATCGAACATGTGTTCGATACTACTGAATCATGGTGACAAGAGCAACCGGCCCCCTGTTCCTGAGCCCGTTGCCTCGCCGTTTCAATCAGCGCCGGAGCGAGGTCGACGCCGGTCACGGTCGCACCCGCCCTGGCCGCCAGCTCAGCGACTGCGCCCGTTCGTCAAGCCAAGTCGAGCCAGCGGATCCCAGGTTGCGGGTCGAGACGCTCGATCACGAGAGCGTGGATGTCGGAAATTGTTTCGGTGATGTTCTGTAACGACCGTTGCCCCACATGACGGACTGTCGCTGCTTCAATTCCTCGAAGCCATACACGACTCCTCTGCCAGCCTTGGTGATCAGTGGATGACCGGTCCGATGTTCTGGTTCAAATGGAACAGATTGGCGGGATCATATTTCCTCTTTACAGCTCGGCTCGTCTCGGTGTAGCACTTCACCTCGAGGTGGCCTCGAAGCGCAGGGTGGTGCCCACGGTGCTGGCCGGCTCGCGTGGTCAGTCCTCCAGGTTGGGGTCGAGACCAAGGGTGACCCGGCCGATGTAGGAGTAAGCCTCCAGCGGTGAGTACGGCTGCATGAACGGTCCGGCCCGCACATCGCGGTAGTAGCGCGAGATCGGGGTTAGATCGCAGGTAGCCGGCGCCGCCGGAGGCGGTCATGGCGGCGTCCACTGCGGTGATCGCGGCCTGCTTGACCACCAGGTTGGTGCATTGGTAATCGCACATCAGGGCGTGCAGCTCGGCGAGGGTGATCTCGGCGGTGGCCCGGCCCGTGAAGCTGGCGTCGATGGCCAGCGCGGTGCGGGCCAGGGTGGCTCGGGCGGTGGTCAGCGCGACCTCGATCTCGGCGATCAGTCGTTGCACGGCGTCACGCTCGGCGAGCAGCCGGCCGCTGGGTGCCTTGCGGCGGGTGGTGACCATCGCGATCGCGGTGTCCCTGGCGGCTTCGGCGATGCCGAGGAACGCGCCGAGCAACGGGAAGGTGGCTGGAAGGGTCAGCGCGAGGAACGGGGCGTCCCAGCGCCCCCACGGTCCGGCGGGCATGGTCATCGCGGTCGGCACGAAGCAACCGTCGAGGACTAGTTCGCCGCTGGCCGACGCCCGCATGCCCATCGCGTCCCAGCTGTCGTGTACCTGGAGCCCCTCGGTGTCGCGGCGGATGAAGGTGATCAGCAGTTGCTGGTCGGGGGTGCGGGTGGTGACCATGAACAGGTCCGCGGCCGGCGCGTTGGTGGTGAACATCTTGTGGCCGCTGACCCGCACCCCGCCATCGACCGCGACGGCCTCGGTCAACGGATGCAGGACCGTGGTGCCGGCCTCGGTGGCGGCCACCGAGAAAATCATCTGCCCGGAGCCGAACTCGCGAAGTAGCCCCTCCAGGCCGCTGGCTGCGTCGACCTGTCCGGCGGTCAGCGCCGAGTGCCACTCGCGAGCCAGCCCCCACGTCGGGCTGGCCTGCATGCACGCGCCGATCGCGGTGGAGCCGTCCCCACGGCCCAGCCGGCTGATCCCCACGGTGAGGTCGTGCAACGAGGTGACACCCAACCCGCCCAGCTCGACGGGTACGCCGGCCGCCAGCACGCCGCTGGCCCGCAGGGCGGCGAAGTTCTCCGCCGGGAAGGTGCCGGTGAGGTCGTGCTCGGCGGCGCATGCGCCGAACTCGGCGGCGTGGTGCTCGGCCAGCTTCACCAGCCTCGCGCCGGCCTCGGTGATCGGGTGCAGCTCGCCCGGCGCGCCTCGCTGGCCAGTGGTGGACTTGCCCATGTGCTGCCTCCGTGGATCGTGGCTCGTTCGCTAGCGACGGTCATCTCCCCGCCGATCTCCTGCACGCGCAACTCGACGCCGTCGCCTTCGATCGCGATCGGCGTGTGGGTCGTGTAGCCGCCGCCCTTGTTCCTCGTTAATCGGTTTCTCCGTGCTCAAGATCATGGACGCGGGCCGGGGCACGGCGTCCTGAAAGGGAAGAGGAAGGCTGGGCCTGGGAAAATACATGTCACTGTTGGTGCGAGACAGCCATCGCGTGGGTGGTCAGGGACGAGCCTCGAAGACGAGGTTGAACGGCGTTTCGGTGGCCTGGCGGAACCGGGTGAACCCGGCATCGATCACCACCTGACGGATGGCCGCTTCGCCGGCCTGCGCGCCCAGTGCGTACCCGCCGGATTGGGACAGCGCGTTGGGCACGCACAGGAAGCTGGAGAACGAGTAGTAGGTGCGGCCCACCGGGTTCAGGTTGTCCGCGATGGCGTCGCCGGCGAGCGGCTCGACGATCAGCCACGTGCCGTCGGCGTCCAGCGTCTCGAGGACGTGGCGTGCGGCACCGACAGGGTCGCCCATGTCGTGTAGGCAGTCGAATGTGGCCACCAAGTCGTAGCCAGCCCCGGAGTAGGTCTGCGCCGAGGAGACCTCGAACGATGTGCGGTTGGCGACCCCTGCGTCGGCGCCCCGCTTGCGGGCCAGCTCGATCGACCCCTCATGGTAGTCCGAGCCGGCGAACGTCGAAGCCGGGTAGGCCTCGGCGAGCAGCACGGTGGATGCACCCAGCCCGCAGCCCACGTCGGCCACCCGCGCGCCGGCCCGCAGCTTGGCCTCCACCCCGTTTGTGAACGATCAGGTAATTCCCCCGGGGTTGGGATCAAGTAATTCCCCCGGTCTGGCCCGTTGTGGGTAGTTTAGCGGGGTGTGGCGGTGTCCTGGGGGACGACGCGCCCGGGTCGTTTGTGGGGTC
>JBQTHE010000010.1:0-6638 GCA_052390115.1 Pseudonocardiales bacterium | reverse complement strand
GTCGGCAGCACGGCGGGTCCAGGCCAACGCGGCACGGATCTCATCGGCGGCATACCGCGGCGCCTCACCCAGCCGAACGACGGTGCCGGCCCCGGCGGACGGGTCGCACAACCCCACCTCCACCATCGCCGCCAACAGCTGGGCCTGGTCGTGAGACAGCTGCCGGTGCCGGGCACGCAACACCTCCACAGCATCCGCGCCGGTCAACGCGGATATGTCAATCCCGGCGAGCAGCACAGCCAACTCCGGGCCCGGAGCCATCTCGGCCAAGCCCCGCGGAATCAGCTGCCGCACCATCACACACCGAATGCTAGACACCGGGTCTGACACTTTCCGGCGCGCTCGGCGTGGCCGCAGGAAGAAATCTTCTACAGATCCGTGCGGGACACTGGTAAACGTCGAGATGCACGACCCTCACACCAACTGAATAGCTAGGTGCAACGCCATGTCCGGCGCGAAGGCGCCGAGCACTCCGATCGGTTGGTCGCGGGCTCGTCGCCGTGGCAGTACGGGCAGTACAGCACGTCGTTCCGCACTGTTGGCGCACACCAGGAATGTCGCGCAGACCAGTAGCCACCAGCATGCGGGCGTGCGCCGAGCCTGCGTCCGCTGGACGGGTGTACCACGAAGCCGCGGTCGATGTGCGTTACTGGTCTTTGATCAGCCGCTGCAAGCACTGCTACATGGGTCAGCGGCTCGACCGCGCGCTGAAGATGCCGTTCGAGAAGGTAGCCCGCACGTTGGAGATGTGGCGACTGATGGGCGGGTGGAAGCTGACAATCCTCGGCGGCGAACCGACCCTGCATCCCGACTACATCCGGATCATTCGGCTCGCGAAGCAGTTCGGCTACGAGCACGTCATCACTACCAGCAATGGGCTCATCGAACCCGCACCTGGCGAACTGCCGTGCTGAGGATAGATGAGCAGGTCGCGAGGCGCTGCCCGGCATCGTCGGCGAGTGGCTGGGGTGAGTGAGTCCTGCCACCAGGCAAGCTGCGGCAAAGCCGGCCGGTTCCACACCGTGGGTCGGCGTCGTGCCAGCTGCCGACGTCACGGTTTCATGCGGTCGGCCACTGAGGACGGGCCGGCGCGGCTCCACAGGCGGATGAGGATCACCACGGGGAGCAGGCCAACCGCGACGATGAGCAGCGCCGGCAGCGCGGCGGTGTCGAAGCGGGAGTCCTTGGTGGCCTCCCAGGCCATGATCGCCAGCGTGTCCCCACCCAGCGGGCGCAGCAGCGCGGTGGCCGGCAGCTCCTTCATGACCTCCACCATCACTAACAACGCCGCGGTGAGCACCCCGGGCCACAGCAGGGGGAGGTGCACGTCGGTGAGTACCCGGGCCCGGTCAGCGCCCAGGGACCGGGCGGCATCGTCGAGGTTCGGGCTGATCCGCCCCATCCGGGACTCCAGCGCGAAGAACGCCTGGGCGTGGAACCGCACTACGTAGGCGCAGACCAGACCGATGATGGTGCCGGTGAACAGCAGCCCGATGCTGGTGTCGAACAGGCCCTCGAAGGCGTCGATCAACCGGCGGTCGACCCACACCAGCGGTACGTAGATCGCCACCGCGATGACCGTGCCCGGCACGGCGTAGCCCACCGAGGCCAGCCGCGCCGCGGCCGCACCGACCCGCGACGGTGCGACCCGCTGGCCGTAGACGACCACCGTCGAGGTGATCACCGCGATGACCGCAGCGGCTACCGCGAGCAGGACAGTGTTGAACGCGGCCTCGCCCAATCTGGCGCCCACCCGGTCGGCCACGACCGTCTCGACCGACCACACCAGTAGCTGCAGGACGGGAATGGCGAACACCACCGCCAGCAGCAGGCACGGTAGCGCCGTCGCCAGCCCGGCGCGCCACCCCCGCAGCCGGCGCGGCACGACGGCATCGCCACGGGCCAGCGCCTGGTGGTAGCGCGCCCGGCCGCGCAGCAGCCGCTCCAGCACGACCATGATCAGCGCCAGCCCGACGAGCACCGAGGCGAGCTGCAGCGCGGCTGCCTGGTCGGAGGCGCCGTACCAGACGCGGTAGATCGCGTCGGTCAGCGCCTGGTAGCCGAGCAGGTTCACCACGCCGAAGTCGGCCAGCGCCTCCATCACCGCCAGTGCCGCGCCGGCGGCCAGCGCCGGCCGGGCCAGCGGCAGCGCGACGTCGCGCACCGCTTGACCGTAGCTGCGCCCCAGGGTGCGCGCCGCCTCCATCGACTGCCGCGACTGGCCCAGGAACGTGCTGCGTCCCAGCACGTAGACATAGGGGTAGAGCACGGCGGTGAGGACGCCGATCGCCCCGGCCGGCCCGCGCAGGCCAGGCAGCTGCAGGCCGCTTCCGAACAGGCTGCTTTGCAACGGGTTCGCGTAGCCGAACTGGCCGACCAGCACGAACACCAGCACGTAGCCGGGCACCGCCAGCGGCAGCACCAGCGCCCAGTCCAGCCAGCGCCGGCCCGGGAAGTCCCAGAACGAGACGAGCACCGCCAGCCCACCGCCGATGACGAGCGTCCCGACGGCGACCCCGACGCCGAGTGCCACGCTGCGGGCCAGCGCCGGCGGCAGCAGCGTCCGGGCGATCTGGTCGAAGGCCTCACCTCCGACCAGGAAGCTGGCGGGCAGCGCCACCAGCGGTCCGGCCACGGCCAGCGCGACCAGGACGCCCAGGACCGCCCATCCCGGAGTTCGCCGGCCGGTCGGGCGCGGCGGCGTTGCCGTGACCTCGCTGGACGGGGCCCCTAGTTCCACCCGACCTCCAGCATCAGGGCGACGGCCTCGCCGAGCCGGGGCCCGACCTTTTCCACGTCGATCGGGTCGATCTTCACGTCGGCCCAGTCCCGGATGTGCGCGGGCGGCGGCACATCCGGGTTCGCGGCGAACTCGCTGCCCGCCACGACCTGCTCCTGGGCGGGCGGCGAGGTGAGCCACTCCATCAGCGCCACCGCGGTCGGCACCGCGTCGGAACCGCGCACCACGCCGATGCCGGAGACGTTGGCGTGCGCCCCGGCCCCGTCCTGGTCGGGCCACGCCGGCGCGACCGGGAAGTCGGGGTTGTCCTGCAGCGACCGGCCGAGGTAGTAGTGGTTGCTCAGCCCGAGGTCGCAGTCACCGGCCGCCATCACCGCGAGCATCTCCCCGTCGGAGCCCAGGATCTTCGGCTTGTTGGCCATCCACGAACGCAGCAGCTCCTCGGTGGCCTCCGGCCCGCGCTTGACGATCATGTCGGCGACCAGCGACTGGTTGTACTCGTTGCTCGAGGTGCGCAGGCAGGTGCGGCCCGCGAAGCGCGGGTCGCCGAGGTCGGCGTAGCTGGTCACGGCCCCCTCGGGCACCCGCTCGGTGGACACGACGGGCACCCGCAGCCGGGTCGACAGCGCCCACCAGGCACCGCCGCCGTCGTGCAGGCGTTCGGGCACCTGGGCCTGCAGCGTGTCGCTGGTGACGTTCTGCAGCAAACCCGCCTGCTCGGCCCGCCACAGGTTGGCCAGGTCAGTGGTGATCAGCAGGTCGGCGGGGGTGTCCTCACCCTCCTGCCGCAGCCGCTCGAAGAGCTCGGGCGCGGTACCACCGCGCAGCTCGATCTCCACCCCGGTCTTCTCTTCGAAGTCACGGAAGGCCTGCTCGTCGCCGTAGTGCGAACGGCCGTTGTAGACCACGAGGCGGTCGGCGAACTCGATGCCGGCGGTGGTCACCTCGATGGCGCCCCCAGCCTCGGGGTTCCCGCCGCTGGTGTCACCGCCCTGCCCGGCCCCGGTGCCGCTGCCGCTACCGCCGAAGGCGACCACCGCACCGACCACGGCGAGGACGGCCACCACGGCGATGACGGCCAGGACGGTCCACCGGCGACGGATGAGCGTCAAAAGCATCGTTGTCCTCCGACCACATTGGCGTCGGGACGCAGCCGCCGAACGATCCAGCCGGCGACCGTATGTCCCTTATGTCCATAACTATAGGGTAGCCTAAGCGCAGTATGAGCCTGCTCGCGATTCATGCCACCGATATCCGGAAGGCGTTCGGGTCAAGCCGCGCCGTTGCCGGGGCGACCCTGCAGGTCGAGCAGGGCAAGCTGGTGGCCCTGCTGGGTCCGAGCGGGTCGGGCAAGACCACGCTGCTGCGCGTCGTCGCCGGATTTGAGGTGCCCGACGCCGGCAGTGTGTGGATCGGCGGGCGGCAGGTGGCGGGCAATGGCGCTTGGGAGGAGCCCGACCGGCGCCGGATCGGGATGGTCTTCCAGGACGGGGCGCTGTTCCCGCACCTGACCGTGGCCGGCAACCTGGCCTTCGCCGGGCCGCGGCCGGGCCGCGCGCAGGAGTGCCTCGAAGTGGTGGGCCTGGCGTCGCGGGCCGCGGCGTACCCGCACGAGCTCTCCGGCGGCGAGCGGCAGCGGATCGCCCTGGCCCGCGCGCTGGTGGCCGACCCCGACGTGGTACTGCTCGACGAACCGTTCGCCGCGCTGGACGAGGGTTTGCGGGTCAGCCTGCGCGAGGAGGTCGCCGCGATCCTGCGTACCGCGGGGGCCAGCGCCCTGCTGGTCACGCACAACCAGCAGGAGGCGTTGTCACTGGCCGACGTCGTGGCGGTGATGCGGGACGGGCGCATCGAGCAGGTCGGCCCGCCGGAGGAGGTCTACAGCCGCCCGGCGACGCGGTGGGTGGCCGAGTTTCTGGGGGACGCCGACATCGTGCCCGGCACGGCCGCCGAGGGCGTCGCCGACTGTGAGCTGGGACGGTTCCCCGCCGACCGCGCGCTGCGCGGCACGGTCGAGATCGTGCTACGCCCGGAGGGCGTGACCATCGGCCCGGACGGCGCCGGTGCCGTCGAGGCGCGCGTCGTCGGTCGCTCCTACTTCGGCCACGACCAGCTCGTGCAGCTGGAGCTGGCCAGCGGGCTGCGCCTGCGCAGCCGCACCCCCGGTTCGGCGGCCTGGCGCCCCGGCGACCCCGTCCGCGTACGAGTCACCGCCCCGGTAACAGTGCTCCCGCGTACCTAGCCGGTCACCTCCGCAGCGATTGTGCGCCTCGTGAACGAGACACCACCGACGTTGGCAGGGCCGGAAATGTCGGTAACGTCGAGCTCACGACGCATCGGCCCGTGCCGTGCGAACGGTCGGACCTCGACTAGGGCCCGCTACGAACCGTCGGCTTTCTCGACATCTCCGGTGGGGCGCGGGGCGCGATACGCCGGGAAGAAGCTCGTGGGACCGCGATCCGCGGTGAGGCGCGCGTAGGCCACGTGGTCGCACACGACATCGTGGGTGACGAACTCATCCGTCATGTTGGTGAAGGCCGCCTTGAAGGTATGCAGGCTGTCGCGTCCCTTCATTCCCCCGCCGAGATTGAGCGGAAGGCCCAATTTGTCGGACAGATCCAGCATCCCAATCATCATGTTCTTGGCCGGAGACCGGGCGCGGTGGGTGTCCGCGGTGCCGCTGAGGAAACAGTGCAGGTAACCGTCGCTGATCGCCGCGATCGCCGCCGACGCGAGATCACCCTCGGGCCCGCGCACCACCACCAGCCATGACGAGTCGAAGAGCAGGCAGGCACGGAGGTAGTCGGTTCCGAAGTAGTAGCGCTGGTCGGCTCCGGCACCGCGCATGGTCTCGACATATGCCCGCTCGAACGCGAACACGAGGTCGTCGTCCACCGCTGCGCTCGGGACCGCCTCGAAGCGGTAACCGAGCCGCTCGTTGCTGCGCACCTTCCTCGCCATCGTCGGATTCACCGCACGGGGCCGGGACGGCTCGTTCACCAGCACCGACCCCCGGACAACCCCACCGCGCAGCGTCGGAGCACCCAGACGCTCACGAACGAAAAGGCTAATCAACCCGGTATCGGTGAAGTCGACGTCCGCGACGTGCGGCGGGTCGTCGCGAAGCAGGCCGCCCGGGTAGCCGTACGGCGAGATGGCGTCGTGGCCGACCCCGGGAACGTCCCGACGGATGACCGGCAGCACGATGCGGCCGCCGCCGATCACCAGCGAATGCGTCACACCCTCGGCGAGCAGGAACGTCGGGCACCGGAAGAACTCGGGTCCGCTTGCCGCCGCGCCACGGTCGGCGATGAGCTCGGCGCGCAGGGGCTTCACCTGGACTTCGTCCTCCTCGATCGTTGCCGTGCGGAGCTGGGCACGCGGACGACCTCGCCGCTGCGTCGGGTGGCGGCCGCGACGTCCACGTTGTCGAGGCCGGACCCGGCGCGCAGCAACAGCTGGAGGTTCGGTGCGCCAGGGACGCCAACCACCCTCAAGTGACTGCGGGCCCCACCAAACTCATGGCGATTCGCGCGCTCGCTGTTACTTCCGCGCCCTCAAATCGCAGTAGGATGACACCCACATGAGCAATAACCACCCGTTAGGACCTACAGGCCCGCTCTGGACCGGGCTGGCGGCCTCGACACCCGGCGCTCTGGATCGTGATCGCCACGGTAGGCGTCGCGTTCCTCGTCGCGGTCGGCGCGATCGCCGCCATCCGCGCGCAGGCTCCGTTCGCCCGTTCCGGCGCGGCGCTCACGGCGGCCGTCTTCGTCGATCGAGACGAGCCAGTACCGGGATCGGTACCTGGGGTGGACATCCGAGCGCGAGGACGTGCGCGGCGAGGAGGTGGCGCTGTTCGAGAGCTACAACTGGCGGTACGTGACCCGGACGCTGC
>JBQTHE010000009.1:0-64299 GCA_052390115.1 Pseudonocardiales bacterium | reverse complement strand
CCAACCGCTCCGGCGGTTCATACACCGGACCGGCACGCCGGTCACGGTCTAGATCCCGCCGACCGGAGCCCCCAACCGCAACCAGCCAGGGGCACGCCTTCGGGCATGGGGCGAAGCCCGGCTAGCGGTGCCGCGGCTCAACCTCCGGCGGATGCCCGTCGGGACCAGCGGGGCGGCTGAGACGTCCCGCTGGTAGCGGTGCAACGGCGAGGGCACCCGCATACCTGCCACGGCCCGCAGCGGCAAGCCGGGCGCCGCCCCGGATTCGTCAGAACTCGGGGTGGCGAGGGCGGAACCAGGCGTTCGCGGTTGGTAGGAACATGGTCACGATTGCCCCGACGAGCAACAGCAGCTGCAGCAACCCGGACGCTGAACTCGCTGCGAAACCGATCACCCCGAACAGCACGATCAGACCGCCGAGCACGGCCAGCACGATCCGCGCCCAGTTGCGACCGCCGCGCATGAGGAACACCAACAATAGCTGGGCCCCGACGAGCAACAGTCCAATCACGATCGCGACGACGGACCCGACCGTCGCGAATCTCTCAACCGTCGACCGGTCCACCGTCGGATCCTGGGCGAGCAGGCTGTTGACCAGCTCGGCCCGTAGCAGGTCGATCTGGATGTACATGACGACGACGCCAAGCACGCCGAGGAACACGGTGGCGATCCAGAGCCAGAAGGAGATCTCGACCACCCTGGGCCGGGTTCCCCGCAGCGGCGCCGGGCCGGTTGGATAGCCGCCCGAGGGCGGTGGAATCGTCATGCGTCGACGTTAGCGGCGCTAGACCCGCGCCGCACGGAACTCCCGGGATCAGCGCAACCAGCCCGCCGCCTGCACCGCCCAGTAGGTCAGCACCAGATCAGCACCGGCCCGGCGGATCGAGGTCAGCGTCTCCAGCACAGCCCGCCGCCGGTCCAGCCAACCGCGCGCTGCCGCCGCCTCCACCATCGAGTACTCACCAGACACCTGGTAGGCGGCGACCGGGACATCGGAGACCTCGGCGACGGCGCGCAGCACGTCCAGGTAGGGCATCGCGGGCTTGACCATCACGATGTCCGCGCCCTCGGCGAGATCCAGCGCCGCCTCCCGCAACGCCTCCCGGGCGTTCGCCGGGTCCTGCTGGTAGGTCAAGCGGTCCCCGGTCAGCTGCGATTCCACCGCATCGCGAAACGGCCCGTAGAACGCCGAGGCGTACTTGGCGCTGTAGGCGAGGATCCCCGCATCCTGGTGGCCGGCGGCGTCCAGCGCCTCCCGCACCACCCCGACCTGGCCGTCCATCATGCCGCTGAGCCCGACCAGGTGCGCCCCTGCTCGGACCTGGGCGACGGCCATCTCGGCGTACACCGCGAGGGTGGCATCGTTGTCCACCCCGCCGACCGCGTCCAGCAGGCCGCAATGGCCGTGATCGGTGAACTCATCCAGGCAGGTGTCGGCCATGATCACGATGTCGTCGCCGACCTCGGCGCGCACGTCGCGCAGGGCCGCGTTGAGTACGCCGTCCGGGTCGGTGGCGCCGGAGCCGGTGGCGTCCCTGGTAGCGGGCACACCGAAAAGCATGATCCCGCCCACCCCTGCGGCCACCGCATCTGCCGCGGCCTTGCGCAGCGATTCCCGAGTGTGCTGGACGACACCGGGCATGGAGGCGATCGGCACCGGCTCGCTGGCCCCCTGCTTGACGAACACCGGCAACACCAGCTGATGCGACATCACCGTCGTCTCGGAGACCAGCTGGCGCATCGCACGCGTGGTCCGCAGCCGCCGCGGCCTACTCGTCGGGTACATCGGGCCTCCGACCCGTGAGTGGCGTTACGAGCTATGACTCGCATTGCCACTCACGGGTTATCCACATCAGCGGCGGCGGGTTTTGGCTTTGCGGGGTGGGGGGAGGGCGCCTTGGGCGCGGAGATCGGCGGCGTGGTCGGCCAGGGCGTCTACCAGGGCGCCGACCTGGGCTACCTCGGGTTGCACGTCTACTCGGAGGCCGAACTCTACGGCGGTCTCGGCAGTGGCTGGGCCGATGCAGGCGACGATCGTGCGAGCGTGCGGCTTGCCCGCGATACCGACCAGGTTGCGCACCGTGGACGAGGACGTGAAACACACCGCGTCGAAGCCACCAGTCTTGATCATCTCGCGGGTCTCGGCAGGCGGCGGGGCGGCCCGCACCGTGCGGTAGGCCGTCACATCGTCGATCTCCCAGCCACGCTCGCGCAGCCCCGCGGCCAGCGTCTCAGTCGCGATGTCCGCGCGCGGCAGCAGGACCCGATCCACCGGGTCGAGGACGTCATCGAAGGGCGGGAAGTCGGCCAGCAGCCCGTCGGAGGACTGTTCGCCCGAGGGCAGCAGCTCGGGGACGATCCCCATCGAGCGCACCCGCTCCGCGGTCGCCTCCCCCACGCAGGCGATCTTCACACCGGCGAACGCACGGGCGTCCAGCCCGAATTCGTGGAACTTGTCCCACACCGCCCGGACCGCGTTGGTGGAGGTGAACACCACCCACTGGTACCGACCGTCGACCAGGCCCTTGACCGCGCGCTCCATCTGCGCCGGAGACCGGGGCGGCTCCACCGAGATCGTCGGCACCTCCACCGGGACCGCGCCGTGCACCCCCAGCCGCTCGCTCATCACGCCGGCCTGCTCCTTGGTGCGCGGCACCAGCACCTTCCAGCCATACAGCGCCCGGGACTCCCACCAGGACAGCTTCGCCCGCTGCCCGACCACCGAGCCGACCGTGACCACCAACGGTCCGGCGAGCTCGCCGGCGTCGCGGCTCAGTGCCCCGAGCGTGGTCTCCACGGTGTGCTGGGTGGGCTCGGTGCCCGCGGCGGTGACCGCAACCGGAGTCTGCCCTGGCAGCCCGTGCTCGACCAGCGCGGACGCCGTCTCAGCCAGATGCGAGGCGGTGGCGTGCAACACCAGTGGACCCGACACCGCCGCCAGCGACACCCAGTCAACCCCGGACCGGACGTCGGCTTCGGTGTGTCCGGAGCCCAGCGGCACCCCGGCGAAGGCCGGGACCGCGGTGGCCGCGGGTACCCCGGGCACCACCTCGAAGGGCACCGACGTGCGGGCCACGGCCAGCGCCTCGGCGACCACGGCATCGGCGGTCAGCGGGTCCCCGGCTACCAGCCGCACCACGGTCTGGCCACCCTTGGCCTCGGTGACCAGGTCCTTGGCGACATCGCCAGGCTCGCCCACCGCCGGGCGCACCTCGGCGCCCTGGTCAGCTACCGCGAGGATGTCGGCGGGCACGTCGGGGTCGGTCACCAGCAGCGCGGCGGAGGCCAGCAGTTGCTGGGCTCGAACGGTGAGCATCCCAGCGTCGCCGGGACCAGCACCGACGAACGCGATCCGTCCGGTGATCTTGCGGGCACGGCTCATCTACCTACTCGTTTCCCATCGGTTCTCGACCCGGACCCCCGCGACGCTGGGTCCCGCACCCAGCGCGCCGGCACCCAGGTCCAGCAGCTCGGCCGCGACGTCGCGGCCGAGGTTCTCGGCATCGGTCAGCTCTCCAGTGGCAGACGACCGGAGCAGGTGGTCGTCCGCAGTCGCTGCAACCCCCCGCAGGGACAGCCGCAGCACGACCTGCCCGTCGTCGTCCAAGTCCTCGACGACGTCGGCAAGCGCTCCGACCGGGGCAGTGCAGCCTGCCCCCAGCGTGGCGAGCAACGCCCGCTCGGCGGTCACCGCGGCACGTACCCCGGCGTCGTCGAGGAAGGCACCCAGCAGGTGCTCGGTGTCCAGATCGCCGGCCCGGCACTCGCAGGCCAGCGCTCCCTGCCCGGGCGCGGGCAGCATCTGTATCGGGTCGAGCAGCTCGGTGGCTTCCTGGATCCGGCCGAGCCGGACCAACCCGGCGGCTGCGATCACCACACCATCGAGCTCCCCGTCGACGACCCGCCGGATCCGCGAGTCGACGTTGCCGCGGATCGATTCCACCTGCAGGCCCAAGCCCAGTGCGCGAAGCTGCGCACCGCGCCTCGGCGAGCCGGTGCCAACCACCGCACCGGGGGGTAACGCCCCCAGCACCATCCCGCCCCGGGCCACCAGCGCATCGCGGGGATCCGCGCGCTCCGGCACAGCGGCCAGCACCAGCCGCGGGTCGGGCGCGGTCGGCAGGTCCTTGCAGGAGTGCACCGCGACGTCGACCTCACCGGCCAGCAGAGCCTCGCGCAACGCCGACACGAACACCCCGACCCCGATCTCGGCGACCGGCGCCGAGCAGGCATCCCCGTCGGTACGCACCGGCACGATGCGCACCTGCAACCCGGCGGCACGCAACCGCTGCGCCACCCACTCGGTCTGGGCGAGTGCCAGGGCGCTGGCGCGGGTCCCCAGTCGCAACAGGGCCATCACGGTGCCCCAGAAAGACCAGAAGGACCGGAAGGGTCAGGGTCAGACGGCGGGCGGATAGTCGCGGCGATGGCGGCGGCGGCCTGCGGGTCCAGCTCGAACAACTCGCGCAGGGCGTCGGCGTAGGCCTCCCCACCACCGGACTCGGCGAGCTGCTTGACCCGCACCGTGGGGGCGTGCAACAGCTTGTCCACCACCCGGCGGACGGTGCGGGCCAGCTCATCACGCACGACGTGATCAAGCCCGGGCAGCCGGCCGTCCAGCCGTAGCAGCTCGGCGTCCACCACCTCGGCGGCCCGCTTGCGCAGCGCCGTGACCGTCGGAGTCACCTCCGCGGTGCGCTGGGCCACCAGGTAGCTGCGGACCTCCTGCGCGACGAGGCGGTGCGCGGCGCTGATCGCCTGCGACACGGTGGTGCGCCGCTCCAACCGGTGCGCCACCGTGGTCAGGTCCAGCAGAGTCACGCCGGGCAGTTGCGCCACCCCGGCCTCGACGTCGCGGGGCAGCCCGAGGTCGCACACCACCAGCGGCGCCCGTGAGCACCCCCGGGCATCGGCGACCTGCTCGACACCGAGCACGGTGCCGGTCGCGCCGGTGCAACAGATCACCAGGTCAGCGGTGGCGAGCGCCGCTGTCATGCCGTCCAGGCCGACGGCCCGGGCGGGCGTGCCCTCGGCCTCGCACAGCGCCGCCAGCCGCTGCGCGCTGACCTCGGTGCGATTGGCCAGCACGATCTCGGCCACGCCGGACCGGCGCAGCTGCGCCGCGGCCAGGCCACCCATCGAACCGGCGCCGAGCACCAGCGCCCGCCGGTCGGCCAGACCCGGCCGGCCGGCCGCAGCCAGCGCCTCCACCGCATCGGCCAAGACCTCAGAGACCACCGAGGCGCCCGCGGCGTCGATTCCGGTCTCGGTGTGCACCCGTTTGCCGACCCGCAGCGCCTGCTGCACGACCTCGTGCAGGGTGCGCCCGACAGCGCCGGCCTGCTCGGCACCCGCGTACGCGGCGCGCAGCTGACCAAGGATCTGCGGCTCACCGACGACCATCGAGTCGAGCCCGGCGGCCACCGAGAACAGGTGCTCCACCCCGGCGGCTGCGTAGTGCACGTAAAGGTGGTCGGACAACTGATCCAGGGCCATCGCGGACTGCTGCGCCAGCACGTCGGTGATGTCGGCCAGGCCGCCGTGGAAGGTCTGCACCACCGCGTAGACCTCGACCCGGTTGCAGGTGGACAGCAGTAACGCCTCGACGACGTGCTCGCGCTTGAGCAGCTCGCAGGCAACCTTGCCGGCGTCCGCGGAGGGCACCGCGGCGGCCTCCAGCACTCCGACTGGCGCGCTGCGGTGGGACAGCCCGACGACCAGCAGGCTCATCGGCCCACCGCGATCCCGGCAGCACCGTTGACCGCATCGACCACCGGCAGCACCCCATCACCGATGGAGCCGCTGGCACGGCGGGCGTCGTGGAACGACAGGATCTGCAGCTCCACCGCGAGATCCACCCTGCGTACCTCGACGTCGTCGGATACCTGCAGCACCACCGGGGCGAAGTTCAAGATGCACCGCACGCCACCGGCCACCAGCAGGTCACACGCCGACTGGGCGGCCACCGACGGGGTGCAGATCACCCCGATGGTCACCTCTCGCTCGACGCACACCGCCGGGATGCTGTCGATGTGGTCGACGGGCAGCCCGCCGACCGGGACCCCGATCAGGTCCTCATCGACGTCGAACAGTGCCGTGACCGGGAAGCCGCGGTCGGGGAAACCGCCGTAGTTGGCCAGTGCATGACCGAGGTTGCCGATGCCGACCACGGCGACGCTGTGGTGCCGGGTGAGCCCGAGTAGCCGCTCGATGTGCTCCACCAGCCGCGCCGTGTGATAGCCCACACCGCGAGTGCCGTAGGAACCCACATAAGACAGGTCCTTTCGCAGCGTCGCGGAGTTCACCCCCGCCGCGCCGGCCAGCTCCTCACTGGACATCGTGGCCACACCCTGCTCGATCATCGAGGTGAGCACCCGCAGGTAGACGGCGAGGCGGGCGACCGCAGCCTCGGGTACGGTGCCGTACCTGCCGTGCTCATGCACCGTGACAATTCCTCTCATATCATCCACTCAATGCCGCTGCCCGCCAGATGCTCTGCCCGCTAGACCCGGCGCCGCGCTGTGTTCGGGCTCGCGGGTCGGCACCGCCGCACTACCGGGCGTCCAGCGATGCGGCTACCACGGTAGCCGCTTGTGAACGTATGAACAAAGTCGCGACCCGGACGCCCAGCATGGTTTCAGACATGCGTCAGGGGCGGCTCCATCGTGAAGCCGCCCCTGACGGGTGGTAGCTGTCGCCTAACTCAAGAAGCCAGCGGCTTCTCAGGACGCCGGCGGCGTCAGCACCTCCCCAATCACGAACACAGTGGCGTTCTCGGTGGGGATGTTGCCGCACAACACCTGGGCGCCGTTCACCGTCGGTGCCGTCTCGGTGCCGGCGATGGTCAACTTGCCGCCTTGCAGGGTGTCAACCGTGCCAGCCTCAACGAGGCCCGCGGCGTCATAGCGCTGCCCGACCACGTGGTACTTCAGAATAGTGGCCAGCTGGCTGTCCGCCGACGCCACGTTCGGGTCGGTGGTCAGCTGGTTGGTGATGCCCGGCGTCTTGGCCTCCAAGTCCTGGAAGGCAGTGTCGGCTGGGGCGAACACGGTGATGGCCTCGGCACTGTTCAGCGTGTCACCCAGGTTGGCCGCGGTCACCGCCGCCGTCAGGGTCTTCAGCAGCGGGTTGTTGCTGGCCGCAGTGGCCACCGGGTCGTCGACCATGCCTTCCGCCGAGCCCTCGCCTTCCGTGGGTACCTGGCTGCAACCCTGACCGAAGATGTCCGAGGTCTGGGTGACGCCCGTAGTGCTGGGCGTCGCTGGGTCCGTATCGCCAGGCAGAGCTGGCGCGTCGGCCGGCACCTCGGCTGGAGCGTCGGCCGCCGGCGTCTCCGCGCTACTGCACGCACCGAGCGAAATGGTCAGGGCTGCCATGGCGCCGACCGCAGCCAGTCGCTGGATCTTTCTCAACTCGATCTCAACTCCTCATCGGGCTGCCCGGCTAGTCCGGGCCTCACTTGTATTACTTCGGGTTACCCCGAGGACCAGTTCACGCCAGGCGGATCACGAATAGGACACATCCAGGCTGCGTTTTGGTCGTCCTTATTGGACAGTGAACTGCACCGAGTGCCATCCGCTGGCACCATCCGGGATGGGTGCGGCCCGGTCCGGGGTCTGGGTGTACCCCGTCCGGTCCGTGGCACGGACCTCCGCTACGTGGCTGCCGGGTTCCCAGCGGCCCCGCAGCCTAAACATCCGCCAAGTGTCCACGTTGACCTCAGTGGACAACTCCGCGGGTCGCCACTCGCCCCGGTCCACCCGAACCTCGACCTTCTCGATGCCCCTGGTCTGCGCCCACGCGACACCCGTGATCGGGGCGTCCCGGCTGACCCGTCCGAACGAGCCGGGACTGTCGATCCGGGACATGGTCTTGATCGGCGCGCGCTGCGCCCAATCGCGCTGCAACCAGTAGGCCCGCTTCGCGTCGAAGGTGGTGAGCTCCATATCAGTGATCCACTTGGTCCCGGAGACGAAACCGTAGAGCCCAGGGACGAGCATCCGAACCGGGAAACCATGCTCGATCGGCAGCGGCTCGGAGTTCATCCCGATCACCAGCATGGACTGCCGGCTCGGGTCGGCGACGTCCGCGGTCGGGGTGCCGCAGGTCCAGCCATCGACGCTGGTGGTGAACACCTGGTCGGCGCCTCGTTGCACGCCCGCCTCTTCGAGGATGTCGGCCAGCAGCACGCCAGTGAAGTTCGAGGTGGAGATGTAGGGCCCGCCGACCTCGTTGGACACGCAGGTCATCGTTACCGTGCGCTCGACCAGCGGCCGGGAGGTCAGGTCCGCCCAGCTCAGGTTAAGTTCCCGGTCGACCATCCCGTGGATGCGCAGCCGCCAGTCCTCGGCGCGAAGCTGTGGCAGCGTGAGGTTGATGTCGACGCGGTAGAAGTCCCGGTTCGGGGTGATGAAGGTCGGCGACCCGTCGGCGGCGAAGTCCGCCCCGGCCGGGATCGGCCGGGCGGCAACCGTGGGCACGATCCGGCCCACCGCAGCGCGGGAGGCCTCGACGCCACCCCGCCGAGCGAGCAGCTGACCGCCTGCCGCTGCGAGGCCGGCGCCCGCCGCGACCGCTGCAGACCCCGCCAGCAGCTTGCGGCGCGACACCCCCACCGCCGCTGTGTCGGCGGCCCGCTCCCCTGCGGACAGAGCCCAGCGGTGCAGCCCGGCGAACGTCGCCGAACTGACGATCAGCGCAGCCAGCGGGGCGAGGGGGTCGAGCGCACCGGCATTGGGCCGGGTCATCACGGCGACGACAGCGACCGCGCCGAGCAGTAGGACCAGGATCAGCCCGGGGGTGCGGGAGCGCCGGGACAGCAGTCCGGCGACCACCCCGAATAGTGCGATCACCACCGCCATGCCCAGCAGCAGCACGACCTTGTCATAGGTACCGAAGGTGCGGATCGCGAAATCCTTCAGCGAGCTGGGGGTGAGGTCGATCGCGGTGCCGCCCACCGCGAGGAACGGTGAGGCGGTCGGCGACACCAGCCCGGCGACCAGGTGCCCGGTCCCGAGGCCGGCCGCCACCGACAGCAAGCCGATGAGAGCGGCTCCGGGCAAGGACAACCGGGCGGATAAACGGGATGAAGTCACACACGCCCTTTCGGTGCCGTACCGGCAGGTGGTTCAGTAAGAGATCAGATCGTGACGCTGTTCACCAGGTGAGCGCGGCCCGCAGACGCTGCTCCTGCACCGTCCAGAAGCCGTGTTCCCGCCCGTCGACGAGGATCACCGGCACCCGGTCGCCGTACTCGGCCCGCAGTTCCGGGTCGGTGTCCACGTCGCTGACCCGCCACGGAACGTCGAGTTCAGCGCAGATCCGGGCGATGTCGTCGCAGGCGGCGGCACACGCATGGCAGTCCGCCCGGACCAGCAGGGTCACCTCATGCTGCATCTCACCCTCCCCGGGCCGCGTTCTGGAGACAGACTGCAGTAATTACCGCCGCATAACGGCAATCTGTCTCCAGACCGCGGGTCGCGGGGAGCGGAGCACGGTCTCGAGTCATCCGGCCGACCCTGCTGGCGACTACATCGACCGCCCGGCTCTCGGCGGTGCCTGGCATGCGCTGCCAACGTCCGCGACCAGGAGTATCAGCTACCGGAAACGCCAGCCATCAGGAAGGTCATCTACCAGTGCGGACCGTCCGGAGCCCGGGATGTGCACCGCGTAGCGTGTCGGCGTCGTATGCTTCCGCCCGCGCTAGCCGACCGTTGGCGCGAACGGTCGGCACGATGCGAACGAGGGAGTGGCTCATGCCGCAACCGAGATGGACCCCGCAACCACGGGGCCGGTCTGCGACGGCGCGTCCGTCGTACGGGCGGTCCCTCAGCATGCCTGCGCCGGTTCGGCCATCCGGTCGTGGACCGTGTCGAGCGGGACGTCTGATCGCGTGAAGTCCGTCTCCCGCCCCGACACCGGGCCGATCCCGGATCCGCGCACCACGGATCCGGGCGACGTGCCCGTGAGCGCCGCCCCTGTGGGTGGCGTCCCCGTGGGTGGCGCTCCTGTGGATACCGGCGCTGCCGACCCCCCCGGCCCGGAGGTCGACGTCGCCGCGTGGGAGCTCGTGGCAGCGGCCCAGCAGGGTGATCAGGATGCCTTCGGCCAGCTCTACAACCGGTATGTCGATGTAGTCTTCCGTTTCGTCCTGTTCCGCGTGAGTGATCGCCCGCTCGCTGAAGACCTCACCAGTGAGACCTTCCTACGCGCACTGCGCAGGATCTCCTCAGTGAGCTACCAAGGCCGCGACGTGGGCGCCTGGTTCGTCACCATCGCGCGTAACCTGGTGCTCGACCACGTCAAATCCAGCCGGTACCGGCTGGAGATGACCACCGCCGACATCCTTGACTCCAGCGCAGATGACCGCGGCCCCGAGCATGAGGTCGTGGAGGAGGCCACCGCCGCCGAACTCATGCGCTGCGTCGCTCAGCTGGGCCACGATCAGCAGGAGTGCATCATGCTGCGCTTCATGCAGGGCCTGTCGGTCTCTGAGACCGCAGCTGTGATGGGCCGCAACGAGGGTGCGGTCAAGGCGCTGCAACACCGCGCGGTGCGCCGGCTGGCGCAGCTTTTGCCCGACGGGCTGCGATGATTACCCGAGGGACGGTTATCACAGTGGCGCCGGCCGTAACCACGCCGGTCGCCACTCGTTGCTCCGAACGACATGACAGAGGGGCCCGAAGGTGGTGAGGACAACGCGCGGATCCGGGGGTCGGGCCAGTGACGGGCAAGAGCAGGAAAACTTTGCCCGAGCTGTAGACGGCGGCATGCGCGAAGTCTCCGACCACAGCTTTGATCGTGAGCTTGCCGTCGTTGCAGCATTGCGTCAGTTCGGAGCTCAGAGCGAGGCGATGATCGGGCCGGATCCAGCCGAGCGGGAGCGGATGCGTCAGCGCGTCATGGCGGAGTTCTCCTCCGTTGTGCACGATGGCACCAGCCCCGTCCTGCCGCTGTCCAGCCCTCGGCAAGCGTCCCGGAACCGTCGTTGGGTCCCCGATGAGACCCGGGGGCGGCTGGTAGTGGCGGCAGCTGCAGCGTTGTGCCTGCTGATGTCACTGTCCGGGATGAGCGTCCTGCTGTCCCGCGATGCGTTGCCCGGTGACGCGTTGTACACATTCAAGCGCAGCGCCGAGTCCGCCGAGCTCGGGTTGACCTTCGGTGACCAGCCAAAGGCACTCAAGCACCTCGAGTTCGCCAGTGCCCGGGTGAGCGAGATCGAGACGATGGCGGAACACACCGATGCCGCTGGCAACTGGTCCGCTGGGCAAGACAAGTTCGTCCGGGTTCTTGACGACTTCGACGCTGACACCACCGCAGGCGCCAGGCTGCTCACCGCGCTGGCCGCCGACGGCCAGACCAATATCCTGTCCGGGCTGCGCAGCTGGGCCGAGCAGCAGGAAACCCGCCTACAGGCGGTCCGCACTGCGCTTCCCCTGCCCGCCACAGCACGGCTGGACAGCACACTCGGACTGCTGGACCGGGTTGTCGCGAGAACCTCAGCCCTGGATAACCGGTCCGATTGCACCACAGTCATCTCCGGCAACCGTGATGACCTGGGATGGCTACCGGCGAGGAACGCCTGCACCCGGATTCCGGTGGGCACCTCTTCCGCCGTGCCGCTGCCGGACCCCTCCAGCGCACCTGCGGCAAGCTCGCCCGACGCCATTCCGCCCGGTCTGCTCGGTTCACCGTCGGGGAACCCCGATCAGGCTCCCGCTCAGACGGAACAGCGTGGTCGGCCCGGGCTCCCCGACACTGGTGGCGTGCTTCCGACTCCAGGACAGCCCGGACCCCAGCCCGCGCGACCGTTGCCCTGGAGCGACTCATCATCGCCTGGGATTCCCTTGCCGTTGCCGGGAATTCCGCTGCCGATGCTGCCACCGCCGTCCTAGGCTGATCTGGAGTGGTTCCGACCGCTTTCCACCAAGCCCTCCCTGTTTGGTTGCTCAGGTGAAGTCGTCACGGCAGTCTGGTGATTGGTTTCCGTTGAAGCGGGACTGGCAGCGGGGCTAGCGAGGCTAGCGGAAGAATCACGACTGGAATGTCAGGGCGGGATCCCAGTGCCACGATGGCGGCAGCAGGGTAGCCAGAAGGAGCGAGCCGAACTGGCGACCCTTGCCGGGGAAGCCGCTGCCGATGCCGCCCTTGCCAGCGCGGCTGTCGCGGAGGTGGAGGCTGGGCTGGAGGCCGTGCTGGCCATCCCCCCGGACCTCACCGCGGCAGCCTTCTTCGACGTCGACAACACCATGATGAGGGGCGCGTCGATCTTCTACTTCGCCCGTGGCCTGGCCGCCAGGAAGTTCCTTACCAGCGGGGCCCTCGCATCGTTTGGGTGGCAGCAGCTGAGGTTCCGGGTGTTCGGCAGGGAGCTCAGCCCCGAGGAAATCCGCGCCGGCCGCGAGCGGGCGCTGTCGTTCGTGGCCGGCAGGCCCACCAAACTGGTCGTCGAGCTCGGTGAGGACATCTACGACGAGCTGATGGCCGACCGGATCTGGTCGGGGACCCTGGCGCTGGCGAGGATGCACCTCGACGCCGGGCAGCGGGTGTGGCTGGTCACCGCGACCCCGGTGGAGCTGGCCACGATCATCGCCCGCAGGCTCGGTCTCACCGGAGCGCTGGGTACCGTGGCAGAGACGACCGTCGACGGGTTGTACACCGGCCTCTTGGTGGGCGACATCTTGCACGGAGCGGCCAAGGCGCAGGCAGTACATGCGCTGGCTCTCAAGGAGGGCCTCGACCTGCAGCGCTGCACCGCGTACTCCGACTCGGCCAACGACATCCCGATGCTCTCGCTGGTGGGCACCGCGGTCGCGGTGAACCCTGATCCCGACCTTCGGGAGACCGCCCGGGCCCGCGGCTGGGAGATCCGAGACTTCCGAACCGGTCGCAAGGCGGCAAGAATCGGGGTGCCCTCCGTGCTGGGCGTCGGGGTGCTGGCCGGTGCAGTCGCCGCCGGCCTAGCCCATCAGCGACGCTCCCGCGCCTAACCCCCGTCCGGCGTGTCGTGCTCCCGTGCACGCCGTGTCGTGCTCCCGTGCACGCCGTGCATATGCACCAGTGCCCGACTCACCGTGCACCAGTGCCCGACTCACCGTGCACGGGAGCCGGACACGCCGGGGGTGGAGGTCAGCCGAGGAACGTGTTACGGCGCTGGCTGAGCAACCGGTACAGGGTCTGCTGGATGGTCTCACGTACCTGGTCGGTGAGGTTGAAGATCAGCGCTGGGTCCTCAGCCGAACCAGGATCGTAGCCATCGGTGGGGACAGGCTCGCCGAACTCGATGTACCACTTGGACGGCAGTGGGATCGTCCCCAGCGGCCCCAGGAGTGGGAAGAACGGCGTCACCGGGAAGTACGGTAGGCCGAGCAGCCGGGCCAGCGGCTTGATATCGCCGACCATCGGGTAGATCTCCTCCGCGCCCACGATGGAGCACGGAATGATCGTCGTCTGAGTACGCAAAGCTGCGGAAGCGAACCCGCCACGCCCAAAGGGCTGCAGCTTGTACCGGTCGCGGTAGTGCTTGCCGATGCCTTTGAATCCCTCCGGCCACACCCCGACCAGCTCGCCGGAGGTGAGCAACCGCTCCGCGTCGGACCGGCAGGCCAGGGTCTGACCCGACTTGCGCGCCAACGAGCCCAGCAGTGGTGTGCGGAACAGCAGATCGGCGCCGAGCATCCGCAGGTGCCGCCGGGCCGGATGCTGGTCATGCAGCGCCACCGCAGTCATCACCGCATCCAGCGGCAGCGTCCCGGAGTGGTTGGCGACCACCAGTGCGCTGCCCGCAGAGGGCACGTGTCGCACGCCAATCGTCTCGACCCGGAACCATCTGCGATACAGCGGGCGCAGCAGCGGTAGCAGCACATTCACGGTGAGGTCCGGGTCGAAGCCGAAGGCGTCGACGCCGTAGTCACCAGTCACCCGCCGCCGCGCGAACGCCAGCAGAAGGGCCAGATCCTGGTACCACTGCGGGTCCCCCACCTCGCCCGTACCGCCGGCCGCCCGCAGCCCCCCGGCGATCGCCTCGTCTGCGCCTTCTTGGCAGCGGTGCAGCGGAATCACTCGCGCTTCCGGCATCCTCCGCCCTTCTACCGCAGCCGCGCCGCGAGCGTGAGCAGACCGGCCTCTATCCGGGCCACCCGCTTCGGGTCGATCACCGGCCGCAGCGCTCGGCCGTGCACGAAGTCATCAAATGCTTGGACAGTGGTCCACCGGGGGGTAAAACCGAACTCGGTACGCAACCGGGTCGTGTCCAGCACCCGGCCGAAGTTGAGGAACCGGGTCTGCTTCGGGGAGTAGCCGATGAGCGCCCCGCTACGCAGCAGCCGCCCGACGGTGGCCACCGCCGGCTCGGGTATCGGAGCCGGGATCCGGCCCGCCCGCCGGATCGCCTGGGACAGCAGCAGCACGCCGTCGCCGCCGACGTTGAACACGCCGGGCAGCCGCTGCCGGGTAGCCCGCTCGAGCACTCCTAGCGCGTCCTCCTCGTGCAGCAGTTGCATCCGACCGTCGTAGCCCAGCACAGTCGGCACCACAGGCAGTGCGAAGTATCGGGTCAGGACAGTGTCGATGCGCGGGCCGATGAGATCGGTGCAGCGCAGTACCGTGACGTCCACGTCATCGCGCCGCCGGGCGAAACCGCGGATGTAGCCTTCGATCTCCACCGCGTCTTTGGCATAGCCCGAGGCCGGCAGGTCCTGTGCTTCGTCCCGTTCGGTGAACATCGCCGGATCCTGGGGGCTCGCCCCGTACACCGCACTGGTGGACTTCACGACCAGCCGAGTCACCGTCGCTGACTTCTGGCAAGCCGCCAGGAGCTGCATCGTGCCGATGACGTTCATCTCTTTCACCGTGCTGGACTTACTTGTGGGCCCGTTGACGGTCATCGCGGCATGCACCACCGTGTCGACCTTGGCAGCGGAGATCACCTTGGCGATCAGTGGGTTGCGGAGGTCGGCCCGGACGAACTCGGCGCGTCCCATTCGCCGCAGCAGGTCTCGGCGCGGCGGCACCACATCCACCCCGAGCACACGGTCGATACCGGGATCGGCTGCGAGCCGGGCCGCCAGCTGGCCACCGACGAAGCGGCTGACCCCGGTGACGAGGACCGTGGACGGCACCATGCTGCTTCCTGGTCACGCACGACAACAGCGCACCATGCTACGGGCGCGCTGGGAGTCGGGATGGGGGGAGTCGGGACGGCCTTGCGATGTGGCCGGGATGAACTACTTGTTCAGCTTGCGACGCTGGACCCGGGTCTTACGCAGCAACTTGCGGTGCTTCTTCTTGGACATGCGCTTGCGGCGCTTCTTGATCACCGAGCCCATGCTCGGCCTCCTCGCTGGTCGTGGATGCTAGGAAACGCCCGGCAGACCGCGCTGTGGGCGTGGGCGGCGGCTCAGATTACTCCGGCCCGAATGGGCGACGTGCAACCGGCCGGACCTCACCCGGCGTCGAAGTAGGCGTTCTCAAGGTATCCGTGTACTGCCACCTCCGGAACCCGGAAGGAGCGCCCGACGCGTACTGCGGGCAGCTCACCCGCGTGCACCAGCCGGTAAACCGTCATCTTGGATACGCGCATCATCGCGGCCACCTCAGCGACCGTGAGGAACTGAACCTTGCCCGGTCCGGCCTGCTCGTTCGTCGGCATGCGTCATCGCGTCCTCACCACGTCGCGCCCGCTGGGCTTCCCCTCCCGCGGTCCGTGACGCTCATGTTCTGATGAGAGTAGCGGGACAGGTGGTGCTCGTGCGACTGCCGCCCTCAGTCGTGGTGGTCCTCAGTCCTGGTGGGCCAGTCCGAGTTCGACCGACCGCTCCCGCGCCGCCTCGATGGCGGCCAGCAACGCAGCCCGCACGCCATGGCGCTCCAGCTCCCGGATCGCCATGATCGTCGTCCCGCCAGGAGAGGTCACCGCCTCCCGCAGCAGCACCGGATGTTCACCGGTGTCGCGCAGCATCCGGGCCGCACCGACCGCGGACTGGGTGATCAGCTCGGTCACCATCGGCCGGGGCAGCCCGAGCAGGATCCCCGCGTCGATCATCGCCTCCACCAGGTAGAAGAAGTAGGCCGGGCCGGAACCGGACAGCGCGGTGACGGCATCCTGCTGGCTCTCCGGCACCCGGACCACCTTGCCCACGCTGCCGAGCAGGTCCTCGGTCAGCTCCAGGTGCGCCTCGGTGGCGAAGCGACCGGCCGACACCGCGCTCATCGCCTCGCCGACCAGCATCGGGGTGTTGGGCATGACTCGCACGACCGGCACCCCGTCGGGCAGTCGACGCTCGTAGAGCGCGGTCGGCAGCCCCGCGCACAAGCTCACGACCAGCGTGCTTGGGCCGACCAGCCCGGCGAGCTCGGCCAGCAACGGGTCGATGTCCTGCGGCTTCACCGCGACGACCAGGACGTCGGCCTTCCGCGCGACAGTGCCGGTGTCGACCGCGCGTACCCGGTAGGTCTTCTCGAGCAGGGCAGCCCGGTCGGGATGGCGCTCGGTGAACATCAGGTCATCCGGGCTACGACCGGCAGCGAGCAGTCCGGACAGCAATGCCTCGCCGATCTTGCCCGCACCCAGGATAGCGATCGTGGTCACGACCGCAGACTGCCACAGCTCCGCGCAAAGCTGCGTTCTGGGGACAGACCGCAGTAATCAGCCCCCGTTTACCGCGATCTGTCCCCAGAACGCAGCAAGGCACGGAGGAAGAAGGCGACGTTTTCGGGTCGCTCGGCGAGCCGTCTGGTGAGGTAGGAGTACCAGTCTGAGCCGTAGGGCAGGTACACCCGGACGGTGTCTCCGCCGGCGGCCAACCGCCGCTGCTCGGCCGGACGCACCCCGTAGAGCATCTGGTACTCGAAGCTGCCCGGTGGGCGCCCATACCAGCGGGCTCGCTCACCCACGATGGCGATCAGCAGCGGGTCGTGGGTGGCGAACATCGGATAGCCCGGTCCGGCGAGCAGGGTATTGGCGCAGTGCACGAAGCTGCGCGCGACCTCGCGCGACGTCCGGAATGCCAGCTCAGGAGGTTCGGCGTAGGCGCCCTTACACAGCCGGACCCGGGAGCCCTCCACCGCCAGCGCCCGGCAGTCGTCCAGCGTCCGGTGCAGGTAGGCCTGCAGCACCGCGCCGGTGGCGGGCCAGGTGCGGCGTAGCTCGGCGTGCACCCGCAGGGTGGAGTCGGTGAGGGTGTGGTCCTCGGCGTCCAGAGTGACGGTGGTGCCGGCATGCTCGGCGGCCGCGCAGATCCGGGAAGCGTTGCGCAACGCCAGCTCTTCGTCGAGGCGCTGGCCCAGCGCGGACAGCTTGACACTGGCCTCGGCCCGGTCGGCCAGACCATCGGCTCTCAGCCGGTCCAGCAGTTCGAGGTAGGCGCGCACGGCTGATTCCGCACCGGCCTCATCTTCGACACCCTCTCCCAGGTGGTCCAGGGTCACCGCCAGCCCGCTGGCCACCAGGTTGGTGGTCGCGGCCACCGCCTGCTCGGTGCTCTCGCCGACCACGAAACGGCTGACCAGAGAACGGCTGACCGGCGCGGTGGCGACGAGCCGCCGGACGGTCGGATTGCCGGCAGCGGCCAGGATCAGCGGACGCAGCACGAACGCACGCTAGCGCGCGTCTGCGGGCGGCTCCGGGACAGTCGACGGGGCACTCAGCGCGGCGACCTCTTCGCTCTCTCGCCGATCAGCGACCTCACTCGGCTGCTGTTGCGCTGCACGCTCGCTGCCACGCACCGGCGGAGCCTCGCCGATATCCGCTGATCCGGTGGCACCGCGACGCTGCCGGGTGTCCCGCACAGCGAACCGCACGGCGGCCACGAGCACAACAATTCCGACGACGATTTCTAGGATGATGACCATGTTCATGACAAGCCTTCACACTCCTTTGATTCGCCAGTAACGACATACCCGCTGCGGAGCAGCGCTACGATACGCCCAATCAGCGTATTGACTCGTCGTCGGGTCGCTCGCAGGTGCAGGCCAGGTCAGCGCGGTTCAGCAGCCGCCGCAGCAGGCCACGACGGCGCTGGCGTGGCTGATGCGCCGCGGCGGGTGCGGCTGCCCGCGAAGCCGCCGCCAGGATCGCCGCGCAAGCCGGGCATGGTCGGCCGGGGGGCGCGACCAGTGGCGCCGCAACGAAAAGCTGGCCGCACAGCGCCTGGTACCGGTGGGCGTTACGGCCGGCGGCTACTGCTCCGTCGGTCACCTGGTGTTCGAGCCGTTGGTCGACGAGCTGGGAGGTGATCGGCGTCGTATACAGCCGCTCGGCCACGCCAGCGCCACGCTGCGGCTCCTGGATGGACTCGGCAGGTCGGTTCATGGCGATGAGATTGGCGTCGGGGTCCGGCCTTAACACCGAAATAGCGATACACACTTGGCACACTTCGACTCGCTGGGAGCGTTCGGGGCGTTACCGTCAGTGCCACACCCACACGATCATGAGAGCGGGCGATGACCACCAGCGACATCGCGAAGGGGCGTTGCAATATCGTGCTGGAGCGGTTGCTGGCGCGGGCCGGCTGGACACCGGAGAACCTGGGTGACCGGCTCAACGAGCTGGCGACGTCGCTGGACCTCCGCGCCCGGGTGCACCGCCGCACTCCGCGCCGGTGGGTGTACGCCGAGGCGAGGCGGACGACTCCGCGCGTGCCACGTGATCCATTGCCGTCCCTGGTTTGCCATCTGCTGCATGAGCGATTGGGCGAGCCCGTCACACTGGATTCCTTGGGCTGGACCTCGACCGGACCGCTGGTCTACGTGCCCGCCGACGACGGGCTGCACCAGCCCTGGAACCCCAGCGGGGCAGTAGCCGCGCTCACGGCGGTGGTGGATGCTGACCCCATGGAGCGGCGACAGTTCGTAGCCCTGACCGGGCTGACGTTGACGGCGGTCGCCCACCAGTGGCTGTTCGACCCGGCCAGAGTGGCTGCATCTGTGCTCGGGAAGCGGGTCGATCACGCCCTGGTGGACGACCTGGAACGGGTAGCCGAAGCGCGACGCCGGATGGACGACGCCATCGGCGGCGGCACCCTGCTGCCGGCAGTCCGGGAGGACCTGCGCCTGGTAGTGGCGATGTTGAACAACGCCGCTTACACCGAGGAAGTCGGCAAGCGGCTGCACGCGGTGGCCGCCGAGCTGGGCCGGCTCGCCGGATGGCTCGCGTTCGATTCTGAGCAGCCCGCGTTGGCGCAGCGCTACTTCCTCGCCGCCGTACGCGCCGGGCACGTCAGCGGTGACCGGGCGATCGGCGCCAACGTTCTCGGTTTCATGAGTATTCAGGCCGCGCGTTCGCCCAAGCCGGCCGATGCAGTCACTCTTGCTGAGTCGGCGCTGAAAGCCGAACGGGAGCTGACGCCCGCCGTGGCAGCGTCGCTGCACGGTCGGCTGGCGCTTGGTGCCGCCCATGCCGGCGACGAGACGACCTGGCGACGGGCGCAGGATCGGGCGTTCGATCTGCTCGCTCGATCGGTTCCTACCGAAGAGCCTTCCTGGATTTACTGGTTCACCGAGGCCGATGCTAACGGTATCGCTGGTCAATCTCTTCTTACTCTTGGGCACCCCGGTGAAGCCGAACCGTACCTACGCCGCACGCTCTCACTTATTGATCCTGGTTTCGCGAGGGACCGGGCTGGGTGGCTCTGCCACCTGGCGATCACCCGACTCGCCACTGGGGCGGTCGAGCAAGCCTGTGCAACAGCGAGCGAGGCAGCGGCATTGATAAGACGGCTGGAGTCCCCACATGACCGAAGTCGGCTGGCAGATTTCCGGGTGGCCGCCGCCCGCTACGCGCGCTCGGCTGCGGTGCGCGAATTCGACGCCAAACACCGCGATCTAGTCGGCGCCTCGCTGGCCTGAGCCGAAAGGAGTCCCATGTCCGCGCCGCTGCGACACGATCCGTTGTTCAATCCTGGTGACCGGTTTCCGCTCGGTCCTCCGCTCGGGCTCATGGATGACTGTCACGAAGAGCCGAGCGGCCCGACTACGCGGCCATTTTCGCTGCGAGGAGTTGTGGCCGGCGCTCGGATCGACACACCACCGAACTGGCGGTACACCTTCTGCCCGGACCGCCAGATTGGCCTTGTCTACAACGAGGACGGCTCGCTGACGCCGGTGCTCGGTAAACACACGCAGCCTGGCGCCACTCCTGGCGAGACCTCAGGCGGCGGTGACGGTGCTGGTACGAATCCACCGCCCGAAGAGGTTGGCGCACCGGACTGGCAGTCGAGCTGAACGCATGACCGTGCTCGTGCTGGCCCGAGACCTCGATCCCTCGGCGGACCGGGTGGTCACGGCATTGAACGAGCGCGAAGTGCCGGTCTTTCGCACCGACCTAGCCGCCTTTCCGCAGAAGTTGCGTTTGAGCGCTCGCCTTGACCACAAGGGCTGGGACGGCGTGCTGGCCAACGAGCACCGGCAAGTCCAACTCCGTGATATCCACTCGGTGTGGTATCGGCACCCGTCCCACTTCGTCCTGCCCGATGGCATGTCCGGACCAGAGCGCAAACACGCCGCCGCCGAGGCCCGGCACGGTTTAGGTGGCGTGTTGTCCAGCCTAGAAGCGCTATGGGTAAATCACCCGGCGCGCGAATCGGACACCGTCAAGCCGCGCCAGCTCGACGTCGCACGACGGTGTGGCCTGACTGTGCCGGACTCCGAAGTGACCAATGAAGCCGACGGCGTGCGCGCATTCGCTGCGGAAATGGGCGGGGTGCTAGCCAGCAAGACGCTCAGCGCGGCGGCGTTCGTGGAGTCGGGCCGACTACAGATGGCCTACACACGCCGGCTTGAGCCGTCCGAGTTGAACGACCTGTCCGGGGTCGACACGACGACACACCTGTTCCAACCGTTCCTACCCAAGGCGTACGAGGCGCGCGTGACCGTGGTGGGTGAGCGGGTCTTTTCAGTCGCGATCTACGCGGGTTCCGACGCGTCCCGAGTGGACTTCCGAGCTGACTACGACAACCTCGAGTATGCGGTGATCGATCCGCCTGAGCAGGTCACCGTGGGAATGCTGGCCTTCCTCAAAACGTTCGGGCTGTCGTTCGGTGCGTTTGACTTCATCGTAACTCCCGCAGGGGACTGGATCATGTTGGAATGCAATCCGGCCGGCGCCTATGGCTGGATTGAGGAAGCGCTAGAACTGCCGATTTCGTCGGCGTTGGCTGATTTGCTGCAGAATGGAGTTGCTGCGTGCCCAGCTACCCGACCGACCTGAACGCGGAGGAGAAGGAACTGGCCCGGGCTCGGTTACAGGAAATGGCCGAGAAGTTCACCGAAGATGGGACGCTGTGCACATTGGCGTGGCGGGAGGTTTTTGAGCGCACGTGGCGACACCCGTATGTGCCCTCTTTTTATCCGAAACTCGACGCACCCTGTCTGCTGTGCATCGACCCCGACCGACGAGCCGAGTGGCTGGCCGCGGTCTACAGCGATGACACGCTGGTCACTAAAGTCGTGCAGCTGCCAATGATCCGCGAACTGCGGCCCGCCACCTACCCGACCTGGACCAGCTCCTCCACGCTGCCATCTCTGGTGCTGACCATGCTTGAAGCACTCGACGTTGCCAGCGACAGCCGAGTGCTGGAGATCGGAACCGGCAGCGGTTATAACGCTGCCCTGCTGTGTGAGCGGCTGGGCAGCAGCCGGGTCACCAGCGTGGACATCGACCTAGAGCTGGTCGAGCTAGCACAAGAACGGCTTGCCGCCAACGGCTACACCCCCACGCTGGCCGCCGTGGACGGCGCTGACGGCTACCGGCCTGGCGCACCGTACGACCGAATTATCGCCACCTGCGCAGTACCCGCCGTCCCGCTGGCCTGGCTAGAACAGGCGGCTCCCGGCGCGGTGATCGTCAGCGATGTGCGCGGCCCGATCGGCGGCACCGTCGCCCGGCTGACCGTCGACGCCGGGGGCATCGCCAGCGGTCGGTTTCTCCCACTGTGCGCCTCGTTCATGTGGCTACGCCACACCGCCGAATCCACGCCGCCGCAGTCCCCACCGTGGTCCGATGACGATCCGGTGGAATCAGCCAGCACGGTCGACCCCATGTTGCTGCGCCAGAGCAGCGAATTCTGCTTCGTCGTGCAATGGCACCTCCCCGACACCACCTGGGGGCCGATCAATCAGGACGGCGCAGGAGGCGTGCAACTCACCGCATCCGACGGATCTCGGGCAGCGGCCCGCAGCACCGCTGATGGAGTCCTGGTCCATCAGAACGGGCCCCGCCGGTTATGGGATCAGGTCGAGAAGGCGTACGCATTCTGGCATACCGCTGGGAAACCCAGTTATGATCGGTTCGGCATCACCGCCACCGGCACCGAACAATACGTCTGGTACGACCATCCCAGCAGCCAGCACCGATGGCCGCTGTATACCCCGACACCATCATCGAGAACGCCCACGCCCTACAGAACAGACTCGAGCACCCCGGCTGGGACAGCTTCGGCCTCACCGTGACCGGAGACCACCAACGGTCTGGCTCGACACGCCAACCAGCAGCCGTACCTGGTGCGACGGCCCCGACCACGGTCGGCTCCTGGGAGCAGCCACCGAGATCATGCCGACAGCAGGCGTTGGAAGAACTCACGGTAGCGCTGGAAGCTCACCCGCAGGTCCTCGGTTGACATCGTCTCGCTCGGATGCTCACTCCCGACGTTCGCGCGAATCTCATCCAGTGTCCGGTCGATCAGCACGCTGGCCTCGTGCACCGCGCGCTGCGGATCATCGACAAAGGTGCCCTGCACTTGTTGCCACTCGTAGCGCAGGCTGGCGATATCGTTGAGCAGGCCCACCCGCGCTGCAGTGCCTTCGGTGGCGAGCTGATCGCCAGACCGATCACGGGACTCCTCCGGCCGAGTCGACCGCAGCCCGGGTTCACGTCCGGCATCGTGAGGTGCGGCAGTCGCCGGCCGGTCGGCGTAGCCGGGTCCGCCGACGTTGGGGCGGACGGGGTCGGAGTACCTCTCCTGGGCCGGCGTCTCCGGGACCGGAGTCCCCTGGACCGGGGGAGACTCGTGGGTACGCACGGCACCCCCGCGATCCGCCGGATCCGGATCCCCTGGATGGTCCGTATGTGTCCCCGCTCCTCGATCCTCCTTGTCGCGGATGCGGCCCAACTCGCTGTCGACGAAGCGGCGTACTCGCCGGCCCAGACCTTCTTCCCGTTTTTGCTCCCCGTGATGTTCCTGCGGAGTGTTCATGCTGAATCCCCGTTCCTGATGATGCCTACGTTGTTTGCTTACCGGGCTGCACGAGCTCGTCGAACAGCGCGCGGTAGTGCACGAACGCCTGCCGCAGCTCTTCGGTGTCGGAGCTATCTGAATCACCGTGATGGGCCTGCCGGGCGGCATGCGCGGCCCGGTAGTGCTGGACGACCTGCGGATGGTCCGCGGCAACGAGCTCAGCACGCTCACCGAAGTCCTCCACCGGATAGCCACGATCGTGCATCACGTCCGTGACCAGCCGATCAGCGTCGTCCAGGGCAGGCCCGGGCCGGTCGACGAACTCGGACTGCACGGCCTGCCAGCGTCGCGTGTAGCGATCACGGGCCGCGGGATCCAAATGGCGGATGTCGAGCCGGTCACGCCGATCCGCGACCTCGCCCAGGTGTCGCGCTGCGTCGCTCTCGCTGCCACGCGCTCGCACCTCGCGCTCGTATTCGGGCCCGAACCGCTCCTGCAGACCTGCGCGCCGGCGCTGGCGGATGCCCCATACCGCGAACGCCACTATTGCCGCGAGCACGACGATTCCGATGATGATGAGCAATACGACGGTGTCCATGACGAGCCTCCACAGCTGTTCAATCGACCATTTGTTACATACCCCGCTGCGCGGGGGCTCACACACGGCCCACCCGTTCGGCCTATTGACTAGACCGAACAGCTCACAGGTGCAGGCGGGCGAAGAGCAGGGCCTCGGTCAGGGCGGCGCAGCGCTCCGGGCGGGTGCGGGACCGCCTGGTACTCACCTCAAGCACGACGGTGCCGGTGAATCCACGGTCCACCAGCCACCGGCACACTTCGGCGCAAGGCTGACTACCCCGGCCGGGCACCAGATGCTCATCGCGTGGGGCACCGCTGCCATCGGCCAGATGCAGGTGCGCCAGCTGCGACCCCATCCGCTGCGCCATCGCCACCGCGTCGACTTGGGCCGTTGCGGTATGCGACAGGTCCAGCGTGTAGTGCGAGTATCCGAAGTCGGTCGGATCCGGTGACGGTGCGTAGCTGGACACCTCGAGCCGGCCACGGCGCACCGGGAACATGTTCTCCACCGCGATCGTGAGTCCGGAGGAGTCCTCCAGCGCGGAGACCTGCTCTGCAAAACCGGTGGCGTAGCCCCGCTGCCAACGAAACGGGGGATGCACCACCACGACGCCGGCTCCCAATTCGAGGGCCGCCCGCACGGTACGGTCCAGCCGGATCGCCGGATCTGCCGCCCACACCCGCTGGGTGATCAGCAAGCAGGGGGCGTGCAGGGCGAGCACGGGCATCCGGTAACGAGCTCTCAACTTCGCGAGAGCGGTGACGTCCTGGCTGGCCGGATCACCCCAGACCATCACCTCGACGCCGTCGTAGCCGAGCTCGGCAGCCAGCTCGAAGGCCACGGCGATCGATTCGGGCCACACTGACGCGGTGGACAGGGCCACCCGGATCGGGCCTGCCGGGGGCACCGCCTATCGGCCACCGACGAGCAGCAACGCGGCCGGGGACACGGTGACGAACAAGCCGACGAGCACCGCGATCACAGTCGTCTGCAGGTCCTCGGCACGCCGGACCCGGCGGACCACCCACACCAGTCCGGTGATCACAACCAGTGCCACGACCAGTGCCACCACTGGCATCCGCTGCCAGAGCCATTCACAGATCAGCCACAGCGCCGCACCGCCGAGCACGCCGATCCCGATCTGAGCCACCATCACGGACCAATCCCGTACCGGGGAGCCGTACTCCGGCTCATCTGGCTCCCCGGTGCCGGAGTCGTACGGCTCCTCGGTGGCATCCCGGGTCGGCCCGGCGGGTTCATCGACCCGCCTGCCGTTCACCTTCTGCTCGGGGATGGCCTGCTCGGGGATGGCACGGGTGGCAGTGCCCAGCCCAGCGGGGGGTTCCCCGCCACCCGGGAGGCGGCCTGGCCAGGAGGCGCGATTCAGCGGCGCCGGTTCCAGCCGGGGGAACTGGACAGTGGCTGGTTCATCGGACAGCACCGCCGCGGTGAGCGGCCGGCGCCCAGCGAACGCCGACGGTTGACCCACCGCCGAGGTCCCCACGGCCGGGGTCCACTGCCGGCCGCCATGACCGTTGAGATACGACGGGGACGGATCGGGCTGCGACGATCCATGACGACTGGGCCGGTCGGCGGCAGGCAGCGAGACGCTGCTGTGATCTGTTCGGGCAATCCGGTTCGGTTCGGTGGTGGGCCTTGCAACAGCGGGCTGGGCAATGGCTGGCTGGGCAGCGGTGTCCGCATCGGTGCCGGTGTCGTCCGGAGCTCGGCGGCGACGCCGCCCGGTGGTCGGAGCCGGCTCACCGTACCGAGCCAGCAGCTCAGCCACGCTGAACTGGGCCCGCTCTTCAGGCTCCCTATTGCGCCTCATCGCCATCGTCTCTCACCGTGCCCCCCGAGCCGCCGTTCGTCCAGTCCGCCGAGGCGGGCGGCGCCCCGGCTGCGCCGTCCGGTCGATTCCGTCCAACCAATCCAGCCTCCGCAGGATCACACCCTCCCGTAACGCCCACGGACACAGATCCAGCTCATCGACGTCCAAGGCGCGCATCGCGGCCTGCGCCACCAAGGCTCCGGCGACGAGCTGGTGGGATCGGCTAGCGCTGACTCCCTCCAGTTCGGCCAGGTCGTCGGCGCTCATCCGGGAGATGAACGCGATCACCTGCCGCAGACCGGCGTCGGTGAGCGTACGGCGGGCCCGCAAACCCGCCGACGACGGGGCGGCACCGGTGAGCCGGGCCAGCGACCGGAACGTCTTCGAGGTGCCCACCACCCGGTCCGGGGAGCCGACCGTGCTCAACATCCGGGCCGGCCCTTCGAGTTGCTCGGCGATATGGTCGCCCAGGCTTGCCAGCTCGCGACGGCGGGGCGGATCGTGCGCCAGCCAGGACCGGGTGAGCCGGCCCGCGCCCAGCGGCAGTGACACCGCCACATCCGGCTCCTCGTCGATCCCACTGGCGATCTCCAGTGACCCCCCGCCGATGTCCAGCATGAGCAGCCGACCAGCCGACCAGCCGCACCACCGGCGGACGGCGAGGAAGGTGAGGATGGCTTCCTGCTCACCGGAGAGCACCTCGAGCTCGACCCCGGTCTCGGCCCGCACCCGGATGAGGACCGCAGCGACGTTAGAGGCATCACGTACCGCCGAGGTGGCGAAGGCCATCAGGTCCTCGCAGCCCATCGCCGACGCCGAGTCGACGGCGTCGCGCACGGTGCGAATCAGGTGATCGGCCCTGTCGCGGGGGATCGCCCCATCGGCGTACATCTGCTCGGCCAGCCGCAGCACCGACTTCTCCGAGCTCATGGGCATCGGATGCGCACCACGGTGTGCATCCACCACCAGCAGGTGGACAGTGTTGGAACCCACATCGAGCACGCCGAGCCGCACGGCAGGTCAGGCTACTTGCCCGAGGTCAGGCATCGTATTTGTAACCCAGCCCACGGACGGTCACCAGGTGCTGAGGCGACGAGGGATCTCGCTCGATCTTGGAGCGCAACCGCTTGACGTGCACGTCGAGGGTCTTGGTGTCGCCGACGTAGTCGGCGCCCCACACCCGGTCGATGAGCTGACCGCGGGTCAGCACCCGGCCCACGTTGCGCAGCAGATACTCCAGCAGGTCGAACTCCTTGAGCGGTAGCCCGACCTCCTGCCCTGCGACGGTAACGGTATGCCGCTCGACGTCCATCCGCACCGGGCCGGCCTCGAGCACCGACGGCCCGAGGGTGGCGTCGCCGTCGGCTTCCCCGCCGCGGCGCAGCACTGCCCGGATCCGGGCGATGAGCTCGCGGGCCGAATAAGGTTTGGTGATGTAGTCATCGGCGCCCAGTTCTAGACCGACCACTTTGTCGATCTCACTGTCCCGGGCGGTTACCATGATCACCGGGACCGCGGAGCGGGCCCGCAGTTGCTTGCAGACGTCGGTGCCACTCATCCCGGGCAGCATCAGATCGAGCAGCACGATGTCGGCGCCATTGCGGTCGAACTCCTCCAACGCCGCGGACCCGGTGGTGGCCACTGCGGTCGAGAAGCCTTCCTTGCGAAGCAGAAAAGCCAGCGGATCAGCGAAGGATTCCTCGTCCTCGACAATCATGACCCTGGTCACAGTGATCCTCCCACGTGTTCGGGTGTCGACGGGGTGCGGACTTGGGTGGGAGTATGGGGAGAATTGTCCGGGTGCGCCGGTACCCTCAGTGTGAAGGTGGAGCCGGTCCCGGGTCTGCTCCACAGCTGCACGTCACCACCGTGGTTGGCGGCGACGTGCTTGACGATCGCCAACCCGAGCCCGGTCCCCCCGGTGGACCGGCTGCGTGCCTGGTCAACCCGGAAGAACCGCTCGAACACGCGTTCCTGGTGCTCGGGGGCAATGCCCAGGCCGCGGTCGGTGACGGCGATCTCCACGAAACCGTCCGACAGGCGCCTGCTGACCGAGACCGGGCTGCCGGGTAGCGAGTAGGACACCGCGTTGTCGATCAGGTTGGACAGCGCGCTGACCAGCAACGGCGCGTCACCATCGAGCAACAGCCCGCTCGGCGGGTCGACGGTGATCCGGATGTCGGCCGATTCGGCGGCCAGCCGGCAGCGAACCAGCGCCTCGCGCACCACATCGTCGACGGCAACAGTGGCCAACTCGGGGAGCCGCTCGGCGCCCTGCAGCCGTGACAGCGCGATCAGTTCGGTCACCAGCGCGCCTAATCGGGTGGACTCGTTGATGATCTTGGTGCAGAATCGGCGCACCTCCTGCGGGTCGTCGGCGGCGTCCAGCACCGCCTCGGCCAGCAGCGCCATCGCCCCCACCGGGGTCTTCAACTCGTGGCTGACGTTGGCCACGAAGTCCCGCCGGGTCGCTTCCAGCCGGACTGCATCCGATTCGTCGGACGCGTCGATGACGGTGAACCCGTCGCCCAGCGGTCGAACCTCGCCGAGTATCGCGGTGGGCTCCCGTCCGGATCGGGCTTCCCGATCCGACGGGGAGAGATCGACCCGGACCACCTCGCCGGTAGCCCGCACCTGCTCGGCGGCCTTGCCGGCGCGCTCGTCCGGACGAGACCCACGGACCACGCCCAGTTCGACGGCGGCAGCGTTGGCCAGCACCACGTCGCCGAAGCTGTTCAACAGCACCACTCCGTTGTGCGAGGAGAGCACAACCCGCTGGACGAGATCAGCGGCAGTCGCACCGTCCGGAGACCGCTGCACTGCCGCTGTTCCGGCGCGGCGACCGATCAGGAACCCGACGATCAGCCCGGCCATCAGCAGCCCCATCGCGGCGAGCACGACGACTGCGAGTGTCACGCGGCAATCGTAGACACCCGACCCAGTGAAACTCCTAGACCTGACACACCCCGAGTGACCGAATCGACCTCAGCCTGGCGAATCTTCGTCCGCCGTTCACTGCGGGTTCATCCCCCGCACCTTGGAGGTTCGGCCAGGGGGGCCGGCTGCCCCTGGTTGGCCACCGCGGCGATCGCGTCGACCGCCGCATCGGGATCGAGGTAGGTCCCACCGCGAGTGACCGGCCGCAGCCGATCGTCGAAGTCCCCATCATGAAGGTTTCCACCAGGAAAGTCCCTACCATGAAAGTCCCTACCATGAAAGTCATAGCGCAACGGGATGCCGGTCGGGATGTTGAGCCCGGCGATGGTCTGCTCGTCGATCCCGTCCAGGTACTTGACCAGGGCGCGCAGCGAGTTGCCATGCGCGGCCACCAGAACACTGCGCCCGGCCCGCAGGTCGGGCACAATGGACGACTCCCAGTACGGCAGCATCCGGGCCACGACGTCAGCCAGACACTCGGTCCTGGGGACGTCGACGCCGGCGTAGCGGGGGTCGCGGTCCTGGCTGAACTCGCTGCCCGGCTCGATCGGCGGTGGCCGGGTGGCGTAGGAGCGGCGCCACAGCGCGAACTGCTCGTCGCCGTATTCCGCACGGATCTGAGCCTTGTCCTTGCCCTGCAACGCACCGTAATGCCGCTCGTTGAGCCGCCAGTCGCGGCGCACCGGAATCCAGTGCCGGTCAGCAATCTCGAGTGCGAGGTAGGCGGTGCTGATCGCGCGGCGCAGCAGCGAGGTGTGCAGCACATCAGGCAGCAGCCCCGCCTCCCTCATCAGCTCGCCGGCCCGCGCCGCCTCGCGCGCACCACGCATCGACAACGGTACATCCACCCAGCCGGTGAACAGGTTCTTGGCATTCCACTCACTCTCGCCGTGGCGTAACAGGACCAGGGTGCCCACGCTCATGCCCGCACCCTGCCAGGCGCCGCGAACCACGATCCAGGGGGACACCCCGAAGGGCTAAACAGTTCCTACCGCCACTCAATCGTGATCAATTCACACAACCAGATAGCCCGAACGGCCGATGGCCGTAACTGCTGGCTTACCCATACATTAACTCGAAGCGACGGTGTTTCCGCGACCCCCTGCTGACACCCACCGTCGTTGCAGGGAACCGCTGGCCACTTGCTTCCCCCGCCCCCCCGGGAAAGGCTGGTCGCGCAGCGGTTCCCTGCTTGCGCGGTGGCGTCGAGTGACTGGGACATCAAGACTCTGGGACATCCAGACTCTGGGGGAATCGAAACTTTTGGGCGTTGCATTCCTGTCGCGCTGCGTTTTGTCCAGGCGCGGTCAGCCTCGCAGCGTAATCCCCCAGTGTCGCGGTAGCGCTGGCTCACCCTCGGGCGTGACGTCCGCTGAAGGTGCCCGGAAGTCCGCCCTCGTAGAGGTACTTGGCTTCCTCGGCAACCTCCCGAGTCAGGCATGGCCAGGCCGCAGCGACACCGTTGGCGTCGCGGCATGCCCAGCAGCGACCCTGCGGGTCAGGCACATGTGCGTTCAGCGCGCTGCGCCACATGTCCGGCAAGTCCGCCAGGATTGCTGCCATGCCCATGTCTATTTACCTCCCGGAGATCGAGCCACCTTACAACCGGCGAGCCCGGCCGCAGTTTCATACCAGCGATTCCCGCCCGCCGAAGCAGCCGATCGGGGGACAACCTCGCTGTGCAACCGACCGTATCCGGTGCGTGACTGCACGCTGGCTATTTCCTCCTCGACACTCCGAGCGCGACACGCCACCGCCACGGCCGAGGAGTGTGGCCCGGGGCGGCGGGGCCCGATACGGTTGGGCTCTATGTATGTCGCTGTCAGTGTCGCTGGCGTTACGCAGGGTTGATTCTGCCTGGTTCCAGGTCTTCAGCCGCCGCAGAGCGGCGCTGGCGGCGGGCCTCGCAGGGGACGTCCCACCGGGGCCACTGACCTGGTGAACCCGCGCCATGATGAGGGCCGGCGCTTCGGAACGTTGGTTTACGCCAATCGGGTTGCGCTCGAACCGAGTACCAAGAAGGTCTTGAGATCCACCCGCCTGGCTGAGAGTGTGTCACCGCTCACCTCGCCGGCTCCCACCAAACTCCCGGCAGGTGAGCAGCAGCCCGCGGTTCGTCCTCCCCCGTCGGATCGCGGCCCGCCAGGATCCCTGGGGTGCCCCTCACCCGAGAGGATTCGCTACGCGGGACATAGTGGCGGGGCGACCCGAGTGTGCGACTCCCCCCTCTCCCCCGGGACGCCCCGCCACCAACTTGGACCCCAGCTGATAGCCGGCTCAGCGCACCAGATGCTCGAATGCGGCGAGGTTGACCAACGGCTCGCCACGCGCCACCCGCCAGTTCCATTCGCGCCGGATCGACGAGGCGAACCCGATCTCCAGCAGGGTGTTGAAGTCACCGTCGGCGGCCTCGACCACTTGTCCCAACACCCGGTCCAATTCGCCGGCGGTCACCGCATGATGGGCCAGCCGCCCCACGAGATAGATGTCGCCAACCTTGTCCAGCGCATAGTGTACGCCGTACAGCCGGGCATTTCGCCGCAGCAACCAGCGATAGACGTCCTCGTGTGCCTCATCCGGATGCCGGCACACGAAGGTCTCCACCAGCACCCCGTGCTGGCCGACCAGCACCCAGCAGGTGGTCTGCAGCTTCTTGGTGCCCGGCAGGGTGATGAGGAAGCTGCCCGGCTCGGGGTGATCGTGGCGCAACCCAGCCTCGTCCAGTGTCCCCGCGATAACCGGATCCAGGTCCGCCGGGCGTGTCACACCGCTACCTCGCGCTGCAGGGCGTCCACCCGGTAGGCCGCCGCAGCGTCGGCGTAGACCCGCAGCAGCGCCTCGGTTGTGCGCTCCCAGGAGAACCCCCGGGCATGGCCGGTGGCGCCCGCCGCTAGCTCTGCACGACGCCCTGGATGCAGCGCGACGGCGGACAGCGCATCAGCCCAGTCGACCGGGTGGTGGCTGCCCACCAACTGACCGGACACCCCGTGGGCCACCGCCACAGGCAGGCCACCCACCTCGGCTGCGACCACCGGCGTCCCGCATGCCTGCGCCTCCAGCGCGACCAGGCCGAACGACTCGTTGTAGCTGGGCACCGCTACCACATCTGCGGCGCGGTACACGCCGACCAGCCCAGCGCCACCTTGCGGGGGAACGAACACGACCTGCTCCGAGATCCCCAGCACGGCTGCGAGCTGGTGCAGCACGGTGGGTTCGGCCAGCCCGCTACCCGACGGTCCGCCCACAACCAGCACCCGCAGCCGGTGGCGCAGCGCCGGGTCACGGTGCAGCATCTCGGCGGCGGCGCGCAACAGCACGTCCGGCGCCTTGAGCGGCTGGATGCGGCCGATGAAGGCGAGCACCACGGCGTCAGGTGGCAGGCCCAGCTCAGTGCGGGCGGCGCTGCGGGATCCCGGCGTGAAGAGCTCCAGGTCGACACCCGGCGGGATGGTGACGGTGCAAGCCGGGTCGGCGCCGTAGAGCTCGACGAGCTGAGCGGTCTCGGCCGGGGTGTTCGCCACCAACCGGTCGGCCTCGGCCACCACCTGCTGCTCGCCGATCATCCGGGTGTGCGGCTCCGGGACGTCACCGTGCGCCAGCGCGGCGTTCTTCACCTTGGCCAGGGTGTGCGCGGTGTGCACCAGCGGCACCCCCCAGCGGTCCCGGGCCAGCCAACCGACCTGCCCAGACAGCCAGTAGTGCGAGTGCACCACGTCGTAGTAACCCGGCTCGCGGCGCGCCTCGGCCCGCAGCACCCCGGCGGTGAAGGCACACAGCTGCGCGGGCAGGTCGTCCTTGGCCAGACCTTCGTAGGGCCCGGCGGTGATGTGCCGCACCGTGACTCCCGGCGCGAGCTCCACCACCGGCGGCAGCCCCGAGGAGGTGGCCCGGGTGAAGACCTCGACCTCGACACCACGGCTGGCCATCCGGGTCGCGGTCTGCACGATGTAGACGTTCATCCCGCCGGCGTCTCCGGTGCCCGGCTGGTCCAGCGGAGAAGTGTGCACGGAGAGCACCGCAGCGCGGCGCAGCGCCATCCCGATCCGGCCGATCACTCGCCCAATCCTGCCTGCACCGGCCCGATACCACCGTTCCCATTGGCACCCGCGCCCGGTCCGCGCAATTCGGGATGGGCTCTAGGGTGAACATGCTCCATAGCCAAGGAATTCCACACTCGGGAGACGGGAGCAGGCATCGTGACAAAGTTCCTGTTCTGCGGTACGTACACCGACGTTGGCCTCGCCGGGCTGCAGCGCGAGGGCGCGGTGAGCCGACGGGCAGCCGTCGAAGACTTGATCGCGAGCGCCGGCGGCACCCTCGAAGCCCTCTACTGGGCGTTCGGGAACGACGATGTCTACTGCATCGCCGACCTGCCCGACGCGGTGGCCGCGGGAGCCGTGACCCTGGCCGTCGGGATGAGCGGCGGGGTGCGGCTGCGAACCGTGGTGCTCGAGACGGCGGACGAGGTGGACGCCGCCCTGCGCGGCGCCGCCACGCTGCGGTACCGGCCGCCCGGCGCTGCACATGACGACGCCCCGCATGACGGCAGCGCCGGACCTTAGTGGTCGGCGCCGGAAGTCCGTCGGGCGGTTGACGTGACGGCAGGTCGTATATGCAGTGGCTCAGGGGTCGGAGGTGTGTCAGATACAGGTGGCAGGCATGAGCTGGTGCCTCGTGAACTCGACGTCACCGACATCGCCGCGCGCGGCAACGTCGGGGACGTCGAGTTCACGACGTGCACCCCCGACGAACTTCCGGCGACGACCACTTAGTCACAGCTGAGGACCCGGCCAGACAACCGCTGATGTGGGTTGGAGGAGCCGGCGAGCTCCAGGGCGTTGCAGGACTGCTTCCTGGCTAACGCAGACCGGGGCGACAACGCCGCCAACGGCGAACTCGTGGCCGAGCTGGTGCGCCGGATCCGCGCCCTGCAGGCTGCTCGTGCGGGCGGGCACCGGCCAGCGCAGCGCTCAGGCCCGCGGGATTCCCTGGACACAAGCGTTACCGATACGCGCGCAACCGCACCCGGGCCGCTGCCCGGCGCCATGCGGCGGTGGAGTCTGTGGCGCATAATAGGGGTATGAATGTGATCGCCATCATCCTCGGTATCCTCGCCATACTCATCGTGATTTTGACGGCCATCCTTCCCGTCATCGGCGCAATTTTTTCCTGGCTCGCGCTCATCATTGGCGTCGTCGGCCTCGTCTTCGGCCTGCTCAGTAGCAATACCGCAGGGCGCAACATCAGCATCCTGGCTTGCGTCCTAGCCGGGCTCCGCTTGACCCTGGGCGGTGGTATCATCTAGGGCAACCTCGTCATAGAGACCCTGCGCCACGATGGCGGCTACTCGCATGCGCGGCACTCCTTTGTGTTATCCGCTAGTGCCCCCTTGTTGATGCAACTAATGATGCAACCGTGCTGAGCATGTCGGGGTTCCCTGGGACATGAGCGATACTGAGACGCGCAACGCAAAGCTGCCGGAGCGGATTCTGGCACTGCAGGCCTGGCTGGTGGCGATCCTGCTGCTCAACGTCTGGCGCAACCACACCCGGGCGACCGTCCGGCGCCCGGCGCAACGGGATCTCGCGACCGTGACCGAACGCATCGATCCCCGCACCGACGTGGCAGAGGTGATCCGGAGTTCGCCGTGCCAGCACTGCCGACCCGTCGCCGCAGTCGCAGTCGCAGTCCAGGAGACGTCATGACCGACTCGATCACTGACACGGTGCGCGGGTGGGACTGGCCGCAGCTGTGCGAATCGCTGGACCGGCGCGGCTACGCCGTCACCACGCCGGTGCTGTCCGCCGCGCAGTGCGACGAGCTGGTCGGGCTCTACGACCAGCCCGGACACTGGCGAGCGCGGGTGGACATGGCCCGCTACCGGTACGGCTCCGGCCAGTACCAGTACTTCGACCATCCGCTGCCGGATGCGGTGGAGCAGCTCCGGCAGGCGCTGTACCCGCGGCTGGTCCCGGTGGCGAACACCTGGTACGAGCGGTTACGGCTGCCCGAGCGGTTCCCCGACCGGCTGGCGGACTTCCTGGACCGCTGCCACGCCGCGGGCCAGACCCGTCCGACCCCGTTGGTGCTGCGCTACGGCGAGGGCGACTACAACTGCCTGCACCAGGACCTCTACGGCGAGCACGCCTTCCCGCTGCAGGTGATGGTCGCGCTGTCGCAGCCTGGGGTGGACTACACCGGCGGGGAGTTCCTGCTGGTGGAAAACATGCCCAGAGCGCAGTCCCGGGGCACCGCGGTCACCCTGGACCAGGGCCAGGCGGTGATCTGGCCGACCCGCTACCGGCCGGGATCCGGCGCCCGCGGCTACCACCGGATCGCCATGCGCCACGGCGTGTCCGTGCTGCGCAGCGGCCAGCGCCACGCCCTCGGCGTGATCTTCCACGACGCCGCCTGAACAGGCCTACGGACCCGCGCCAAGCGGGGTTCAACGCACCCGCAGGCGCAGCTCCGCCACTGACGGTCGGGCGGGGATCCGTACCGGCACACGCTCCCGGTAACTCGGCGGACGGGCCGGTGATGGCATTGCGGGCTTGGTGCGTGGTGCCTGGACAAGGTACTCGAGACCGAGGAATGCGTCCCGCAGGGCTGCGCGCAACCGCCCGGCCTGCAGCACGCTGAGCTGCAGCGGACCGTGATCAGGCACCGTGGGGCAGACTCCGGCCCCACTGAGGTGGACGAGGATGCGCGCCCGGCGTCCGTGCCCGTCTCGGCAGTGCACGGTCCACAGGTCGGGATCACGCTGCCAGCCCAGCCGGCCGAGCAGGCGCAGCAGCGGGGTCGTGCGGTGGCGCTTGGCCACGGGTCACCTCCGGTCCACGAAATGGGCCGACCCGGACGGATCCCGCAGCGGGGACGCGGGGCGCGGTCGGGGATCCCGCCGGCGCTGGTCGTCCGGGTCGGCCTGGGCGGTGCACTCGATAACGGGGCCACCCGCGCGCGGGGCTGCAGTGCCCGCTCCGAGGTGATCGACTGCACCGCGCTGGAACACCCGATGGGCAGGGGGCACGTCGGGGTCCGGCCCTGCCCATCGGGCTGCTCGCGCGTCGAACGACCGGGTAGCCTGCACACCCAATATAGGATTCCCGCTCAACGGCACACGGGAAGACTAGCGATAGGAATCCTATAGTAGAAGTCGCTCGTACAGGTGATGCGGACGGCGCGCTCGGTGGCGGGCGCCGGCCACGGATCCCGCCTACCCCGGAGGCAGCGTGAGATGGGAACCACTCCGACCGTCCGCCGTCTGGTGCTCTCCAACGAGCTGCAGCGAATGCGCCACGAGTCCGGCGTCACGCCCGAGCATGCCGCCCGGCACCTCGGCTGCCGGGTCAGCAAGATCAGCCGCATCGAGCTGGCGCAGAGCGACATCGCCGCGAGCGACGTCAAGATGCTCGCCGAGTTCTACGGCGACACCAGCGAGCACATCGAGATCCTGCTCGATCTCGCCCGCGGCCAGCGCAAACGTGGCCGGTGGGACGGCTACCGCGCGGTGTACCCGGAGTGGTTCCGGATGTTCGTGGACCTGGAGCGCGACGCCGCCACGCTGCGGTCCGTCCAGGTCGAGGTGATCCACGGGCTGCTGCAGACCGACAACTACATCCGGGCGCTGCACGCCGACGCTCAGCCGCTCGGGCCGGCCGACAACCTGGAGAATGAAGTCCAGGCCCGCAAGGAGCGCCAGGCGATCCTCACCAGGGAGGACCCGCCCGAGGTGTCGTTCGTGCTTTCCGAGTCCTGCCTGCGACGGCAGGTCGGTAGCCGTGCAGTGATGGTCGAGCAACTGGACGCCCTCGCGGACATGGCCCGGCTGCACAACGTGCAGATCCAGGTGCTGCCGTTCGACGCCCGGACCTTCGCCGGCCGGATCGCCTACCGCTTCACCCTGCTCAATATCCCCGCGCCGGGCATCGCCGCACCGCTGGAGTTCGTCTATATCGAGTCCTATGACGATGCGCGCTACCTCGACGCCAAGGATGCGGTGGCCGCCTATGGCAGCTTGTGGGGCCGGTTGCAAGCCGCCGCGCTGGGCCCGGTGGAGTCCCTGGATATCATCCGGGAAGCGGCGGCACAGCTCGCCTGACCACGCCGGAAAGGATGCTCTCCGATGCGACACGACATGTCCAACGCTCGCTGGTTCACGAGCAGCTACAGCTCGGGCAGCGCTGAATGCGTCGAGGTGGCCAACCTGGCTGGTCACCGGCTGGTGCGGGACAGCAAACTCGGCGACGCCAGCCCCGTGCTCGCGGTCAGCCCCGCCGAGTGGAGCGCCTTCACCGCAGTAGTCAAGGCCGGGTGCCTCAACGGCTGATCGTTTCGCAATCGGTCGTCGCCACTCACACCGGCTGTACTGTCACAAGATCAGGACTGACGTGCGGCTTGCGAAGGACCCGGTCGGAGTACAGGCGTACGTCGGCGCCGAGCAGGTGGATGGCGGCGAGTTCGAAGTCGGCGACGTCGAGCGCGTCCTTGTCTTCCTTGTCTTCGGCCACGTGTCCGACCAGCCTCCTGAGGGAAGCAAACCGACATTCGCTGATGCCGTGCTGTGTTCACTGCGGTGGTCAAGGCCGGACGTCTCGGCGGCTGATCGCCTATCACCCATCCGTGCTGGTGGGTGGCATGCTGTGCGGCATGGGGCAGCCGCGACAGATCTTCTTGAGTCAACGTCGGAGCTGCGCCGGCTGCCCAGCGGCGGGTCCTTTGTGGACGCGGCCGAGCGGGCGGTCTTGCGGGCCGGCGACGCGGTCACCGACATGGCCTACTTTCGCCGCCCGAGACGCCCAGCCCAGCGAGGTCTGCCGCAAGGCGGTACGGGCCGCGGATGTGTATGTCGCCATCGTCGGTTTCCGGTATGGCTCACCGGTACGCGACCGCCCGGAGCTGTCCTACCCCGAGCTGGAGTTCGAGACCGCCAGTGAGGCCGACCTGCCGCGCCTGGTATTCCTGCTCGACGACGCGACGGAAGGCCCGCGGGATCTGCTCGTTGATGCCGAACACGGCCGACGCCAGGAGGCGTTCCGCGCCCGGCTGCTCGACTCCGGATTGACAGTGGTGACGGCCAGCAGCCCGGAGCAGCTCCATACGGCGGTGTATCAGGCACTGGTCGAACTGCCGCGAGCCGAGTCGGAGCGGGCGCCGGTCGGTCGGGTCTGGAATGTGCCCGCCCGCAGCACCCGGTTCACTGGCCGCGACACGTTGCTCGCGGACCTGCGCCGTTCCCTGCTGGCAGACGGCGCGACGGTGGCGCAGGCTTTGCACGGCCTGGGCGGGATCGGCAAGACCGCGCTGGCCATCGAGTACGCCCACCGCCACGGCGACGACGACGTGGTGTGGTGGGCTTCCTGCATTTTCGTGTCGGATGTGACCAGCGGCGCCTCAAATCCCAGGGCGAGGACCACGAAGCTCTCCCGCCGCGTTCTGGAGACAAACTGCAGTAATCAGTGGTCGGATTACCGCGTTCTGCATCCAGACTGCACTAAACGGCCGTCAACCCGGGCAGCTCCTGGTGATCTTCTCGATCTCGGCGTCCATGTCGACGGCCGAGCTCTCGTCGCCCAGCGGGACGATTTCGAAAGTGGCCTCGACGAACTGCTGCAACAGATCCCGGTCCAACTCCAGCACGGCGTGCCCGTCGAGTGAACGGATCTCAACCAGCGTCACTTCCCATTCACCGAACTGGGCGGGGCGCACCCGCACGTCGCCGATCCCGGCGGGAGCACTGAGCCCAGTCACCAGCAGTTCGCGGGCTAGGACCCAATCCACGTAGCGATTGCCACGGGTCTGGATCTCAAGTGCCACAGCGAAGGGGTCGTCAGTGCAGTAGGTCCAACGGGTCACCACAGGTGCCGCGGCCTCGCGCAGCAGCGCGAACATATCGTGAGCGATCGTGTCACCGCCGTGACCGGTCATCCTGGTCCTCCCCTCCTGCTGGTTCAGAAGTCGAAGTGTTTGTAGTGACATCGTTGGGAGGGCACTCGGACGTACCGCTCCGCCGCGGCTTTCACTCCAAGTGATGCACCCCGACCGGGTGATTCTCCGGGCGCCGCCTTGGCGCCGCGGCCTTCTCCGGTAGCAGTTTGCATTCGTGAACATCGCCATCTCGGCCCCCTGGGATCCACACCGTGATGCATGTCTAGGCACGCTACCTGGGCAAATGTGACGATCGTTGATCGCGATGACGTCCGTGACGCTGGCCCGAACAGAAGACGAGCGAGTCCCATGAGGCTGCTGGGGCTGCTGTTTGAACAGCAGGAGAAGTTCGTGCTTCGGGTGCTCGTCGCTGAGCGCGCCCACCACGTCGTCGGCATGGTGAGACTTCACTCGGTGATCTCCTTACTGCGCTCGGTGAGCTGAACGCCCTGTTAGAGGACATGATCGTTGATCCCGTGGCGCGGTGGCACGGCTTCGGCTTTGTCAAAGATTGCCCATGGACAGGCGCGCCGGCATCAGCCACCGGTGCTGATTCCGTCATGATCTGCGGGCGGATTCTGAATGGCGAGTGACTAGAACTCCCCGCCGTTCATCAATCAACGACACACCGGGCACCAGAGGACGACACACCGGGCACTGGAGCAGGACATGCCGGGGTGGGGGGTCATAGGTCTAGTGATCGGCCGATGACTTCCTTCATGATCTCGGTGGTGCCGCCGTAAATGCGGGTGATGCGGGCGTCGGCGTAGGCCCGCGCGATAGGGTATTCGAGTATGTAGCCGTAACCGCCGTGCAGCTGCAGGCAGGTATCGACCACCCGGCCCTGTAATTCGGTGCACCACCACTTGGCCTTGGCCGCGTCGGCGACGGTCAGCTCGCCGTCATTGAGCTCCTCGATGCAGCGGTCGACGAAAGTCTGCGCCAGGTCGATTTCGGTGACCATCTCGGCCAGCCGGAACCTGGTGTTCTGGAACGATCCGATCGATTGGCCGAAGGCCTTACGGCTCTTCACGTAGGACAGCGTCAGTTCCAGCGCTGCGCGCGCTCCGGCCACCCCGGAGATGGCGATCGACAGTCGCTCCTGGGGTAGCCGGTCCACCAGGTGGGCGAACCCGCGGCCCGGTTCCCCGAGCAGGTTGGCGACCGGCACGTGGACGTCGCGGAAGAACAACTCCGCGGTGTCCTGGGAATGCTGACCCAGCTTGGCGAGGTTGCGGCCGCGCTCGAAGCCTTCCATTCCGCGTTCCAGCACGAGCAGGCTCATCCCCTGGTGCCGGTGCTGCAGGTCGGTCTTCACCGCGGTGATCACCAGATCGGCGTTGATGCCGTTGCTGATGAACGTTTTCGATCCGTTGACCAGGTAATGGTCCGACCGGCGCACCGCTGTGGTGGCCATGCTCGCCAGATCCGAGCCCATCCCTGGTTCAGTCATGGCGATGGCTGTGATCAGCTCGCCGGAGGCGATCCCCGGCAGCCACCGCTGCTGTTGCTCCGCGGTGGCGAGGTCCAGGAAGTAGGGCAGGCAGATGTCGTTGTGCAGGGCCAGCCCGAGCCCCGCGCCCGCCGCGCCCGCGTGCATGACCTCCTCGCCCAGCACCGCGTTGAACCGGAAGTCGGCCACCCCGCCACCACCGAACTCCTCCGGGATGGCCATGCCGAGAAAGCCGCTGGAGCCGGCTCGAAGAAACAGGTCCCGGGGCACGATGCCAGCGGCCTCCCAGACCGCTAAGTGTGGTATGATCTCTTTGTCCAAAAAAGCGCGAACGCTCTCCCGGAATGCATCATGCTCGGCCTCGAACAATCGACGACGCATGGTGCCGATGCTCCTCCTGATGTGGGTCACGCCGCCCAGCGACCCGGCGCCCGCCGATCGATAGTAGCTGCCCGGCGGAGCCTGCGACTGAGCACTCATGGCGTACCGATCGTCACCTGATGGTCCTGCTGGACGCGATTTACCCTCACTTGAGTTAACCCAAGCGTGCATAGGGCCACAGAGAGTTGTACCCTCTCCGGCATAGGGGTGTCGAAGATCCAATCCGTGAGAGTGGCGAGCCAGCCCATGAACGTTGCACAGCCCGAACGCGCCGGGCTGGTGCACGAGGCGTTGTTCTACGCCGACATGCAGGACTACATCACCGGCATCGCGGCCTTCCTCCGGGAGGGTGTCGAGTTGGCCGAACCGGCCCTGGTAGCGGTGCCAGGCTCGCACGTCGACGTGCTGTGCTCGGCGCTGGGACCCGAGATCGGCCAGCGGGCCGAGCGGGTCCGGTTCGTGAACATGGCCGAGGCCGGTCGCAATCCCGGCCGGATCATCCCCACTGTGCTCTACCCATTCACCCAGGAGCACGCGCCGGGCCGGGTACGCATCGTGGGGGAACCGATCTGGCCAGGCCGGTCCGCCGCCGAATACCGGGTCGCTCTGCAACACGAAGCCCTCATCAACATCGCCCTGGCCGGCCAGGAAGCGACCATCCTGTGCCCCTACGACCGGCAGGGACTGGACGCCATGGCGCTAGCCGACGCCCGGCGGACCCATCCGGTGCTGGTCGAGAATGGGCGGCGCGAAGTCAGCACCGACTATGCCGACCCTCGGGCTGTCGCCGACGCGAGCCTGGGGTCATTACCCGACCCCCCGGAGTGGTGGGGCGACATGCTGGTCTTCAGCTCCGCACGTGAGCTGGCGGCCATCCGGCACTTTGTCGAGGTCCAGGCGCGCAAGGCCGGACTGCCGGCGTGGCGGGTCGCTGATCTGTGCCTGGCGGTCAGCGAGGTCACGACCAACACCCTGGTGCACACCGATCAGGCAGGTGTCCTGTCGCTGTGGCGGGACCCGGACACCGACAGCCTGGTCTGTGAGATCACCGATAGCGGCCAGTTGCCCGATCGGCTGGTCGGCCGGATCCCGCCCGCCCGGTCCGACCTGCACGGTCGCGGACTGATCCTAGTCAACGCGCTGTGCGACCTGGTTGAGATGCCGACCGGTGGGATCCGGTCGGGCACCACGGTCCGGCTGCACATGCGGCTGGCTGAGTGAGCTAGCCGGCAAGCTCGTCTATCGCCTGGTAGATCCGTTTGTCGGACACCGGGTACGGGGTTCTCAGTTCCTGGGCGAAGTAGCTGACCCGCAGTTCCTCGATCATCCAGCGGATCCGCTGCAGCGATGGCCCGTCGCCGACCTCGTCGCGCAGCTGCCGGTAGGCCTGCGCAACGGTCTCGACCCGATGCATCCAGTCCCGGTCGCGTTCCGGATCGCGGGGCAGCTTGTCCAGCCTTCGCTCGATGGCCTGCAGGTAGCGAGTGAGATCGGGCAGCCGCTGCGCACCGGTCCCGGTGACGAAGCCGGGCCCGACCAGGATTGCCATCTGCTTGCCGATGTCGGCCACCGCAGGCGCCAGCGCCGGGGCGGCGAGTTCGGGCAACCGGGCCGCGACGGTGTGGGCGACTGCCAGGATGCGCTGCACGTGGGCGACCACGGCGGTCACCGCCTCGGCCAGCTCAGCGTGGGCGCGGTCCCGCAGCCGGGCGAAGCCAGCCTCGTCGCGGGGTGGCCCGCCGCAGGCGGCGATCAGCGCGTCGGCCGCGCAGTCGACGCAGTCGGCCAGCAGCGCCTCAACGCTGCCGTGCGGGTTCTGTTTCAGCATCAGCCGAGCAGGACCGTCGAGGCTGCGCTGGACCGACTTGACCGGGGACGGCACCGCGAGCAGGAGCAGTCGCCGGGTGCCCGCCCACATGGCGCGCTGCTGCTCGGCCTCGGTGGGCAGCAGCGCGACGGCGACCGTGTCACCCTCGTCGACCAGCGCCGGGTAGGCGGTGACCAGATGGCCGGCCTGCTCCTGCTGGTGGGTGGCCGGCAGCGTCCCGACATCCCAGCTGCGCAGGCCACGACGTGCCAGGCCGCTCCCCGCGGCCGACAGCGTGGCCCGCAACTGCGGCTGCACCTCGCGGACCAGCGCTGCCAGGTCTGTGCCTTGCGCCAGAGTGCGCTCGCCGTCGTGCACCCGGAAGGTGATCGTCAAGTGGCCCGGCACCCGGTCGAGTTGCCAGTCCGCGCGCCGCACGGTCACGCCCGCTCGGTGGAGCTCGCGCTCCAGGACGTCCAGCAGTGGTTCGCGGTAGGGGGTCATCCGGGCCAGCAAAGCTTTCGCATGGTCGGGCACTGGGACCAGCCGGCGGCGCAGCGGCTTGGGCAATGACTTGAGCAGCGCGACGACCAGTTCCTCCCGCAGGCCGGGGACCTGCCAGCTGAAGGGCGCCGGATCGACCTGGTTGAGTACCGGCAGGGGCACGTGCACGGTCACGCCGTCGGCGTCGGCACCGGGCTCGAACTGGTAGGACAGGTCCAGCCGCAGCGCACCGACGCGCCACGAATCGGGATAGTCCTGATCGCTGACACCATCACCGGTGATCAGCATCGAGGGGTCGAAGTCGAGCAGGTCAGGCCGGGTCTTGCTGACCTTGCGCCACCAGCTGTCGAAATGCCGGGCCGAGACGATCTCGGGTGGGATGCGTTGATCGTAGAAGTCGAACAGGCTCTCGTCGTCGACTCCGATGTCGCGCCGCCGGGCCCGCTGCTCGAGTTCCTCGACGTCGTCGAGCATGGCCCGGTTGGCATGGAAGAAGGCGTGCCGGGTCTCCCAGTCACCGTCGACCAAGGCGTGCCGGAGGAACAGTTCGCGGGACAGCTCGGGGTCGATCTTCCCGTAGGTGACTTTTCGCGCGGCGACGATCGGGATGCCGTAGAGCGTGACTTTCTCGTAGGCCATTACCGCACCGCGGTTGCGTTCCCAGTGCGGCTCGCTGTAGCTGCGCTTGACCAGGTGCTCGGCCAGGGGTTCCACCCACTGCGGCTCGATCCGGGCGGCGATCCGGCCCCACAGCCGGGAGGTCTCCACCAGCTCGGCGGCCATCACCCAGCGCGGCGGCGTGCGGAACAGCCCCGATCCGGGGTGCACGGCGAACCGGGCACCCCGGGCGCCCAGGTAGTCGCGGGTCTCGGCGTCGAACAGCCCGATATGCGAGAGCAGCCCGGCCAGCAGTGCGACGTGCACCGGCTGCGGATCGGCGGGCGCTGCATCTGCCGTCGTGCCAGCCGTCATGCCGAGATCGCGGGTGATCCGGCGCAGCTGCGCCTGCAGGTCCTGCCACTCCCGCACCCGTAGATAGTGCAGGAACTCCACCTTGCACAGCTTGCGGAACTGGTTGGACGACAGCGCCCGCTGTTGCTCCTCGAGGTGTTGCCAGAGGTTGAGGTAGGCCAAGAAGTCGGAGTTCTTGTCGGCAAACCTCCGGTGCTGGGCATCGGCCGCCACCTCGGCGTCGGCCGGGCGCTCCCGTGGGTCCTGGATGGACAGCGCCGTCACGATCACCAGCATTTCGGGCAGGCAACCGTTGTCGTTGGCCGCCACCACCATCCGGGCCAACCTGGGGTCCAGTGGCAGTTGCGCCAGCGTGCGCCCGATCCGGGTGAGCCGTCTGGTTGGATGTTCTTGTGGGCTGGCCACCCCCCCAGTTGGCTGCTCTTGAAGAGCACCCAACTCGTGCAGCAGCGCCACACCGTCGGAGATCTGCCGGCGATCCGGTGGATCGATGAACCCGAATGCGGCCACGTCGCCCAGGTCCAGGGCCGCCATCTGCAGGATCACCGACGCGAGGTGGGTGCGCGGGATCTCCGGGTCGGTGAACTCCGGCCGCGACTGGAAGTCGGCCGCCGAGTACAGCCGGATACAGATGCCGTCGGAGGTACGCCCGCACCGACCGGCGCGCTGGGTGGCCGAGGCCTGCGAGACGGGTTCGATCGGTAGCCGCTGCACCTTGAGCCGGCGGCTGTAGCGGGAGATCCTGGCCGTGCCGGGGTCGATCACATACCGGATCCCCGGCACGGTCAACGACGTCTCCGCAACATTAGTAGCCAACACAATCCGCCGCGTCGGCCCCCCTCCCGCGCGTGTCCGTCCCCCACCCGCGCGTGTCGGCCCCTGGTGCCCGGTGTGTCCGGCCCCGGTGCCCGGCGGCTGGAAGACCCGGTGCTGTTCGGCCGCCGACAGCCGCGCGTACAGCGGCAGGATCTCGGTGTCCGGCAGCGCCAGCGCGGCCAGCGCGTCACGGGTGTCACGGATCTCCCGTTCACCGGACAGGAAGACCAGCACATCACCGGGGCCCTCGGCGCGCAGCTCCAGCACGGCGTCGCAGATCGCCTGGGTCTGGTCCCGGTCGTCTGTCTCGTCTGTGTTGTTCTCGCGGACTCCGCCAGGAGAAGGGCCATACGGGCGGTAGCGGATCTCCACCGGGTAGTTGCGGCCGGAGACCTCGATTACCGGCGCACCGTCGAAGTGCCGGGAGAATCTCTCGGGGTCGATGGTCGCCGAGGTGATGATCACCTTGAGGTCGGGGCGGCGGGGCAGCAACTGCTTGAGATAGCCCAGGACGAAATCGATGTTCAGGGAACGTTCATGAGCCTCGTCGATGATCAGCGTGTCGTACTGCCGAAGCAGCCGGTCGGACCGGATCTCAGCCAGCAGGATGCCGTCGGTCATGAGCTTGACCAGGGTGTCTTCCGATGCGCGATCGGTGAACCGCACCTTCCAACCAACCGCCCCGCCGACCGGGACCTCCAGCTCGTGGGCGATGCGTTCTGCCACCGTCCGCGCCGCCAACCGGCGCGGCTGGGTGTGCCCGATCGTGCCCCGGATTCCACGGCCCAGCTCGAGGCAGACTTTGGGGATCTGGGTGGTCTTCCCGGAGCCGGTCTCCCCGGCGACGATCACCACCTGGTGGTCCCGGATCGCCGCAGCGATCTCGTCCTTGCGCCGGCTCACCGGCAGAGCCGGCGGGTAACGGATCTGCGGCATGGCAGCCTGCCGGCGGGCGAGCCGGTCGGCCAACGATTCGCGCACGAGCGGCAATTCTCCCTTGGAGCGACGATGTTCGGTATGGCGCGGTGTTTGCCCTCGTCACGAACCCCAGAGCACTAGTTACTGGCAGGTTACAAGTCGATACAGTGTCATTGTGCAGCTCGCATACGATCGGTGCGGCTCGGGGCCGCCGCTTGTTCTGCTGCACGGAGCCGGTCACCGACGGCAGGGATGGCTTCCCGTCGTCGACCTGCTAGCCAAGCATCGCGACGTGATCTCGCTGGACTTTCCGGGGTTCGGCGAGTCCCCCCCGCTCCCGGACCACCTGCCCTACGAGCTGGACAGCGCGGTGATCGTGCTGTCCGGGTTCTTCAGGAATCTGGGACTGGACCGGCCGCACGTGGCTGGGAACTCGATGGGGGGCCTGGTATCCCTCGTGCTGGCCCAACGGGGAATGGTCCGCAGCGCAACGGCGCTATCCCCGGCGGGACTGTGGACCCCGATGGGGCGGCGGGTGTCGCTGGGTATGGTGCGGTCCATCCGCGGCACCGCGCGGCACATGCCCCCAAAGCTCGCGACCCGGTTGGCCCAGACTCCGGCCGGACGCACACTGATGTGCGGCATCCTCTTTGCCCGTCCGGACCTGCTCGAGCCACACGTACTGCTCGGGGATATGCGGGCGTTCGCTGCCGCGGTCGGCTTCGCTCCCAGCCTGGCGACCGGAAGCAAGATCATCTTTGCCGGGCGGGTGCCTGACGTGCCGGTGACCATCGCGTGGGGCGCCCGGGACTTCCTGTTCCGACGGCCCCGGGCCGAGTCGGTCATCCGGCTGATCCCCCACGCTCGGCTGCTGCGGCTACCCGGCTGCGGGCACGTGCCGATGAACGACAATCCCGAGCTGGTGGCCCACGTCCTGCTCACCGGCAGCGAGGACGAGACATAGCGTCAGCGGGTGTCGAGCACGAGGTACCCCTCCGCCAGCCGGCCATCCGCTAAGCCTGCGGCTTGAGCCTGCATAGATCCCCAGGCGCGTATCCGCTCCTCCAGGCCTGTCAGGTGTGCGGTCTGGCTGGTGTGCGCTTGGAGCGCGGCGATCTTGCGGTCGAAGGTGTCTGTGATGTCGACGTAGTGGTCGGCCCGGTCGTTGGCGCTCACTACCCAGACCTCGGACACGGTGTGTGCTTCCAGGCCCTCCTCGGCGAGCAGTTCCGGATGCGCGAACGGGTTGCGAGCGTCGGGATAGACCGCGCACAGTGCGGCTTCCCCGGCAGCTTGGTGGTCGGGGTGGCTGCCGTAGAGGCTGCGCAGGTCCCGTTGCGGGGACGGGATCACCACCCGGTCCGGGCGGGTCCGGCGGATAGCGCGGGCGATGTCGCGCCGCAGTTCGAAGCTCACCATGAGCCTGCCGTCGGGGTAACCGAGGAACTCGACGTCGGTGACGCCCAACGTGGCGGCTGCCTTGCGCTGCTCGTCCTGCCGGATGCCGCCGATCGCCGAGCGGGGCACGTCGCGATCGAAACCACCGGCGTCCCCGTCGGTCACGATGCAGTAGAACACCTCGAGACCGGCATCAGTCCAGGTCGCGATCGTGCCGGCGGATCCGAAGTCCGCGTCGTCCGGATGGGCCGCTACTACCAGAACCCGCTGCGCTGGGACCTGCTCGGCTGCCACGGCACCCTCCTAGCTTCGGCGTCATTCGTGGCAACGCGAGCGGCCCCGGCAGGCTTCCCGTGCGGGCTTAGCTCGACGCAGTTGACCACGTGGCAGTACGTACAGTCGATCGTCGACATACCCACCACGTTCTCCCATGAACTCGACCCCACCGACCTTCCCGCTAGGTCGAAATGTCCGTGGCGTCGAGTTCACGGGCCTTACCCACGGCAGCGTTGGCGCGGCGCTGCGAACGCCGTGTCATCGTCCTGACGCGGAGCTGGCTGCTTCGCCAGCCGCTGTCTCAAAGGTCGGCAGCGGCTCGTCCTTCCACAGGGTGCGGAGCTGGGATGCGTACTCGTCGAGGTCATAAGTGGAGCAGCCGTGCCCGCCGTAGCCGATGTAGTTGCCGCTTGCGTCACGCCGTCCGCCGTTCATCACGGCGCCGATGCCGTGATGGGCGATCATGCTGCGGATCCCGGCGGTGATGTTGGCCACCGGATCGGTGATCGGGCGGTCTGCCAGGCTGGGCAGCACGCAGGCTTTGAAGGTGGCAGGAATGGTTTGCATGAGTCCCTGCGAGGGAGTGCCACGCGCAGCGTTGCTGTCCCAGTTGTTGATCGCGTCGGGGTTCCCGCCGGACTCATGCATGATGATCGTCTTGACGCCCGTCGCGAGGGCCTGGGGCAGGCCCATCATCCCGAGCGCTTTGGCGATCCAGCCGTCCAGGCTGTGGCTGTTGCCAGCTTTGTAGGGTTCGCCCAGACGGTTTTGCACGGCCTTCTGGTAAGCCGCCGCCCGGTCAGCCTTCTCGACGGCGCGGCGCAACGCCTGCACTCCGACAGCCCGATCGCTGGCGCGGGCCAGCTGCAGGATCTCCGGTTCCAGCGAGGGGCCGGACACTGCGGCCGGCACGACATCGACGGTCTGCTCGGCGCCCACTGCGACATTGGCCTGCACCGAATGCCCGGCCACGGCCAAGGCGCCAGCGGCCACGGCGGCGGTCACCGCCCGACCGCGCAGCGCCGGACCTGGCCGAGGTATGCGGTGCGCACCGCGGGGTGCGGGTGCAGGGGTGGGAGCAAGTGTGGGGGCGACCTCGGGATGGGGCCGACGACCGCGGGGGGAGCGGTGACGCGCCAACTGTGGGTCCCTTTCACGGCGGGGACCTGGGTGCGCGGGCCGGGATAGCTGCCATCCCAGCTCGGGGGCGCGGGGAAGGGCACCGACTTGCAGCCAGATCGTGATCTGCGACCGACGGAAAGTAACGGTAAGGCCACGGCGGCGGCAAACCCCGCAAACGGGCAGGCGTGTCTCTTGCGCCGGGCGCGACAACTGGCGCGACAAGCGGTCAAGACCGACCCGCCCAACCCCCCGCTCCCGAGCTGGCTGACGACGAGCGGCCACGACCGGAGCGCCGCCCCGCATTCAGCCGGCTTATCGTGGTTATCGGCGGGTCCGTTACCCCGCCAAGCCCGCTGAATGCGGTGTTACGGGTTGGGTTTGACGGCGGCGCGGCGGTAGATGAGGAGTGCCCACAGGATTAGAGGGATCTGTAGCGGCAGCCGCGCGTAGGCCAGCGCACGCATCCAGTCCGGCCGGTCCGACCAGTCGATCGCCATCTTCACGTTGGCCGGGAACACCGCGACGAACAGCAGCGCGGCGAGCAGCCCACCGAGCCGCCGGGTGCGGGGTACCGCGATCAGTGCCGCGACCACCAGCTCGGCCGCCCCGGAGAGGTGGGTCCAGGTGCGGGCGCTGCCGGGCAGCTGCTCGGGGACGATCGCGTCGAACTGCGCGGGCACCGCGAAGTGCAGTACCCCGGTGCTGGTGAGCAGGGCGACCAGCCCAGCGGCTGCAATGGGTCGGCGGGCGCTCATGGAGGAGATCCTCGCACGCGCATCCATCGATCAACGTCGAACGGCGGGCCGGACTTTGACACAGCGGCCCTCGGCAACGAGGACCGTGCCCTCTGCGATAGAGGAGCGGAAGCACCGTGCCGCGACGAGTGACGTAGGTGAGAGCTACATGATGTTAACGTCACGGCTCGTGCCTGGGACGGACGGTGAGTGGTGACGGTCGATCCGCGGCTGGAGGAGTTGGCCCAGCGCTCGCCGAACTTCGGGTTCCTGCTGGCACACGAGGCTGTGCTGATCGGGTACGGCGCGGCGGCCGAGTCGATGGTCTTCACCGACCCCAACACGTCGATGATCAAGGTCCGTCAGTTCACCGAGCAGCTGGTGACGGCGCTGGTCACCACCTTCGGTATCCGGATCCCGGCCGGTAAGGACACGCAGCACAAGCGCCTGAAGGTGCTGCTGGACCAGGGCGTGATCAACAAACGGGTGCACTCGTGGTTCGACGCCGTCCGCGATGCCGGCAACAAGGCCGTGCACGAGGTTTCGCGGCGCAGCACGACGCGGCTAGTCCGAACCTGCTATGACCTTGGCGCCTGGTTCCACCGCACGGTGACCCAATCCCGGGAAGCGCCGCCCTTCGTCCCACCTCAGCCGCCGCGACCCACCGAGCCGCCGCGTGACCAGGCCGACGCCGTCGCACTGACCGAGCTGAACGGCCAGTTGGGCAGCTATCGCGCCGAGCTGGTCGAGATGCGGCTGCAGCTCGATGAACACGCCTCGCGAACCGCCGCCGAGGCCCAGGCCCAACGCGCCGCGCAGGCCGAGATCCTCGCGGCCATCCGGGACCAGGATGATCTCCACCGGCTGGTGTCGGAGCTGTCCAACCGAGTCGAGGAACTCAGCCGGGATCTGAACCAACGCGCCGAGGCCCCGCCTCGACTCGAAGGAACTGAACGTGCTTGAGCTCATCGCCAGCCCATTCATGGGCGGGCCCGTAGATCATGGACCGGGTCGGGTGGCCGGATCTTGGGTGCTCTCCGGTTCCCGAGCTCAACAGCAGAGCTGTTCACCCGACGGCGGGCAGCTCTGCTGTTGAGCTCGGGAACCGGAGAGTTGATCACAACCCGAAGATCTGCGGGACGCTCACTAGACTTCGCAGAAGGAGGGGAGCCGCGATGGACATCAAGGGCGCTTACCCGCTGGCGGACCGGATCGCGGGCGCGGTGACCGCCTATGCCTGTGGGGATGCGCTCGGATTACCGTGGGAACAGTTTCCGCCCGCGGGCGTCAGCCCGGCAGAGATCGAGGCGTTACCTGCCCGCGAGGGATGGGAACGGGGCGCGACCTCTGACGACACCGCGTTGACATTGCTGGTCGCCCAGCACCTCGCCGACCGCGGCGGCACCGCAGATGCGCGCGTGTTCTTGCAGACGCTGGCCGCTCAGGCTGGATCGATCCGAGGGCTCGGGCCCTCCACTACCCGCGCGATCAAGCACTTCCAGGCGACCGGTGAGCTCCCGATCAGCGGCGGGACCACCAACGGCGCGCCGATGCGGGCATTGCCGGTCGGCTGGGCCACCCCGCTAGACGATCCGGATCGGCGCCGGCGCCTTGCGATCGAGCTGACCAGGGCCACCCATCCTGCCCCGGACGCGCTGGCGGCGGCGTGCGTGATCGCGGCGTGCGCCTCGTCGACGTTGGAAGGTGCATCCGGCAGGCTGCTCGACGTCGCGATCGACGAAGAGACTCAGGCGAGATCTGCCTGCGGAGCGGGCGATCGGCTGGGTGTCATGCTCGCATCGCTGGCCGCCGCGACCTGGCAACCACCCGCGCAAGGCATCACCCTCGATCCGGCCGAGACGGTGACCGCGGTCCTGGCCTGCACGCTACGGGCGTCGTCATTGCGGGACGGACTTCTTCAGGCAGTCGGGATGGGCGGCGATACCGACACGGTCGCGGCGATCACCGGTGGGCTGCTGGGTGCTCGGCTGACCGTCACGGACGTTCTTACCGAACTGCCATGGCACGCGGCGGTTCTGCTGCCCGACGCGGTACTCATCGCAGAAACGTCATCCGCGCTCGCGACCCTGCGTGCATCGGCCCAGTCATGAGGCAAGGATCGTGGCGCCGTGAACTCGACAGGACCGACGTCTGAATGGGCAGAGAATGTCGGTGGCGTCGAGTTCACGGCACTGGATTTCGTGCGGCGTCTCATGCCGCCAACTCTTGGGTACTAGCCGCGTCCGGTGCGGTCACACCACTTGGGGCCACCGCATGCCCTTCGCCGTGATTGGTGCCGGTGCCAGCGGAGTCGCACTGCCAGCGCCAGGTCCCGCAGTGCACGCGCACCGCGCCGATGGAGGTCTCGGCCACGGCAGTCGGCTGCCCACAGGTCGGGCAGGCGACGGCGACAGGGTTCGGGAATCGCATCAGGCCACCTCCATCAAACTTGCTCGCGGCCCGACGTCCGGGGAGCGTGCACGCGGCTGCTGCGCAGCAGTCGGATATAGGAGAAAGCGGCTCTGCTCCGTGATACGGACAGGCCTCGTCGGTCGAGGAGCTACCCGGCGGGCGCTGCAATGGGGTGGGAGGGGCTGCTGTGACGAGCACCACGACTACGACCGGCATGCTCCTAGGTGACGGGGTGTATCAGACGGTCGGGAGACCGCCTCTGGTGTAGTGCACAGCCTGAGCCGAACTTGGATGGCGATACGTCATGGATTCCACGATCAATACCCGGATTGAAGCGGCAGCGGAGGCGCTGGCCACCGCGGCTGCCTTGCCGATGACCGCCACTGACGAGGAGACCCTGACGCTGGTCTGCGAGCTGGCGCGGATCGCTCGCCACCTCGGCGAGCTCACCTCGGCCGCTCGGGACAGCTGGGCGTCCTGGGGCACAGTGACACCGCACCTGCAGCAGGCCGAGGCCTTCGCTGCCGACACCACACGATGCCTCAGCCACGCAGCCGGCACCTACGCCTTCAATACCACCCGCGCCGACACGACCATCGTCCGGCTAGCCTCGACCGGTACCGCGCGGTCGGCTGCCTGAGTTCAAGAGCCCGGATCCGATATAGCGCGGCCCCTGCCGGACCACTTGCAGCGCGGAGGAATCCGGGCGTGACGCGAGTCACGATACTTCAGCGAAATTGGGGCAATTTCCGGTTTCTCGGACCCTGTTTGTACGCACGAGGCAGCCCCGTCGCTCTGACTGTGTGACACCCCGGATGGCCAAGTTGGCGACCTCGGTGTCGACACCAGAATCCTTCACCCGATTGGACCCACGGAGGTGTGCTGTGGCCAGCCACGTCCCGTTCACCATCGATCTCACCATGCACGAAGGCGTACGCCTCGCCGCCGTCCTGGACGCTCTGGGCCCGCACTGGGATCCCAGTGAGATCTACACCGGCGAAGCCGAAGCCCATCGAATGCTCTACGCCCACCTCGACCCTGACCAGCAAGCCGCCTACGACCTGCTCATCGCCGACGGTGTGCTACCCGACACCCCTGGAGCGATGAGATGATGCTCGACCCTCAAGCAGACCTCGGCCGCCGCGTGTGGCTGCCCTGCCGCTACTGCAGCAACAACGTCGTGCTGTATCTCCTTGCTTCCGACGTCAACTTGGTCTGGGTTCAGTGCGGCAGCTGCCTGCGCCGCTGGTGGCACGACACCGGCGTCGGCAGAGGCGGAGGCCCAAACCACCTGCACGACGTCGCCTAACGGAGGCCGTCTTGTGGTGCGGACCAAGACAGCTCGGCGCAGGACAGCACGGGATCGGACAGCCCGGCGATCGCCATCCGGCGAAGTAGCGCGGCCACCTGCTGCGGATCGGCGCTGGTGGCGCTGTGGGGCGTGGAGTTGAGCAGCCCGAAGGCCCCGTGGACGGCGATCCGGGCGGCCTCGGCGGACAGCTCGGGACTGAACTTGCGCAGCGTGTCCACCCAGATCTGCAGGTAGGCCCGTTGCAGAGTGCGCACCTTGTGCTGCACCTGCGCAGGGAGGTTCGCCAGGTCGCGGTCCTGCACGGTGATCAGCTGGGGATGGTGCAGCGCGAAGTCCACATGGAAGTCGACCAGCTCGGTCAGCGCCTGGCGAGGGTCGTCAGTGCTTGCCGCCCGGGCACGCCCACCGTCGAGCAGGTACTCGCTGATGCCGACCAGCATCTCGGCGAGCAGCGCCTCCTTGCCCGGGAAGTGCCGGTACAGCGCCGGCCCGCTGACGCCCACCGCGGCTCCGAGCTCGGCGATGCTCACCCCGTGGAACCCGTGCCGAGCGAACAGCGTGGCCGCGACCTGCATGATCTGCTCCCGCCGCGTCGGCGTGTCACCCGCAGCGGAAGGCAGTGCCATGGGCAAGACCCTAGCGTGCGAAGTTAATGAGCGCTAACGTAGTTAACGAGCGCTAACCTCGGTCTGGGGAAGGGGGCGACGATGGACGTCATGGCCGGCACCCTGGGCTCCGCAGATCCAGCCGCGCAGAACGCCCATGCGCACGCGGCAATGGTTGCCGACTTACGCCAGCGGCTCGCGACAGCCCGGCTGGGCGGACCGCCGAGAGCTCGGCAACGCCATGTCGAGCGCGGCAAACTGTTGCCCCGCGACCGCGTCGACTCGCTGGTGGATCCGTCCTCGCCGTTCCTGGAGCTGTCCCCGCTGGCGGCTCACGGCATGTACGGAGACGAGGCCCCGGCCGCAGGGATCATCACCGGGGTCGGGCGGGTGGCCGGGCGGGAATGCGTGATCGTCGCCAACGACGCCACCGTCAAGGGCGGCACCTACTACCCGATGACGGTCAAGAAGCACCTGCGCGCCCAGGAAGTGGCGCTGCACAACCACCTGCCGTGCCTCTACCTGGTCGACTCCGGCGGCGCCTACCTGCCCGCGCAGGACGAAGTGTTCCCCGACCGGGAGCATTTCGGCCGGATCTTCTACAACCAGGCGACGATGTCCGCACGGGGCATCCCGCAGATCGCCGCGGTGCTCGGCTCCTGCACCGCAGGCGGCGCCTACGTGCCAGCGATGAGCGACGAGGCGGTGATCGTCCGCGATCAAGGCACGATCTTCCTCGGCGGCCCACCGCTGGTGAAGGCGGCCACCGGTGAGGAGATCAGCGCCGAGGAGCTCGGTGGCGGGGACCTGCATTCCCGCATCTCCGGGGTCACCGACCACCTCGCCGACAACGACGCGCACGCGCTGCGGATCGTCCGCGCCATCGTCGAGACCCTAGGGCCTCGCCCGTCCCGGCCGTGGGAGACCGTCGCCACCGAAGAACCCGCCCTGGACGGGATGTACGACGTGGTGCCGGTGGATTCGCGCACCCCTTACGACGTCCGCGAGGTGATCGCCCGGATCGTCGACGGCAGCCGTTTCCACGAGTTCAAGGCCGAATACGGCGTCACCCTGGTCACCGGTTTCGCTCGGCTGCACGGGCATCCGGTCGGCATCGTGGCCAACAATGGGATCCTGTTCAGCGAGTCAGCACTCAAGGGCGCACATTTCATCGAATTGTGCGATCAGCGCGGTGTTCCGCTGGTGTTCCTGCAGAATATTTCCGGCTTCATGGTGGGACGGGAGTACGAGGCCGGCGGGATCGCCAAGCACGGCGCTAAAATGGTCACCGCGGTGGCGACCACCCGGGTGCCCAAGCTGACCGTCATCATCGGCGGCTCATTCGGGGCGGGCAACTACTCGATGTGCGGCCGGGCCTATTCGCCACGGTTTCTGTTCATGTGGCCCAATGCGCGGATCTCAGTGATGGGCGGGGAGCAGGCCGCCACGGTGCTCGCCGCTGTCCGTAGTGCAGGCGATTCGGAGCCGGAGGTGGCCTTCAAGGACCGCATACGTGCCCAGTACGAGCACCAGGGCCACCCCTACTACTCGACGGCCCGGCTGTGGGACGACGGGGTGATCGACCCGGCGGACACCCGGATGGTGCTCGGGCTTGCGCTGTCCGCTGCCGCCAACGCTCCGCTGCAACCCAGCCGTTTCGGCGTCTTCCGGATGTGATCGGCGTGTTCGAGACAGTGCTGGTGGCCAACCGCGGCGAGATCGCGGTCCGGGTGATCCGCACGCTGCGCGCGATGGGTATCCGCTCTGCGGCCGTCTACAGCGACGCCGACGCCGACGCCCGGCACGTCCGCGACGCCGACGTCGCCGTCCGGCTCGGCCCCGCGCCGGCGGCTCACAGCTACCTGTCCATCGAGCGGATCCTGGATGCCACCGCGCGCACCGGGGCGCAGGCCGTACACCCGGGTTACGGATTCCTCTCGGAGAACGCCGGCTTCGCCCGGGCCTGCGCGGATGCCGGCGTGGTGTTCGTGGGCCCCCCTGCTGGCGCTATTGAGGCGATGGGCGACAAGATCCGGGCCAAGCAGACGGTGGCAGCCGCCGGGGTCCCGGTGGTGCCCGGCAGCGACGGTGCCGGTCTGAACGACGACGGGCTCGCCGCAGCAGCCGAGGAGATCGGGTATCCCGTGCTGCTCAAACCGTCGGCCGGCGGTGGCGGCAAGGGCATGCGCGTGGTGCACCGCGCGCCGGACCTGCCCGGGGCCATCGCGGGCGCCCGCCGGGAGGCCCGCGCAGCGTTCGGCGACGACACGCTGCTCGTCGAGCGGCTGGTCACCACCCCGCGCCACATCGAGATCCAGGTGCTCGCCGACGCCCACGGCGGCGCGGTGCACCTCGGCGAGCGCGAGTGCAGCCTGCAGCGGCGGCACCAGAAGATCGTCGAGGAGGCGCCGTCGGTGCTGCTGGACGCCGCCACCCGGGCCCGGATCGGCTCTGCCGCGGTGTCCGTCGCGCGAGCTGTCGGGTACACCGGCGCGGGCACGGTGGAGTTCCTTACCAGTGCCGATGCGCCGGATCAGTTCTTCTTCCTGGAGATGAACACCCGGCTGCAGGTCGAGCATCCGGTCACCGAGCTGGTCACCGGGCTGGACCTGGTCGAGCTGCAGCTTCGGGTGGCCGCTGGGCAGCCGCTGGCGCTGCGCCAGGAGGACGTCCGCCTGGACGGTCATGCCGTGCAGGCACGGATCTATGCCGAAGACCCGTCGCGGGGCTTCCTCCCCACCGGTGGGCGGGTCCTGCACCTGCGCGAACCCGCAGCGCATGGGGTGCGAGTCGACTCCGGGCTGGTGCCGGGCGGCACCGTCGGCAGCGACTACGACCCGCTGCTCGCCAAGATCATCGCGCACGGCCCGGACCGGGACACCGCGCTGCGCCGGCTGGATACCGCGCTGGCCCGAACCAGCATTCTGGGCCTGGGCACCAACACCGGATTCCTGCGCGCGCTACTGGCCGATGCCGACGTGCGCGCCGGTCGGCTGGACACCGGGTTGGTCGAGCGCCGCGTCGATGGCTGGGTGGCCGAGCAACTGCCCGAGCAACTGCCCGACGACGTGCCCGCCGCGGCCGGATTGCTCGCGCTGCTGGCCCTGGAACCCACCGGGCCGGTGGTGGACCCGTTCGAGCTGCCTGGTGGCTGGCGGGTCGGCGAACCCGCCTGGACCCGCTGGCGGATGGCGGCAGGTCCGGAGCCGGTCGAAGTTCGTACCCGCGGGCGGGCCGCCACCGCCGAGGTCGCCGTCGGGGATGGCTCACCGGTTTCTGCATCGGCCTGGTGGAACGGCGAGGACCTGGCCGTCACCCTGGATGGGATCACCCGCCACTACACCTGGGCGCGGGACGGCGCTGCGGTGTGGTTGGGCCGGGACGGGCACAGCTGGGCGCTGCGCGCGCTCGAATCCGCGCGACGGGCTGGCGGCGATGTTGCGGGAGCCGGCCCGGTGCTCGCTCCGATGCCCGGCACCGTCACCGCCGTCGACGTCGCCGAGGGCCAGCAGGTCACCGCGGGCGCCCGGCTGCTCGTGGTCGAGGCAATGAAGATGGAGCACGTGCTCACTGCGCCGATCGACGGCGTGGTTGCCGAGTTGCACGTCCGTCCCGGCGGCACCGTCGAGCGCGACGCGGTCCTAGTGGTTGTTACCCCGTGAGTGGCGATGCGAGCTACAGGGCGCATCGCCACTCACGGGTTATCCACAGGGAGGCTTGAGTGATTGTGGAACTAAGTCCAGAGCATGCGGCGCTGCGGGCTACCGTCGAGGAGTTCGCCCACAAGGAGGTCGCGCCTGTCATCGGGGACCTCTACGAGCGCCGGGCGTTCCCGTATGAGCTGGTGGCGAAGATGGGCGCGATGGGGTTGTTCGGGCTGCCGTTACCCGAGGAGTACGGCGGGATGGGCGGCGACTACTTCGCGCTGTGCCTGGCGGTGGAGGAACTCGCGCGGGTGGACTCGTCAGTGGCCATCACACTGGAGGACAGCGTGTCGCTAGGCGCGATGCCGATCTTCCGGTTCGGCACCGACGAGCAGAGGCAGCGGTGGCTCCCGGAGCTGTGCGCGGGCCACAAGCTCGGGGCCTTCGGCCTCACCGAGCCCGGCGGCGGCTCCGACGCGAGCGCTACCCGCACCACCGCCCGGTGCGACGGCGACGAGTGGGTGATCAACGGCTCGAAGGCCTTCATCACCAACTCGGGCACCGATATCACGTCTGTGGTCACCGTCACCGCGATCACCGGCGTCAGCGGGGGTCGCAAGGAGATCTCCACCATCATGGTCCCGGCCCGGCACCCGGGCTTCACCGTCTCGAAGAGCTACTCCAAGGTCGGTTGGAACTGCTCGGACACCCACGAACTGTTCTTCGACGACTGCCGGGTCCCTCAGGAAAACCTGCTCGGTGAGCGGGGCCGCGGTTACGCGCAGTTCCTGTCGATCCTGGACGAGGGTCGCATCGCGATCGCTGCGCTGGGCGTCGGCCTGGCCCAGGGCTGCGTCGACGAGTGCGTGTCCTATGCCCGGCAACGGCACGCTTTCGGCCACGCCATCGGCAGCTACCAAGCGATCCAGTTCAAGATCGCCGACATGGAGGTGCGGGCGCACACCGCCCGGTTGGCCTACTACGCTGCGGCGGCGCGGATGCTGCGCGGCCAGCCGTTCAAAAAGGAGGCCGCGATCGCGAAGCTGGTCTCCTCGAACGCGGCGATGGACAACGCCCGGGACGCCACCCAGGTCTTCGGCGGCTACGGCTTCATGAACGAGTACCCGGTAGCCCGCTTCTACCGCGACGCGAAGGTCCTGGAGATCGGCGAAGGCACCAGCGAGATCCAACGCCTGCTCATCGCCCGCCACCTAGGCCTCACCTGACCCCCGCCCTGACCGCGTTCTGGATGCAGACTGCGGTAATTCGAGGGCCGATTACCGCAGTCTGCATCCAGAACGCGAAGGGGTGCGGGGTGACGCGGGTTGGCGTCGCTCCGGGTCCGTGCTTGGCTGAGGGGGTCGGAGGACGGGATGCCCCGGTACCCTCGGGATTCACCGGGCGGCAGGAGGTGGCCGTGAGCGTGAACTATGTGACCAGGCCGCGGGAGAGCAGGCTGTACCGGCGGTGCCGCCGCGCCTGGGATCTGGGCGCCCGAGAACGGCAGGGTTACGAGCCGATCGAGCCGGCGCAGGTATTCGACTTCGGCGAGGCGATTCACGATGCGCTCGACGTCTACTACTTCCCCGGCATGTGGGAATGGAACCGGGCGATCGTCCGGCCGCTGGCCGTCGCCGGCTTCGAGAAGTCGATGCGCAGGCAGCGGGCGGCCTATGCACAGACCCGTGACCTGTCCGCAGAGCAGGTCCGCGACTGGGAGCAGCACCTGGAGCTGGGCACTGACGTTCTGCAGCGCTACTTCGAATGGGCGCTGGAGATCGACCGCTTCACCCCGATCCAGGTTGCGGCGCAGTTCGACGTCAACGTCCCCGATCCGGCCAACCCCGACAGCGGCCTCATCACACCGGACCAGCGGTCTATCCAGTATCGCGTGAAGATCGACCTGGCGGTGATCGACGACCACGAGCTGTATTGGCTCGTCGAGCACCGGATCATCACCGACTCAGCCTGGCCGGGTCTCGAGGCGCAGCGGCTCGACGAGCAGGCCCTCACTCGGAGCTGGGCGTGGCAGCTCGGGTTCCTCGCCAAGCTCGAAGGCACGATCCACAACGAGTTGCATGCGGCGATGCCCGACCCGGCCCACACACCCGGGGTCGCAGTCCGGGCGATGCCGGGACCGGGCGGCATCATCACACAGCGCAGCACCGAATCGTTCCGCCGCACCCACATCCCCCGGACGGAACTCGAGATCGAGCGGCGAGGCATCGCCGTTGCGCGCGAGATGCAGGAGATGACCGATCCGTCGCTGCTGATCTACCCGAACCCGTCCTGGGAGCACTGCTCGACCTGTTCCTACCGTCCGCCATGTCTGGCGATCAACCAGGGGCTCGACGAACAGCCGATTCTCCAGGCGTCCTACCGGCGGGGGATCGGCGAGGATTTCGAGCCGGGACGCCTGGGCTCGGTATGGGGATTCGTCCCCGAGATCCACCGGGTCGCCGAGCACCAGCCGCCCGGCCAACGGCAGTAACTGGCCGGCACTGATGCGCTTGCGGGTGGTGAGCTGGAACGTCGATTCCCGGCCGACCGGGCTGCTGGACGCCAAGGTCGACCTGCTCCGTCAGCTACGGCCCGACCTCGCGCTGCTCCAGGAGATCGGCCGGCCGGTCTACCGCGCGCTGCTGCCGCACCCGTCGGCCCATGAACGGATGCACCGCAAGTCCAGACTGTTTTCCTGGGGTGCCCTGTCCACCGACCTGTGGGACCAGCGGGCTAGTGAATACCGGCTCGGATGCGCGGTGCTCGGGGTTTCCACCACCGCCCTGCTGGACTCCCACGTGCTGAGCCGGGCCCCGTTCGACGTCTCCGACCCCGTGCGGCTCGGGTTTCTCTGGCGGACCGTGGCGGCCCAGGTGGCGCTGTCGACCGGCGACCTGCTCACCGTGTGCAGCGTCCACGGCCGGCCGGGAGCCGGCCCTCCCCCGGCCGAGTTGCAGCGGGCCTTCCACGCCGGGATCGCGGGCTGGTTCGCCACCGTGCCCGGTCCGGTCGTCTTCGGCATCGACGCCGGCCCACCGGTACTCGACAGCGCGGACCCGCTGCTCGGCTCGGACCCGGGACACGGCCTGGTCGAGGTGCTGCGGGCAACCAACGATCACCTGTGGGCCACCCGCGACCTGGAGGTGCTCGACGTCCAGTGCCTGGCCGACGAGGCCGCTGCGGCGGGCAGCGACCACGCCCTGCTGCTGGCGGATCTGGAGCTGCGCACCTCGTGAGTGGTGACGTGCAAGTGAGCATCCGGCGCAGATGGCGCGAGCGCCTCCAGCCGGAACCGGTTGACGGCCGCGTCTTCCTCCACGTATAGCTTGCCTGCCAGGGCGTTCACGCTGGCCACGCTGGGTAGGGGTCGGGCATCTCATAGAGCCAGACGACGACGAGCACGTCGGCAGCCCGGATCATCCCACCCTCATCGCGCACTCGTCGACGCGCCTTGCCGGACGATCACGAGATCCGGTCGGCGGGAGAACCCTGGCTGATCGGGCACCAGAACTGTCGGGGTGGGCCAGGATGATGCGACCATGTCCGGGAAGAGCAGTACGGAGGCGATGTTCTTATGGCCGCGCCAGTTCCAGAGGTGTTCGAGCACAACGATCCGTGGACCGAGGAGGAGTTCCTCGCCCTGCCGGTGGACCGGCGGATCGAGCTGCTGGATGGGGCTCTGCTAGTGAGCCCGAGTGCGCGGGTCCGTCACCAGCGGCTGTCCTCCCGGCTCTGGGCCGCCCTCGATGCTGCCGTGCCGGTCGGGCTTGAGGTGCTGGAGGCGATCAACGTCAGGGTCGGCCCTGGAAAGATCCTCATCCCGGATCTCGCGGTGGTCAGTACCCCCGGGCTCGACCTGACGGTGTGCGAGGCCGCGGACGTAGTCCTGATCGTGGAGATCAGCAGTCCGAGCAACGCAGTGGCCGATCGAGCGGTCAAGCCGCAGCTCTACGCGCAGGCTGGCATCCCGCACTACTTTCGGGTCGAGCTGCGCCCAACTGGTCCATGCGCTGTCGTCTGCCAGCGTGAACGTGACCACTATGTCGAGGTGGCGCGCGTCGAGCCGGGTCGCCTGCTCGAGCTGACCGAGCCGGTCGCCGTCACTCTTGATCTCGCCGCCTTGGCAGCGGCCACCCGTCCCCCCGGCACAGCGGCGCAGTGACCGATCTGATCGGCATCTTGCACCGTCGTCGCGCTCGGGCACCGAGTGTCCATCGACCATCTAGTCGGTTCCCACCCAGCGATATGCACGTTGCGGGCTCTTTGGATCTCCTTCAGCCTCAACGACGCCGTCCGCGATCAGGGCTCGCAGCACAGAGAGCACGGTCGCTCGTGAACGACCGGTGACAGTCACGAGGTGTGCGGCAGTGGCTCGTCCCCTCCGGCGGAGTTCCGTCGCAACGATGTCTTTGGTGGAGCGGGGCGGGTCAGCCCACTCAATGACCGCCGATCTGCTGAACTCCACCTCGAACCGGCTCGGGAAATTTCTGAAGGTCGGTCGGCCGAGGCCTGATCGCCGTAGCTCACGGATCATTGCCGGAATACCGGACGCGCGGTTCTCGGCCACCAGCCGGTCGCTGCGCGGGAGGTACGTATCGGACAGCAAGGCAGCCAGGAAGGCGTTGCGCGACGAGGACACCCCCTCGGTACCAAGGTCCTCGACCACCAGGCCATACAACGAGCCCGGGCTGCGGATCACGAGCCGGTCCGGGTACAGCTCAACCTGGATCTGGGTACCCCGCGTCACGTTGCTGTAGTCGCGGTGCAGGACCGCATTGACGATCGCTTCCCGCACCGCCTCCAGCGGATAGTCGGTCTGTTCGCGGCGCCCGGTGCCGTTCACATAGCTACGCACGCTCATGTGTCGCCGTAATGCCAAAATGGTCCCCGCAACAAGATCCGGGATCGCGCCCCGGATCACCGGATTGTCCTCGAACCGCGGTGCGTCTGTCCCGACGTTGGCTACGCTCGGAAAGACGACCACGGAGATGGTGAGCTGTGGGAAGAACTGCTGGGGGAACACACCGAAGGTGAGAATGCCTGCCACTGAGGGCACCGTCTGGCCGTCCTCGTCCGGCACCAGCACCTGGATCCGTCGTAACGCGGTCTCGTCGTCGACGTCAAGGAGTGATCGGCTTGTCTCGCGGACCCGTGCGAGCGTCCTGGCCAGGGCAGCGCCGTCGAGATCCTCGAGGCGAGCCTCCGCAACCGGTTCGACGTCGTAGCGGGGTTGTCCCCGATTGGCGATAGCGAGGCCGATCTCCTCCTGAGTCATCCGCCGGTCTCCGTCGCCGGCACGGACGAACGAGCCGGTCGCGATACCCCGGCCCTTCACGTAGCACGGCTGTTGATCGGACGGCAAAGCAGCGATCTCGGCCACGACGAGCACAGCACCGTCGACCTCGACCAGCTCAACGCTCGGACGGACGGGCGGCATGAGCTGGTCGCTGGCCGCCGAGACCAGATCATCGCGGAGTTTCGCAGGATCAGGAAGCCGGACCGAGGTGAACCCCGCCTTCTCAGCCACACCGAGAACGATCAAGCCACCGTTGGTGTTCGAGAAGGCCGACACGGTCTCGACTACACTCTTCGGGAGCCCACCGAGCGCTGCCTTGACCTGGACCCCCGCTGGTTCACCACCCAGCTGGCGGAGCCTGCCGAGCACGTCTCGGATCTCAGCGCCGTCCACCGCTCACCTTCATCTACTCGGTTTCATGTCAACCAAGTAGAGTATGAAGTCCTTTCAAGTTGTTTCAAGTCGTTGCGAAGGTGAAGACGCCGCCCTAGCCGCGGTCGCTGCGCTGCGACCGCATCGCGTCACCCTGCTCGGCTGATGCACGGGTATTCACCATTCCGTAAGACAGCCACCCGGCTCGGCCGGCGTAGCGCTGACAGGATCGAATCATCCGCTACCTGAGGAGGCTTCTCGTGGGACGTGCCCGCTTGGTAGGTCTGGCGTTCGTCACCATGACGGTGCTCGCTGGCTGCGCAGGGGGGCAGTCGAGCCCCGGGCAACCGGATTCCGGGCCACCCGCGTCGACGACCGAAGTGACGTCGCCCGGTGCCGGGCAGGCCGCACCCACCGCCGCAGTGCCCGAACAGCTGCGTTTTGCCGCTAAGACGCTGGACGGCAAGGACTTCTCCGGGGAGAGCCTGGCAGGCAAAGCGGCCGTGCTGTGGTTCTGGGCGCCGTGGTGCCCGAAGTGCCAGCGTGAGGCACCCACGGTGGCCGGCGCAGCCCAGGCGAACGCCGGCAAGGTCGAGTTCATTGGTGTCGCGGCGCAGGACGAGCTGGCCGCCATGCAGGGTTTCGTGACCGAGTACCAGGTCGGTTCCTTCCAGCACCTCGCCGACCTCGACGCCTCGATCTGGCGGCGCTTCGACGTCACCTATCAGCCGGCCTATGCATTCATCAGCCCCGACGGCTCCGTCGAGGTGGTCAAGGATCAACTCTCCGAAGCGCAGCTGACCGACCGGCTTCGTCAGCTCACCGCGTCCTGAGCAGCAGGGATACCCAACCCGGTGGACCTTGACACCATCGGCTTCGCGCTGGCCGCTGGGCTCGTCGCGGCCGTGAACCCGTGTGGGTTCGCCATGCTGCCCGCCTACCTGAGTCTGGTGGTGGCCGGCGAGCAAGAACAGAGCGGCAAGGTGGCGGCGATGGCCCGGGCGCTGGCCGCCACCGCGATGATGGCGCTGGGTTTTCTCCTCATCTTCGGCACCTTTGGGCTGGTGATCTCCCCGCTGGCCGCCTCGGTGCAGCAGTACCTGCCCGCAGTGACCGTGGTGATCGGTGCCGGGTTGGTGGCGTTGGGTGTCTGGATGCTGCGCGGGCGGGAGATCACGCTGCTACTGCCCAAACCCGGCCGCGGCGCGCCGACGGCTCGGCTGGGCTCGATGTTCGGGTACGGGCTGGCCTATGCCATCGCCTCGCTGTCCTGCACCATCGGCCCCTTCCTCGCGGTCACCGCCGGGACGTTTCGTAGCGGCTCGGTGCTGGACGGTGTGCTGGCCTACCTCGCCTACGGCGGCGGTATGGCGTTGGTCGTCGGTGTGCTCGCCGTCGCCACGGCGTTGGCCAGCTCAGCGGTTGTTCGGGGCACCCGGCGGCTACTGCCGTACGTCAACCGGATCAGCGGTGCGCTGCTCGTCGTGGTCGGGCTGTACGTGGGCTACTACGGGATCTACGAGCTGCGGCTATACCTCGGCGACGGTTCGGCGAGTGACCCCGTCGTGGACGCCGCAGGGCAGCTGCAGGGTGTCCTGGCCCGCTGGGTAGACCGCATCGGGCCGCTGCCGTTGTTGCTGCTGCTGGCCGTGCTGCTAGGCGGAGCGGTGCTGTTCACCCGCTCGCGTCGACCTGTGGATAACCCGTGAGTGGGGGGGGGGGGGAAATATAGACACAAGCCCGAACCCGGGCCCGAGGCCGACCGGGCGCGGGGGGGGGGGGGGGGGAAGGGGGGTGGAGCGGCCCCCCCGGGGGGATGGGGCGGGCGGCGGCC
>JBQTHE010000008.1:0-11018 GCA_052390115.1 Pseudonocardiales bacterium | reverse complement strand
TGGTGCGTTCGACGCCGGCCCAGAACTGCGGTTCGGGGGGGAAGCGGACGATGCCGAGTCGCTGGCGGCCGGCTGCCGCGGCGCCGAGTAGCCGTGCGGCTTCGTCGAAGCTTTCCTGGGCGGCGGCCGCGGCGGCGAGCACGTCGAGGCATTCCGGGATGTCGAGCGCGAAGTCCTTGGTGACCAGGCGGCCGAGTGCGTCGTGGACGTACCGTTCGGCTTCGGTGGTGTCGCCGGCGGCGAGTGCGAGTCGGCTCAGCAGGCGCTCGGCGTTGGCCTGCATCCATCCGCTACCCACCCGCCGGGCCACCTCCAGCGCCTCCTCAGCGCAGCGGCGGGCCGCAGCCAGGTTCTCGTCGATCCGCTCCAGGGTGCCCAGGGTGGCAAGGTGCCAGGTCAGCATGTAGACAAATCCTGAAAGGCGCTCAGCTTCGACGGCGGTCTCGAGGTGCTTGCGCGCCGCGGGGATCTCTCCCAAGACCATCTCGGTTCTGCCCACCATCTGGTGGGCCAAGCCCAGGGCCATGCCCAAGCCAGTCTCAAGCACACGCCCGAGTGTCTCGCTGGCAAGCGAATACGCGAGCTCGGCATCGCCGCACGCAAGCTGCGCGTGGGCGATGTAGGCGCTGGCATGACCGCTCGGGGCCGGGTCACCGACCTCGTCGCTGGCAGCGACGGAACGCGCGAACAACTCGCAGGCCTCGTCGAGCCGCCCGTGGAGCGTGGCTTCCCAGCCCAGGCAGATCCAGTGCCACGCAAAACCCCTCCGGTAGCCGAGCCGGGTTGCGGTCACATACGCGTCATCGAGCACCGGGCGGGCGGCGTCGAACTCGTCCTGGAAGATCCACGCCATCGCGAGCATCTGCGAAGCACTAGTGCGGCACCAGTCATCGCCGGCTTGGGTGGCAAGCGCCACGCTGCGCTCGAGCAGCGTCCGCCCGCCGGCCGGGTCGGCAACGCTGGCCATCAGCCCGAGGGTGTCATACGCGCGTGCCTGCACGCTTGAGTCACTGCACGCCTTGCCGATTTCCAGCGCCGCCTGCGCCCACCGATACGCTGCCTCGTAGCCGCCGCCATGCCGGGCGAGAAGGTTCCCACGGCCGGCCAGCGCCCGCCCGCGTAGCGGCGTCGGCTCCTCGCCCGCCGAGTCGAGCGCCCGGGCGTAGGCGGCGTCACCTTCCCGGTAACGGCCGGTGAACAGCCAGAACAGGGTCAGCGCGTCCACCAGGCGCAGGGCAGCGTCCGGATTGGTCACCGTCGCCCGCTCCAGCGCTGCGCGCAGGTTCGGCAACTCGGTAGCGAGAATCTGCAGGACGGGGTCGTCACGTCCGGCGCCGAGCACCTGTGGCGCAGTGTCCTGTGCCAGCGCGAGGTGGTAGGCCAGGTGGCAGTCGCGCAGGGCGTCTACTTCGCGGGCGTCGGCCAACCGTGCGGTGGCGTACTGGCGGACGGTTTCCAGCAGGCGGTAGCGCGTCTCGGTGCCCTGCTCGTCGGTGGTGACCAGGGACTTGTCGACCAGACCGGTCAACAGGTCCAGCACGTCGTAGCGGTCGATGCCCTCGCCCGGGCACACCGCCTCGGCCGCGTCCAGGGTCCAGCCCCCGGCGAACACCGACAGCCGCCGCAGCAAGGCGCGCTCACCGTCGCCTAGCAGCTCGTGGCTCCAGTCCAGTGAGGCCGCCAGGGTCTGGTGGCGTGGCATCACGGTGCGGGCGCCGCCGGTGAGCAGGCGGAAGCGGTCGCTGAGCGCACCGGAGATCTGCTCGGGGGCCAGCATCCGCACCCGGGCGGCGGCCAGCTCGATGGCCAGCGGGATGCCATCGAGGTCGTGGCAGATCTGCGCTACCGCCGGCGCATTGGCCGAGGTGATCGCAAAGCCAGGGCGAACCTGCATGGCCCGGTCGATGAACAGGGCAACGGCGTCAGACAACCGCAGCGCCTCGATCGGCTCACGCGCAGGCTCGGTGGGCAGCGACATCGACGGCACCCGCCAGGTGACCTCGCCGGGCACACCCAGCGGCGCCCGGCTCGTGGTCAGGATCGTCAGCGACGGGCACGCACGCAGCAGGGCATCCGCGAACTCCGCACACGCGGCCAGCAGGTGCTCGCAGTTGTCCAGGACGACCAGCGTCTGGCGGGTGCGCAGGTACTCGACGAGGGTATCCAGCAGGGCCCGACCCGGCACCTCGCGCAACCCCAGGGCGCCGATCACCGCCGCCGGCACCAGCGCCGGGTCCGCCAGCCGGGCCAGCTCGACCCACCACACGCCATCGGGGTGACGATCCATCGCATCCGCCGCGGCCTGCAACGCCAGCCGGGTCTTGCCGCAACCACCGGCACCGGTCAACGTCAGCAGCCGGGCGCGTTGCAGCGGTTCACCGATCTGGGCCAACTCAGCACGCCGCCCGACGAAACTGGTCAGCTCACCGGGCAGGTTGTTGGGAATCGTGTCCAGCGAGCGCAGCGGGGCGAACTCCGCCGGCAGGTCGGGGTGCACCAAAGCGAACACATGCTCGGACCGCCCCAGATCACGCAACCGATGCACACCAAGGTCGGTGAGCTCGGCGTGCTCGGGAAGCCGATCGGCGGCCAGATCCCGCGTCGTCCGCGACACCACGACCTGCCCGCCGTGGGCGATCGCGCGCAGCCGGGCACAGCGATTGACCGCCCGGCCGAAGTAGTTGCCCTCATCGCGCAGTTGGGCCTCGGCCGTGTGCAGCGCGACGCGCAGCCTCAACGACGCCCCCTCGGGCCAGCCCTCGCCGTGAAACGCACGCTGGACATCCAGCGCGGCGGCCAGGGCATCCGAGGCCCGGCCAAACGCCGCCACCACACTGTCACCCTCGCCCTGCTCCAACGGCCGCACACCGCCGTGCAGCGCGATCGCCGCATCAAGCAGCGCGTAATGCCGGGCCACCGCGGCACCCATCGCCTCAGGAGCCGACTCCCACAGCCGCGTCGAACCCTCGACATCGGTCAGCATGAACGTCACCGTGCCAACCGGCAGGTGGAAAGCCGCCTGCGCGATGCTGTCTGCGTCCACTGGGGATTCTCCCCGCATCAGCGGCCCGCTCGGCCGCGCACTTGCGATTCTCTCATCCCGAGGAAGCGGATATGTCAGTCGAGGAGTAGCTAGAGTCGGTGGCCGTGAGAAGCGCAGGCGGGATCACCACCGTGACGGTGCTGTTCACCGACCTGGTGAGTTCCACCCAGATCATGAACCTCCTGGGTGAGTCGACGTTCGAGGGACTGCGCCAGTCTCATCTGAGCCTGTTGGACCAGACGATCACTGCCCACGGTGGCGTCCTGGTCAAGAGCCTGGGGGACGGGGTCATGGCCGTGTTCACCGCCGCGTCTGACGCGGTGGCTGCCGCCGTGGCCATGCAGCAGGCGGTGCAGCGCCGCGGCCGTGGCGCTCCTGCCCGGCTGTCCATGCGGGTGGGCCTGGCGTTGGGGGATGCCACCGAGTACGCACGTGACTGGTTTGGGACGCCGGTGGTGCAGGCAGCTCGGTTGTGCGCGCAGTGCGGGGGCGGTCAAATCCTGGTCACCGACACGGTGCGGGCCGTGGCCGAGATCCGCACGAATGCGCATTTCGCGCCGGTGGGAGCTGTGTCACTGCGGGGTCTGGCTGGCGAGGTGACGGTGTGGAAGCTGGACTGGGTCCAGGCGGCCTCCCCGGCGATGGTGGCCCTGCCCGGGCCGTTCCAGGGCACCGAGGCGTTCGGGTTCGTGGGGCGCCGGGCCGAGCTGGCCGCGTTGGAGGCGGCCTTCGAGCGGGCCGCCACCGGCGGCCGGCAGGTGGTGCTGGTGGGGGGCGAACCCGGGGTGGGCAAGAGCCGCCTGGCCGCTGAGTTCGCCCGCGAGGTGCACGCTGGCGGGACGAGCGTGCTCTTCGGCCGTTGCGATGATGGGCTGGCGATGCCCTACCAGCCCTTCGTGGAGGCGCTGTCGCACTATCTCCACCGGGCCCCGCCCGTCGAGCTCCCGAGCCGGCTCGGCCAGCTGGGCGGGGAGCTCGCCCGCCTGGTGCCGGAAGTGACCGAGCTGGTAGCGGGGCTGCCCAGCCCGCTGCGTTCCGATCCCGAGACCGAGCGCTACCGCCTGTTCGAGGCGATGGCGTCCTGGCTGGGGGCTGCCTCGTCCGACGAGCCGCTGCTGGTCGTTCTCGACGACCTGCACTGGGCCACCCAGCCGACACTGTCTCTGCTGCGCCACGTGGCCCGGGCTACCTCGCCCGCCCATCTGCTGCTCGTCGGCATCTACCGGCACACCGACCTCGACCCCGCCCATTCCATTACCAACTTGCTGGCCGACCTGCGCCGGGAGCCCGGGGTGGAGCGGCTCGTGCTCGAAGGGCTGGATGAAGCCGAGGTGATGGCGTTGCTGGAGGCAACCGGCCGCTCCCTGGGCGACCACGCGCGGGAACTGGCCCGGGCCATCCGGGCCCATACCGAGGGCAATCCGTTCTTCGTCGGTGAGCTGGTCCGCCACGCGGTCGAGTCAGGAAACCTCGGCCGGGAGTCCAATGGGGGCATCGAGCACCTGGGGATCCCCGAGGGGGTGCATGAGGTGGTGCTCCGCCGCCTGGGTCGGCTCTCCGAGGCGGCCAACCAGACACTGGTGACCGCTGCGGTGGTGGGTGCCGAGTTCGACCTCGCCGTCGTCGCCGTCGTCACTGGACTGGGTGAGGACGTCGTGGCCGAGGCCTTGGATCAGGCCATGGCAGCCGGTTTGGTCAAGGAAGCGGCCAGCGTCACCCTGCGCTTCCGTTTCCGTCACCAGCTGGTGCGGACCAGCCTCTACAGTTCTCTGGGCACCGCCCGGCGCCTGCGCCTGCACCGCCGGGTAGGTGAGGCCATCGAGACGCTCTACCGGTCCCGCCTCGACGATCACCTGCCGGCCCTGGCCCACCACTTCGCCCTGGCTGCCACTGAGGGGGAGGCGGCCACGGCAGTGGGCTACACCTGGCGCGCTGGGGACCGGGCCCTGTCCCAGCTGGCCCACGACCAGGCGGTGGCGCTCTACACCCGGGCGCGAGAGCTGTTCGACAGCTCGGAGCTGGCCGACGACGACCTGCGGCGCTGCGACCTGCTCATCGCCCTGGGGGAGGCGCAGCGCCGCGCCGCTCACCCCGCCCACCGCCAGACCTTGCTGGCGGCGGCCGCGGTGGCCCAGAGGGTAGGTGACGTCGACCGCCTCGCCGTCGCGGCCCTGGCCAACACCGGAACCATCTGGCCTGGCGTCAAAATCGACCACGAGCGGGTGGCGCTGTTGACGGCGGCGCTGGCGGCCATCGGTGACGCCGACAGCCCGGTCCGGGCCCGCCTGCTGGCCAATCTGGCCAGCGAGCTGATCAACGGTGAATGGGATCAGCGGGTCGAGCTGAGCGAACAGGCCGAAGCTATGGCCCGACGGCTGGGCGATGCCCCCACCCTGGCCCACGTGCTCGTCCCGGCCTTTCGCACCCTGCGGCATCCGAGCACCCTCACTCAACGTCTTGCTCTGGTCGGTGAGCTGGCCGAGCTGGCGGAGCAGCTGGGTGACGCCAACGTCGCCTTCAGGGCCGCCCTGACAGGCTTCGACGCCGCGCTCGAGGCGGGCGACACCGTCCTCGCCCAGCGTCGCCTGACCGGCGCCGCCCGTCTGGCCGACGATCTCGCTCAGCCCGCCCTCCGCTGGTTGGTGACCGTCTCGCACGCCGCGCTCACCGCGCTCATCGGTGGGGTCCACGAGGGTGAGCGGCTGTCCCACCAGGTGTTAGAGGTGGGGGCCAGCGCCGGTTATCCCGATGCCCGGCTGTTCTTCGGCGCCCAGCTTCTGGCGATCAGGATCGTGCAGGGTCGGCTGGGCGAGCTCGAGGCCTCGATCGCCGACGCCGTCGCCCAGCATCCCGGCCTGTGGGGGTGGCAGGCCGCACTCGCCCTCTGCCACTGCGAGCTCGGCCGCTGGGACGAGGCTCACGTGGTGTTCCAGAAGCTGACCGCCGACGACTTCACCAGCCGTCCCTACGACGTCAACTGGCTGGCCGGAATGGCGCTCAGTACCGAGGTGTGTACCGAGCTCGGCGATGTCCCTAGCGCCGCCGTCCTGTCCCGCCTGCTCGCCCCCTACGCCGATCAGTTCGTCACCACCGGCCCGGTGACCTGTTTCGGATCGGTCGCCCGTTACCTGGGCCGGCTGGCTGTCACCATGGGACGCCTCGACGAAGCCGACGCCCACTTCGCTGCTGCCGCCGCCGCGCACGCCCGCATCGGTGCCTCGGCCTGGCTGACCCGGACTCAGCTCGACTGGGCGAACCTGCTGCTCACCCGCCAGAGTCACGGCGACGTCCAGCTGGCCACCAAGCTGCTCGGCCAGGCCTTGGGCACCGCGCGCCAGCAGGCCCTGAGCGCCCTGGAGCGGCGAGCAAGCATCCTCCTCGAGAAGGCGTCCCGGCTCATGGATCAAGCCTGACCGACTGGTCAGCCCGCGACCGGGGGCCACGGTGCGAACGCGTTCTCGATCGGCTCCAGCACGTCCTCAAGCTCGCGGCGGAAGTGACGCAGCAGCACAGTCTTCATGCTGTTGTTATCGATCCAGTCCAGCCCCGCCCTGGTGTAGTGCTCGGCGTTGTAGCAGTCGGTGAAGAATCGGTCGCTCTTCAGCCGCCGGGACGCCATGAGGAGGAAGACGCGGAAGGCGGTGTCGCTGAACCCGAACCCCCTCGGGGGAGGCTCCGCTAACAGGCCGATCATCAGGTCGACGTTGTCGATATCGCCGTCGTAGACGTCTCGGATCTCCTCCACCCAGGCCGGGTTCGCCGACAGTTCTTCGAAGTGACGGACGGGCGCCTTGTGGAACGCCTTGCGGAAGCGGTTGTAGCGGGGTACGCCGCGCTCCCGGTCACGCAGGATGTCGGTTGCGGCCAGGTCGGACAGCTTGCCCTCGTGGTTGAACTCCTGCAATGTGCTGGGGTAGTTGTGGAGTGTGAGCGCCCCAGGGTGGGAGGTCCCGAAGGTGTAGAGCACCGTAGGCATACCGAGATCGCGCAGGACCCGTATCGCCTTTGTGGTGCGCAGCTCATTGAGGCTCATGTGCTGCCGCGCGGTGCCGCCGAACGGCGAACGGAAGACGAAGTCGTCCGGTATCAGGGGATGCATCCGGTAGGCGGCGACGAACTCCTCGGTGAGGCTATAAGGGACACCGTAGTGATCGGTGGCCGAGCCCGGGATCCCGCTGATCACCTCGCTGGTGCTCACCCGGCCGACTGAGCGCTTCAGCCGCTCGGAGATACCCCACCAGCTCATCTTCATTCCAACCCGGGTGGTGGGATGGTTGATGATCGCGGGTGTCCATTCGACCGTGTGGATCTTGGCCATGAGCGCCGCGTTGACCAGCCGGGCAGTCTGGAAAAGCTTCTCCTCGTCCCCTCGTAACCGCCTCTCCTCCTTCCAGAGGTGCTCACAGATGGCGTTGTGTTCAAGGGAGAACAATGTATGCAGCGCTGCCCACCCGGTCCAGAAGCCGGCGTGCTGCCCCGAGAAGTCGAAGAAGTCGTCGGCCACGCAGCCAGGGATCGTGCCACCCTCGACCTTGAGCTTCTCACCGTCGCGGACCAGCTTCTGCTTGTCCGCGCAGTTCCCGTAGATCTGCGACCCGTCCCACCAGTGGGTGTCCTCGCTCCGGAACACCCCGGGCACGTCACCCCGGCGGGTCCGCTCGATCACCACCGCCTCCTCGGGCCACGGGTCCCCCTGCTCGACCGGGAGGAGGAACGGGTCCGCCGCCTCGTTCTTGCCGTGGCTGAACCAGTCGTGGACGGTGAACTGCAGCCATGCCCCGGCCAACATGTTGAGAGTGGTGGCGGGAATGAACCGGTCGCGGGTGAGCAGGGTCAGGCTCACAGTTCGGGGATTAGGTGTGAGCAGGACCGGCTCGGACTCCGGAATGTGCTGCGCAGGCCGGACATTGCGGCCGAAATGGGTCTTTGCTGCGCCAATCATCGGATGGGCGGGATCGTTCCACTTACCATCCGCTGTCCGGTAGTCACTCTGCGTGGGCGGGAGGCTGTCACTCTCCGGCACACCGGTGTCGAAGAGGTTGTCGAGCTGGAGCCTGCGCCTGAGGCCGGTCACGGTGGGCAGGCCCAGCGCCCAGGGCAGTTTGTCCCATCCGATACTCCGGTCGAGACACTCCGCCACGTTCATCCACCAATGCGAGAGGCGAGACGCCGGCTCTCTCTGGAGCCGCACCCGGCGGCCGTCTTCCATCGCCATCTGCTTCACCCCCGCACCACAGTCTGCCACTCCAACACCGCTGGTCTGTGACCCTGTTCACACTACCGGGGTGATCTGGGGCACAGTCTGACGAACTTTGCAGGCTTAGAATGGATTCCTTAAACTAAGGGGGCCGACCCATGCGGAAACTGAGATGGAAACTGAAGAATCGCTTCTGGAACTGGTTCATCGTCCAGAAGTACCGCTTCAACGAGCCACGACATGTTCCTAGACCGACGGACAGTGCACGGAAGATCCGGCCCATTCCGATCTCTCGGAGGTACCCGTCCATTCCCATCTCGAATATTTCCGTCGCAAATTACGTCCCAGCAGATGAAAGGAAGCGGCTCGCGCAGATCGCCGTCTGGGCTCATGCCCGATTTTATAGTCTCTTTCCTCCCGCGGAACCTGGTCTTCCCTCGATCAGCGCCGATCATCGTGCGGCGGTTGACCTCGCCTATGGCCGGAGGCACCGGGAGCTCTTTCGCGCCCCCGTGTTACCGAAGGAGTATCAGGGCCCGATTGACCTGGGATCGCTGGCTGTGGCAGGACCATATTTCTGCTACCTGCAGTGCGTCGACGGGGGAGGCTACGAGTGGGACCTTCGGCACCTGGGTGACTACGAGTGCCATCCAGAGCTCCGGAGGCTCGGTGTCCGGGTGCTCTTCCAGGTCAAGTCCGACCGGCGGCTGAAAGCCGTCGAGATCGACTGCGAGCTGGGCCGGTGCAAACCGGGTGACCCGCAGTGGGAACTGGCGCAGAAGATCGCGCTGTGCGCGGCGACGACTCACGTGTCCCTCGTCCGCCACTTCATTGGGGTCCACCTGGCGCTCGTGGGCCAGTTCGCGATCGCCACTCGGAACACCCTGCCGGCGAACCACTGTGTACGACGCCTCCTCTGGCCGCACATGTGGGCAACCCAGTACTCGAACGAACTCGTCGCGGAAATCTCGATGATGAAGGGCGGCGACTTCGAAGGGATCTTCAGCTTCACCCATGACGGACTCTGCAGGCTGTTGGCGGATGGCTATGACAAATACGATATTCGGGTGATCGATCCGACGACCGATGCGCGGGACCGCGGGGTCCTCGACGGCGGGTTCGATCTCCCGGCGCACGAAAACCGCGTAGCGCACTGGAACGTGATGCACGACCACACTTGCCGTTACCTCGCCCTGTACTACGGCTCTGACCAAGATCTCCGAGACGATACCGCGATCCGGGCATGGGTCAAAGAGCTGAATCGTTCCGTTCCTGGTGGTGTCGATGGTTTGTTGGGGGACAAAATCACGATCGCGGGAGCGGCGAGGCTCATCGCCTCCTACATCTACGCCGGGAGCGTGGAACACGAAGTTCTCGGGTCAGGACTGTGGGACTATCAGCTGTGGACGCACGTGCAGCCCGTGCGAATCTACAAGAGCGGTCGGCGAGAGCCGATCGATGTGTTCCAACGGCTGGTCAACTACAACTTCAGCGTCAACGTGAGACGAGCGCCGCTCATGCAGGATTTCTCGTACATGGCAGGGAACGACGCGGACGGTGCAGCCGCCTTCAGGACCTTCCTGGGCGAGTTGACGGATCTGCAAGCACGTCTCAAAGCTGACCAGCATGAGTATTGGAAGATGTACCCGGCGGACCTGGAGGTCAGCGTGAGCGGCTGATGCCGGGAGATGAGACTCGTCATAAGATTCCCGGTTCCAGCCCGCGCTCATCGAGCATCCGCCGCAGCTGGCGCAGCGCCCGAGCACGAGTGGGTCCCATGCTGCCGACCGGGATTCCAGTGATACGGGCGATCTCGGCGTAGGGCTGTGGGCCCTCGCTGAACAGTGCCTGCAGGAGTGTTCGCCCGCGAAGCGGCAGCTCAGCGACCAGGCTGCGCAGGGCCAGCACAGTCTCCGCAGCGAGGAAGTGCTGTTCGGGGTCCGCGGACGGGTCGGTGACAGTGCCCAGCATCGCCTCATCGCGGCAGGCGGTGCGCTTGGACTGGCGGAGGATGCACAGGCATTCGCGCCGGGCGGTGGTGGCGAGCCACCCACCGAGCCGCTCAGGATCTTGCACCCGGTGCCAATTCGTCATCAGCCGCAGCCAGGTCATCTGTATCGCGTCGAGAGCGTCGGCTTCTTGCATCCGGAACGAGCGAACCGCCGCCGATACGGTCGGGCTGTACCTGCGTACGATCTCGTCCCAGGCCGACTTATCGCCCTGTTCGGCGGCGAGCAGCAAAGTAGCGGTGTCTGGTGTCGCGTCTAAACCGGCGCCGCTGGGTGTGACGGTTGTGGTTGGCATCGCGATCTCTCTTGTTTGTGGCGTGTGCTAGCGACGCAAGTGAGTGGTGTCGACGAATGGGATCCGCGACCGGCGCCTCCGAAGTACAACTCAGAGCCGCGATGTCTCCTTGCAGGTCGGCATTCTTTTCTGGCTGATCTGACCGTATGGGCGCGGCGCGGGAGGTATATCTGCCAGATGGCCTATATGCGGGCTAGCGGTGGCCACGAGGTGCGCGGCGGGCTCTCAGCTGGGGAGATGACCGGGTGAACGCCGGAGGTCACCGTGTGGTGGTGTCGGTGTTGTCGGTGGTGGCGGGACGGTCGAGGCCGCGCCTGGTGGCTTCGGCGGCCAGGTGGGAGCGCGAGGGGGTGCCCAGTTTGGCGAAGATGTGGGAGAGGTGGGCTTTGACGGTTCCGGGGGAGATGAACATGCGTTCGCCGATCTGGCGGTTGGTGCGGCCGGCGGCGATGTGGCGTATGACGTCGAGTTCGG
>JBQTHE010000007.1:0-119121 GCA_052390115.1 Pseudonocardiales bacterium | reverse complement strand
GGGTGTTTCGTGGCGGGGGCCTTTGGGCCCGTTCACCCCCCGGCCCCCCCGGTCCCCCGCCCATTTCCCGGGGGGGGGGGTCGCTACCCCGGCACGCCCACCGATTAGGCAACAGCCTCCTGGCCGCGGCTAGATCTTCCGAACCGGCGATCATGCCAGTGAACAGTGCGGGATGCCGGTTGCGTGGGTTGGCTTCGCCTGGGCGGGAAGTCGTTACGCATACGGCGATCACCAGCCTCGGGCGAAACTGCTGGGCGATGCCACGGCTCGGCCTCTACTGTCCGATTCGTGGCGCTCCCTGATCCGAAAGACGCTGTTCGCCGTGGTTACGACGCAGTGTCCTACCGCTACCGCCCAGACGATGCAGGCGAAGGTCGGTACGGGGCCTGGATCGCTGAACTCTGTGACCGCATCCCCACCATTGCCGCCGTGCTCGACCTCGGCTGCGGATGTGGTGTTCCCGTCGCCCGTTCCTTGGCGCAGGCGGGGCACACAGTTACCGGCGTGGACATCAGCGAGGTCCAGATTCGTCGAGCCAGACAACTCGTCCCGGCAGCAACGTTCATCCGCGCGGACGCGACCGCGGCGACGTTCCCAGCGGCCTCCTTCGACGCTGTGGTCTGTCTAGCGTCTCATTGGATCATGCGGAATCCTCGCGAAGTGCTAACCAGGCCCGGTCCGCCGCCCACGCACACCCTGCCGTACGGCTCGGAACCGGATCACGTGATCGACCTGTGGCTACCAGACGGCGGTCCGGCGCCGCTGGTCGTGCTGATCCACGGTGGGTTCTGGCGGGCCACGATCGACCGAACGCAACTTCGGCCGATGGCGGTCGGGCTCGTTGCGGCGGGATACGCCGTGGCCGTTCCCGAATACCGGCGGGCCGGTCAGCCCGGCGGCGGCTGGCCGGGCACCTTCGACGACGTAGCTGCGTTACTGGACGGCCTACCAGGGCTGGTCGCGCCGTACGGCCTGGACGCGGCGAGCGCCGTGTGGGCCGGGCACTCGTCCGGTGGGCACCTCACGCTGTGGGCCTCGCTGCGCCACCGGTTGCCCATGGACACGCGCTGGCATCTGCCCGCTGCCCCGGCCGTACGGAAAGTCGTGTCGCTGGCGGGCTGCGCCGACCTCACGCTGATCAGCCACTGGCAGCTCGGCGACCGCGCGGCGGACGACCTCATCGGCGGTACGCCCGGCGAGTACCCGGACCGCTACGCCCTCGCCGACCCGGCCGTCCTGCTGCCGGGAACCGTGCCGACCGTTCACCTGCATGGTACCGAAGACGACCGCGTCCCCATCGCGATCGGGCGTGAGTACGCCGAGCGGGCCCGCCGGGCCGGAAGCCCCGTCGAGTTCATCGAGCTCCCGGCAGTCGAGCACTTCGCCCTCATCGACCCGCGGTCAGTCGCATGGCCCCGCGTCCTCGCCGCCCTCAGCCCATGGAGAGACCCCCCTTGAACGGCCGGGCGCGCAGAGCGTAGATACTCCACGGCACCAAGAAGGCCGCCGAGACCCGCACCGATGTGCACAACCGATGGTCGGCAGGCCGAGCGAGAGGGTGCAGCGGTGCCAACCAATGCCAGTGGAGTTCCCGCGGTGCGGCCGGCGGGTGCTGGACCGTCGGTTCAATCGTCCCGACCCGGGCCTGGACCGGGGGTCCAACCCTCCCGGACCAGACCGGCGGGGCGGCCGTCCGCGGTGTTCAGCAGAGTGACCGTAGTGGCCCCACACACCCGCATCGACCTCGCGCTGCCGTCTGATGTCCCGGTGGCCAACCTGCTGCCGATGGTGCTCGAGATGGCGGGCGAGACCGCTGCGGACGGTGGCAGCCGGCACGGCGGCTGGTGCCTGGCCAAGCTCGGCGGTGAGGCGATCGATCCGGATCGCCCGCTGGGCTCGTTGGGGGTGGTCGACGGCGATCTGCTGCAACTGAGACGCCGCTGTGACAGTCCCCCATCCCCGCTGTTCGACGACGTGGTGGAAGCCATCGCGGTGTCCGCCCCGGCCAGCTACCGCCCGTGGACCGAGGACACCGCCCGCATGCTCGGGATGGTCGCGGCGGGGTTGGCGCTGCTGGCCGGTGCCGTTGCGCTGCTGCGCGCCGGGCCCGGCCTCGGCGTCGCCGTCGTCGCGGGCGGTGGCGCGGTGGCCGTGCTGGTGGCGGGCGCGGCGATTGCTCGGGTGTACGGCGAGAACGGCACTGGAGTGCTGGTGGCCGCGGGCAGCGTGGCGCTGGGTTTCGTCAGCGGGCTCTACATCGTGCCCGGTAGCGTCCACGCGGAGAATTTCTTGCTGGCCTGCACGCTGGCCCTGGTGCTGTCCATCGTCTCGATCACGGTGCTCGGCGACGGAATCACGCCGTTCATGGCCAGCGCCACCACCGCCGCGCTCGGCGCGCTGGCCTTCCTGGTCGCCAGCCTGGTCGACGGTCCCGCCGCGGGCATCGCCGCGGGGGCAGCGGCGGTCGCGCTGGGCAGCATCTCGGCACTGCCCCGGCTGACCATCCAGCTGTCCCGGCTCCCGATGCCCCAGGTGCCGGGTAGTGCCCAGGACCTGCAGAAGGACTCCGGTTTCCCCGACTACAGCGCGATCGAGCGCCGGGCCGGCCTGGCGCACCAGTACATGACCGGCATGATCATCGGATCCGGTGCAGTCGCCGCGGTCGGCGCCGTATTGGCCGCAGCCGCCGGAGGTGGGTTGGGGATCGTGCTGGGCGCGGTGGTGGCCGCGGTCCTGCTGCTGCGGGCGCGGTCCTACGCCAACGGTAGCCAGGCGATCGCGCTGCTGGTCAGCGGGATGGTCGCGGTAGCCGGGCTGCTGGCCGGGCTGCTGGCGACGGCCGGCCAGGGCGTCTTGCTGCTGGCCGCCTTCGGCGGCCTGCTGGTTCTCGCGACTCTCGCGCTGGTTGCCGGGGTCGTGCTGCCCCGCCGCCGGTTCTCCCCGGTGCTGCGCCGCTCGGTGGACGTGGTCGAAGCGACGCTCATCGCTGCAGTGCTGCCGCTCGCACTGGGCGTGATGGACCTCTACAACACCTTCCGGGCGCTGTGACGGCAGCCGCCGGTCCTCGTCGGGCACTGCTCGTGGCCTTAGTGGCCGCGTTGCTGTGCCTTGCGGGGCCGGGGTGGCCGGTGGCGGCCGAACCCGGAGTCCGGCCGCCAGGCGTGCCACCTGCGGTGAATCCGGCGGCCCTGCCGACGCCGGTCAGCGTGAACGCCCTGCCCTACATCGTGAACAACCGGGCCACCCGGCAGACCGGCCCGGTCGAGCAGCAGGCAGCCTGCCAGCAACCGCCAGCGGATAGCGCGCGGAACGTCGAGGCGGAGCCGGCTGCTCACCAGCGGCTGCGAATCCGGCAGGCCCAGCAGTTCGCGACCGGACGTGGTCAGCGGGTGGCCGTGATCGACAGCGGGGTGGCGCCGCACCCCAGGCTGGCGGACAGGTTGATCGACGGCGGGGACTACATCGACAACCGCAGCGGCCTGTTCGACTGCGACGGCCACGGCACCGCAGTGGCCGGCCTCATCGCCGCGGCACCCGATCCTGCTACCCGGTTCGTCGGGGTGGCCCCCGGTGCCGAGATCCTGGCCATCCGTCAGGCCAGCACCTTCTACGCTGTGCCACTGCGCCAGCTCGACACCGGCCAGGAGGTTCGCAGCCCGATCACCGGGGACACCGTGAGCATGGCCTCGGCCGTGATGCGAGCCGTGCAGCTGGACGCAACGGTGATCAACATCTCGGAAGCTGCCTGTTTCCCAGCCGAGAGCGACCAGGTCAACGCCCCAGACCTGCAGGCCGCGGTGCACTACGCGGTGGAGCACAATGTCGTCGTGGTGGTGGCCGCGGCCAACACCAGCAGCACCTGCAAGCAGAACAGCCCCGGTGTGGTCACCACGATCTCCTCACCGGGCTGGTTCGACGACGACGTGCTCACTGTCGCCGCGACCGACGACGAGGGCGACGCAGCGGATTTCTCGATCCGCGGACCGTGGGTCGACGTGGCCGCACCAGGCATCGGCGCGGTATCCTTGGCTACGTCCGGACCGGGTCTGATCACCGAGCTGGTGGACGCCGGCGGCCAGCAACGCCGGCTCGACGGCACCAGCTTCGCTACGCCCTATGTCGCCGGACTCGCCGCGCTGGTCCGGGATCGGTTCCCGCATCTGACCGCGCGACAGGTGATGCATCGCATCGAGCAGACCGCGCAGCACACCGCCGGCCCCGGTGGCCGCAGTGAGGAACTCGGCTTCGGCATGGTTGATCCGGTCGCCGCGCTCACCGCGGTGCTACCCGAGGAACAGGATTCCGGCCCGGCACCGGTGCAGCCCGCCAAACTATCCGGGCTCCAGCCGCCGCCACCGGACAACCCGCTACCGCGCACCGTCGCGCTGGCCGGCTCCGCCGCCGCCCTCGCCCTGCTAGCCCTCACCCTGCTCATCACCCACACCCTCAAACGCCACCACCACCCCCACAAGCCGCATTGAGCGGGCTCAGCGGGGTTAACCCGCCCGGTTTTACCCCGCTGAGCCCGCTGAATGCGCTGGGGCCGTCCAGTGGGGTTCGGGGGTTTCGTGGAGGTGGCCGTCGGGGGCGAAGATGAGGTAGCGGTTGAAGGAGCGGGCGGCGAACCAGCGGTCGTGAGTGACGGCCAAGACCGTGCCGTCGAAGGTCTCCAGGGCATCCTGCAGCGCTTCCGCGGAGATCAGATCAAGGTTGTCGGTGGGCTCATCGAGCAGGAGCAAGTTGGCTCCGGACAGTTCCAGCAGCAGGATCTGGAAGCGGGCTTGCTGCCCGCCAGAGAGTGTGTCGAAGATCTGTTCTGCGCAGTGCGCCAGTTCGTAACGGCCCAGGATCCGGCGGGCGTCCTCGTGCGGCGTCCCGGGCCGGTGCTCGTCACCTCGGTGCAGGATCTCCAGCAGGGTGCGTCGAGCCCATTCCGGATGCTCGTGGGTCTGAGCGAACCAGCCGGGACGTACCCGGGCTCCGAGCCGGGCACGGCCGCTGTGGGCCACCGGCGGGACGGTCCCATCGCCCACTGGCCGATGCTCGGGCTCTGGGTCGCTGCCCCCGGCAGCGAGCAGCCACAAGAAGTGTGATTTACCCGAACCATTGGAGCCGAGCACGGCCACCCGGTCGCCGTACCAGACCTCCAGGTCGAATGGCTGCATCAGCCCGGTCAGCGTCAGACTCTCGCAGACGATGGCACGCTTGCCGCTGCGGCTGCCCCGCAGGCGCATACGGATGTTCTGCTCGCGGGGAAGCTTTTCCGGCGGGCCGGCCTGCTCGAACTTGTGTAACCGGGTCTGCGCGGCGTGATAACGCGAAGCCATGCCATCGTTGTATGCGGCTTTCTGCTTATACATCAGCACCAGGGCCTTCAACTTGGCGTGCTCCTCATCCCAACGGCGGCGCAGTTCGTCGAGACGGTCGAAACGATCCGCGCGCGCCTGCTGGTAGCTGGCGAACGAGCCACTATGGACCCACGCGGTGTTTCCCGCGGCGCCCAGCTCCACCGTGATGATCCGGTCGACGACCCGTGCGAGCAGCTCGCGGTCGTGGGAGACCAGCAGAACGGTCTTGGCGCAGTCCTGCAGCGCGCGCTCCAGCCACATCTTGCCCGGCACGTCGAGGTAGTTGTCGGGCTCGTCGAGCAGGAGCACCTCGTCCGGCCCGCGCAACAGCGCCTCCAGCACCAGCCGCTTCTGTTCCCCGCCAGACAGCTTGCGTACCTCGCGCCACTTGACCGCATCGAACCCGGCGCCCAAGGCCGCCGCACAGCACTCGTCCCAGATCACCTCCATCGAGTAGCCCCCGGCATCGAGGTAGCTGGCCAGCGCGGAGGCATACCGCAGTTGGGTGGGCTCGTCATCGACGTCCATCAGGGCACGCTCAGCCGCGTCGATATCCCGTACCGCCGCGCGCACCGAAGGTGGCGCCACCGAAGCGAGCAGCTCATGCACTGTGGTGGAGTCCTGGATACGGCCCACGAACTGAGGCATTGGCATTGCGCGACGCACTGCTCAACGCATACTCGCGCACAGCCGTCCACTACGCCGATGAGGGCTACGACTTCCGCGACGAAGAGTCCGCAGCGGTTGCGGACGCTCTGCTGCTGGCAACCGACGACGCCCCCACACTCCTGAGCCGGACCGTCGCTGCGATGGGTGGCTGCTCTCTGGCGACCGCGCACTTGCTCGAGGGCCTCTGCACCGTCGCAACCTACGACGAACGCCGACGGGAGCAGCTCCGGCGCGTCTGGCTTGATCTGTTCGCGACGGCCCTCGACGTGCCAGAGCCTGAGATCAATAAGATCTTCCGCGGCCGGGCCATCGCAGCACTCGTGCCCTCACCACGGCCCCTCAGCACGGACAAAGACATCGACGGTTCACTCGTGCGAGCCCGCCTCGGATGGCCGACTGCTGGCCAGCTCGCACCCCTCATAGAGCGGTGGCTGCCGGTCGCGGCCGGCGAGCGCGATGCGGTCTCGCATCTTGCGAGGTTACTAATCGGATCACCCCCTGACGAGCAACTGCGCCTCGGCCTGCCGTGGATCCGTCGCCTCGTCGCACCAGCTGGTGGGCCTCCGGTACCCGACGGCAAGGCGAGGAGCGTGAGCGGACAGTGGGCCAGGTGATGCTGGCGGGTACTTCCGTCGGCCAGATGATCTCGGGCCGTGACGGGACGTGGACATCGGATATTCAGCGTCGCCTGCGGGAACTGGGGGTTCGGGTGCGGATCCGGCTGGAGAACCACGTCGAGATGAAGGTAGCCCAAATGATGATCCACACTGGTAGCCAGAATGGCGAGGTAGTGATCAACCATGTGTCCTGCGGCGCGCTGCCCCGTCAAGCGATCGGTTGCCACCAGGTACTCGAACGGTATCTTCCCAGTGGATACACCCTGACCGTGTTCTCCTGGACCTATCGGGGGCAGGCATGACGATCACAGCGCTGACCTCGCTGGCCACTCACGACGAGATCGAGATTGCGGCGATACGGCAACCGGGGGACCTGACCGCGGTGTTGGCCACCGCGAACGACCAACGTGGTTCGTCTTCCGGTCGAGTGTGGTTCTTGGTCACAGAGCTCGACGTCGAGGTGCCGTGTCTGGTCGTCGGTGTCCGGGGTGAGTTGGGAGCACTGGAGTGGATCGACGATGAGCGATTCGTGCCGGCCAACGGTGTGAATCCCGAGTTGGTCACCTACTATACGGCCCACTTACACGACAACTCGATGCCTCCGCGTGCTGAGCTGCCGCTCGCGGATGTGTTCGCTGCGGCCGAGGAGTACGTCCGCACCAGCCGACGTCCGACGTGCGTGGAGTGGATACTCCAGGCCGTGTGACTGTGACGGCCACACCCGGATGCTGACCCGCGCTTTTACTGGGCCGGCAGTCCGCGTCCGACGGCGTAGCTGGCCAGTGCGGCGAGTTGCATCGGGTCAAGTGAGGGGCGGACGGCTTCACGGGCAGCGGCGAGTTGTGCTGCGGTGACCTCGGTGGCCTCCAGGGATTCCCGCATCGCAGTGAGCGCGGCTTCGCGGATCAGGGCCGCGCAGTCCGCGGCGGAGTAACCCTCCAACTCAGCGGCCAGCGCGTCGAGGTCGACGTCGGCCCCGAGCGGGGTGTTGCGCGCTGTGGACTTCAGGATCGCCCCGCGGGCCTGTGCGTCCGGCGGCGGCACGTACACCAGCCGCTCCAGCCGGCCGGGCCGCAGTAGTGCCGGGTCGATGAGCTCGGGGCGGTTGGTGGCGCCGAGCACCACCACGTCGCGCAGCGGCTCCACGCCGTCGAGCTCGGTGAGCAGCGCGGCAACCACCCGGTCGGCGACGCCGGCTTCGGACGACCCGCCGCGCCGGGGGGCCAGCGCGTCGACCTCGTCGAGGAAGACCAGCGCGGGCGCGGCGTCGGAAGCTCGCCGGAACAATTCGCGCACCGCCCGCTCCGACTCGCCGACCCACTTGTCCAGCAGCTCGGCGCCCTTGACGGAGATCACGTTGAGCGCTCCGGATCCGGCCAGCGCCCGGACCAGAAAGGTCTTGCCGCAGCCGGGTGGGCCATACAGCAGGACGCCGCGCGGCGGGTCGACGCCCAGCCGGGTGAACGAATCAGGATAACGCAGCGGCCACAGCACTGCCTCGGTGAGGGCCTGCTTGGTCTCGGTCATGTCGCCGACCTCGTCCAGCGTCAGCCCACCGGTGGCGAGCGTGTCAGAGGTGGACATCGAAATGGGACGGACCGTGTCGAGCGCGCCGATCAGGTCCTGTTGCGTGATCACCAGCTGGGGCTGCCCAGCAGACGAGTGGCGCAGCGCGGCGCGCACGGCCACCTCGCGGCGCAGGGCGACGAGATCAGCGGCGACGAACCCCGGGGTGCGCTCACCCACGGCCGCGAAGTTGACGTCGGCGGCCAGCGGCACCTCACGAAGCAGCACCCGGAGCAGCTCGGTGCGTCCCCGCGCATCGGGCAGCGGTAGCGACAGCTCGCGATCGATCAGGTCCGGCGCGCGCAGCCGCGGATCCACCGACTCCGGGTGCGCGGTGGTGACCACCAGCGCGACGCCGCTGTCCAGCGCGGGCGCCAGCGCGTCGAGTACCACGGTGGACAGCGGCGGCGGACCGGTGGCCGGCAGTAGCGTCTCGACGTCGGTGACCAGCAGCACGCTGGGCTGGTGCCCGCGGGCGGCCGCCACCGCGTCGTGCACCCGCTGGGCGGCCGAACCGGGCTCCAGCGCCATCACACTCGGCGCTGCCAGCTCGATGACCTGAGCCCCGGTGTCCCGGGCCACCGCGCGCACCATTGTGGCCTTGCCTACGCCTTCGGGGCCGTGCACCGCCACCCCGAGGCGGGTGCTGGCACCGAGCTGACGTAGCAGCTCGGGCCGGCGGAAGGTCAGTTCGAACCATTCGGCCAGCCGCCGGGCGGCATCCTGGGCGCCCACCAGGTCGGCCACGGCAAGCGCGACCGGTGCCGCCGGCGCCGGGTCCTGGGGTCGTGCTGTGCCACGGGGTCGTGCCGGCGCGGGGAGGTCCCCGGTGCGCGCGCCGTTGCGCCAACCGACCACAGTGGACGGATGCGGGGCCACCGGTCCGGCGGGATCGGTGGCTGTCACCGTGAGCAGCTCGTTGGTCCACGTCATTCCGATCGTGGCGGCCAGCCGGCTACGCACCGCCGTCACGTCCGAGCCGGGCGCCACATCCTGCGGGAGAAGTGACACCGCGTCGCCGGCGGTGAGCACCTTGCCCGCCAGTGCCTGCCGCAGCATTTCGGGGCTCACCGAATGGCGGACCAGCGCTGAACCGCTGACCGTGATCGATCGGGCCGCGGGTACCTGTACCGGTGTGAGCACCACTTCGGAGCCCTCGGTCAACCCCAGATTGGACAGCGTGAGGTCGTCCAGGAGCGCGGTCCCGGGGGCGGTCTGCCCGGCTGCGGCCAGCGCGGCGCTTACCCGAGCCCCGGTGAGCCGCACGGCGTCCCACTGCCGCAGGCCCAGGGCGTCAAGCACCTCCGGGTGCAGCCGGACTACCCCGCGCCGGGCGTCCAGCGCCGAGGTGGCGAGCCTGGCAGTCAGGGTGATCTGGGGCGCGTTCACGACGCCTGAGCCTACGAGGTTCAGGTGACGTCACGCCGGGTCAGCAACAGCCCGGCGACCAGAATGAAGCCGATCGCGTAGCACGAGAGCACCACCGTCGCCTGGGTGCCGCCGACCACCGCTCCCACCCCGGGTGTCCCTTCGACCCCATCGCCCTGACCGGCGGCACCCAGCGCGGCCACCAACGAACCGGCGTTGACCCCGGGCAGTGCCCGCTGCACGGTGTCGAAGACGTCCAGCAGTGCTGCGAAGCCCCGGATCAGGTTCTCGATCACCAGAACCCACACCAGGCTGAGCCCGATGGCCAGCGCGGTACTCCGGAGGCGATCCCGGCCAGCGCCCCGAGCAGACCCCACATACCCAGGATCAGCCAGCCCGAGGCGAGCCCACGGGCCAGGTCCGCAACCGGTGGGAACGCCACCGACGCCGACTCGACCACCGCGATGACGCTGCTGGCGGCGGCGCTGACCGCGAAGCTCGCCACGACGAGCGCCAGCACCACCACCGCCAGCGCGGCCAGCGCGCCGCCGAGCACCTCCAGGCGCCGGGGGCGCTGGGTGAGCAGGGTCTTCAGGGTGCCGAAGCCGTACTCCCCGCCGATCATCAGCGCACCGAGGATCAGCACGAGCGCGCCGCCGAACAGGGGGTAGCCGCTGAGCACGTTGGTCACCAGGCCGGCCGGGAGTACCGCGGCCAGCAACTGCCCGGAAGCCGCGGCGCCCTCCGGCCCGGGGAACGAACCGGAGCGGTAGATCAAGTAGGGGATCAGGTAGCCGAAGGCCAGGTTCATCGCCAGCCAGACGCCGACGATGATCCAGGTGGCCGGGCGCTTGCGCAGCTTGAGCAGCTCAGCCGGCAGAACGTTGGTCACTGGGGGTCCTCCTGGGTCATGTGCAGGAACACCTCTTCGAGGCTGCGCTCCACCGGACGCAGCTCGCTGACTCGCACGCCGGCCAGCACCAGTGCCCGGTTCAGCCGCGCGGCGTCGGCCGGCCCTGCGTCGCACCGCAGCCGGCCGTCGTGGCGCTCGACCCGCCGCGGACCGAGCAGCTCGGCTGCCAACTGGGCCGCCTTGTCCAGCGGCTCGGCGGCCAGCAGCAGCGACGCCGCGCCGCGCAGCTCGTCCACCGTGCTCTCGGCGATCATCCTGCCGTGGGAGATGACCCCGACCCGGTCGCAGATCTGCTGCGCCTCGCCGAGCAGGTGGCTCGACAGCAGCACGCTGCGCCGGCCGCTACCCAGCCGGCGGATCAGCGTGCGCATATCGGCCATCCCGGCTGGGTCCAGGCCGTTGGTCGGCTCGTCCAGGATGAGCAGCTCGGGTTCCTTGAGCAGGGCGGCGGCGACGCCGAGCCGCTGCTTCATCCCCAGCGAGTAGGTCCCGAACCGGTCGCGGCCCCGCGCGGTGAGGTCCATGGTGTCCAGCGCGCTGTCCACCCGCTCGTGCGGCACCTGGCAGTAGCGAGCCAGTACCCGCAGGTTGTCCCGCCCGGACAGGTACGGGTAGAACGCGGGCGTCTCGACCATCGCGCCGATCCGGGCCAGCCCGCGCGGATCGCCCGGTGGGTAGCCGAACACGGTGGCTGTTCCCTTGGTCGGACCGATCAGCCCGAGCAGCATCCGCAGGGTAGTGGTCTTGCCCGCGCCGTTGGGACCCAGAAAGCCGTACACCTCGCCGCGACGTACGGTCAGGTTCACCCGGTCTACCGCGACGATGCCCCGGCGGTATTGCTTGGTCAGCTCCCGGGTGTGCACGAGCGCGTCCTCGGCCATGCCGGTGTCCCAGGGTTCGCGCTCAGCATCGGAGGCGCGGAGCCAAGCTGCGTGTTTGGCCGCGCTCATCGGTGGCCTCTCGATCGTCCAGTGGTGGCTGTCCATGCTGCTGCGCCGGTGGCTCCGCGTCATCGGGTCCGCCGGGCTTCCCGGCTACTCCAGGGGAGCGCCCGGTGCGGATGCACTACCGAGATCGGCGGATGACTCCGGTCGGTGGTGACCGTGCACGGGAGACGGACATATCGTACATGGGAGCCGGACATATCGGGCGCAGACGGGCCTAGCAGCGTGGTGGTCTTGATGCGCCGTTGGGGCCGGCGGAGCCGTACACCTCGCCGTGGCGCGCGATGTCAGATTCACCGGCCTCGGCTTGCTCGTCCCCGCCAGCTCACGTCACTTACCAAAGCGTCGATAGGCGGCTAGCGCCACCCGGTGGGTAGGTATACGTAATCGTGTAGCTAGGTATATGTGGATTCTACCCTCCTTAGAGTGGTAGCCGCTTAGCAATGGGCGCATTGCTGATTAGATGCGTAGCGCCAGATAGACCTATTAAACCGGCTAGGAGAGATCACCATGACATCTCATATCCGTCGCCGCGTCGCCACACTGGCCGTTATACCCGTCACTGTGACCCTGCTCGGCTTCGGCCTGGCCAGTCCCGCCTTCGCCGCGGTCGGATCAGGGACGGACGGCCCGGACGGTTCCCCGATCTCAGGGGGAGTGAAGGTCGTTGACGCGGGTGATACCGGCAGAGCACTGATCGGCGCCGTGACAATTCCCGGCACGGAACCCGTGACGGGGACGGTGGCTAACGTATTTTAGGTGCCATGCCGGACAGCCCGCTGCTCCCGATGCCCACCGACTGGCAACGCGGGCTGGCGATCGCGGCCCATCCGGATGACCTCGAATACGGCGCGGCCGGCGCGATAGCGGCATGGACCTCGGAGGGCCGGGAGATCGCTTACCTGCTTGTCACGCGGGGCGAGGCGGGAATCGACGGGATGGCGCCGGATCGGGCTGGGCCGCTGCGGGAGGCCGAGCAGCGTGCCGGCGCCGCAGAGGTGGGGGTGCGCGTCGTCGAGTTCCTCGACCACCGCGACGGGGTGATCGAGTACGGCGTGCCGCTACGCCGCGACCTCGCGCGGGCGATCCGCAGGCACCGCCCAGAACTGGTCATCACGCTGAACCACCATGACAGCTGGGGCGCTGGTAGCTGGAACACTCCGGACCACCGCGCGGTCGGGCGGGCCGTGCTCGATGCGGTCGCCGACGCGGGCAACCGGTGGATCTTCCCTGACCCTGAGGGTCCCGAGGCATGGAGCGGGGTCCGGTGGGTGGCAGTAGCGAGTTCCCCGCACAGCTCGCATGCGGTCGACGTCTCGGCGCAGCTGGATCGAGCAGTCGCGTCACTGGCCGCGCACCGCACCTACCTCGCTGCGCTCAGCGACGAGCCGCCCGAGCAGCACGCCAGGACATTCCTCGAGCGATTGTTTGCGGACCCGGCCGAGCGCTTCGGCGCCCGCCCCGCCGTAACCTTCGAGCTCATCACCCGCTGACGCCCGCCTTCGCCTGCAGTCTGGATGCAGACTGCAGTGAACGGTCCCCGAATAGCAGCAGTCTGCATCCAGACTGCAGAAACGGGGCGCGTCGGGCGAGTCCGAACGGCTGGCCGACGCCTGGTGCCGGCTGCTGCCGGCCGAGCCGTAACCTGCGCCGATGGATGACATCGCGCCGATGAATGACACGGTGCGCTACCAGCTCGACGGCCACGTCGCGACGATCACCTATCACCGCCCGGAGCGGCTCAACGCGATCGACGGGGCGATGCGGCGCGGGCTGAACGATGCGTTCAGCCGGTTCCGCGACGACGAGGACGCCTGGGTGGCCATCGTCACCGGCGCGGGCCGAGCCTTCTGCGCCGGTGCGGACCTGCGCGGCGAGGGCGACCCGACCGGCGAGTTCCGGGGCACGTTTTGGGAGCGCCCGACGGTGAACTCGTTCGAGAGCGGCTGGGAGATCTTCAAGCCGGTCATCGCGGCGGTCAACGGGTACTGCCTCGGCTACGGGTTGACGCTGGTCACCTGGTGCGACTTCGTGATCGCCAGCGAGCGGGCCGAGTTCGGTTTCCCCGAGGTCCGGATCGGGGTGCCGACGATCGTTGGCGCGATCCGGCTACCCCGGAAGATCAACTGGCAGTACGCGATGGAGCTGCTGCTTACCGGGGAGCGAATCGACGCCGCGCGGGCGCACGAGATCGGTCTGGCCGGGTGGGTGGTGCCGCACGAGGACCTGATGGACGCCGCGCGATCGATGGCCGACCGGCTGGTGCGTGGCGCTCCGCTGGCCGCGCGGGCGATCAAGGAGGTCGCGGTACGCACCGCCGACCTGCCGATGACCGACGCCATCCGGTTCGGCGAGACGATGCGCCGGGTGGTCGGCGCGACCGAGGACGCCGCGGAGGGCCGGACCGCCGCTCTGGAGCGGCGGGATCCGATATGGCGAGGTCGATAGGCCGCCGGGCGTGAGCGCCGGACACACCGGGCGTGAGCGCCGGACACACCGGACGTGAGCGCCGGACACACCGGGCACGAGGGCCCGACACACCGGGGTTAGGGTAGCCAACCGGGGCGGACTAGGCCTGCTTCGTAGGCGATCACCACGAGTTGGGCGCGGTCGCGGGCGCTGAGTTTGACCATGGCGCGGCTGACGTGAGTCTTGGCCGTTGCCGGGCTCACGAACAGCTTGCCGGCGATGTCCTCATTGGACAGGCCCTGCGCCACCAGCGCCATCACCTCGCGCTCCCGATCGGTGAGCGCGCGCAGCGCCGCAGTGTTCGCCGGCTGCTTGGCGCGGCTGGCGAACTCCGCGATCAGGCGCCGGGTGACGCCCGGGGACAGCAGGGCATCCCCGCCGGCCACGGTTCGCACCCCGCTGATCAGATCGGCTGGTTCGGTGTCTTTGACCAGGAAGCCGCTGGCGCCGTTGCGCAGCGCCTCGAAGACGTACTCGTCGATCTCGAAGGTGGTGAGGATGACCACGTGCACGCCCGCCAGGCGCGGATCGGCGGTGATCTGCTTGGTCGCCGTGAGCCCGTCGGTGCCCGGCATCCGGATGTCCATCAACACGACGTCGGGGCGCAGCTCGACGGCCAGCCGGACCGCTGCAGCGCCGTCACTCGCCTCCGCGACCACCTCGATATCGGGCTGGGCGTCGAGCAGCGCGCGGAACCCGGCCCGGACCAGCGCCTGGTCGTCGGCGAGCAGCACCTTGATCACGTTGCCTCCGCCGGCCGGGTCTCCGGGGGTTGAGAGTCCAACGGGAAGCTGGCTTGCACCCGGAACTCCCGGCTCCCGGGTAGCGGGCCTGCGCTGAACTGGCCACCCAGCGCAGTGACCCGCTCCCGCATCCCGGCGATCCCGTTTCCAGTCCCTTCGACATCCGGCGGTGGCGTATCAACCATCTGGTTGTTCACCTGGACGGTGAGGTCGTCGGCGCGGTAGGTGATCAGAGCGGTGGCCCGGGCTGCGGCACCGTGCCGGGCGGCGTTGGTCAACGCCTCCTGCAGGATCCGGTAGGCCGCGACGTCCACGCTCGCCGGCAGCGGCACCGGATCGCCCCGCACCTCTGTGTGCAGATCCAGCCCGGCGTCGCCGCTGCTGGCCACCAGCTCGTCAAGCCGGGCCAGGCTGGGGGCCGGGACACGAGGCGCGGTCTCGTCCACGCCGCGCAGTATGCCCAGCACCGAGCGCATCTCGGTGAGGACGTCCTTGCTCGCCTGCTTGATCGTGGTCAGGGCGCCACGCGCAGCGTCTGGCTGCTCGTCGAGCAGGTGCAGCGCCACCGACGCCTGGACGTTGATCAGCGAGATGTTGTGCGCGAGGACGTCGTGCAGGTCGCGGGCGATCTGTAGGCGCTGCTCAGTGGCCCGGCGGCGTTCTTGTTCATCCCGGGACCGGGCGGCCTCGGCACTGCGTTCAGCGCGGATCCGCAGCCCTTCGCTGGCCAGCAGCACGACGAGCGCCCAGGCGGCGATGCCGGCCGCCTGGGCCAGGCCGGGTGCGGGCGCGCCCCCCGGCAGCGCCTGCACCAGCAGCAACGTGACGTATGCCGAGCCCGCGGCGACCCACGTGAGGCGCCGGTGACCGCGTAGCACGGCGCTGGCCAGAGCCAGCGCGACGCTGAGGAACGCTGGGCCGTAGGGGTAGTCCAGCGCGTAGTAGGCCACCGTCACGGTGAGCACCACACCGAGCGCGACCACCGGGTAGCGCCGGCGGGCGAGCAGCGCGACGGGGCCGGCGACGAGCAGCGCGAAGGCCAGCGCGTCCAGCGGGGTGCGCTCGGGCTGGTTGAACCCCGCGAAGCGGGTGCCCTGGACCTGCGCCAGTGCGATCACCAGCGGCAGCACGAACACCGGCAGGCGCCGCAACAGGCCGCCACTCACCGCGCTCCCGGGGTCCGCTCGCGCCATGCGGCCAACGGTAGTCAGCACCCGCTGTGCGGGGCATCGATCAGCGGACGGACGTGCCGCTACACCGCCGGGAGTACCCGGTCGTTGCGCGCTGCCCCGCCGGGAGCAGCGCGGGAGCCGTCTGCTGCCGGACGACGGCCGGGGTATCCGCCGGTCACCCTTGGTCCCACCAAGGAAGGAGCCCACGGATGAGTACCAGCACGCTTACCGTCTCGCCGTTTCGCCTGGCACCCCGCGCTCGCAAAACCATCCTGGTTGCGCACGTGATCTCGTCGGTGGCAATCCTGGGGCAGGTATGGGTGAACGCGGTGCTCGCCATGATCGCGATGCGAACGCCCGACATGGCCCGCGCCGCGTACTCGTTCATGCAGGGCCTGGTGCTCGCCTCGGCCGCGCCGCTTAGTGTCTTGGCGCTGGTCAGCGGTGTCGCCCTGGGCCTGGGCACGAAATGGGGTGTGCTGCGGTTCCGGTGGGTCACGGCGAAACTGGTGCTGCTGCTGATCACCGTGGGCAGCGGCATCACCATCCAAGGGCCGCTGCTCGAACAGCTGCTCGCCACACCCTCTGCTACCGCACAGTTGGCGAATCTCGCCGCCACCGCGATGCAGTTCGTGCTGCTCGCGATGGCCACCTGGCTGTCGGTGTTCAAGCCCGGAGGCCGCATCCGGTGTTGACCAGGCTCTGCGCCCGCGCAGGGGAGCGCGGGTGTCACCGTCGACGGTAGCTGGTGGCACGGTGTCGAATGTCGAGCACGGTCACCAGATGCCTTGTCTCGTCGATCTCGTACAGCACCCGCCACTGCTGACCTACTCGGGCAGCGTAAATTCCAGCCAACTCTGCGCCGAGGGCCTTCCCGAGGCGCTGTGGGTTCCTCACAAGCGGCCCGGTGATGAATTCCGCGGCCGCGACGGCCACCTCTTCGGGGAGTTGCTCGCCGATCGCTCGGCGAGCTGTACCGGACCAGCGCAGCTCATACGGTGGACAGGTCACGCGCTGTGGGGCCGCCGCGCTGCGAGCACGGCAAGCACGTCCGCGGTTGTGGACACCTCCCCGCGGGCGACCTCCTCGCGCGCCGACACAAGAGCCCGGAGCGCGTCAGGATCGGACTTGATCTCGGCGGTCTCGCGGGCTGCGAGCCATGCTTCGATTGCCAGCACCACGGTCTGATGCACGCTTCGGCGATCCTCCTCGGCCGCCTCGCGCAACTCGGCGGCTAGGTGCTCAGGTAACCGGAGAGTCATAGCCACACCGAAACGATACCATGCTGCACCACATTGGTATGCATGGTGGCCGGACAGCCCTACCCTGGGACAGCCAGGATGGTTGCTCGCCGCACCCTCGTCCGCTGCGCAGCTTGCGAATCTCGCCGCCGCGGTTCCGGCCTCTGCTTCACCCCTGTCAGCGTCGGTAACACGGTGGGCCGACGTCACCGGCGCGGGTGTCCGGCCGGCCGCCGGGAGCTGGGATCGATCGGGGAGATCGCTCAACCGGCGGCCGGCCGGAGTCTGGGGGATTGTCGAACTGCGGGGCGCGGACCGGCACGCCTGCTAGCGCCTGGCAGGCCGGGCACGTGCGCCCGGTAGGTTGGGCGCTGGCGGGCACCGACCACCGCATGCGATGGCCGCACATTCCGATCAGGATCCCGATATGGTCGGTTCCGCCCACCGTGAGCAGGTGACTGCGCTGGTCATGCGGGGAGCGCGCCCAGCGCTGCGGAGCGCTCACAGCGGCCCGTCCTTGTGGGTTGTGGATTTGGCACAGCGCCACGTAGTGCCCGCAGCCTGCGTCGGTGACCGTAATGCGCTGCGCACCACAGGAGTCGGGATCCTCCTCGCCAAGCTCCAGCAGCCCAGCACTGGTGAGCTCATCCATGGCGTCGGCCACGTAGCCGGGCACCCGGTGACCGGAGTCGAGCCACTGGCCGGCCAGGTTCGCCATCCCACCCTGGTGGGCTCTCCGCAGAGCAATCCACACCGCCACCCCAGACCCCGCTGTTGAGCCGGCTGGCGGCACGCCGTTCACGTCCCTTCTTCGAGCAATGGACCACCGGCAACGATGATCACGTCTGCACCGGAGTTGCTGCCAGTTCCGAGCCAGGAGCACCGCCCGACGCGACGCGGGTGCCCACCTCGGGACAGCACCCCTGGTCGGGCTACCCTGCGGCGACTTCGCACGACCGCCTACCGGATAGCTATGGATATTCTCGGATATTCGAAGCTGAGACGCAAGTAGCCCAAAAGGGTGTACTGCTTGACAGTGACGTGGATCTGACCTGGAACGCGGGGAGACAGCATGGCGATCAGCCCGACCGTGCGCAGGCGACGGCTCGGCTCGGAGATCAAGCGACTCCGGGAAATCGAGCGGGTGTCCGGAAGCACCCTCGCCAAGAAGATCGGCACGTCCCAACCGCAGCTCAGCCGGGTCGAGAACGCCCGCGGCCAGCTCACCGCCGGGCAACTGGAGAAGCTGATCAAGGCATTCGGAGTGGACGAGCGCAAGGCCGAGGAGCTGCGCACGCTGCGCCGCGACGGCGACCTGCTCGGCTGGTGGGAGCAGTACTCCGACGTGCTGCCCGACAACATCGAGTTGCTGATCGGGCTGGAGGCCGAAGCCTCCTGGGAGCAGACCTACCAGGATGCCTTCATCCCGGGCCTGCTCCAGACGCCCGACTACGCCAGGGCAGTCATTAGCTCGGCCGCACCCTTCCTCCGCTCAGCCGACCTGCCGAGGCTGGTGCAGCTGCGCGCCGACCGCCAGCAACGGTTGACCGCCACCGACTTCCGGTTGACGACGGTGATCAACGAGGCCGCACTGCACCGCTGGGTCGGTGGACGCGAGGTCATGCACGCGCAGCTGCGCCACCTGCTGGATGCCCAGCACAACGCCACGGTGGAGGTGCTCGTGCTGCCGTATGACGCCGGCGAGCATCCCGCCCAGGGTCAGTCGTTCGTGCTGCTGACCTTCCCGGAACCCGAAGACCCGGCCATCGTGTTCCTCGACTACGCGCACTCCAGCGGTTTCCTGGAGAAGGCACCCGAGATCCGCCAGCACACCAGCGTGTTCGGCGCCGTCACCTCCAAAGCGCTCAACCCCGACGACTCGGTGCGCAAGATCGCTGAGATCGCGGCCACGTTCGCATAGACCACGATCGGCAACCGAGTGAGATCGTTATGAACGTGGTCGTCCAAGGCTGGTGGGACTGGGCTCCTGCTCTCGCGGACGGTCAGGATGATCATTGTCAGCGGCCAGGGCAGTGCAAGTCGGATCGGCATGTCCTGGTCACGGCCGAACAGGAGACACATGAAAGATCAACCAGGCGTCGAGGCATTGCAGACCGCGCACTACCGCAAGTCCAGCCGATCCAGCGGAGCGCAGGAGTGCGTCGCCATCGGTCACGCCGCGGGATGGACCGGCGTGCAGGACACCAAGGAGTACGCAGACAGTAGACAGCGGACCACACTGGCCGTGCCCACGCCGCAGTTTGCCGCGTTCGTCACTGCGGTGAAAGACAGGCACCTGAGCCTGTAACCGGCTTGCCGGACTCAGCCGAATGCCCCGGCCCAAACCTGGTGGGCCGGGGCATTCGTGTGGGCACCCAGCACTGATGATGCCCGCAGCGGGCCCCGTTACGGAGTGGCGGGGAACATCAGCTCGGCGGATCTCCGTCGCCTCGGTCTTGGCATGCGCGAAGAGCTTGGCGGCCCAATCGGTGCAGGCAGGCCAGAGCATGCCCCATTTGCGATCATGAAACTCCCGACACATCTGGAGGAGATTCGTGATCAGGCAGCAGTCCTGGCGCCGCACGGCGTTCGGCGGCCCCGCCTGAGGAAGCTGCGCATGACCCGCTGCCGTGGGAACATCGAACGATGAATGTCGACCGGGGTCACCTGCTGACGGACCCGCCGCCGGACGAGGAGCACGCGGCCCGGCGGCGCATCACCGTCGAGGATCTCCGCGCCCACCATGACGAGATCGTCGCGATTGGTCGGCGCTACGGCGTGTCCAACATTCGTGTCTTCGGCTCGGTTGCCCGCGGGGAGGCTGACGAGCGCAGTGACCTCGACCTCCTGATCGATGTCGCGCCCGGGCATGGCTACTTCGACATGACCGGCTTCGCTCTGGAGGTCGAGCAGCTGTTGGGCGTATTTACCCAAGTCGCGACTCCGAACGGGCTGAAGAAGCGGATGCAGGCTCGCATCCTCGCGGAGGCGGTACCCCTGTGAGGGGCGACGCCGAGCGGGTGGCTGACATGCTCGAAGCGGCCGAGAAACTGGAAGAGCAAGGATCCAAGGGACGATCCCGGTTCGATCAAGACGAGATCGTGCAGCTCGCGCTCGTCCACCTTGTACAGATCATCGGTGAGGCCGCGTCACGTGTCTCAGACGATCTCCGGGAGCGCCATCCGGAGATCCCGTGGCGCCATGTCGTCGGCATGCGAAACCGTGTGGTGCACGGCTACTTCGAGGTGGACCTCGATCTGCTGTGGGACGTGGTCACTCTGGATATCCCGAAGTTACGCGCTCAACTGGCCGCCATCCCCGACGAAGAGTAGGAGACGTGTCTGGCGATGACGGCGTCGGCCGTGGTTGTCGACTCGGGTCGTTCGAGTAGCGCCAGGCTGAGGGTGCGAGCCGGATGAACTCGTATCGGTGTGGAGATTTCAGGCAGGATTTCATGGTCAACTTCCCGCGCATCATGCACCGCGATTCGGCCAGTGCTTGCACTGGAGATGCAGTCGGCACGACCACCACGTCCTGGCCGTTGTGCCGGGGCTGCGTGGCCTCGATCTTGACCTGGCAGCGGCAGCTGGCCCTGACAGCTGACCCCGGCAGCACCATGATGTGGCGGGCGGGTGCCGGTTGGTGAGTCGCGCGACGCGTTCTCGGTGCCATTCGAGAAAGTTGTTGTCGAGCACCGGTGGCCGGTCGTGCTCAGCGGCGAAGCTGCCGCACACTATGTCCACCTGATTGGCGTCGCCAACCAGGACTGGATCGCTAACTCGCCGACCGTCCAGGACGCGACTGCACCAGCAGCCAGGATACGCCGCCGACCAGCAGCGATGGTGACTGCTGCCGGCACTCCCTGCGCGCAAGCGGACTGTGCTCCTGGGAATCGCTGTTGTATGCAGCAGCGGGTTGTCGCCAGGTGAGTTCGCCAAGTTAGTTGCGTGAGTTGCAGGAGATGGTTGTCGCCAACGGTCAGCGACACTTGCCACCAGGCGCGGTTGTACAGGCGACCGTTCAGCGGTCAACGATTTTACTCACCTTGTAGGCACTCAGTCCACCACCAGAAACAAACAGTGTGCAATCGGCATTTCTGGATAACATCCATTGATCTTTTATCCTGATTTTTGTTTCCCATTCAGCCGAAGAATAGCTATCCAGACGGAAGGGGGGCTTCGGTCCTGACTTGAATGTGACCGGCTCTATCCCACGACGACCCCTGCTCGCCCTGACCCAGGATGACACTGTATCGATTGTTATCGAAGCACCACCTTCGTTTGTTACTCTTGCCCATACTCATAGAGTGTTGTTAGTTTCTCTGCGACCTGCCACTGCCACCTTGAGCTTCGGTCGTAGCTCACTGGGTGATAATGCCCGGATGCCTCTTACAATGGCGGCGATAACCCCCGCCGAAGGGTCGAGTCCGTCAGGCATAGCAGTAATACTTGCACGCAGAGAAGTCGCACGGTAGATGCTCGCCGAGTTGATCTTTGTGTCGACAAACGCCCGGTTTTTGACAGCTACCGCCCTCCGTCAGGCGCTACTGACGTTCCTGTGGGTTCCTGTTAATGATCGATAAGGGCGCACGCCGTGCCCGTCTGGAATTTCCGGCCTACCAGAGCTGGAAACGATCATGACAGGGACGGCGTGCGCACTACGAGGGTATGGTGGCGGCTGCTTAGCGCCGTCGAACACGGCCTGTCTAACACCCGTTCCGAAGCCACCAACACCCACCTGCGGCTACTGACCCGACGAGCCTACGGCTACCGCAGCCCCAAAGCCCTTATCGCTATCGCAGACCTCACCCGCGGCGGCCTCTGCCCACCACTCCCTGGACGATCATGACAATTAACCCACAGGAACGTCAGTAGAGCCGTCCGGCTCCCAGCCGCGAACCGCTGCGTCCGATACTGGGGGACTCTTCAGGTACCGATCACGACGGACGGCAGCGAGTTCAGATTCGGCTCATTCAACCGCCCTTGGACCGCCTGCGGCTGACCCAACTCCAAGCGTCACGCACCAAATCTCCGGACCAAACTCCCGGACCAAACTCTTGGTGGAACTGGGCTCCCGCTCTCGTGGGCGGCCAAGATAATCATTATCAGCGGCAAGGACAGTGCAAATCCGACGATGTGTCCTGGTCACGGCCGAACAGGAGACACATGAGACCAACCAGGCTTCGAGGCATTGCAGACCGCGCACTACCGCAAGTCCAGCCGATCCAGCGGAGCACAGGAGTGTGTCGCCATCGGCCACGCCGCGGGATGGACCGGCGTGCAGGACACCAAGGAGCACGCAGACAGCAGGCAACGGACCACGCTGGCCGTGCCCACGCCGCAGTTCGCCGCGTTCGTCACGGCGGTGAAAGACGGGCACCTGAGCCTGTAACCAGCCTGCCGAACTCGCTTGGGCCTGCTGTTTGGCGCCACCAATTGGACTGCGACATGGATGCTTATCGCTGTCCAGCGGCCACCGTGGACTGCGACATGGATGCTTGTCGCTGTCCAAGCTGCCCGGGCGGGGGTTAGGGGTGGCGGCGTAGGCCGATCCGGCGGGTGCGGCGTTCGCCACGCACTTGGCCGTTGTGCTGCCCGTCGCGTCTGCGGCGTACTGCGGCTCCGGCGCGGGCCGCCGCACCGGCCACCCGCCGGCGCAGCGGCGGGCGCAGCCCGAGGCGGCGCATGCTGCGTGCGGTGCGGCGGATCGCCCGGCGCTGGCCGGGCGGCACCGCCCACGCCGAGGGGTGCTTCGCCAGCCAGCGGTAGCGGTAGCTCGCGTAGGGCACGTGGGCCACGTACAGCAGTATCGCCACGCCCAGCAACGCGAACGGGAATGTGATCACCGCGGCGGCCAAGCCAGCAATCAGCACCAGCAGCGGCGCCACGGCCCGCGCCGGCACTCGCACGGTCTTGGCCGACAGGGTTGGTATGCGGCTGACCATCGCCATCGCCACCGTGATCGTCCACCCTGCCACGATCACCGGCGAGGACCACCAACCTGCGCCGACTTGCAGGAAGACGGTCAGCGGGAGCAACGCCAGCAGCGCGCCTGCAGGGGACGGGACGCCGACGAAGAACTCCTTGGCGAACGGCAACGCCTCGGTGTCGTCGAGCAGGGTGTTGAACCGGGCCAGCCGTAACACCGCGCAGACCGTGAACACCAGCGCGACCGACCACCCGGCGCGGATATCGTCCAGTGTCCAGACGAACAGCACTACCGCGGGTGCCACACCGAAGGAGACGCAGTCGGCCAGCGAGTCCAGTTCGGCGCCGATCCGTGAGGTGGCATCGAGCAGCCGAGCCAGCCGGCCATCGACCCCGTCCAGCAGCGCGGCCAGCGCGATCGCGGCGACGGCACCCGCGTTGTTGCCGTCCAGGGCGAACTTCAGCGCCGACAGTCCCGAGCACAGGGCCAGCACGGTGATCACGTTGGGCAGCAGGCGAACCCCTGCGCCGGGCACGGCTCAGGACTCCCCGGCCGCGGGAAGCCGGGCAAGCGGGGTCTCCCCACCCACGGTGCGCTGCCCGGGGCGAACCAGCACCGCACTGCCCGGCGGAAGGTAGAGGTCCACCCGGGACCCGAAGCGGATCAGGCCGTAGGTGGATCCGGCCGCCACCACATCGCCGGGCCGCACCGAGCAGACGATCCGGCGCGCCACCAGCCCGGCGATCTGCACCACAGCCAGGTCGTGCCCGGTCGTCGAATGCAGCAGCACGCAGGCGCGCTCGTTGGCCTCACTGGCCTTGTCAAGGTCGGCCGGCAGGAACATCCCCGGGTGGTAAGCGACCTGACGGACCTCACCGTCCACCGGGATGCGCTGCACGTGCACGTCGAATACGGAGAGAAACACGCTGACCCGTGGCCGCGGTTGCCCGCCGAGGCCCAGTTCGGCGGGCGCCGGGGCGGGCGCCACGCTGCTCACCGTGCCGTCGGCGGGGGCCACCGCGAGTGCCGGATCCTGCGGCGGGACCCGATGCGGTTCGCGGAAGAATGCCGCGCAGCACGCGGTTGTGATGGCGGCCAGCGTCGCTGCGGTCGGGGACAGCGGGCGCAGCAACAGCGTCGCGGCAGCGCCTCCTGCCACGAACGGCCTACCTGCGGGGTGCATCGGCGGGAGGGTCTCCCGGGTGAGGTCCACCAAGTGCCGCAGCATCGCGGGCAAGCGGGGGCAGGCCATGCGTTCGGAGGTCCTCGGGTCGTTGACGGGCGGGCCAGTGCGCGCCATGCGGTCTTCACCGTACGCGCGTGGCTGGTGGTGAAAGACGCCGGGGATCCACCGTCCCCCGACGGCGGATCCCCGGCGCCCATAAACCGTTCGACCGCTCCCCAGCTTCCCGAACGGTTATTCCCAGCGCCCCTGCGCCCCCCGACGGCGCAGGAACCCCGCGCCTCTGGGATGCAACAGCTCGCCGAGCAATTGCTTACGGTTAGTGTGCTTCGGCTTACTCGCGATCACAAGGTCCATTCGGGCAGTCGTGGGTTTCTCACATACCCGAGGTGCGCAATACCGCGACCTCGTCACCTGGCCCGAGGTGTGTCACGGCCTCCGGGATGTCGATCAGGCAGTCCGACTTGGCCAGCGCGCCGAGCAGGTGCGAACCGGGGCCACCGACCGGGGCGACGGTGCCCGAAGCGGCGTCCAGTGCGCCGCGCCGAAACTGCCGAAGACCTGCTGGTGACTCCAATGCCTCGGTCAGCCGGGCGGTGACCCGAGGCCGCTGGGAAGGCAGGCCCATTGCGGCACGCAGCGCCGGACGGACGAACATCTCGAATGACACTGAGGAACTCACCGGGTTGCCAGGCAATGTCGCTACCGGCACCCCACGATAACGGCCGGCGCCTTGCGGGCCGCCGGGCTGCATGGCCACCTTGCCGAACTCCACGCCGTGCCCGGTCATGGCGATCTTAACCACCTCGTAGGCTCCGGCGCTGACCCCGCCGGAGGTCACCAGCAGGTCGATCCCGCCCAGCCGGGCGGCCAGCGCGGCCTCCAGCTCGGCGACATCGTCGGGCACGAAGTGCATCAGCTCTGCCTCGCCGCCGGCCTCCCGGACCGCGGCGGCCAGCATCGTGCTGTTCGACTCATAGATCTGGCCGTGCTGCAGGGGCGTGCCCGGCGCCACCAGCTCCGAGCCGGTGGCAAGGACCAGCACTCGGGCCCGGCGATGGACCGGCAGCTCGGCATGGCCGACCGCGGCCGCAACGCCGAGCTGCGCCGGCCCCAGTACCGCGCCGGCCGCCAGCACCTCGTCGCCAACCGCCACGTCCTCCCCGGCCCGGCGCACGCTCTGGCCGGCGGACCGGGCCTCGTGAACCCGCACCCGGTGCCGTCCGGCGTCGGTCAGCTCCACCGGCACGACGGCGTCCGCGCCGGGTGGCATCGGGGCTCCGGTCATGATCCGGTGCGCCGTGCCGGGCCGCAGCGACGGCGAGTCGGTGCGGCCGGCGGGGATGTCCTCGGTGACCGGAAGCTCCACCGGATGGTCGGCGGTGGCGTCAGCGACGTCCACCGCGCGCACCGCGTAGCCGTCCATCGCGGAATTGTCGAAAGGCGGCAGCGGCAACGATGAGGTGACCGGCTCGGCCAGGGCCAGGCCGGCGCACTCCACCAGGGGCAGCCGGATCACCGGAGTGGCGGCCAGCAAGGCGGCTACCACCTGGCGGTGCTCGTCGACGGATCGGGGTTTTTGCGCTATGGGCACGCCCGCATCCTGCCCGGTGGGGTGTGCCGCGCCTAGCCGAGGTCAGCGGTGGCTGCACCGAACGCTAACTCCCGGTAATCTGGTGGTCGCTAATAGCTACCGCCGCGGCGGGGCAGCGCCCTGACGAGGGCCCTGAGGAGGACGGAATGGCCGAGGGAACCGTGAAGTGGTTCAACTCCGAAAAGGGCTACGGGTTCATCGCGACGGAACCGGGGCCGGACGTGTTCGTGCATCACAGCGCGATCGAGATGGAAGGCTTCCGGACCCTGGCCGAGGGTGACCGGGTCACCTTCGAGATCGCTGCCGGTAGGGATGGCCGGGACCAGGCCACCGCCGTCCGCAAGCTGTGACGCCCATGAGTGGGTAACCCGGTGGGTCCTCCGACCGGCGTAGCGGCTTGCACTCGCCGGGTACGAGTGCTAAACACGGCATTAGCACTCGACCCCTTCGAGTGCTAGCTGTACCAAAACCGAGCAACATCACTGAGGTCGGGACGGTGAGTCCGGCGATCGCCGGACGTCCGTCGCGGGCACCGAGCCTGGCCGAGCACTGTGTCCTTGCCGCGGACACCCCGCGGCGCCCATGACCGGAGGACCACACAGCAATGGCCAAGATGATCGCGTTCGACGAGGACGCCCGCCGCGGTCTCGAGCGCGGGATGAACCAGCTCGCCGACGCCGTCAGAGTGACGCTCGGCCCCAAGGGCCGAAACGTCGTCCTGGAGAAGAAGTGGGGTGCCCCCACCATCACCAACGATGGTGTGAGCATCGCCAAGGAGATCGAACTCGAAGACCCCTGGGAGAAGATCGGGGCTGAGCTCGTCAAGGAAGTTGCCAAGAAGACCGACGATGTCGCAGGTGACGGCACCACCACCGCCACCGTGCTGGCCCAGGCGCTGGTGCGCGAGGGTCTGCGCAACGTCGCCGCCGGGGCCAACCCGATGGCGCTGAAGCGGGGCATCGAGAAGGCCGTCGAGGCCGTCTGCGGGCAGCTGCTGAACTCGGCCAAGGAGGTCGAGACCAAGGAGCAGATCGCGGCCACCGCCGGGATCTCCGCTGCTGACCCGTCGATCGGCGAACTCATCGCCGAGGCGATGGACAAGGTCGGCAAGGAAGGCGTCATCACGGTCGAGGAGAGCCAGACCTTCGGCCTGGAGCTCGAGCTCACCGAGGGCATGCGCTTCGACAAGGGCTACATCTCGCCCTACTTCGTCACCGATCCCGAACGTATGGAGACCGTTCTCGACGACCCGTACATCCTGCTGGTCGCGTCGAAGATCTCGTCGGTCAAGGACCTGCTCCCGCTGCTGGAGAAGGTCATGCAGTCCAACAAGCCGCTGGTGATCATCTCCGAGGATGTCGAGGGCGAGGCGCTGGCCACCCTGGTCGTCAACAAGATCCGCGGCATCTTCAAGTCGGTCGCCGTCAAGGCTCCCGGCTTCGGTGACCGCCGCAAGGCGATGCTGGCCGATGTGGCCATCCTCACCGGTGGCGAGGTCATCAGCGAGGAGGTCGGGCTCAAGCTGGAGAACGCCGAAGTGGCGCTGCTGGGCCGCGCCCGCAAGGTCGTCGTCACCAAGGACGAGACCACCATCGTCGAGGGTGCCGGTGAACCCGACCAGATCCAGGGCCGGGTCAACCAGATCCGCGTCGAGATCGACAACTCGGACTCCGACTACGACCGCGAGAAGCTGCAGGAGCGGCTGGCCAAGCTGGCTGGCGGCGTTGCGGTAATCAAGGCTGGGGCGGCGACCGAGGTCGAGCTCAAGGAGCGCAAGCACCGCATCGAGGACGCGGTGCGCAACGCCAAGGCTGCTGTCGAGGAAGGCATCGTCGCCGGCGGCGGCGTCTCGCTGATTCAGGCGGGTGCGCTGGCGTTCGAGAAGCTCGATGTCACTGGCGACGAGGCGACGGGTGCGAACATCGTGCGCGTGGCGCTCGAGGCCCCACTCAAGCAGATCGCCATCAACGCCGGCCTCGAGGGTGGCGTGGTGGCCGAGAAGGTTCGCGGTCTGCCCGCCGGGCACGGCCTCAACGCGGCCACCGGCGAGTACGAGGACCTGATCAAGGCCGGCATCATCGACCCGGCCAAGGTCACCCGCTCGGCACTGCAGAACGCGGCGTCGATCGCGGCCCTGTTCCTCACCACCGAAGCTGTGATCGTCGACAAGCCGGAGAAGAACCCGGCACCGGCGGGCGGCGGCATGCCCGACGGCGGCGGCATGGACTTCTAACCCGCTAGCTTTACCCCCGCAGGGGCCGGTCCCACATCGCGTGGGCCCGGCCCCTGCTTTACTGCCTTCATTGCGTTCTGGATGCAGAACGCGGTAATCGGGACGCCTGGGACAGCGTTCTGGATGCAGAACGCGGTTATGGGACGTGCGGTTACAGCGGCGTGCGGGGATCGCGGGTGACGATCCGGGTGCCGGGGACGGCGGCGGCGAGCGTGGTGATGTCATCGGGGTCGGCGGTGAGCACGATTGCTGCGTCAACAGCGGTGCAGGCGGCGACGACATGCGATGGTTTGACATTGGCTACCGATACCGTGAGACGGTGTGGCGCCGCCGCATCCGGATTCCGAACCGCAGCTGGCGCGGCGGCTGGGGCTGGGCGACGCGGTGGTGCTCGGGCTGGGTTCGATGCTCGGCGCGGGGGTCTTCGCCACGTTCGCGCCGGCCGCGGCGGCTGCCGGCGCCGGGCTGCTGATCGCGCTGGCCCTCGCCGCGATCGTGGCCTACTGCAACGCCATTTCGTCAGCTCAGCTCGCGGCGCGTTACCCCGAGTCCGGGGGCACTTACCGTTACGGCCGCCATCGGCTGGGACCGGCCTGGGGCTTCCTGGCGGGCTGGGGATTCGTGATCGGCAAGACGGCCAGCTGCGCGGCGATGGCCATGACCTTCGGCGCCTACACCTGGCCGGCCCACCCCACCCCGCCTGCGGTCGCCGCAGTGGTGGTGCTCACCGTGGTGAACTACCTCGGGGTCACCAAGACCGCCCGGCTGACCTGGGTCCTGGTCGGGCTCACCGTGGCCGCCCTGGCCGCCGTCGTGGTAGCCGCTCTAGCAGGTGGCCAGGCCGATCCGGCCAACCTCAGCGGCTGGACCAGCGGCGGGCTGATCGGCATCACTCAAGCCGCCGCGCTGCTGTTCTTCGCTTTCGCCGGCTACGCCCGGATCGCCACCCTCGGCGAGGAGGTCCGCGATCCCGCGCGCACCATCCCGCTGGCCATCCCACTCGCGCTGGGCGTCGTCGTCATCATCTACGCCGTGACCGGCGCCGCCGCGCTGGCCGCAGTCGGTCCGACCGAGCTGGCTACCTCCACAGCCCCCCTCGCCGCGGCCACCCAATCCGGCTCCCTGAGCTGGCTCACCCCCGCGGTGCGCGCCGGGGGGGCCATCGCGTCGGCCGGCGCGCTGCTGTCGTTGATGGCCGGCATCGGCCGCACCACGCTGGCAATGGCCCGCGACCACGAACTCCCGCACGTCCTGGCCGCCGTCCACCCCCGGCACCAGGTCCCCCACCGCGCCGAGATCCTGCTCGGCCTCACCATCACCGCCATCGTGGCGACCGCCGACCTGCGCACCGCTATCGGCTTCTCCAGCTTCGCGATCCTGACCTACTACGCCATCGCCAACGCCGCCGCGTTCACCCTGCCCGGCAAACAACGCCGCTGGTTGCGCCCGCTTGCGGTGCTCGGGGCCACCGGCTGTACCCTGCTCGCCCTCACCCTCCCGCCGGCCACCGTCCTGGCTGGCGCAGCCGTCCTGGCACTCGGGCTGGCCGGCAGGGCCGTCCGCACGGTCTTGGGTTCGAATCTGACCGGCCGAACCTGACCGATCAGTCGCCGCTTTGGTGCGGGGCGGCGTAGCTGCTCGCCTCCGGCGCGACGAACAGCGGCGTCACCTGCCGGATCCCGCCCGGCACGGCGGCGTCGGGAACGCCGACGTAGACCTCGCGGGCGGCCGGGGCGCCCGGCTTGGCGAGGTTCAGGTCGGCGATCAGACCGTCGGTGGTGATGTCGGCGATCTGGCGCTGCGCCTCCAGGATTCCGGGCCGGGTGATGTCGCCGTTGTTGCAGGCCCGCTGCAGCAACTGGCCCCAGATCTCGCCGATGGCGTAGCCGTAGGGCACTCCGCTGTTGGGTAACCCTTCGAAGCCACCCTGCTGGAAGGACTGGGCGACCTGCTGCGCCTGGGGCACTTCAGAAGAGAACGGCACCGAGCTGGCCACCACGCTGAGATTGCCTAGCGCACCTGCGGCCGGGCCGTCCAGCAGTTGCGGCGCGAACACCGGATTGTTGCCGACCATCGGCACGTTGAGCCCCAGCTGCAGGTTGGCTTCGGCCGCGGACGCGGTCTGCGCGGGCGTGGTCGACAGCGCGATCGCCGTCACCCTGGGGTCCCCGGCGAAACCGGTCATGACGTTACGCAGATCCGAGTCGGTTGCGGCGACCTTGGCGTCGCGCACGGTGAGGTTGTGCTTCTCGGCGAAATACCGGGTACCGCGCAGACCGTTGGCGCCGTACTCACCGTCGACCCAGATGTGGCCGATGGTGTCGCCGTCGCGGATCTTGCCCTGCCCCATCAGGTAGGAAAGCCCATTGATCATCTCGACGTCGTAGGTGGTGCCTGGGATGATCACGTACGGGTTGCTCAGGAGCTCCGAGGACTGCGACAGCGCCATTGCGGTGGTCTCGTTGTGGACCAGATTCCGGCTCAGTGCGGCGTTGACCGGGGATCCGAGGATCTGCATGAAGCCCAACACGGTCGGTTCCAGTGCGGTGTACTGGATCTTCGCTTTGCCCGCGTCGTACCCGTGGTCGCGGACCGTCAGCTTGATCTTTCGCCCGCAGACCCCGCCCGCAGCGTTGGCCTCGTCGATCCAGATCTGGTGGCCCGCGACGACACCGAGGCCGAGTTCTGAGAACGGGCCGGAATGGTCGGTCAGCGCACCGAGGGCGATCTCGGCGTGAGTGACGCCCACCCCAGTAGTGAGGCCCCCGGCTTGGCCAGGCGCTGCACCCAGTTGCTGCGTCCCATTTGACTCAACCATGGTCGAGCAGCCGGCCAGGGCGAGCGCTCCCGCCAGTACCACCGCCGGGAGAGCGAGCGCCCGCCGCATCCCATCGTCCCTTCGTCGCCGGGTGACTGCACTTCCGTAGATGAAAACGCGCTGAGGATCACTGGGGTGACGGCCCGGCTGCCCAATCGAGATGCCGTCGGAGTCACTCGCCGAACTGTGTACGCCGCCCCTGCGCAGCGCCGCCGCGGCGGCCTGGTGATCCGCGGCCGTGTAGGACTGGAACGCTGAGCGCAGGGGGGAGCGGCCGAGCAGGACCACGTCCGCCACGGTGAGCAGCGCCGACCTGATCCTGACACTCGAAGGCGGGCGGGTCGCGGAGGCCGGTCGCTACGACGAGCTGGTGGGGGCCGGCGGCACCTTCGCCCGACTTGTCGCGGCGCAACGTCACGACCGGCTCGGCCGATGAGTACGGCGCCGACCACCGCACAGATCGCCGCCCCGGTGGAGCGCGAACGCCGACCGCCGCCACCCGCTGGAGAGACCTCGCCCGCGGCCACCCGGACTACCAGCGCGCCTGGGTCGACGCCCTCGCAGGCCTGATCGGCCACCCGCACCGGGACAGATCGCCGGCGCTGCGGGTTGCCGACATCGGTACCGGCACTGCGGAGATCGCGCGGAGTGGTACCTGGAGTTGGAGAGGAGCATCCTGAAACAGGCAGGTCTGTCGAGGAGGCGCAGCGACCAGCTACGTGATTCTGATCGATGAGACCCCCAGGTTGCCCGCGCTCGCCCTGCCGGGTGAACCCGGGTTGGTGGTTATCGGAGTGGCCGGTTTCTGTCAGGGGTCGAACGTATGGTCGATCCATGACGGCGGCGGTGAGCTCGGTGATCCCCGATGAGGAGATCGTCGATGAGTTGCGCGCTGCGTGGGCCGAGGTGTCGCGTGGTTATGCCCGATGCTGGGCGGTGATGGCCGAGGTGGCCCGGCGCACGACGGGCGGGTGGGAGAGCGCGGAGATCGCTGCGGCGTTGACGTTCACCGCTCGCCGGGCGGACTACGAGCTGGGCTGCGCCCAGCTGCTCGTTGATCGGCTGCCCCGGGTGCACGCCGCGCTGGCGGCCGGCGAGCTGGATCACCATAAGGCGCGGGTGTTCACCGACTACCTGGCCGACGTCACGCCCGCTCAGGCTGACCGGATCTGTGCCCGCCTGGTCCCGGTGGCCCCGGGCTGGACCACTGGGCAGCTGGCCGCGCGGTTGCTGCGTGAGGTGCAGGCCATCGATCCCGATTACACCCGCCGCAGCTACCAGCAAGCCGTGCGCGAGCGCGCGGTGCATGGTTATCTCGATCACACCGGCACCGCCGTGCTGTCCGGATCCGGGTTGCCCGCCGCTGAGGCCGCGGCCGCCGCGGCGCGCCTGGAGGCACTGGCCGACGACCTGCGGGCAGCCGGGTACCCGGCCACCATCAACCAGACCCGCGCCGACCTGTTCCTGCGGCTGCTCGATGGCACCCTCGACGGGCTGACCCGTGAGCAGATCCTGGCCACCATGCTGCGCCTGGGTCCTATCGCCCCCGCCGATGCTGACCCCGAAACCCAGCCCAGCCCGCAACACGGCCAGGGCCAGCGTGCCCGTGACATCCGAAAGCGCGAAGCGCCCGAGCAGTCTGCGCCGGCCGAGCACCCCGTGCCGGTCCAGAGGCCGGTGCCAGCCGAGCGGCCCGAGCGCGCCCAGCCACCCAGCACGGGCCACGCACCGTGTCCCGATGAGACCGGGACAGGTCACCCGGTGAGGCACGGCATCGAGGTGCGGGTGAGGCTGTCCACCCTGCTGGGACTCGACGAGCACCCCGCCGAGCTGCCCGGCTGGGGACCCATCCCCGCCGCGACCGCGCGGGACCTGGTTGCCGCCCAGCACGACGCCGAATGGCGTATCGCGATCGTCGACACCCAGGGGTACCTGCTCCACGGCGAAGTCAAGCGCTTTTCGTACACCGCTGTGTGAGCTGGGATGATGCAGGTCAGTCGCCGCGTGTTCTAGTGGTTTTACACATCTCGGCCCACGACGCAAGTGGTGAGTCCCCACCGGGTCAGCTGGTGGGACGGGTCCCGGGCCTTGCGGGGTATCCGAAGGAAAATCGGATCAAGATCTGTCCACAGCGTCAAGAACGACCCCACCTCGCGCGTGGCGGCGGGAACGGTCAGCGTCGCCACGCTGGTCCGGGCCGAACCCCTGGGGCGACCGCGTTGCCCACAGGCGTTGCGCGGATCGACTCCCTTGCTCGCCGAGATCACCACGCTGGAGACCCGCGAGCGGGAGCTAAGCACCCCCAGCGTGCTACGCGGCCTGATCAAACCCGGCGTCGGCGTCGCTCAACGCTGGGTCATTACGCCGATGAGCACCCGCCCGCGAAGCCGCCCGCCCTCTGCTCACCCCCACGCTGATCGGCCAGCTACGCCTACTGCCCTCGCCCAGGCGCGGACGACACCGCGCACCCGCCCACGAACGCACTCAATGGTGGCGAGATAGCGAGCCTGGCCAGGTAGACGGGCCGGCATGACCCGAGTCGGCGACCGGGCGGGGATCAGGTGGGCGCCCAGTCGGATACGACGGTGTGTAAGACGGTGAGCGCGTCGCCGGTCACGCGCTCGATGTGCCGGTGCGAGGGCCGCGGGCTGGAAAACACCCGCGGGTGCCACGTGGTACATACCGCCGGCGGCGGCCACCGACTGGGCATCCCGGTGATGCAGGTACATGCGGTGACCTTCGATGGGGTCACGCCGGATGGTCAACGTATTGATACTGGGCAGCATCGGCCGCGTGGCCAGGTCGAACGGGTCGACGATACTCCGACGGAACGGCAGCTCCGGGAAATTCGGGCGCTTTCGACCCGCCGCGAGCCAGGCTTGCGCGAACTCGTGTCCTAATGCTTCACCGACGTCGAGAACGTCGAAGTAACTCGTGTAGTTGAACCCCAGCACTCCCCGGGAACCGGTCCATTCCACGTCCAGCAGTCGATAGCTGACGCGATTGTCGAGCAGCCTGGGCCGGGCGAGGTCTCGCAGCGCGCGTGAATAGCGGTCATAACGCTCACCGCTGGCCATCAGAGGCCGCACGCCCGCTGAATGGGACGACTTACCTCCCCGCTGCGGCGTCGGTGCGTCGGCGCGCCACGCCAGCTCGATGTCAGCCAGGTCTACCGGACCGTCTGGCATCCAGCTCGCCGAGGTGAGGACTGTGGTACCCGGGATGCGCTGCTGCGCGGGATACAGCTCGGCGGCCAGATCCCCCAGCACCGCACGGTTGGCGTTGAGCTGGCGCCGGATGTCCCGCCAGCGTTCCTGGCTGTCCCGGATCGGGCCCGGCCGGTCGCTGATGTGCGAGGCGAACGGGTGCGCGTCGGCCGAGCGGTCCGGCAGAACGCCAAACCGCTCTGGCGGGACGCCGACCTTCCTGGCGAGGTGACGCAGCTCGGTGACGTCTCGCAGAACCTGGGTGCCTTTCTCCAGCTTGGACAGCCGCGACTGCGTGGTGTTGAGCCAGGCAGCCATGTCCTGCTGTGTCAACCCCTCGCGCAGGCGATACCAGCGGATGATCTGGCCCACGTCCGAACCATCCGGCGGCGCCGACGCGGCGTGCGCCACCTGCAACCAGCCCATGAAACTCCCGTCCGCGGTGTCCTGCGCCGTTCCCCCGATGATCGTAGGCGAGACGGTGGCGGTCGCGTCGTCTCCCGCTGTCGCGGTCTCGTCGTCAGCGGGGTGAGATGAACTGTCCACCGGTGAGCTTGGTGGCTCCGGTCCGGCATCTGTGACGGCGGCATTGCTGGTGAACCGCGCTTTGGCCCCCTCTCCGGCGCGTTCCAAGGTGGTATCCAACGCTTGCTGTATCTCAGCACTCGGTACACGGTCGGGCTTCTGGTGCCAGGTTGCGACCGTCCGCACTGCGGTGCCCAGATGCGCGGCAAACGACTCATTGGTCATCCGCAGCGCGGCTTGCAGCGCACACGCGGTGCGACCTGTCCATAGCTGTACCGAATCCATCACAAACAACTCCGAAAGCCATGACGTGCACTGCAAATACACTGGAAGCGCATTGGTGATGCATCGTCGGTACATGGTTGGTGCGGCCGATTCGGTATTGACTTGTCGGCATGAAAAGCAGTCACCGGAAACCCTCAACCCCTGACGCTGTTTGGGTCCGAGTCAACGAACCTGATCACCGTTTCGACGTTGGCGTTGATCTGTTCGAGTCGGTCGCTCAACTGATCAATGGCGCTCAGCTGTGTCTCTATCTGCGCAAGGCGGTATTCAATCGCGGCCAGCCTTCCCGGGACGTCGTCGTCCGAACGGCTCACCGGTTCGCCCAGCTCCGGGGCACGGTGACCCGTCAGGACCGCAACGAGATGCCGCGGGTGCCACTCCAGCGCCACAGACAGCGCTTCCAACGTGCGGGCACTGCGCCGGCGCTGCGCGGAGTTGTGGTAAAGCTCGCCGACCGTCGCTTTCGAGACCTGCGAACGCTCAATCAGCTCACGCTGATTGATGCCGAGCTCTGTTGCGCGCCGGCTGATCGCCTCCGCGACGGCCGCCCAGTCCTCCACCACGTATTCCTCCGCGCTCCACCTTGGCGCCGAAGAGTAGCGCGGGCTTACGCGGCTTGACGGATGTATCCGAGCAAGGGAACACCCCTACGTCCCAATGGATTAAATCATCCGAATAGATGTCATTAAATCATCCATTAAGTTCTTGAGGAGCTCGACATGTTGCAGGTCCACAGGTGTGTGAGTGTCCACTGTGATCAGTGTGGGGATGCCGTGGGCAGTCCCCTGGTCGAGGCGCATTTCCGCACGGAGATCGCCGCCCGGCAGGCGGCCGCCGCCCAAGGATGGCGAGGGGGTCCGGGTCGGGGGTTGCTGTGCTGCGCGTGCGCCCCGGTCCTGATCTGCGACGCCGAGGGCCACCAGTTCAGCATTTGGCGTCGCCCGGTCACCACCAACGGCCAGCCGGGGCCCAGCGAGTACCGGCACTGCCGGCGCTGTTGCCGGCACGAATCCCGCCCGGCCGGCCAGGACCGCTGCGATGGCGGTGAGCCCCGATGAACCCCGCACAGGTCAACCTCCTGCTGGTCGGGACGGCCGTGCTCGCCGGTCTCGGGGTGATCGCCGCGTTTCGCAGCGGCGCGCGCAGTGCCTACCGGGTAGCACGCCAGACGCAGCAGGTCACGCGGATGGGCGGCAACCTGGCCCGGGCCCTGGGCACATCTGTGGTGATCGTGGGGGTGCAGTGGGCGGTGGTCTCCTTCACCACCGATCCGCGCGCCTGGGCAGTCGCATTGGGGGTGCCTGCGCTGTTCGCGGGCAGTGCGATCGCCCGCATGTTCTCGGTCACCGAACTCCTGCACCAATCCACACACCACCGGAGCGGGCGATGAGCACCCCACACGTGCACGACCCCGCCGCGCCCACCGCAGGGGCTGAGCTGGATCCGGCGCCCGAGGTGCTGGACGGAGAACTCCTGGGCGATCATGACTACAGCAAGCGCCCGCTACCGGCGGTATTGCCGCCGTGGTTGGGCTCACCCGCCACTGCGCGAGCCACGCTGCGGTGGGCCTTGCGCTACACCGCCCGGATCCTGGGCTTCCACGCCGTGCGGGTCCCCGGCTACGGGTTGGCGCTGTGCTGGTGGACCCTGCGTGGCACCGCCCGGGCCATCACCGCTGGGCTGCGGTGGGTGACCATGCGCGGGGAGTACCGGCCACTGATCACCGCCGCCCGGGAGGCCAAGCGGTGGGATTTGGTCCGCGAGCTGATCACCGAACGCCGCACACTGGCCCAGACCCGGATCAGGACCACCGCCTGGCTGACCCTGTCCGCCGGGACCACCGGGGTGGCCGGGTTCCTCACCTGGGGCAGGGTGTTCCTCGGGTGGGTCGCGGCCGGGGCCGCGCTCGGCGCGCTGTGGCTGGGACGCCCCCGCACCACCCCGCTGCTGCCGCCGGGTCCGGTGCTGCCGGTCCAGCTAGACCTGTCCGCGGACATGCTCACCAACGCCCTGCGCGCGGCCGGGCTGGTCAAGGCCGACGCCGTCCCGCAACTGGTCACCCCACCGTTGCGGGACGGCAACGGATGGGCAATCACCCTCGACCTGCCACGCGGGGGCGGCAAGACCGCCGCCGACGCCATCGCCAAACGCGACACCGTGGCCGCCGAGCTCGGTGTGGATGAGATCCAGGTCCTGATGTCCCGGGTCCGGGCCGCCGCCGGAGGCCACGCCGGTCGCCTCACAGTGTGGGTCGCCGATGACGACCCCTACCTCGGCGAACCCAACCCCTCACCCCTGACCACACTGGAACAGTCCAGCGTGTGGGAGCCCATTCCCTTCGGCCGGGACGCCCGCGGACGGCGGATCATGCTCACGTTGATCTGGCAGTCGATGTTCTTTGGCGGGCTGCCCCGGCGGGGTAAGACCTTCGCCCAGCGGCTGCCCTCCGCCGCTGGGGTACTTGATCCCTATGTGCGCCACTACGTGGCCGATGGCAAGGGCGGCGCGGACTGGCGCCCGATGCGCGGTGTCGCGCATCGGCTGGTCATCGGTGCCGAAGACGAGGCCATCACCGCGTTCCTGGCCATGCTTGAGGAACTGATTACCGAGATGGGCCGCCGGTTCACCGTGCTCGGCACCCTGCCGGTCTCGATCTGTCCCGAAGGCAAGCTCACTCCGGAGATCAGCCGCCGCTATGACCTTCCCGTCATCTTCATCACCATCGACGAACTGCAGGAATACCTCTCCGCTATGCCCGCCGCGCTCCGGGAGGAGGCCGTGGAGAAACTCACCCGGCTGGCCCGGCGGGGCCCCGCGGCCGGGTTCATCCTCAACGCCGCATCCCAGCGCCCCGACGCCGAGAGCGTCCCGGCGAAATTGCGGGAGATCATCAGCTATAGGTACTGCACCCAGGTTGTCGACCGCACCTCTTCCGACATGGTGCTGGGCAAGGGCAAGGCCGCTCAAGGCGCGGATGCCTCCATCCTGTCCGAAGCCCACAAAGGTGTTGGGGTCCTGGTCATCGGGCCCGGATCGTTCGAGATTGTCCGCTGCGACTACCTCGACCTGCCTGCTTTCAGCAAGCTCTGCGCCCACGGCCGGGCCTTGCGGGTGACGGCGGGGACGCTCAGCGGGGACGCCGCCACCGACGCCGTCGCGGTAGCCGAAGCCGCCGGGATCCAGATCCCACCCGTGCTCGCCGACGTCCTCTACGCCATGCACGGTGTCGAGCGCATGCACACCACCACCCTGCTCGCCCGGCTGACCAACATGGACGAGGACACCTACGCCGAGTTCACCCCCGAACGCCTCGCCGAGGCACTCGAACACGCAGGCGTCACTCGCAGCGGACGGCAAGTCAAGGTCGATGGGGTCAACCTCGCCGGATACCGGCGCGCTGACCTCGAAGCCGCCGTGCCCGCCGGGGCCACCCTGCCCCACCCCATCATCTCCCAAACCGCTACGGAAAGTGACAGGTAGAGGGGCAAGGCTGCACTGACAGCCCACTACCGACCCCGCTACCCGCACCCGCTGACACCGGGCCGGTAGCGGGAGACCGCTACCCCGGTAGACCCCCCAGGTAACGGGCCCCGACCAGCACGGTAGCGGGGGGTAGACCTCCACAAACCCGCCGCGTCCCAACCCGGTTCCCCGGCCCGAACCCCATCACACCATGCATTCCGCGATGACCCCGCACACCCACGCCTGACCACGTACAGTGATCAGAAGGGGCCACCGAGTGACCACGCCCGATAACCAGCCCGTGGCACAACCCACCACCTTGCACAGCCCAACCCGGACCCACCGGCAGCACAACCCCGCCACACCCGCCGACCCGCCCCACGCCCATGCCACCCCACACCAACCCTCCCAACCGCCCGTCCACGCCGAGATCTGCTCACACCCACACTGCCCAGCACCCCGCGCACCCACCGACGATGCGTGCCCGCCCCCGCCCGGGACGATCCCACCCGGGGTGGACCCCGACGACTGGGAACGCAACTTGCACAGGGTGCTCGATGGCATGCCACGCACGATCAACCCGGCCAGCGCGCGCATCCTCGCCGACTTGCTCGCCGACGACCGCACACCAGCCGACAAGCCCACCCCGCGCGGCCTGGGGTAACCACCCCACCCGGCAGGCGGTGTCTCCGGTGGGTGGTTAGAAATGCAACTCGTTGCGTTCGATGCTGACGCGGTCGAAGTCGAGCCGAACGGCCCGGCCGTGGACTCGCCGATGCGCACCGCCGCGAACAAGAACCGCAGAATAGCGTTCAAGTGCTTCCGCGATATCGTCGGCCCTGCAGCCAGATCCGCCAACAACCGCGACCCGCATGCGACACCACACCCCGCCCATCGGCAGTGACCGCGTCCTTATCGATCATGAACAGGTACCCACAGAAACGTCAGTAGCGCCCAAGAAGGGAGCATAAGTGATTTCGACTAACGATGGCGGACTAGAGCAACTTGCGCGTCAGTTGTTGGACAGGCAAGCCGAGTCACGAAGTCTTGACTTCAAGGCTCCCATGTCCTTTGGGCCGAATAAGGCTGACAAGGGCGGGGTGCTGAAATGGATAATGGCGTTTGCTAACACTCGGGACGGCGGCTACGTTTTAGTTGGCGTCGAGCAGATTGGCGGACGGTTCGTCCCGGTTGGTGTTACAGAAGACCAAGCAGAATCGTTCGATCCAACACGGATTGCCACATTCGCGGGGAACTACTGTTCCGTGCTACCAAGAGTAACCGTACACGTGGTCGAGATTGACAAAATAAGCTTGTTGTTGCTGCGCGTAAATGAGTTTGATGAAGAGCCAGTCATCTGCACAAAGGATCTGCATGAAGCTGAGAATCTGATTCTACGGGCGGGATCAATTTACGTGCGCACTGACGGTGCCCGCTCCATGCCGATCGAATCTGGCGCGACTATGCGTGCCTTCCTTGATTTAGCTGTCGAGAAACGAGGCGGTGCGCTGTTGCAGCAAATCAGGCGGCTAATGGGCGTTTCGGAACCCAATCGTATCATCGATCCCGCCGAAGCGTACGCCCATGAGATCGAAGCGGCCTATACTTTTTATGATAGAGAGAGTCTAAAAGACTCATATTGGTTCCTTGATCTTATGCCGGCCACATATGAGCATGATCGTGTTGCAAGCAATGCTAGACTCAAAGATATTCGCCGTGAATCGGTCGTGTCAATTCGTGGCTGGGATCTCCCGCACGTTGATCGCGAGTATGACCGAGCATTCGAGCGTGGTATAGAGTCCGTAACTCACTGGGCTAGATTTCATGAGGCGCACCGGGTCTACCGGTCGGGTTTGTTCACCTGGCGCAGCAAACTTCACGAAGATTACAGCGACCAGGACGTGGGCTCGATTGACTACGAATCGTCAATCTACACGCTTACCGAACTGTTCATCTTCGCTAGTCGCTACGCCCCACTTATTGCCGAAGCTAGCAACTTTGCCTTGCGGGTCGGCGCTAGCGGGCTCGGTGGTCGCGTACTTCGGTCCGGCCCCGGAGTCCTCCGAGAAGAGTACAAAACTGGTGCCTATCAATTTGACAGAGCATATCAACTGTCATTGGATAAATTGCGTGCATCACACCTAGAACTGGCAGCTGAAGCGGCGCAGGAGCTCTTCGAAATCTACAACTTGGATATCAGTCTAGAGGTTATCTCGAACTGGCAGAAGAGATTCATTGAACGCGGCTAGTCTGTCGCCACCTTTGTCGCTGGTGGGTCGACCGCTTGATTGTTGCTCGAAAGCGGTAACGCTCGGTCAGTGGTTTGATCGGCCGCAAATCAGTAGGTCGCTCGCGGAATACTGCGCCTGTTAGCTCGTGGCGCCTATCCACCGAGAAGCATACGGTTGCTTCTCTCGTTGCTATCTCCTAAGTCTATAAGATCCGGCCGCACTTCAAAGATCCTCCGAAGCGCCTCGAGGGCGACGTCGAGCGCCTCTTGCGGGTATGTCTGTATCTCCTGGGTCGTCATCTGGTGAGCGCCATGCACGATCTTGCTCCGAAGTGCATATATCTTCTTCAACCGCTGATACTGCTGTTCGCGCCTTGCTGCATCTGAAGACAGCAACCATGCCAGCGCCCCTGTGACGCGCATTGCGGTGTCCTGGTTTGAGCCGAAGAGGTTTTCCCATACGATGACCGCATCGACGAGCACATCTTCCGGTGCCTGCCGCTCGGCAGCTGCGAGCAGCGCCCGCCTTATGGCAACGTCGATTCCTGGCTTCCGCCTTGCGGCAATGCGCGCAGTCCACTGCTTCCAACTTGCAGCCGCTCCTGTGTCGAGGGCGCGAGGTACGAACGAAGTACGCGTCCGGTCATGTGAGCCATGACTGCTGTTTCCCAGAGGATCGATTATAGAGAACCATGTCGGCAAAACTAACGCGCGTGGGTTTTCATCGATAGCGAGCAAGAGGCCCAGACGGATGTTCTCAAGTTTCCGTTCGATCTGATTCCAGCCACTATGATCGATCGGCCAACGTTGCCCGGGTACAAACTCCCGTACTACCACGCTATACGGGATCGATGTTTCCATCACGATATCGCCCGAATACCTGGCAGTGACCGCCGTATCGCCGGACGGCGTCGTTGTTTGTACGCTTCCCTCGATACCACTGCGGGCCGCTAAGTGTTCGTCCCGGTCATCAGCGGGCCGGAGCTGCGCCCAACCTAGGTCGATCTTTGTGTCTATGGGTAGAAGTGCGCCCGTCAAGCCGACGCGCACGGGCACCTCAGTTTGCTTGCCGGAGACAGCATCCCGAGTGATGCCAAGCGCTTTCCCAGTTGCCGCGACATACTCGGCTAGGGATGGAGTTGCCGATTCTAACAACGCCAACTCGCATCCCGCAGTCAACAGCTGGGTGGCCAGTATCGAGAGCTGATTAGTACTACCCTGCCCGGTACTCCGCATGGAGTATCCAGTACGGCCAGTGGCTTCGCTCTCACCGGGAAATAGCCGCGAGAGTGTTGCGTCTGCCATCACGGCGGTCTCGAACGCCTTGCTGTGTGTATTATGGAAGAGGCTGACCAGGAGCCGGCTTATGCCCCCGGAGAAGGGCCCGGAATCATTTGGCAATAAGAGGAGCGGATAACTATCACGGACGAGTACTGTAAGTTGAGCGCCCACGGGATCGTCAATCATTGGAGAGGTGGTGATATCGCCGCCTGCCATACTTCGAAGGGTATTGGCTATTGTGGTGCCACGGTCCGGTAGAAACCGTCCATAGATATCGGTGATTGTCATACCACGCAGCTCGGCCGGTTCTTGTTTCCGATACATGCCGCTTAGTTCCCGAATTTGCTGAAGTGCAGCCGCTTGGCCGTCGGTCCAAGACGCTTCGGCTTCACTGCCAAGTACCGCCTGTATGTGGGCAACATCTGATGCGAGCACATACGCCAAGAGTGGCGCACCTAGTTCGGCAAGAAGATCGCTGTCCATCGCTGGCGGATTATAGCAGCGTCTGTACCATGCGTTCGCTTGGGACGCGAGCTGCCAGTACTCTAGCTATTCGTATTCCGCCAATTCTCTGTCTGTCCGCCACTTCCGCAGCAACCGGCCCACACTGCGCACACTGATCTTGTACCGGGCGGCTATGTCGCGTCGAAATTCACCCGCTTCGTAACTCATAGCGATCGTGTGCACATCGTCCTCGCTTAGCCGCTCCGCAAACCCCACACCCTGACCCTTGCGGTTGAGCGAGCGGACGCTACGGACTGAACTGCGGCTGGGCGCATCTCGGCTGGCTTGTTCAAGTTGACGGATGGCTACTCCGAGTACATGAAGAACGTCGGATCGGTTGGAGTAGTTGGTCAGCAGGCCCACCTTGAAATCCCAGCTCAGAATGACTCGCTTACTCTACCGTCACACGAGCAAAGCGTGCTGCTCATAGAGTCGAACAATAGCGAGGTTGCCAGGTTACTCCGACTTCTCGCCGTTGTTTTCCGAGTTTCAAACAGCGGCGATGAGGCATGCCATCCGTGGGCTGCCCGACCATGCCCGAAGTCACGGCCCAAGCACCGGTTAGGCATGTAGCTCGTTGCGTTCGATGCTGACGCGGTCGAAGTCGAGCCGAAACGGCCTGGCCGTGGACTCACCGATGCGCACCGCCGCGAACAAGAACCGCAGAATGGCGTTGAGCCGGTCGAAGTCTCCCGCGTCGTAGCGGGCCTTCCAGGCTGGTGCGGCATCCGGGCCGACCATCCCGTCTAGGACCTCGACGGCGGGCCGGATCACGGTACGCGCCCGCGCCTTCTTGATCCGCGCCTCCACGGTGCGGCGCATCTCCCGGTACTCCTTGGTGGTCATCTCCCGGGCATCCCACATCTCCCGCAGTTCCGCCAACTCCTCCAGGTCCTTGCTGACGGCTTCGTCATCAGCCGGGCTGGTCAGCGTGGCCGTACTCGGCGCGCCGGACACATCCAGCGTCTCCAACAGCCGAATCGCGGCCTCGGTGACGAACGATTCCAGCGCGGCGGCCTGGAACTTCCGCGTGCACTTCAGGTCATCGACCCGCGACGTCCGCGAGCACACATACGACCGGCGCCCAGACTGCGCCGCGCCGACCATGCGGGTACCGCACCGAGCGCAGAACACCACCCCCCGCAGCAAGTAGTAGCCCCCGGTACGCGGTGGCAGCTGTGTGGCGCGGAACTTCAACCGCTCCTGAGCCTCCTCCCACAAGCCTTGCGGCACGATCGCCGGCCACGTGCCAGCGCCCATCAGCTCACCGTGGTAGACCTGCATACCCGCCACCCGCGGGGACCTCAACAACTCACGCACCCGCGCTACCGCCCACGTATTGCCCATGGTCGTGCGAATGCCCCGCTGGTTGAGCTCCCGGGCCAGCCCGGTCACCGACTCACCCTGCACCACCCGGCGAAACAACTCCCGAACGATCTCCGCTTCGTTCTCCACGAGGTGCATCCGGTCGGCGGTGTAGCCAAACGGCCGCGGTCCCGAATGCGGCACCCCGTCCCGCGCTCGATCCGCCAGCGCCGCGCGCAACCGCCGGGAGGTGTCGTCGGACGAGCGGCAGGCGTGCGCCACCTCGATCCGCAGGAAGAACCGGTCATCCGGGTCGGACAGATCCCGCTGGTTGGCCTCCCCATGTAAGGTCACCTGCTGGTTATCGCAGATCGATAACAGCTCTTCCAGATCCCGGGGTTGGCGCATCAACCGGTCCGGGTGATACACGAGCACATGCGCGACCCGTCCCGCCCGAATCGCCTCCAGCAGCGCGTCCCAGCCGGGACGGTGCCGTTGGCGCTGCCACGCCGAGCGGTTGTTATCCACAAACACCGCATCCCCGGCGATCACCACACCCAGCCGCTCGGCGACCTGACGGCAGATCCGCTCCTGCCGGTCCACCCCGGTCTGGTCCTCATCCTTCACATGCGACATCCGGCAGTAGATCGCCGCTGGCTGACCCGCCCACTCCCGCCGCGACCCCCCTACGCTCTGACCCGCACCGTTTCGCCGTGGCCGCCTGGTCGGCCGTGTTTCGCTCATGCCAAGGAGTGTACGAAAAACGGCTGACTGATCTCACCCGCCGCCGCCCCACTCGGCCCGGTGCTCGCGATGACCGCATCGGGGGAATCGTGGAGATCGTCCTCCCGGTGTCGATGCTCGACCAGTTTCCCGTGCTGGCGGCCGAGCACCCTCAGTGGGCCCGGGTCCTGCACGGCATCTCCGGCAGCTGGCGGCACCGCGGGCAGGCCCGCGCCGCGTTGGCCCAGCACCCGCACCGGCGCTTCGCCCACGCCGCGTTGCGCCGGCAGGTCCAGATGCGGGATCGGCACTGCGTCGGCGTCGGCTGCCGGCGCCGCGCCGCCACCAGCGATCTGGATCACACCCGCGATCACGCCCATGGCGGGCCAACCGTCACCACCAACAGTGGCCCCAACTGCGGGCGCCACCACACGATGAAGCACCAGGGTGGCTGGACCCTCAAGCAACCCCAGGCTGGCCACTTCGTCTGGACCAGCCCCCTCGGGCAGACCTACCGCACCCGTGGCGAACCGATCACCCCCGACCTGCCCCAGCCACTAGCCCGCGACGTCGACCCCGACCCGCCAGGTATCCCGATGACGTGGAACGCACCGATCTTCTGCCTACCCGAACCACCCCCATCCCCACCGCCAGCGCGACCACCACCCGCCAGGCTGCCTGACCAACCGCCATTCTGAGATATCCACCTGGAGCGCCGGGCGTCAGCCGACCCAGCCCGCCCGGTAGAAAGGGGCGGATATCTCAGCAGCCTCAGGCCGTCCAACCCGCCGGCCGCGACAGCAGCTCGAACAGCTGTGCGTAGATGCTCGGGCGGCCACGACGAATCCCGTTCCCGCCAGGTCACCCGCGAATGGGAAGCGCTCGGGAACGAGGTAGCGCTACTTCGGTCTGCGCTGAAGATCGCTGGACGTGTCGGTTCTCCAGCGGCTTGGGCACGGGAACGTCGTGGAGCGCGGCACGCACGCGCAATTGCTCGCAGGCAGCGGGTTGTATGCGGGCTTTGGGCCGCCTCAGCATCGCGTCGGAGCTACCCAGGCCGATCCATGCTGATCCGCCGCCCCTGATCAAGCCGCTGTCGGCCCGCCGCGACGCCGACCACTGTCTGTGCGATCAGGTTGCATGGTGTTTGCTTTCCGTTGTCAAAATGTTGTGAAAACGTGATGTATGGTGTGAAAGTCCGCAGTCGAGGTCCTGAGACCAGTCGCACCGTGCGATTGGAGGGCCAACAGATCTGGGGTCGATGGGTGGAGGCGGTCCGGTTCGGAGGAGTTGTGCAACTGATGCACCCGTTGACCGCGCTACACGCGGATTTTCGTCCCGTGGCTCCGCAGCTACCATGTCCACGGCGATCCAAGTCATGACCACCGGGTTGAATCACCGGCGGCGCGCCGCAGTATCGGTGTCGTTGCCGGTCGCAAGCAGCGATCCGGTTGAGCAACTCGATCGCGTCGTCGACGCCTTCCACCGAGTTAACCGGACGCTGCCGAAGACCGTACTGAGCCGGGAAGAGCTGATCGCGCTCGGCGGCCTCGTTACCCAGATCAGCGGTGCGCTGCTGACGCTCACCGACCTGCTCAGCGCTCCTGCGCACCACTACGATCGCACCCGGCTTCGTCGCGTGGATACCGACACCAGCTCGGCACAACGGCTACGGGGTGCTGTCAGCCTGCTACGGGACTGCCGGGACGGTTTCCGTGCCGCTTACACCTCCGCACGGGCGTTCCACGCCGACCTCAGGCGATGTCCACGGACCCGACCACACTGCGGCAACGGCGCGGCGAGTGGCGAAAATACGCTGTAGACGTAACACGAACCATGCGCTGACCTTGAGCAGCACGTCCCTGAGTGCACTCAGCCTCCCGAACTCAACGCCAGAGCTGTCCGGCTGACCGTGCACAGCTCTGCTGTTGAGCTCGGGAACAGGAGGGCTGGAGGAGGCACGCCCTTAGTTCAGCGCGGCGCGGCCTTGGGCGTTGGTTTCGGGGCCGTCGACGGCGAGTGGCCCGCCGACCAGGTAGGTGAAGTTGAGCGCTGAGCTGGTAGAGCGGGTCATGCCGCGCTGCGCTTGCTCGGCGTCGGCACCGTTCTTGATGCTGGTCTCGGAGCCGCCGTAGGTGAGCAGAATGACGCCGGGGTTGCGGCCGAGCGGCTCTTCGGTGCTCACCTCGGTGACCCGCTTGTTCACGTCGGCGAACACGTTGGTCAGACCGAGCGTCGTGAGCACCGTGTTGCTCATGGAAAGCCCGCCGTAGACTCGCACCTGGTTCTCGCCGATGTACACGTTGGCTGCGGTGCGGCGACCCTCCGACCCGGACGAGGGCGTCCCCGGGCGCTGATCACCGGTAGCCGTGGCCGGCGATGACGAGCTCGCGCTCATGCTGCTGTGCTGCCATCCCAAGCTGCCGCTGACCTCGCAGGTGGTGGTGACCCTGCGCACCGCCGGCGGTCTCGGGTGCAACGAGATCGCTGCTGCGTTGGCTCAACCTGCCACCGTCGCCCAGCGCCCGATCTTCTGCCTACCCGAACCACCCCCATCCCCACCGCCAGCGCGACCACCACCCGCCAAGCTGCCTGAACCAACCGCCGCGAGCAGCGTCATCCTCTCACCGGAGCGCAGCTCGTCGAACACGAAGGGGCCGGTCCCGACCGGGCCGAGGTTGAGTTGAACGGTGTGGTGTTGAGGTCCTGCCCGGCCAGGACATGCTCGGGCACGATGCCCAAGGGTCAGCAGCTTGTCCAGAAAGGCGGGGTCGAGCCGGGAGAGCCCGAAGCGTGCCGCGCGCTTGCCCACCTCGTCGGCTGAGGACAGCGTGTCGTACAGCTCGTCGCGCACCTTGGTGACTGCGGCTCTGTGACCTTGCCGGGGATACTCCACGGCATTGCCGCCTGAGCGTGCCGGGTGCCTCGGGCTAGGCCGTGGTGGCGGTGTCGGCGTCGCGGACTCCGAGGCGGAGGTGCTCGCTGTGGTAGACGGCCTCGTCGAGCAGCATGGCGACGTGGTTGTCGTGGAGTTGGTAGACGATGCGCTGGCCTGCCCGGGTGCCGGTGACCAGTCCGAGGGTGCGCAGCAGCCGCAGTTGGTGTGACACGGCAGAGGGTTCCATGCCGATGGCGTCGGCGAGCTCATGGACCGGGCAGGGACCCTGACGTAGCCGGGACAGGATCAGCAGCCTGCTGGGGGTCGCCAGCGCTTGCAGGGTGGTGGCCACGCTGGCCGCGGTCTCCGCGTCCAGCACCGCCGGCGGAGCGTCACGGCCCTGCACTCCATGACCCATGTGCCCACTTTAACCAGGACCGATGAGCTTCACTTCGCAGAATATCTGAATAGGTCTTCAGTAATTCATGTACGGTGGGTGCGGTGTCGTGATCCAGCCTGCATCTGGTGCAAGGAGTTCCCGGTGGCTGTGGCCGTGGCGGAGACCAGAGCGGCCGAGCGTGCGGCCGCAACCGGGCGCCCGCGTGCCGGAGCGTGGTCGTTGCCGGAGGTCCGGTGGGCGGCGGCGGCCACGGTGTTGTTCGGTTTCGGGCTGCTCGCGCACCTCGCTGTTGGACCGGGCTGGCTTTGCTGGACGTTCTTTGCAGCCTGCTACGTCACTGGTGGGTGGGCACCGGGGTGGTCCGGGCTGCGGGCATTGCGGGACAAGACCCTTGATGTGGACCTGCTGATGGTGGTGGCCGCCCTCGGCGCGGCGGCCATCGGGCAGGTGGTGGAGGGCGGCCTGCTGATCGTGATCTTCGCCACCTCCGGCGCGCTGGAGGCGATTGCCACCCATCGCACCGCGGAGTCGGTACGCGGGATGCTGGACCTGGCTCCGGACTGCGCGACCCGGCTCACCGATACCGGTGAGGAGATTGTCTCGGCCGCATCCCTGGTCATCGGGGATGTGATCCTGGTGCGCCCGGGTGAGCGGATCGGCGCGGACGGTGAGATCGTCGACGGCGCCAGTGACGTCGACCAGGCCACCATCACCGGCGAAGCCCTGCCGGTGGCCAAGGCCGCGGGTGATGAGGTCTTCGCCGGCACCGGTAATGGCAGCGGCGCGCTGCGTGTGCAGGTCACCAGAGCCGCCGACGACACGGTGGTCGCCCGGATCGTGGCCATGGTGCAGCAGGCGTCGGAGACCAAAGCCACCACGCAGCTGTTCATCGAGAAGATCGAGCAGCGCTACTCGATTGGGATGGTCGCCGCGACGGTGGCGCTGTTCGTGATACCGCTCGGCTTCGGCGCGGACCTGCAGCCCACCCTGTTGCGGGCGATGACCTTCATGATCGTCGCCTCGCCGTGCGCGGTCGTGCTGGCCACGATGCCGCCGCTGTTGTCGGCGATGGCTAATGCCGGCCGGCACGGTGTGCTGGTGAAGTCTGCGGTGGTGATGGAGCAGCTCGGCCAGATCACCAGGGTTGCCTTCGATAAGACCGGCACCCTGACCGAGGGGACCCCCCGGCTGGCCGAGATCCGCGGCCTGGCCGGCGCCGGGATCAACGAGGAGGAACTGTTGGGCTTGGCCGCTTCCGCCGAGTACCTCAGCGAACATCCGCTGGCCGCCGCGGTCGTGGAAGCCGCGCGGGAGCGCGGCCTGGACCTCGTCGAGGCGCGGGAGTTCGATTCCACCCCAGGGGTTGGTGTGCAGGCCACCATCGCCGGTGCCCGGGTGCTGGTCGGTGCCCCAGCGCGGCTGATGGCCGATCTCGCTGGTCCAGCCGCCGATCAGGTCGCTCGGGGAGCTGCCCCTGCCGTTGGGCGTGGCCGGCCACGAAGGATCCACTATCATCGTGGGGCTCAACGGCCTGCGACTGTTGCGCACCGCCGCCTGGCGCCGTGCCTGCATCGGACAATGACCGACGCCGCGCGCCCGGAAAGGCGCGCCTTGGGTGACCGATTAGCCCCTTATGGGCATCCAGTTGCTATTCAGTGCACGTGTTCGTGAAGCTCTTCAAGATCCCGCTCGTGGACGTGCGAGTGCGCGTGTGACTGCCCGTTGTGGCTGTGTTCATGCTCGTGCTCGACGTGCGCGTGGTCGTGCATGATGTGCGCGTGAGTGTGCGTCACATCCCCGTGCGTGTGCTCATGGGTGTGCTGCTCCATCGATTCCCTCCGCTCTCAGTCGTATTCGTGCTGAATGTCGAGGCTTCGCGACCATGTGTGAATGGAGCGGAGCCCTTCTTCAAGCGACACTACACGCCGCGCGGGGGTTACCTGCAAGTGTTTCCGTCGCGTAAAATTAATGCGCCTGCCTTGCAACTAGTCCCGTGCTGCAGATGCCTTTTCTTGTTGCCGTCCGCGGGACTGGCACAATCATGGGAGGATGCCGTCATGATCGCGGGTCTGCTGCTGGCGGCCGGGGCCGGGCGGCGCTACGGCATGCCCAAGGCCCTGGTCGACGGTGGCGCCTGGCTGCGCCGCGCCGTCGCCACACTGGCTGAGGGCGGATGCGACCCGGTGCTCGTCGTGGTCGGAGCGGCCGCCGACCAGGTCATCCCGCTGGTGCCCGATACCGCCCGCACGGTGGTCGCCACGGACTGGGCCGAGGGCATGGGCGCCTCCCTCCGCACGGGTCTGGCCGAGCTGGTCCGCACCGCACCGCCACAGGTGCAGGCCGCGCTGGTGCACCTGGTCGACCTGCCCGACGTGAATGCCTCCGTGGTCCGCAGGCTTGCCGCCCTGGCTGGCCCCGCGGTGGTGGCCAGGGCCGGGTTCGAGAGCCAGCCCGGCCATCCGGTGTTGTTCGGCCGGCAGCACTGGGCCGGCATCGTCGCGTCGGCCCACGGCGACCGGGGCGCCCGGGACTGGCTGGCCGGACGGTCCGACCTCACCGTGGTGGACTGCTCCGACCTGGCCAGCGGGATCGACGTGGACCACCCCTGAACGCGAGCAGGGAACAGATCCAACGGCTCTCGCGTCGTTGTGAGTGAACCCGCAGTCCAGTCGGGTCGAATAGACTTTAAGACCTGGCGGTTTACCGCCTGGACACACTGGAAACTTGGCTTGAGGGAGGCCCGCGGTGCGCGAGGTGCTCGACGAACTGGTCGCGGAGTGGCGCCAGGGCAAATCCACCGCGGTGGGAACGGTGGTGTCCACGTACCGGTCGGCGCCCCGTCCGGCTGGTGCGGCGATGCTGGTGACGGCAGACGAGCGAGCGGTCGGCAGTGTCTCCGGCGGCTGTGTGGAGGGCGCAGTTTTCGAACTGGGCCAGCAGGTGCTCGCCGACGACACACCGATCCTGCAGCGCTACGGCGTCTCCGACGACGTTGCCTTCGAGGTCGGGATTACCTGCGGCGGCATCATCGACGTGTTCGTCGAGAAGGTGGACCCGGCCAGCTTCCCTGAGCTGGACCAGATCGCCACGTCGGTGGCCCACAAGGAGCCGGTCGCGGTGGCCACCGTGGTCGCGCACCCCGACCCTGCGCGGGTCGGGCTCCGAATGGTGGTCTGGCCGGACCGGCACGCTGGCACCTTCGGATCCTCTGGTGCCGACGAGGCGGTGATCGAGGATGTCCGCGGGTCCCTCGCCGCTGGCCGCACAGCCACGCTGCACTTCGGCCCCGACGGGGAACGTCGCGGCGAGGGCATGGACGTGTTCGTGAACTCCATGCAGCCGTCGCCCCGGATGCTGGTATTCGGCGCGATCGACTTCGCCGCCGCGATGGCCCGGCTCGGGGTGTTCCTCGGCTACCACGTGACGGTCTGCGACGCGCGGCCGGTGTTCGCCACCAAGAGCCGCTTCCCGGACGCCCACGAGGTCGTCGTGAACTGGCCGCACCGCTACTTGAAGGAAGAGGCCGAAGCCGGCCGGATCGACCAGCGAACCGTGGTCACGGTCCTCACCCATGACCCGAAGTTCGATGTCCCGGTCATCGTCGAGGCACTGAAGCTGGATCTGGCCTACCTCGGCGCGATGGGATCGCGCAAGACCCACAAGGACCGCGAAGCCCGGCTGCGCGAGGCCGGCGTCGCTGACGAGGATTTGACCAAGATCGCCTCGCCGATCGGGCTGGACCTGGGCGCCCGCACCCCAGAGGAGACTGCGGTGTCTATCGGTGCCGAGTTGATCTCGCTGCGTTGGGGGGGTAGCGCCACCCGGCTAGCCGCCCTCGACGGCCCGATCCACGGCGCGAACCCCATCGCCGAACCCGAGCCGGCCGCCCGCTAGCCGCTCGCGAGCCGCGTTCTGGAGACAGAACGCGGTAATTCGGGACCCGGTAGCCGCGTTCTGGAGACAGAACGCGGTAATCAGCGCACGGCGAGCCTGTAACAGTGTTATAGTTGGGCAGGAGGGGTCAGCTGGAGGTACCGATGGACGCGACAATCGGCACTATGGGGATCGTGGGCGACCAGACCCCGCAGGATCGGATGCGGGCCGCCGACACTGATCGGGAGCGGGTCGCCGAGGAGCTGCGCTCGGCGCATGCCGAGGGTCGACTTGACCTCACCGAGTACGACGAGCGGGTCCAGCAGGCCTGGGCGGCCCGGACCTACGGCGAGCTCGGGGCTCTCACCGCCGATCTGCCCCAGGCCCAGCGGCCGGCCGCCCCGGTGGCCCACCAGGAGGTGCAACAATCTCACGGGCAGCATCGGCAGGGCCGCGGTGGGCGGGCCGCGGTCGCCGCCTGGGCCGGCGCCAGCGTGATCAACCTGCTGATCTGGGTCATCGTGTCGCTGGCCACCCTGAGCTGGATCTATCCGTGGTGGATCTGGGTCGCGGGCCCGTGGGGCGCGGTGCTGCTGGCCGGCTGGATAGGTGAGCGGGCGCGAGCCCCCAGACCTCCACGGTGACTCGGAGCGAGGGCCGGTTTGGAGCCCTCGCTGACCTCGACGTAAACTGTGTTGTCGGCGCGAGTATCGCTCCGGTTCTCAGCGTGTCTGCAGGTATCTGAACAGGTCTTCCTGCTCAGCAGTGCGTCGCACTTCTCACTGATGCCTCCCCACGTCGTGAAACTGGCGGGTGCCTGCGTCGCGGCAAGGCCGCCACCCGACGGCACGGCTAAGTGAGCAGGAACGCGGAGGACATGGGCAAAAAGGACGGGGCCATCGAGGTCGAGGGCAAGGTGGTCGAACCACTCCCCAACGCGATGTTCCGGGTCGAGTTGGAGAACGGCCACCGCGTTCTCGCACACATCAGCGGCAAGATGCGCCAGCACTATATCCGCATCCTGCCCGAAGACCGGGTGGTCGTGGAGCTCTCGCCCTACGACCTGTCCCGTGGCCGCATCGTCTACCGCTACAAGTAGCGCACCAGGAGAGATGACGTGAAGGTGCAGCCGAGCGTCAAAAGGATCTGCGACAAGTGCAAGGTGATCCGCCGCCACGGCGTGGTGATGGTGATCTGCGAGAACCAGCGCCACAAGCAGCGCCAGGGCTGAGCAGCGCACGATGTCGCCGGTCCAACGGCGCGAGCAGACCTCCCCGCTCCAGCCGATCCAGACGGGATCGGTTTCACCCCCGGACACCAGGCCGGGGCCCGCGGACGGCGAGTCCGAACCGGTACACCGGTTCAACCGTCGTAACGCGGGACGGACGGGGAGCAGACCTGGGGACGACGAGACAGGAGACACCGTCGTATGGCACGACTTAGTGGCGTTGACCTCCCCCGCGACAAGCGGATGGAGATCGCGCTGACCTACATCTACGGCATCGGCCGTACCCGCTCGCACAAGATCCTCAGCGCGACCGGAGTGAGCCCGGATCTGCGCTCCAAGGACCTGTCCGATGAGGACCTCGTCCGGCTGCGGGACTACATCGAGGACAGCTACAAAGTCGAGGGTGACCTCCGTCGTGAGGTCCAGGCCGACATCCGCCGGAAGATCGAGATCGGCTGCTACGAAGGTCTGCGGTGGCGCCGCGGGCTGCCGGTGCGTGGTCAGCGAACCAAGACCAACGCCCGCACTCGCAAGGGCCCGAAGAAGACAGTCGCCGGTAAGAAGAAGGCCGGCAAGAAGTAGCGACCCACAGCCACCCCGAGACTTTGTAGGAGCGCAACCGCATGCCACCCAGAGCACGAACAGGTGCGGGCACCAAGAAGGTGCGTCGCAAGGAGAAGAAGAACATCGCGCATGGCCATGCGCACATCAAGTCGACGTTCAACAACACGATCGTCTCGATCACCGACCCCACTGGCGCGGTGATCGCGTGGGCGTCGGCGGGCCACGTTGGGTTCAAGGGCTCGCGCAAGTCGACCCCGTTCGCCGCGCAGATGGCCGCCGAGAACGCCGCCCGCAAGGCTGCCGAACACGGTATGAAGAAGGTTGACGTCTTCGTCAAGGGTCCAGGTTCGGGCCGCGAGACGGCGATCCGATCGCTGCAGGCCGCCGGTCTTGAGGTCGGCACCATCCAGGACGTGACGCCGCAGCCGCACAACGGCTGCCGGCCGCCGAAGCGGCGCCGGGTCTAAGGCGCGGGAGGGAACAGCAGAGATGGCTCGGTACACCGGACCCGTAACTCGCAAGTCCCGCCGGCTCAAGACCGATCTGGTCGGCGGCGATCAGGCCTTCGAGCGTCGGCCGTATCCACCCGGTCAGCACGGCCGCGCGCGCATCAAGGAGAGCGAGTATCTCCTGCAGATGCAGGAGAAGCAGAAGGCCCGCTTCACCTACGGCGTTATGGAAAAGCAGTTCCACCGGTACTACGAGGAGGCCAACCGTCGGCCCGGCAAGACCGGTGACACGCTGCTGCAGATCCTGGAGTCCAGGCTGGACAACGTCGTCTATCGGGCGGGCCTGGCCCGCACCCGGCGCCAGGCGCGCCAGCTGGTGACCCACGGGCATTTCCTGGTCAACGGTAAGAAGGTGGACGTTCCCAGCCTGCGGGTCTCCAAGTTCGACATCATCGATGTCAAGCCGAAGTCGCTGCCGACGCTACCGTTCATGGTGGCCAGGGAGACCGTCGGAGACCGGCCCATACCGGCGTGGCTGCAAGTCGTCCCCTCGACGCTGCGGGTGCTGGTGCACCGGCTGCCGGAGCGGGCCCAGATCGATGTGCCGCTGCAGGAGCAACTGATCGTCGAGCTCTATTCCAAGTAATCCCGACCAACGGCGTCAAATAGCGGGCGCCAGAGGAGGAACATCACTATGTTGATCACCCAGCGACCCAACCTCAGCGAGGAACCGGTTGTCGATACCCGTTCCCGGTTCATCATCGAGCCGCTGGAGCCGGGCTTCGGCTACACCCTGGGCAACTCGCTGCGCCGGACCCTGCTCTCGTCCATCCCGGGGGCGGCGGTCACCAGCATCCGCATCGAGGGCGTACTGCACGAGTTCACCACCGTTCCGGGCGTCAAAGAGGATGTCACCGACATCATCCTCAATCTCAAGGAGCTCGTGGTCAGCTCCGAGGAGGACGAGTCGGTGACGATGTACCTGCGCAAGCAGGGCCCGGGTGATGTCACGGCGGGCGACATCGTCCCACCCGCCGGCGTCACCGTGTACAACCCTGATCTGCACATCGCCACCCTGAACGGGAAGGGCAAGCTGGAGATCGAGCTGGTCGTCGAGCGGGGCCGCGGCTACGTGCCTGCGGTGCAGAACAAGACGTCCGGTGCGGAGATCGGCCGGATTCCGGTGGACTCCATCTACTCGCCGGTGATGAAGGTGACCTACAAGGTTGAGGCCACCCGGGTCGAGCAGCGCACCGACTTCGACAAGCTGATCCTGGACGTGGAGACCAAACCGTCCCTGTCTCCCCGGGACGCGCTGGCCTCGGCCGGGCGCACCCTGGTGGAGCTGTTCGGGCTGGCGCGCGAGCTCAACGTGGACGCCGAGGGCATCGAGATCGGCCCTTCGCCGGCCGAGGCGGACACCATCGCGGCGTTCGCGATGCCCATCGAGGACCTGGACCTCACCGTCCGGTCCTACAACTGCCTCAAGCGGGAGGGCATCCACACCGTTGGCGAGCTGGTCAGCCGCAGCGAGGCCGACCTGCTGGACATCCGCAACTTCGGCGCTAAGTCGATCGACGAGGTGAAGCTCAAGCTGGCCGGCCTCGGCCTGCAGCTCAAGGACAGCCCACCCGGGTTCGACCCGTCAGCCGCGGCGGCGGAGTACTCGATCGACGGGTGGGGCGAGGTCAGCGACAACGGGGTCGACAACGCCGCCGATTACGGCACCGATGACGGTACCGACGACGGCCAGGACTACGCAGAAACCGAACAGCTTTAAGTGCTGCGCACCCGTGAGTGGCAATCTGTGCTATAGCACCGATTGCCACTCACGCGTCGACCGAAGGGAGACATAAGTGCCAACGCCGACTAAGGGCGCCCGGCTTGGTGGGTCGCCGGCCCATGAGCGGCTGATGCTGGCCAACCTGGCGACGTCGCTGTTCACCCACGGCCAGATCACCACCACTGAGGCCAAGGCGAAGCGGCTGCGCCCGTTCGCCGAGCGGTTGATCACCAAGGCCCGCAAGGCGGACTTGCACAACCGCCGCGAGATCATGCGGGTGATCCGGGACAAGGACGTGGTGCACAAGCTGGTCGCGGAGATCGGCCCGCATTTCGCGACCAGGCCGGGTGGCTACACCCGGATCGTCAAGACGATGCCACGAAAGGGTGACAACGCTCCGATGGCGGTCATCGCGCTGGTCACCGAGCGCACCGCTACAGATGTCGAGGAGGTCAAGCGCCGGGCCTTCAAGAGCCAGCCGGCGAAGACCGCAACGGAGACCTCCGACGAGGCGCCAGTGGCGCCCATCGCGCCAGTCGCGCAGGGTGCGGCAGATGACGCACCGATCGAGCAGGGTGCGGCAGATGACGCACCGATCGAGCAGAGCGCCGCCCCCGACAACACTCCCGTCGCCGCGGACGATGAGGGCAAATCCTGACCCCGAGCAACGCATTGCAGGAGCCCGCTGCCCCCCATGGGGACAGCGGGCTCCTGCGCTACCGGCTGGATATCAGCTACGACGGGTCCGGCTTCTCTGGATGGGCCCATCAACCGGGCCGACGGACCGTCCAAGGGGTTCTTGAGCACGCGCTGGCTACCGTGACGCGGATCCAGGCCACCCTCACCGTCGCTGGGCGCACCGACGCTGGGGTGCACGCCACCGGGCAGGTCGCGCACCTCGATGTGCCGCCCGGCGTGCTGGCTCCCGACGAGCTAGGCCACCGGCTCGCCGGGCTGTTGCGGGTGGCCGTGGGGGTGCCAGGGGTGTCTTCGGGGCCGCGCACCTCCGACGCCCGCTTCTCCGCGCTGCGGCGCCACTACCGGTACCGGGTCTGCGATGCACCGTGGGGAGTCGACCCGCTGCGCCGGTACGACACGCTGGCCCACCCCCGTCGGCTCGACGACACCGCGATGAACGCGGCGAGCAGCCTGCTACTCGGCGAACACGACTTCGCCGCGTTCTGCCGACGCCGGGAGGGTGCCAGCACAGTGCGCGCGCTGCAGCGGCTGGAGTGGACCCGCGACGAACCGCACCAGCTGGTGGCGCACATCGCGGCGGACGCGTTCTGCCACTCGATGGTGCGCAGCCTGGTGGGCGCCCTGCTGTCGGTGGGCGACGGCCGGCGCCCTCCGGACTGGCCCGCCGGTCTGCTGCGCCATACCGCCCGCGCCAGCGAGGTGACCGTGGCGCGAGCGCACGGCCTCACCCTGGTCGGCGTGGACTATCCCGACGACGACCAGCTCGCCGCCCGCGCCGAGCAGACCCGCGCCCGGCGGGTCGCTCGTGGCGTCGCCCCGTAGCGGAGGGCTTCAGCCGCGAGGACGCTCGAAGGTGACGAGCACACCGTCGACACCGCCAGGCCCGATCCGTCCCTTCACCTCGACTGCGGTGATGGCCTTGAGCTGCCATCCCTTGCCCGCATGCTCGTTGAGGATCTTCTCGAGTTTGTCACCGGACATCTTGCCGCCGAGCAAGCCCTCACGAAGCTCGACCACCCGGTACTCGTAGGCCGTTGCCATGGCGCCTCCTGATTCCGATGGTGCATCCACAGGCATGCTCGCCCCCGGCTACCACCATGCTCGTGCCGTCATCGCAAGCCCACTCCCAGCGGTGTCTGCTGATGGTGAAGCGGTCGCCCCCCAAGCCGTGAACTCGACACCACCGACGTTTGCATGAGCGGAAATGTCGATAGCGTCGAGTTCACGACGCACCAGCCCAGGGCCAGATCCGAGCACCGGGCGACGACCACTAAGCTGGCGCGATGTCGGCCGAAGGCTCGTTCATTGAGTTGTGATCCAGCTCAGCCGCATGCGCGCGATTCATCGACGCCGCGCAGCGGGACTCCGTCGTCCAGCTTGTTGCTGGCGATCAGCCTGCCACTCTGGGTTGTAGTGGCCGGATTTCTCCTGCATTCTGCTGGGAGTCTGGACCTGGATGTGTACCGCCTCGGGGTGAGAGCGTGGCTGGACGGCAACGATATGTATGGAACCCTGCCGGCAACGGGCAGTGGCCTCGCGCTGCCGTTTATCTACCCACCGTTCGCGGCTATGGTACTTACGCCGCTCGCGATTCTGCCGTGGACCGTTGCGTTGATTACGCTGTTCGCGCTGTCGTCGCTCAGCCTCGCTGTCACGCTCTACTTGGCGCTTCGGTTTGCCCGGCCAATGAGCCCTCGGAACAGGGCCGCGGCGGTGACGTCGGCGGCTCTGCCCTTGGCGATGCTGCTTGAGCCAGTGCGGGCGACCCTCGACTTCGGTCAGATCAACCTCATCCTCATGGCGCTGGTCGCGCTGGACTGCCTGGTCGAAAAGCCTCGCTGGCCACGAGGGCTGTTGGTCGGGATCGCAGCAGCAATCAAGTTGACCCCGGCGCGTTCGTGCTGTTTTTCCTGCTGCGGGGCGACCGCAAGGCGGCCGTAGTCGCTATGGTGACCGCGGTGGCGGCAAGCGGGATCGCGTTCGTGATCGACAGTGAGTCGTCGATCCGGTACTGGCGTGGCGGTCCGGTATCCGGAGTCAGCGGATCGGCGTACTACTCCAACGAATCGGTGCAAGCCGTGCTCTCCCGAATCGGCCTGACCGGCATTTCCATGACAGTAGCTTGGCTCGCGGTGTTCACGGTATTGTTGCTGCTCGTCATTCCTGTAGCGCGCAGCACGGATCACTTGCTCGCACTTGTCGCGATAGCCGGGCTGGCCCTACTGGTTTCGCCTACCTCATGGTCACATCACTGGGTATGGATTTTGCCGGCGCTCGTTGTGACAACTTCTCAAGCGATGCGTCAGCGTTCAGCCGGCTGGGCGGCCGCCACTGGCCTCCTACTGGTCTCGTTTTATTCCGCGCCGTTCCAATTTCTGCCCCGGAATGACGGTCGTGAGCTGGCGTGGACACCGCTCGAGCAGGTGGTCGGGGCCACCTATGTGGTCGTCGCGATCAGCCTGCTCATTGCGGTCTGGCGGACGCGAGGCCTCGGCCAGCCTCGATCAGTAACTGCTGCTGGATCGTCTGGCCCCGCCACTGGCTGAGCACGCCGTGATCAATCCCCCCGGCGTACCGGTCCGAGGATCTCCCGTTCTGCCGGTGTGGTGACCAGCCGCAGCGGCAGCCAGAGATTGGGTCCCAACGCCACCACACCGTCGTCAGGTAATGCCGCCAGCTGGTCCATCATCGGCGGGGACAGCCGCCACATCCGGGCCGCCAGCTGCGCCTGGTCAACCGGTAGCCGCTGGAGCAGGACGAGGTTGGCGTTGTTGGCGGTGCCCTCGACCTGCGGGTGCAGGTAGGGCAGCACGTACAGGGTGGTCTGCCACGGTGAGCGGGGCGAGAACAGCTCCTGGGGCACCGCTCCGCCGTCGTGCACGACCAGCAGTGGCGCGTCCTCCGAAGCCCGTGGCAGCTCGACTGGGGCAAGCGGGCGGACCTGCACCAGCGGGGCGGGACGACCGTCGGGGCCTTCGCCGGCGGCTCGGGTGAGCGGCTGCCAGGCAGCGGGTCGGCCAGTGGCGATCACCACCCAGGCGCCGGTGGCCATCGCCCGCAGGACGAGCTGGCGAGCCAGGTAGAGCCCACCGACTCCGACCAGCCGGGTCGGCTCCGGGCGCAGCACCGACACACTCAGCGGTTCGTCGTGCGGGCCCGAGCCCAGCACCATGCCCCCGCGATCTGCCGGGGGGCTGACCGCGTCGAGCAGACCGGGCGTGACCAGGAACTCCGGTGCGACCGCCCGGGTTCCTGCCGGGTTACTCAGGGTCCTCATCCGGATACCCCCAGCGGCAGCGTCGCGGCCAGACCGGCGGTCTGCAACCCGTGTAGCGGAGTGAGCGTCACCCCGAGGCGTTCCGAGACGGCCTGCAGCCGGCAGTCGGCCGCCTCGAGTTCGGCGTGGCTGCGGGCGCTGACCCGGACCAGACCCCGCAGCCCGACCTCAGCGCCGTCCCCCCCAGGCGACAGCGACAGCGCGACCGTCGTGGACAGTGCGCGAACCCCGGTCAAGGCGGTGAGGTTAGGCGCGACGCCCCTCACCTGCCAGCCGCTGATCGCGTAGCCGGCGTGCCCCACCCCGGCGGCGGTGACCGCAGTCCACCCTTCGCTCAGCGCCACCTGCTCCCCGGTGCCGGCCACCGCGGACAGCTCGGCGGCGGAGATCCCGGCACGCAACAGCTGGTCGGCGTCCAGCGGTCGGGTTAAGACGTCCCGGGCTTCCAGCGCGCTGCGCACCCGGGCCAGTGCACCGATCAGTGCGCGATGCGCGCCCATCACCCCGCCACCGCGCTCGGCCACCGCGGCCAGGCAACGGCGGGGGTCCAACCGCAACACGACCCAGGTGGTGCGACGGGCGGCTGCCGGCAGCGGACCCAAGACCTCGAGGTAGGAGCGCAGCGCAGGGGACGACGACGGCAGCGCGGCGTTGCCCGGGTAGCAGTGCCAGATCACCTGGATCGCGTCCAGCACCACGCCGCGATCTTCCAGGCAAGGGGCGAGCGCGCCGAGTGGCAGGTTGGGCGTGCCACCGACGGGGGTGATCAGTGACGGTGCAGCGTCCACCTGCAACACCGCGGTCCACGTGCCCTGGTGCCAAGCCAAGCCCAACGGTTCCCGCCGGTGGTCGGCGCCATGCGCGACGATCAGATCCGGCACGACGAGGCGAAGCAGGGCGACCTGCGGATTGTCGGAACCCAGGATCGGCTCCTCGGAGGCCGGCGGGTGGCCAACTGCCACCGGGTCCGGACTGGTGACGCTTGCCATCTTCAGCACCTGGGGGCCGCGTGAGCGCGCCAGGTAGCGTGCGGTGAGCTGGACCCACCGGACGAGCCACCGGCCGCGCCACCGCCCTAGCGCCAGTGGTGCTGCGACCAGCAGGATTCCCAGCGCTGCCCACCACAGGGCGGTGTCCACCGCGAGTAGCGCCAGACCGATGGCCAGCCCGATCTCCAGCAACACCAGGTTGACGACGGGCAGCGGGCCCAGGCGCGAGCCCGTCGAGCGCCGCCGGGCGGTCACCGTGGCGGGCAGTGCACCGGTCATGTCTGCGCCTCCGTATCCTGCGGCACGGTACAGCCCAGGGGAGAGCGGCAGGCACCCGATGTCCAAGGATCCGACCACCACGTCGCAGGTGCAGGCGTACCGCTTCGTGCTCCGGAGGATGGAGTCGGCTCTGGTCCGCAAGGACGCGGTGATGCTGCACGAGCCGATGCGCCAGCACTTGCGGGCCACCACGGTCGGCCTGATCCTGGGTGTGCTGGGGTTGGCGGCGTTCTTCGTGGTCGGCCAGTTCAGCCCGACCAGCCAGGTCAGCGGCAATGAGATCGTCATCGGTACCCCATCCGAAACGGTCTTCGTGGTACAGGACAACCCGCGACGGCTCATTCCGGTGCTCAACCTGACCTCGGCGCGCCTGCTGCTGGCGGCGATCTCACCGGGCCGGGAGGCACCGGAGATCAAGAGGGTCGCCGACTCCGCGCTGGCCGATATCGGCCGCGCGCCGTCCACCGGGCTTCCCGGCGCGCCGCCCCTGCCGGTGCCGGAGAACCTGATCCGGGGCGTCTGGTCGGTGTGCGACACCGCCAAGGTCCGGCCGGACGTACCGAACGGCCAGGAACAACCGACTGCACAGTCCCAGCCGCAGCTGTCCACCACTGTCCTGGTCCGGGAGGGGCAACCGCCGGGTCGCCCACTCGGTGACGACGCGGCACTGCTTGTCGCCGAGCAGCGCACCGGAGCCACCTACCTGGTGTGGCAGGGCCGCCGAGGGCAGGTCGACCTGCGCGACACCGCGGTCCGGACCCTTTACCGGCTGGGCAACGTCGTGCCACGCACGGTCAGCGCCGGCCTGCTCAACGCGATCCCTGAGGGCCCCCCGCTCACACTGCCGGACATCCCGCCCGGGGCGCCCTCCTCCTTGCTTCCTGGGGTGCAGGTCGGCGAGGTGGTGCGGGTGAAAGGCGCGATCCAGCAGTCCTTCTTCTTGCTGTTGCCGCAGGGTAAGCAGCCGGTGGAGCGTGCGGTGGCGGACCTGATCCGCTACCACCGCAGCGTCAGCACCGACTTCACGGATGTCACGCCGGAGGCCATTTCACAGGTGCCGGAGGCGCCGGTAGCCAGCCAGCTCGACTTCACCGGCTTCCCGGCCCGGATCCCCCAGGTCGTCACGATCACCGAGAGCCCGATCACGTGCCTCACCTGGCAGGGTCCGGACCAGGCTCCGGTGATCACCACCAATCCCGGCGAGCGGCTGCCGCTCGACGATGGCGACAGCCCGGTCGAGGTGCCCCGCGCGGCAAGCGGCCAGACGGCCGACAGCGTTTTCCTCGAGCCGACCAAGGGCGCCCTGGTCCGCGGTGTGGTGCCGGGGCAGCGATCCGACACCGGGGCGATCTGGCTGGTGACCGACCAGGGGCTGCGCTACGGCGTGCCCACGATGGACGTGGCTCGCGCACTCGGACTCGGTGACGTCACCACGCCGGCACCAGAGTCCATCCTCGGATTGTTGCCGATCGGACCGGCGCTGGAACCCCAGCGCGCCTTGGAGCTGTTCAATCCCGGCCTGGCCCGCCAGCTCGCCGAGCAGCGCACCGGCGGCTGAGCTGGGCAAGCCGCCGGTGCGCTGCTCCGTGACCGATGAGTTTCGCCGCGCCCCGCAGTCTTGACAACGAGCCCGGCAAACCATAAGGGCAGACGTTAGAGAGGACGAAGCAATGCAGAAGATCACACCATGCCTGTGGTTCGACACGCAGGGTGAAGAAGCGGCGAAGTTCTACACGACCGTCTTCGAGAACTCCAGGATCCTGGACATTGCTCGCTACGGTGCAGCAGGTCCTGGGCCTGAAGGCGCGGTCATGACTGTCACATTTGAGTTGGATGGGCAGAAATTCGTTGCATTGAACGGCGGGCCGCTGTTCACGTTCAACGAGGCCATCTCGTTTCAGGTGAGCTGCGCGACACAGGATGAGGTCGACTATTTCTGGAGCAAGCTCTCCGAGGGTGGGGAAGAGGGTCCGTGCGGTTGGCTGAAAGACAAGTACGGCGTATCTTGGCAGGTCATCCCCACCGCCCTGACTGAGCTGGTGAGTGATCCCGACACTGAGAAGTCGCAAGCGGCCATGAAAGCTATGCTCGGCATGCGCAAGATCGACATCGAAGCCTTGAAGCGCGCGGCTGATCAGCCGTAGTCAGATGCATGCAGAGACCGACCCGATGGTCCTACTGCGCGGTCGGTCCACTCGTCCCTCGCTGCCTCGGCCTGACGGCAGCGGTCAGCGGCGCAACCCCAACGTGCGCCGTGCCCGGTGCCGCTGCGACGATGACGCCCCCTATCGGGAGAACGCACCGTGCGCGACGACGATCGATCGGCTGGGAACCGCTGGCTGCGATACCGGCACGCGGTCATCATGCGCTGTGTCGCTCTGGTGGTGGCGGTGCTCGCTACCGGGACGCTGGTGACGGGCGCGGCCGCGCAGGGCGCAGTTCCGGGGCGGGTCGTGCCCTTCGAAACCCGCGCGGCCGACGGGACGGCCTTGCGGGGCGACGTCTACCTTCCCGAGGCCAGCGGTCCGGCGGCGACGGTGCTCCAGCTGAGCCCCTACTGGAACACGGTCAAAGGTCCCGGCGAGCTGCAGGCCCACAGTGACGCAGTGCGGCCGTTCATCGAGGCGGGTTTCGCGGTGGCGCTGGTGAACCTGCGCGGAACCGGCGGCAGCGGTGGCTGCTTCCAGTGGGGTTCGCGCCTGGACTGGGGTGACGCCTCGACCGTCGTGGAGGCGCTCGCTGCGCAGCCATGGAGCAACGGCAACGTCGGCATGTACGGGACCAGCTACGAAGGGTGGGCCCAGTACATGGCGATGGCGGACCCGCCGCCGTCGCTCAGGGCCGCGGTTCCGATCAGCGGCATGATCGACGTCTGGAGCCTGCTGACGCGCCAAGGGGCGCCGATCTCGATCGGGCCAGTAGCCTCGACGGCATTCGGCGCCGCCACGAGCTTTCTCGGCGCTGAGCCGGCGGCGCTGGACCATGCCGGCTGCCCCGAGTATGACGCGCACCTGCGCGAGGGCAAGGAACTCGTCACAACCGGCGACCGCACGCCCTACTACGAGGAGCGGGACCTGCGTCCGTTCCTCGCGGACTCCGCGGTGCCTGTCCTGATGGCCAATGGCCTGCGCTACCTCGAAGAGGCCCACACGCTGCAATTCGAGCACCTGTGGGCGCAACTGCGCGAGGACCGTACCCGGTTCATGCTCGGTCAGTGGGGGCACGGCGGCGTGCGCCCGGACTTCACCCAGCTCGCCATCGGCTGGTTCGACCACTACCTGCGCGGTGGTCCGCAGGTCACCGCGCCCGGGATCGTCGAGTACCAGGACGACACCGGCGCATGGCATACCGCCCCGAGCTGGCCGCCGCCGGCGGAGTCTGTGCCCCTGTACCTCTCCGGCCAGGAGCTGATCGGGACCCGCAGCGGGGTGACGCCCTCGCAGCGCAGTTTCCAGTCACTCGATCTCGACGGCCTCGCCTGCGGCCCGCAGCAGCTCGGGTACGTCTCCCCGCCCCTGGAGCAGGAGATCCGCGTGGCGGGAAACTTCTCCGCCGACCTCACCGTGTCCAGCAACCTTCCCGGTGGAAACTTGGTCGCCACGCTCTACCACACCTCGGGTCAGGGCTCCTGCGCCGAGCTGGTGAGCGGGGCGCAGGACTCCGGGCGGATCCAGCTCGACCTCAGGCACTGGCAGCAGCCCGGCACCAGCCGACCTTTCCCGACCGGCACGCCCATCAGGGTGACCGCCCAGAGCCTGCCGCTGGCCACCGTGATCCCCGCGGGCCACCGCCTCGTTCTGGCCATCGGCGCAACGTCAGCGGAGATCCTTCCCGACTCGCTCAAGCCGACGATCACGGTCGCCACCGGCGAGGCGCTGCCCGGCTCGCTTACGCTGCCGGTAGTCGCCGGAAAGCTCAGATTCGGCTGAATCCGGGACTCGACCGAGATCTACGGCGCCGCCCACCGCCGCGCGTGGACCAGCGTGGCGAAGACGAACAGCGCGGCTAGCGCGGCAGTGGCCAGCCCGAGCAACGCGTAGGACCCGACGGCGACCGTCACGCCGGCCAGCACGCCACCGAGTGCCCCCGCGATGTTCATCGTCACGTCGGACAGGCCTTGCATGCCGGGTCGGTCCGCTAGCGGCACGGCCTCGACGAGCAGCGCCGAACCCCCCACCAAGCCGGCTGACCAGCCCAGACCGAGCACGACCAGGCCAGCGGTGAGCTGCCCGGCGTCCGCCCCACCGGCCGTTGCGGTCATTCCACCGGCGATCACCAGCAGCGCAGCGCCGAGGGCGAGCACGCGGCGCCGGCCGACCCGATCGGCGAGCACCCCGAACAACGGGCTCAGCGCGTACATCCCGGCGATGTGCAGGCTGATCACGAGCCCGATCAGTTGCAACGATGCTCCGCCGTGGTCCATGTGGACCGGGGTCAGCGACATCACCCCGACCATGACCAGGTGGCAGAGCGCGATTCCGGTGACGGCCAGCTGGGCGGTGGGCGCCGACCGCAGCGCCTCCCACGCCGAACGTGCGGGACTGGCCAGGTCGTGGTGGGCATCCACCGCCCTCAGCTGGCGCGCGAGGACCAGCGGATCGGGGCGCAGCCCGATCACCGTCCCAACCCCCGCCAGCCCGAACGCGGCAGCGCACAGCAGATACGGGCCGGTGGCTGGCACGAGGCCCAGCGCGCCCGCCCAGCGCTGCGCAGGCTCGGCGAGGTTGGGGCCGACGAACACCCCAACGGTGGCGGCCCACAGCACGATCGCCAGCTCGCGCCCCACCCGGCGCGGGTCGGCGAGATCAGTCGCGGCGAACCGGGCGGCCAGACCGGCCGCGGTCGCCGCCCCGAACGGCGCCAGCGCTGCCAGCAGAGCGGGCCAGCTGCCGAGCGCCACCGCGACCACCGAACCGATCGCGCCGAGCCCGCCTAGCGCGTAGCCCAGCGTCAAGGCTGCCCGGCGGCCAGACCGGTCGGCGACCCTGGCTATGGCGTAGGAGGCGAGGGCGGCGCCGATCACCATGGCAGTCGAGGCCGCTCCGCCGATCACTTCCGAGCCGGACAGCTCGGCGGCCACCAGGTTGCTCACCGCGATGCCGGCCGCCACGCCGACGCCGGCCGCGGCCTGCGTGCCGACCAGCACGATCAGGGTGCGTCGCTGTGCCCTGCCGGCACGTGGTTGCCGCAGGCCCGCCGGATCCGGCATGCGTTGCCGTCCGGGCCTCAGCGCTGCGCCTCCGAGGTGATTTCCGTCATGCCCTCAGTGTCCACGGCGGCAGTTCGAGGGTGTCAGGATGACGGCGATGCTGACCTCCGACGAACTGGCCGCCCGCACGGACCGGGCCGTCGCCGCCGCGGCTGGCGCGGGCCGCGACCTCGGGCTCACCGTGACCGACCCGCGGGTGCTCTACGACGTGTTCTCCGTCGTCGTGCACCTGTTGCCGGCACCGGTGGTGGTGCGGGTGCCCGCGGTTCTGCCGCGCACGGTCGCCGCAGACCCCGACGCGCAGTCGGCACAGCAGCGCTGCGAGCTCGCCGTGGCGGGCTGGCTCGCCGACCGCGGCCACCCCGTCGTGGCGCCGAGCCCCCTGGTGGCCCGAGAACCCGTCCGCCGGGACGGGTTCTCGATGACGTTCTGGCAGTTCGTCGAGCAGGTCCCCGACGCCGATCCGTGCTCCCGGACCGCCTTCGAGGCAGCGTTCCCCGGAGCTGATGTCCAGCCGATCCATGGTGACGCGCCCTACTACAACATCATCGTCACGCCCGAGGGCAAGCTGTGCTCCGACTTCGAGTACGTCACCCTCGGCCCGGTCGAGAGGGATCTCGCGTTGGCCGACCCGCAAGTCCAGGCGGCGTACGACGCGGCCGCTGTGCGGCTCGGTCTGCGCCCCCTGGACGAGCGGCTGCTGCGCATCATGGAGTCCGCAGGCATGCTGCAGGTCGTCGCCTGCCTTGCCCTCGTACCCCAGCTCCCGATGCTCGCCGAGGCCCTCCGGCCGTTGCTCGAGCTCTGGCGAACGACCCCTTTGTCGGGGGACCTATCGGATTTCATCCGCCGCGCTGCTGGATGAGTACCTCGATGCCGTCGAGGACGCGTTGCAGGCCGAACTCGAAGGCGTGGTCGGGATCGGAGGGGGCTTGGTGGTGCTGGCCGGCCGTCGTGCCCACCCGCGCGGCCACGGGGTAGCGCTGGGGATCGAAGACTTTGTCGAGCCACGGTCCGGTTGCCGCCCACCAGGCCGCGTCATCGATGCCGCTGCGGCGCGCGACGTCGGAGGCGTCGATCGCGCTACGAGCGGCACCGGCGACGTAGCCGTTGATGAGGGTGACGATCGAGTCCATCTCCAGGTCGTCGAGGCCGAGCCCTTCGACAGCACGCAGCTCCCGTTCGTACTTGGCGATGATCCCCGGACCCAAGGGCGGGCGCGTGGTGGCGATGTGCAGCATCCACGGATGCCGGCGCGCGAGCGCCCATTGATCCCGGGCGACGGCCTCGAGCTGCACACGCCAGGTCCCGTGGGGCGCCTCGGGCGTGATCTCGAGATGGATGGTGTCGAGCATGACGTCGACGAGTTCGGCCTTGCCCGGCACGTAGGTGTACAGCGACATGGCGCCCACGCCGAGCCGCTCGGCGACCCTGCGCATGGACAGCGCGTCCATGCCTTCGTCGTCGGCTAGCTCAATGGCGGCGCGAGCGATCCCGCGCACGGTCAGGCCCGGCTTGGGCCCGCGGCTACGCGTCGGCGCTTCGCTGCCCCACAGCAGGGCCATGCTCCGCGCGGGTTCCCCGCCTCCGCTCTGGACAGTCCCCACTTCGTCACCCTCGATCCCGACCCATTCCAGTACACTGTACCGAATTTTAAGCAGGATGAGCGGCATCGGACGCGCCACCCACAACCCGGTGCCGATCTGGTGCATCCGCTGCTGCCGGCCGCGACGATGTGCGCGGCTAACTGGTCAGAGACCCATCTGAAGCTGCTCCAACACGGCGTCGACGCCCACCGCGCGACCAACCGGCTACGCACCCTCGGGGTACGGATCGAGCCTCTGACCGAACCTGACGCGATCACCGCCGCGAACCTGTGGGCTGCCACTCGTAGTGCTGGGCTCTCCCTCGGCGATCGATGCTGCCTGGCGTTGGCGGCCCGGCTGGACCGCGTCGCCGTCACCGCGGACACGGCTCGGGCCGGGCTGGACATCGACATCCCGGTACGCATCATTCGCTAAGCGGCACTGTGCCGCCGGGTCCCACTGGCAGGCCACCGAACAGTCAGAGCATGGAAATCCCTCGATGTTTCAGCTGGCTCAGCGGTAAGGTCGCCGACGACGGCTGGCGGGAATGAAGTAGTGGATCCGGTGAGATGACCGGGCTATCGGTGTCGGGAGAGCGGGTCCACGGTGGGGTATGTAGAGGTCAACTCAGCGAGTTTTACCTTGCCCGATGGGCGGGTTCTGCTGGACGAGGTCACTTTCCGGGTGGGAGACGGCCGTAAGGTTGCCCTCATTGGCGCGAATGGCGCAGGTAAGACCACCCTGCTGCGGATCATCTCGGGTGAGCTCACCGCGGATTCCGGCGCAGTGTCCCGGTCCGGTGGCCTGGGTGTCATGCCCCAGTTACCAGACACGGCGCGCTGGCTGCCGCGTGGACGGCGGACACCAGTGCTGCCGGAAGCCTGGGCAGGACGAGATTCTCGGCATTCGCTTGGCGCACCGCTTGCTCTAATCCGCCGGACAGACCGGCGAACTTCCTCGCGCCGGATGCGTCCCACGGCGCCATGGCGACATCGCGTGCACCGGCCTTTACAGCGGCCCACGCAATATGGTGACGGCACGGTGGCTGTTCCGGGCCGCAGGGCGCGGCCCACAAGCGCCGCAAGCCGAGCGCGATAATGCGGCGCACTTCGTGAGCGGAACTCGTCGTGGAACTCGTGAATGCCAGGTCCACGAGCGTGACATCAGCAAATCGCGTCGGGGCTGGTCAGGTTTGCCGAGTAGATCAGGCGATCACGGGGATACGTAGTCGTTTGTGACGATCACGATGAGGCCAGGACCAGCGTTCGCGATCCCCGGGAACCGAGATTCGACGCGCATCCCGAATTCAGCACCGAGGGCCTCAGCGTCGTCACGGTCGGTGCCGTCCTGGTAGTAGGCGGTAGTGGTCGGGATCGTCCCCCGTGCGTAGTTGCCGACCTCGACCACCGTCCAACCGGCAGCGGTCAGATCCTCCGCGGCCCGCGCGGCCAAACCGCTGATCGTGCTGTTGTTGTAGACCCGCACCTCGCCGCGACTGCGGCTATTGTCGCCGGCCGACGCACCAGCACCAGCACCAGCACCGGCATCAGCACCGGCACCGGCACCAGCACCGGCGGCGGGCGGGCGTGAATCGGCGGCTGCACCACCCGGGATCTGCGGCACGGCAGCCGGACTAGAGGTCGGCGGATACGGGATGGTGGAGGGGATCGCCGGTGTGCTGTCGGGAGTAGAGGTGACTGCCGGCGGCACCGCGGCCGGGGTCGGCTCACCACGATTGGTCGCCACCACCAGTCCGATCAGGGCGGCGATCACCGCTAGCCCGAGCAGGGCCAACCCGGCGATCCGCATACGCCTGCCGGTTCCGATCCCGTTCGGGGTGCCCATGGCGCTACATCCGGTTCTGGCGGCGCGGATCGACGCCGAGCCGGCGAGCAGCTCTGGCCCGCTGGCGACCGGACCGCAGCCGGCGCAACCGCTTGATCAGCATCGGGTCGGCGGCGAGCGCCTCTCGCCGGTCGATCAAGCAGTTGAGGATCTGGTAGTAGCGAGTGGCGGACATGTCGAACAGCTCACGGATGGCCTGTTCCTTGGCTCCGGCGTACTTCCACCACTGACGCTCGAAAGCCAAGATCTCGCGTTCCCGGCTGCTCAGACCCTCGGGGTGGTCGTCGATCGGGGGCAGCGCCGCTGCGGCGTCCATCGCGCTCCTCGGTTCACGATCCCGCGGCTGCGTCCAGCGGGGTGGCAGTCCGAATCACAATGCTGTGATTCGGACTGCCATTGAACCACGCGGGCAGGCCCGCAGGACCGGCGGCGCACCCATGACGCGTCCCCGGGATGGGCGCGGAACGGGCCCCGATTACTGTCCCGCATCATGGCTGTCCGCCCGATCCGGATCATCGGCGACCCGGTACTGCACACCCCCACCCGGCTCGTGACGGAGTTCGGCAGCACGCTGTACCCGCTGCTCGACGACATGTTCGACACGATGGCGGCGGCGCAGGGTGTCGGGCTCGCCGCCAACCAGATCGGCGTGGACCTACGGGTGTTCATCTACGACTGCCCGGACGGTGAAGGAGTTCGGCATCGCGGGGTGGTGGTCAACCCGGTGCTGGAAACCGGCGAGCAGCCAGAGGGAATGCCCGATCCTGATGACGACTGCGAGGGCTGCCTCTCGGTACCGGGTGAGGCCTTCCCGACCGGGCGGGCCAGCTGGGCGCAGATCACCGGGTTCGATCCGGACGGCGCGCCGCTCACCGTCGAGGGCACCGGTTACCTGGCGCGATGCCTGCAGCACGAGACCGACCACCTCAACGGGATCCTCTACCTCAACCGGCTGGTTGGCCGCTACTCGCGCGAGGCGAAGAGAGTGGTCAGGGCCCAGGGCTGGGGAGTGCCCGGCCTGGCCTGGGACCCCGCCGCCACCCCACCCGAGGACTAAGCGCGCGCTCCCAGTCGGGGCTCGTGTGCCCACCGACTTGATCTCCTCGACAAACGAGCCAGCCAGCTGCTTCACCGTCTTGCAAGCGCTCACCCCTGTCCCGCAGATCCCGGTCTGCGAGGAACCCTCCGGTTCCCGAGCTCAACAGCAGAGCTGTCCACGGTCCGCCGAACAGCTCTGGTGTTGAGTTCGGGAGGCTGAGTGCACTCAGGATCCGGCTAGCGCATCCCGCCCAAATGATCTACGGTACGGCGTCAAAGACGGCCTGCGATTCGACTTGATCTTCACGCTGCAGCGCCGGGTGAGTCGACGGGCAGCTGGTGTGCCTTGGCAACGGCTGCCAGCCGCTTGTCGTACGTGACCACGGCGTGCAGGTCGTCACGCAGAACCAACGCGGTAGCCAAATGGATCCCGTCCAGCGACCGCAGCGAGCGGTCAGGAAGCCGGCTAGCGGACTCGACGAGGCTTGCGGTCATGCCGATCCGACCGACTCGGGTCAGCAGGAGATCGGCCCGGGCAAGCGCGGACGGGTCCTCGCGCTGCACGGCGCGACGGGTCTCCACGGTGAGCAAGCTGCTGGACACCAGGGGCCCGCACGTACCGGGAGGCGTGCTGCCGCAGCTCGCGAATACCTACCGGTTCCATACCACTCGGAGTAGCACAAAGGTGCTACCTAACGGGATGGCTCGGTCGCTGCGGCGCTCACAGGTCGAGGTGTAGGCGCAGCGCATCGTCGAGCCGGGCCAACAGGTCGCCCGGAAGGACACCGACACGGCGCCCGATTCGGACCGCGGCGACTGACCGGACCTGCTCAGCTTGAGCCTTCGAATCCCGGTGAAGCCCGCCCTGGGTGGCGGGAAGCAGTACCTGGAAGGGGTAGATGCGGGTGACGTTCGACGTCACGGGCACCACGGTCAGCACTCCGGTGCCGGATCGCTGCGCTGCCGCGTTCGCACCGTTGTTACTTACGATCACCGCTGGCCGCACCTTATCCGCCTCAGAACCGAGCACCGGGTCGAGATCGACCATGCGGATCTCTCCGCGTCTCATGAGCCGTCAAGTCCGTCGGCCGCAACGGCTTCCCATAGCGATGCGTCCTCGCTGTCCTCCCACTCGGCCCACGCCTGCTCGTAGGCGTCGGACAGCACGTACGCGCGCAGCAACGCAACCGCACGGGCGACCGCGGCCGACCGTGACGAAGCGCCATGGGACGACGCGTACTCGTCCAGGAACTCGACATCCCGCTCGGACAGACTGACACTGAGTTTCACACCATCAATGCTACCTCACGCTGATCAAAGTACTACCACCGCTGCCACCACACGACGGGCAGTCCAGGCCCAGCGATTCGCTTCGAATGGCGTTGCAGCATGCGGGTTCGCTCACCGCTATTCGGGTCCGAACGGCGGGGCGGACGCTGGCGGAACACCGAACAGTGTGGTGACGTTGCGGGAGTAACGGTGTAATTTCAGGCCTGAGGCGGTGGGCGTGGTGGATCCGTTGGACTCGTACTCGAGGACGGTCAGCTCGGTCGCGGCGGCGGTCACGCCGCATGTGGCGAGCCTGCGGATCGGGCCGGGCGCTGGGTCGGCCGTCGTCTTCACCGACGATGGGCTGTTGCTGACCAACGCGCACGTCGTGGGCCCCGTCCACGACGGCGTTGCGGCGTTCACCGACGGCACCGAGAGCCGCTTCGACGTGGTAGGCCGCGACCCGCTGTCCGACCTTGCGGTGCTGCGGGCCCGGGGTCCCACGCCGGCGGCAGCCGTCCTGGGCGACGCCGACGAGCTGGTCGTCGGGCAACTGGTGGTCGCCGTCGGCAACCCCCTGGGCCTGGCCGGATCGGTGACCGCCGGTGTGGTCAGCGCGCTGGGTCGCTCGCTGCCGGTGCGCGCGGGGCGGGCCGTGCGGGTGATCGAGGACGTGATCCAGACCGACGCCGCACTCAACCCGGGCAACTCCGGCGGCGCGCTGGCCGACGCCAGCGCCAAGGTGATCGGGATCAACACCGCCGTCGCCGGTATCGGGCTGGGGATGGCAGTGCCGGTCAACACGACCACCCGCCGGATCATCGGTGCGCTGCTCGCCGACGGCCGGGTGCGCCGCGGCTACCTCGGGCTGGTCGGGACACCCGCCCCACTCCCCGCAGCGATAGCCGAACGGACCGGGCAGGCTTCCGGGCTGCGACTGGTCGAGGTCATCCCCGGCAGCCCAGCCGACCGGGCCGGACTACACGCCGGGGACCTCGTGCTCAGTGCCGGGCGCAAGCCTGTCACCGATGCCCAGGGCATCCAGCGTCAGCTGTTCTCCGAGGCCATCGGCACCACGCTGCCGATCACTGTACTGCGCAACGGCGCGATGGTGGACGTGATCACCGTACCCACCGAATTGGTGCAGACCTGACAGACCGCGTGCCCGTGATGACGGCGTGTGTGCGACTATGGCTGGCTGTGTCCGGGCTCGGGAGTTGACATGATCACGTCGCTGGAACGCGGGCGGTACGACTGGCCGTGGCGAGGTGGGACGTCGTTCGTCACGCCGGACGGGTCCCAGGTGGTGCTGCGCCGCTCGGTTTTGGGCAGCACCGCCCCCGACGGCACCCCGCTGGACGCGTCCCGGCCATGGTCGTGCGGTTTCCTCGCCCTGGTCCGGGGCGCTCGCCGAGCGTTCACCGTCGCCGAGGCCGGCGCCTTCGACTGGCACAGCACCTACACCACGATCCCCGATCAGGTCACCAGCCAGCCCTACCGCGGCGGTGAGCTGATCGTCGGCATCCGCAACAACCCAGCCCGCCATGATCCCCCCGACTACCGGGCCGCCTGGCGTGGGCGGTGGTTCGAGCTGCACACCCGGGCCTGCGGCTCCCCGGACGGGATCACCAGGATCTTCGACGCGTTCCGGCTCACCGACACCCCGCTGGGCATGCTGGTGCTGCCCCGCAGCACCGGGCAAGCCCGGCTCGAACCGCTCCGGGTGGCCAAGCAGATCCCCGGCATCGGCCATCTGACGATCGAACGCCCCGGGACCAGCCAGGTCGCGGTCCCCGAATTCCGGGGTCATCTGACCCGGCATGGCGAGCTGTGGCGCCAGCCGCTGGGGATCGGGGCACAAGGCCGGTCCCGATCCGACGCGCTGGTCCTGGCCACCCCCACGGCGATCACCCAGCTGGTCCCCGGGCCGGGCGACACCCCAGACCCGAACAAAGCGCTAGCCTTCCTGGAAGGCCTGAGCGTGACGTGGGAGGCCGCATGATCGTGCTGGCGGTGCCGGTTCTCGCAGGCGCGTTCCTGCTGGTCGAGGCCGGGCTGGAGCACCTGCGGGCTCCCAAGCTACTGGCTGCCGCGGCCGGCACCGGCATCGCCGCGGCGCGGGCCATCGCGGTTGTCGAGCTCGTGATCGGGGTGCCCTCGGTGGTCGCTGTCGTCTGGGGTATCAGCGAGCTGCGCTGGGCGCTGGCCGCCCAGTGCTTGATCTACCTGGCCTTCGCCGCCCACCTGATGTGGCGACGCCACCGGGGCGACACGTCGGACTGCGGGTGCAACCAGATGGGCACCCAGGTAGGTCCCGGTGGGATCGCCCGGGCCGTGGTGCTGGCAATCGCCACCCTCGCGGCGACGGCGCTGTATCCGGCGGCCGCGTTGCCCGACGGCGGGGCCGCGATCCTGCTGATCGCCTGCGCCGTCGTGCTGGCCGTGCTGCTCTACACCCTGCCGGCGGCGGTTGACGGGCGGGCTGCGTGAACGTGCTCACCGCGGCGGTGGTGCTGGCCTGGGGCTGCCTGCTGGTGCTGACGTTGGCGATGGCCGGGATGCTGCGGCAGCTGCGGGAGCTGCAGGCCGACGTGGCCCGGCTCAATGCACCGCAACGGCACACCATCACCGGTCGCCGAGTGCCGGCGCTGGCCGGTCCGGGATCCCTGGTGCTGCTGGTACTCGACCCCGGGTGCAGCTTCTGCGACACCGTGCACGAGCCGTTCACCCGTCTGGCCCGCGCGCATCCGGGCACCCGGTTCGAGGTGCTGTCCCCGCGGCAACGGTGGGCCGGCGCGCCGGACGTCCGGTCCCGGGTGGACCCCAGACTCGTCACCGAACTCGAACTGCCATGGGCGCCGGCCCTGCTGCACGTCGACCCCGACGGCACCGTGCTGGCCGGGCAGCCGGTGCAGTCTCCCGAGCGGCTCGGTGAGCAGGTCACGGGCCTGCTGAGCACCGCGATGCACCGGCAAGGAGCGTCATGATCCCGGCCGATGTCCCCCGGCTCGATCAACCCGGTCCCGACCCGCAGCCGCGCACCGTACAGTTTCGCGACCCCGGCTCGGCATTGCGTCGACGGGGATTCCTGGCCGTTGCCGGCAGCACAGCCATGGCCCTGGGCATGACCATGCTGAGCTGGATCCCATTGGCTCGTCCGGCCAGGGCCGAGCAGGGCACCGAGTATCCCGACTGCGGCCGCTACAACAACGGCCCGGGCGGACCGATCTGCCACGGTGCTCCCTACGCTCCGTCGTACTGCGGCCCCGACAAGTGGTTCAAGAACGGCTGCTTCGGAAACTGGGAGGACGGGCTCGACTGCTACCAGCCGATCACGATCTGCCAGGCCGGCGAGGACATGCGCGATGCCTGGCGCTGGGAGGCCGACGGGATCGTCTACCGGTGCGCGGACGGCCAGATCAACTACGCCGGGGCACCGAACCTGGAGCAGGTGATCTGCAACGCGCTGCTGACCTCGGCAGGGTCGGCGAGGCTCGAAGAACGGCGGTCGTCACCGCCGCTGGTGCCCTGATCGATGAAGTTCGAGACGGCACCGATGCCCGGGGGGACGGGACACCGCTTACGGCGTGCCCTACTCGGGCCGGTGCTGGTGACCGGTGTGCTGGCAGTGCTGGCAGTGGCCGCTACGGTGTCACCGATCGTGAGTGTGGGCTGGTTGCTGCCCTGGCTGTTACTCGGTTTGACCGCCGGCTACGCGCTGTCCGGCTCGGCATGAAGCGTCAACTCGGCGCACCTGCTGAGCTCGCCGGTCTGGCGGGATTCGTCACGGGTCTACTTCACCGTTGGCCTGCTAGCCGGGGGGATCACCATCGCCACCGTGGCCGTGGCGCTCGGCAGCCTGGTGCGGCTGGCGTTACCGCCAGTTGTGCACGCCGGCCTGGTCGCCGCGATCGCGCTGTTCGTGCTCGCCGGTGAGTGCGGGCTGCACCGCATCGCGCTACCGCATCGCCGGGCACAGGTGCCATCGGCAGTGATCGGAGCGGGTGGCGACGCGGGGGCGCTGCAGTTCGGCTTCGAGATGGGCTGCGGAGTGCGCACCCATATGCCGAGCAACCTGCCCTACCTGCCGCTGGTGGCAGTGCTGCTGCTGGGCAGCTGGGTGGCGGCGCTGCTGGCGGGGCTCGGTTTCGGTCTCGGCCGCGCGGGGATGGCGCTGGGCCGCCACCACAGCCGGGACGCCGCGTGGTGGGACCGTCAATGGCAGCGCCACGAGCGTCGGCTGCGGATCACCCTGACCCTGACCGCAGTCATGCTCGTCGCCGGAATCCTGCTGCCGCTTCGGTAACCCATCATCTGGAACCTTTTGCAGGTTCCCAGCGCCGGTAACCCGTCAATGGGAACCTTTTGCAGGTTTGTCGGCCCAACTCACGGGGTTCGGCGGCTCGATGTCGTCGTCGTGCAGGGGCTCGTCGGGGTGCAGGGCGCGGCGCAGTCGGCGGCCGATGAGTGACTCCAGCCGGGTGGGGGGGATAGCGCCGGCCGGCTTCTTGGCGGTGAGATCACTCGCCGCGAGCACGTGCCCGGCCGGCAGCGCGCGGCGGGCTACCAGCGACCGGCCGAACAGCGCACGCATCGGCGCCAGCTCGTCCGCCACCGCATTCTTGTCGACCGGCGCCGCCAACACCGCCTCGACGTAACGGACGCCGTCGGCGAGCAGGCGAAGCTCGGAGCTCGTCACCGAAGCCGCTACGTCGGGGCCGAACATCTCCCGGGACAGCGTCACGTGCACTTCGATCACCCGTGCGCCGAGCGCGACCGCGGCCAGCGCCGGGAAGATCGTTCCGGAGTGGTCGGACAGCCCGGGCGCGCAGCCATAGCGGTCGCGGATCTCACCGAGGACATTGAGCCCGACCCGTTCCGGCGGGACCGGGTAGGCAGACGTGCATTGCAGGACCGCCAGCGATCCGGCGCCGGCCCCGCGCAACCGCTCCACGGCGCCGTCGAGCTCGGCCCAGCCACTCATCCCGCTGGACAGCAGCACGGGAGCCCCGGTCTGCGCCACCGCGTCCAGCAACAGCGGGTTGGCGACCTCACCGGACGCGACCTTCCATGCGGCGACGCCCACGCGGCGCAGCAGATCGACCGCGTCGAGCGAGAACGGTGAGCTCAGGAACGCCAGCCCGCGATCTTCGGCGTGCTGGCGCAGCCCCGCCCAGGCCTGCGGGGTGAACTCCATCCGCTTCCAGTACTCGTAGCGGGAGTTGTCGGCATAGCTGAACTTGACCCGCCACGGTTCGTCGGTGCGGCTCTCGGCGGCAGCGATGTGGGTCTGGAACTTCACCGCATCGGCGCCTGCAGCGGCGATCGCGTCGATGAAGGCGTGCGCTGTGCCGAGGCTGCCGTCGTGCGCCTGGCCAACTTCACCGATCACCACGACACGGTGACCCCAGTCGAGTACAGTCACGCTACGCATTCCCCAGCTTCACGAATGGACTAACAATGACACGATCGATGACAGCCGAGCAGGTCGCCGCGCTCGGTTATGACTATGGCACGCATGCCACCCATCGCACTGCGGAGTGCAACCTGTGCGGTGCGCACAACCACGCCGTCGAGGTCGCCGCGCGCGACCGCTACGGCTACCCCGCGACCTTTGTAGTATGCCGAGGTTGCGGGCTCGGTTACCTCTGCCCACGGCTGAGCGCCAAGCAGTACGCGCACTTCTACGCCGAGGTCTATCGCCCTTTGGTGTCGGCCTACCACAGCCGCCGCATCGATGCCGAGACCGTTCAGCTGGACCAGCGCGGCTACGCCGCCGAGCTAGCCGAGTTTCTGCTCCCGCTGCTGCCGGCGTCGCCACGCAAGATCCTCGACGTCGGCGGCTCAACGGGTGTGGTCGCCGGGGTCCTGGCGGCGCGCCTGAACGCGCGGGCGACCGTCCTCGACCCGTCCCCGGACGAGCTCGCGGTCGCCCGGGCCGCCGGTATGGGGACGATCGCCGGGCTCGTCGAGGACTTCGATCCGGGTCAGCGCAGGTGGAACCTCGTGCTGCTGTGCCAGACGATCGACCACCTGATCGATGTTCGTGGCACGATGGCGACGCTACGCCGGATGACGGCCGACGGTGGCCGCGCGTTCGTCGACATCGTCGATGTCGACGTCGCGCTGCGCCGGACCGGCAGCGTCGAGCAGGTGGTCAAGATCGATCATCCCTATTACCTGACACGCCCGACCGCGGTGGCCTATTTCGCGCTGGCCGGTTTCACCATCATCGCCGAGCGGTTGTCCGACGACGGGCACCGGGGCTTCGTGCTCGCCCCGGGATCGCGCGCCGAGCCCGACTGGGCGGCTCTGCAAGCCACCGCAGCGCAGTTTCTGGCCCGGGTCAGATGACCCGGGCGGGGGCTGCGGCGTCGAGTTCGATGCGGACGGTGGTGGTCAGGGCCGCCACGCCGAGGCTGTCGCGGGCGCGGGTGAGGACCCCGGTGTCGAGATTGCGGTAGACGTCGCGGACGTCGGTGCCGTCCTCGAGCCACAGGTCCAGCCGCAACACGGGGGTGGCGGCGGTGCCGACCATGCGGGCGCGAGCACGGTTGACACCGGTGACGGTCTCGGCATCGGCGCGCAGCGCGTCGGCGATCGCCGACGCGCTGACCTCGAGCCAGCTGTCCGAGGTGGTGTCGAGGAGGAGGTTGGGGCGGCGTTCCGGCTTGACAGCGCGCGCGGCCCAGAGCAACCCGAGCACGAGCAGGACCACGCCGGCGGCGATGGCCACACCGCGGGCGAGGATCTGGTGAGTGCGCAGGGTGTCCAGGGCTAGCGGATCGAGTACCGGGCGGGCGGCGCGGTCGTCGCCGAGCAGGCGGAAACCGACGACGAGGGCAGCGGCACCAACGGCCAAGCTCAGCAGCCCGATCAGCCCGACGAGGGTGCGCTGGGCGCCGGCCGCGCGGGCGGTGGCCTTGCGAGCCGCCGCGGTGGCGGGAATGGTCATGCCGGCCTCTTGGTGTTGCTCACGGCCACCGACACCCGCGGGGTGTGGACCAGCGGCAAGCCGGACAGCAGGGTGTGCACGGCGTCGGTGATGCCGGGTGTGGCTGCCTCGGCGGGTTGCCGGCTGGCCGCCCGCACCAAAATCTTGCGGGGGGTGGCGGTGACCGAGGCGGTGGCGACATGGTCGAGCTCTCGGACTCGGTGGCCAACCAGCCGGGCCAGCGACCGTGGAGAGGTGGTCACGGTGATTTCGGGCGCGGGGTCGATCAACCGCACCTCGCGACGGCCGACCCGCAGCGCCAGTACGAGGAGCAGCAGGCCGGCGACGATCAGCCCGGCGGCGATGAGACGGACGGGGGTGGAGGTCCAGGTCCACCCCTGCAGGGTCGCCTGCCACGCCGGCCACGGCAGCACGAGCGGGCCCCCCGCGGGCCCCGCCCAGGCCCAGATGACCTCTAGCGCAATGAACCCACCGACTGCCGCCACGGCCAGGCCGAGCAGCGGGGACAGCACACGTAACAGGATCCTCATCGGTGCACTCCAGAGGGCCGCGTCACTGCAGACCGGGGCTGGGTTCGGGGAGCAGGGCGGTGACAGTCACGGCGATCGAGCGGACCTGGTAGCCGGTGATCCGCCGCACCTCGTCGCCGATCCTGCTGCGCAGCTGGTCCACGGTAGAGCGCACCGGGCCGGGGTAGCGCAGCGCCAGCTCCACGCGCATGTCCACCAGCTCACCGGTGATGGTGGCCTTCACGCTGGCTCCAGTGCTGCCCAGACCGACCCCGGCCACCGTGCGCCGGGCGGGCAAGGTGCCTGGCGTCAGATCAACGGTGTGTTCAGCGATCTTACGCAGGACCAACGGGCTGATCCTCAGCCGGCCCCGATCGTCCGGATCGACGGCGGTGGGTAGTGCAGGCGTAGCGAGTGTGGCGCCGGCGGCGGGTTGCGGGTGGGCGGTAGCCCCGGCCGTAGCCTCGGTCATCGGTCCCGGCCCTTGCCGCTGAGCACCTGGCCGAGGTCGAGCTCCCCGTCGAGAACCCGACCGACGATCAGCCCGATCGCGCCGAGCACCAGGGCGAGCAGGAAGCCGCTGAAGCCGCCGATTGCGCCGGCTAAGCCGAGAATGAGCCCGGTAAGCAGACCGATGGTTGTCGCGTTCATCGTGGGGACCTTCCGTGCTGCAAAGGGAAGTCAGAGATCGGTATCGGATCGTCAATGATCACGTCGTTGATGATCACGTCGATCATCCTGGAGCCGGTGACCGCGGTGATCACCCGGCGCAGCTCGGTGGCCAGCTGCGGCAGCGGGGTGCCGAGGCGGGCGACGACGGAGACCTCCACCGGTTCGCCGGGCTCCCCGACCCATACCCCCACCAACCGGCGGCTGGGAAGATAGCAAACAGTGGCGCCGAATAGGCCGCTGTCCAGGTCAGCCACCGCGGGGTGGGCACGCACCGCGGTGGCGACGGCATCGGCGAGCTGACCGGAGTCCGGCTGCTCGGACGGGTGCCGAGAGGGTCGAGTCAGGGAGGTCAAGCTCATAGTCGCGAACTCCTCGAACTGCCGCCGCGAGCGCTCACTCCACCCGCGCCACCTGGGTCGGCGCCTCGCCGCCGTCGTCGCTCGCGATGTGGATGTCGTTGACCGCGATGTTGACCTCGATGACCTCCAGGCCGGTCATCTGCTCGACGGCGCCGATGACATTGCGGCGCACGGCCTTGGCGAGGTCCACGATGGACGCGCCGTACTCGATGATGAGGTCGAGATCGATCGCGGCCTGCTTCTCGCCGACCTCAACCGTCACCCCGGAGGTTTGCGAGGCGCCGGTGCTGCCCGGGATGCGTTCCCGGATCCCGCCGAACGCGCGGGACAACCCGCCACCCAACGCATGCACCCCGGTGAGCTCACGGGCGGCGATCCCGGCGATCTTCTGCACCACCGACGCAGCGATGGTGGTCTTGCCCTGCGAGGTGTCCTCAGCCAGCCGGGTCGGGGACCCGCCGCCGGCACTGGCAGCCGCGGACGGGGAGTTAGACGGCTTAGTAGCGGTGCTGGTGGTGTCTGCCATGATCGAGTTCTCCTTGTTTCTTTGAGTCGAGACATTCTGGCGGTTTCGGTAGTTCAGTCCTTGACGATGTCCCGGACGGCGTCCTTGGCCTTCTCGCCGGCCTGTTTGATGTCGCCGCTGGCCTGGTCCGCCTTGCCCTCGGCTTCGAGCTGCTCGTCGTCGGTGGCCTTGCCGGCGGCCTCCTTACCCTTGCCCTTCAGCTGCTCAGCCTTGTTTGAGATCTTGTCGTCGGTACCCACGGCTAACTCCTTGTCGAGCGGGATGTGCCGTCGTATCGGCGGCGCGGGTCGGTGTGCGTCACGATCGGGAACCGGCCGGGGCCGTCCCTACTGGTCAGTACCCAGTATCGGGGAGGCCTAATCCCACAGCACGCCGGGATGTGGGAGGTCCCGCTATGATTCGAACCCGCACGCTCTGTCTTCCTTCGTTCTGTCGTCAGGAGGCATCGACGTGCCTGAACGTCGCAAAAAGATCTGCGTCGTCGTCGCCAGCCGGGCCAACCTGGCTCGGATCACCACAGTGCTCGAAGCCGTACGCGATCACCCCGACCTGGAGTTGCAGGTGATCGCCGCCGCGTCCGCGCTGCTCGAACGGTTCGGCTGTGCGGTGAACGTGCTGGAGGCCGCCGGGTTCACACCCGACGCCAAGATCCGCTTCATCATCGAGGGTCAGACGCCGGCGACGATGGCCAAATCCACTGGGCTTGGTCTGCTGGAGTTGCCGACCGCCTTCGAGCGATTGGAACCCGACATCGTCGTCACCGTTGCCGACCGCTTCGAGACGATCGCGACGGCCATCGCCGGCGCCTACATGAACATTCCCGTCGCCCACACCCAAGGCGGCGAGGTGTCGGGATCGATCGACGAGAGCGTCCGGCACGCGATCACCAAGCTGTCCCACATCCACTTCCCGGCCACCCAGCTCAGCGCCCGTCGCATCATCGCCATGGGAGAGGACCCGCAGTACGTGTTCAACCTCGGCTGCCCGGCGATCGACCTCGCCGCCCGTGCCGACCCGGGCACCCACCGCGAAGCGCTGATCGACCACTGCGGCGAGGGTTCACCGATCGATCCAGAGCAGCCTTTTCTGCTGGTGATGCAACACGGTGTGACGACAGAATACGGCCACCGCCTCGATCAGATGGCCGCGACATTGCGCGCGATCTCGTCGATCGGGATGCAGGCGCTGGTTTTCTGGCCGAACGTGGACGCCGGCAGTGCCGAGGTCGCCACCAGCATCCGGCAGTTCCGCGAGCAGGGTCTGGCCGATCGCTGCCGGTTCTTCCGCAACCTGCCCGCCGAGGACTTCGCCCGGCTGATGACGCATTGCGCCTGCATGATCGGCAACTCGTCGGCGGCGCTGCGCGAAGGCGCATACCTCGGCACGCCGGCCGTCAGCATCGGCACCCGCCAGCACAACCGCGAGTGCGGCCCCAACGTCGTGTTCACCTCACACGACACACTCGAGATCACCGAAGCGGTCCGTGCCCAGATCGCCCACGGCCGCTATGAACGCAGCGACCTGTTCGGTTCCGGCACTGCGGGGCGCGACATAGCCGACGTGCTGGCAACTTTGAACCCCCCAGTGCAAAAGCAACTACATTTCGATTCAGCGACCCTGCTCGCCAAACGCGCAAAGGTGTAGTCAGGCCTTTCAGCGTTCAGAGCTTTGGGGATTCCCCGATCGGGTAACTGGCCAGGACATCCCATCGCTCGCTGCGCGGGCCGATGTCGCACAGGTCGAGCGTGCGGGTCCGAGTCGGGTCGCAGCTACCGAGGGCCTGTCTTCCTATGGTGGCCGCTCTGGTCAGATCGTGACGATCGACCTTCGCCAGGGAGACATGGGGCACGAAGGAATCACGGATATACTCACTGCCGTACTTGTCTGCGCCGACTCCGTCACGTGCCGACGCTGCCAGTTCGAGAATTTCCTCATGCAGGGCCATAATTTCTGTCGTGCGCTCGATGCTCAGCATCACGTAACCTCCGTGTGACGGCTCGATCCCAAGTGGATTAATATCTGGCAGATCGACCCTCCCAGTCAGCGCACCGAGCTCGCCGATTACTTGTTGGACCTTGCCTTGCGGCAGAGTACATATGTGGAGACTCACGTGCGGGGGAAATGTTTTGTCATCAATGACGTTTTCGTTGTAGTAAAATTCATCGGTAATCGCCTGACTGGCCCGGATTGCCGATCCGAAAAGCGGCTCATCGGGAATCAGGGCGAAGTCGACCCGAACCAAATCCACTTTCTCCACCTCTCGACGCTACGAAATGCGGCCACTCTGTTCGATCAAGCGATCGAAATCTACACGCAGAAACGAAAGCAGTCCTCCTTCAGATATTAGCAGAGCTGGAGTCGGGATGCGTTCGCCACACAGGGCGTAGAGCGCCAGTATGGCGCGATCCGGGAACATGTAGACCGCGTGCCGAAATGCCCTAGTGGTTACGTACACTTCGACGTGGCGGCGAGGCTCCATCGCACGAAAGTCCGCTATCGCCGCGTGAACCCTCCCGCGTAGGTCTTCCGGAGTGATTCCCAGGGTTTGAGCGTAAAACGCGATGAGAATGGAGTCAGCAGAGGGGTCGGGCAGCACGACGCGAATCCTGCCGTCAGGGCGGCCAGCAATAGCTTGTAGGTACTTCCGGCAGGTGTTCCGCCACGTCGCTCCGTACATGATCGCCAAGTCGAGAGTGGACGAGGACACAAACAGCGATTCCCAGTCACCCGCAATATCGACGAAGTCGTGATAGAATTTCGCTATTCCGGGTCTGTTGCTGACTGGGTTCGCCTCGGCGATGTACGGCGAGTTTTCCTCTACAGCGAGCGAGTCGACCTCTATAGCGTGGATGGATTTCGCTAGATCGAGCAGTAGAGCTTTTTCGTGATGAGCTCGCCATCCGTCGCCCGAGAGGAGTCCCAGGGCTTGTGCCGCCGCGAACCTTCTCGTCTTCGATTTGACTCTCTCCGATCCGGGTCGCAGTGCCAGTACCGCGCGCAGGGCCGCGACCGGATCAGCCAGGCGACTCGTGGGGTTCTCGTGCGCGTCGGTCCCCATCGCTTGCAGACCGCGGTTCACAACGTTCTCGACGGCATCGGCGAGCGAACTCGCACCCCCAGCGAGCTCATGCTGCACGGCGGCCAGGTGCGTCAGCGCAACCAGATGAGCACGGGGTGATCGAAGACCGGGAGTCACCAACTGGGCAAGATCAGCGACGATGAGGTCCAGCTCGGGCGGTGCGATCTCGCTCACCTCGCACGTAAACGGCACGTGAACGGCACATGTTTTCTCGTAGCCGCCGCTCTGCAGGCCAAGCACAGAATGATGCCATGAGCCACCCTGCACCTCCCGTCACGACACGTGCCACGAAACGTACCCTACGGCACAGTTGTGGCGATCGGATCGGGCCAGCCCGGAGGAACCGGGCGGATAGCGGCTCAGACACTGGGAAAGCTAAGGAGGAGCTGATGACCACCACCGCCCTACCCGTGATCAGCGTCGAGCTGCCAGAGCCCTTCGATGCGCGCTGGAGCCGCCTGCCCGGCATCACCATCGAGGGCCAAGTAATCACAATCGACCCGACGCAGTACTTTTTCCGGTTCGACTCCTCGTCGTGGCTGGTCTGCGACTGGGACGGCGTGCGCGAGGAACTGCTCGACCTGACGGAATCCACCGAGACCGCACTGGAGCAGATCAGCCTGGATTTCATCCGCACTCACGGTCGGACAACCAGCGACCCGGCTGAAGTCCTCTCAATCGCATGGCAGGTATACGCCTACCTTTTCCGCGATGAACTGTTGCCAGTCGCCGGTCTGGAGCAAATCGGCCCCGCGCAGCTGCGGATGCTGCGCGAAGCAGCGACCTTGATGGCACTGAACAAGGTCGAACTCAATGGGACGATCAGCAACATCGGACCATGCTGGTTCTTCCCAGCGGCCACCTCGGTCGTGTTCGACCTCGACGACGCCACGGGCGCCACGCTCGACGAGGTGTACCACTCCACCTGGTTCAATGAGTCCCGACGCGTCGAGTCGATCAAGGCTCACGCCGCGCTGGGCGGGCGTTTGGTACACGGCTGCCAGTCCGTGCCCAACCAGTCCGGTGGCGCGTGCGTGCCGTACGGGGCTTCGATCATGCAGTTCCGGGAGGACCTGAACGCGTTCCGCGCCGAGTGGTTGGCGGCCGTCTACGCCTGTCACCAGGGCTGAGGGGCATCGGGAATGAACACCACGGACGTTTCCGACCTGCTGCCGCCGCTGCTGGCCTCGGCAGGACTGCCCGATGACCCCAAGCGTGAACCTCTGCGGGTCTGGGCACATTCGGGTGTCGAACGCCTGCACTTCGATGGTGGGGCGTCCGTGGTGTTCAAGTACGCCGATGCACCATTCGATACCGAGCACGTCGCCCTGCGCCTGGCCGCGAGCAACGGCCTACCCGTTCCGGCACTACGCGCGGCCCGGACGATTCCCGGCATGCTCGGCATGCTGCTGGAAGACCTGGGACAACCGGTGCGAGACGCCGACGACTGCGACGGGGCACGCGCTGCGGTCCACCTCCACCGGGTCGCGGTGGCAGCACCCGGGATGACCCGGCTCGATGCCCTCGCTCTGGTAGGCTTGCCAGCGCGGATCACCAGCCGCCTGCAACGCCTAGGCCTGGTCGATCTAGTCACGAACGCTCGTGCGCTCAATGCCGCGGCGGCTAGCCGGGTCTCCGGCGCTGAGCTGCCGCCGTTTGGCCTGTGCCATTCGGAGTTCCACCCCACATCTCTGCACCTCAGCGCCAGCGGCTGGCGGCTGCTGGATTTCGCCCGGGCGTTCATCGGTCCCGGTTTACTCGACCTCGCGTCCTGGCACGGCACCCTTGATGATCCTCACCCAGAACGCACCTTCGGCCTCATCGAGTCCTACGTCGCCGAGGGGGGTCCACGGCAAGCGCTGGCGATGCGCGGCGGACTCGACGCTGCCTTCTGGGCGCTGGGCTGGCACCGGATCTGGGTCGTCGACTGGTTCACCGAGCAAATCGAACGCGGCTGGGCACAGGAAGCGGAAGACTCATGGACTACCGCCATCGGCCGACATCTCGGCGAAGCCTGCACTCTTCTCAAGACGTAGCAGCCCCCACCCACTTCGAATGGACCCGCCAACCCGGGATCGGTCCCGACCTTGCCATCCTCGGTAATCTGCGGGGACAGACCGTAGTCGAGGTTGGCTGCGGCAGCGGCCATAACCTGGCCCACCTCGTCGCATACCACGATGCCACCGGAATCGGTGTCGATCACGATACAGAAAAGATCGCCAGAGCACGCCTTGCCTACAGCCACCTGCCCTGTATCCGGTTCATCCTCGCCGACGCCGTCGACCACCTCGCGTCAACTAAGCAGGCGTCCATCGACATCTGCCTGTCTATCTTCGGGGCGTTCAGCTTCACAGACCCAACATCCCTGCTCACCGTTGCCAGCCGGGCGATACGTCCCGGCGGGCTGCTCGCCGTGACTATGCGCGCGGACGATTACCACGACAGCGTGATCGTCCTTCGCCGAGGCTGACACCAAATACTGGAGCCATCATGTACCTGCTCTGCGACATCGACGGCGTACTCATACCGTTCCCCGGTAAAGACGGAAACATCCCACCAAGCCATTACCCAGATCAGGTCACGCCCACCGGCCACGGTAAACCGGTAACCATCTGGCTCAACCCCGCACACGGGCCGCTACTGGGCGATCTGATTGCTGACACCGGCCTTGACCCCGTGTGGTGCACCAGCTGGCGCGCGGACGCGGCGGACCTCATCGGGACCAGGCTGGGCCTGCCGCCCTGGCCGCACGTCGAGCTCCCCCGACTCCCCCTCACCGACAGCCACCCAAATGGCTATCTATGGAAGCGCGATCATGTCGCTACCTACATCAACGACGAACCCTGCGCCTGGATAGACGACGACTTCGCCCCTGCCGACCACGGTTGGGCTTCCGCCCGGACCACCATCGGGCGTCCCACCTTGCTCATCCAGCCAGATCCCCACGACGGCCTACTCACAGTGCATGTAGAGACCATCCGACGATGGACCAGTAGTGTCATCCTCCCGCGCGGCGCATAGCCGTGCACCGGCTCACCAGCCCATCCGCGCGCGATAGCGCGCGTGGTCGAACGGTCCGTCCGGTTCAAATCGCCGACGTCTTGGTCAGCCCGTGGCACCGGTCAGCTCCGCTGGCGGCGCCGCGCGGGCTCCTTCCAGACGGCGATGAGCACGTCCAGCCCGCGGTCGAACGTGGCAGCCACGTCGTGAGCACCAAGGTGAGCGGCGAGGGTCGAGCCCGTGAGACCGACGAACCCGTCTGGGACGAGCGCCGGGTCGATCGGGGCAACCACCGCCTACTCCAGCACAACCACACTGCTCGGCAGGGATCGGAGGGCCCGCGCACCTAAGGTCATCTGGTGTGACGCGGTATCTCGAGGTCGGCACGGAGATTGCCCAGCGGGTGCGGTCCGGGGATCTCCCGCCGGGGGCGCTGCTGGCTGCGGTCCGGGTCTGTGCCCGCGAGCGTGGCACCACTGCCTCCACGATCAGCCGGGCCTACCGGTATCTGGCCGAGGGCGGTGTGATCACCCTGGCGGCCCGGCGCCGGGCCAGGGTTGCCCCCGACGGTGCCATCGCGGCATCTCGCTTGCTGGAGGCCGAGCGGGTGTTCCGGCTGGCCGGAAGCGACGACCCAGCGCTTCAGATCCTGCTGAGTCGTGCTGGCCGCACCGTGGTCCCGGTCGGTACCCGAGGAAGCTTTCAGGGGCTGCGGGCCCTGGCCCGGGGCAACGCCGACGGCGCCGCGATCCACCTACGCCACCGAAGCGGTAACTACAACGCGCCATTCGCCCAGGCCCTGCTGCGGGCCCGTCGCCCGCACCTGCTCCACCTGTGGCGGCGCGAGCAGGGACTGCTCGTCACGCCGGGTAACCCGCGCGGTGTCACCACGCCCGCCGACCTGGCGAAGCTGCGGGTGGCCAAACGTGAGGTCGGTACCGGCACCCGGGTGCTGCTCGACCAGTTGCTCACGGCTGCGGGCGTCGCCCCCGACGACGTGGCCGGCCCCGAGCTGGGATCCCACCTGGAGATCGCCTTGGCGGTGGCCTCAGGCATCACCGACGTCGGCCTGGGCGTGCGCGCCGTAGTCAACGAGCTGGATCTCGACTTCATCTCGTTGGTGTGGGAGTACTACGACATCGCGCTCGCTGGGGACGGCCTCGGCGCCGCCAGGCCTCTGATCACCGCCCTGCGCGAGCCCGTAGTTCAGGCGTCGATCCTCAGCCTCGGCGGCTACGACCTTGAGCTGGCCGGGACCATCGAACCACTCACCCAGTCCCCCACTTAGCCCGCCATGCCGCGTTATGACGTGGATCACTTCGGCCCAGATGGGTGTGCTCAGAATGTGGTGCATGCCTGATTCCACCTCCGATAAACACGGTAGGGAACCGCCCTGGTTCAGCCCCGGGGTCGCCGGGATCGGCTCGGCGAGCTTCCTGGCCGATGTCGGTCACGAGATCCCGACGGCGCTGCTGCCGAGCCTGCTGACTTCCACGTTGGGGGCGCCCGCCGCGGCGCTCGGGTTGATCGAAGGGGTCAGCGACGCCCTGGCCGGTGCGGCCCGCTTCGCCGGTGGCGGGCTGGCCGATGACCCACGCCGGCGGCGGACGATCGCGGTCGGCGGATACACCACCACCGCGGTCCTCGCCGCGGCCACGGGCGCCGCGACCAGTGTCTGGCAGGTCGGGGTGCTCCGGGCCGGGGCTTGGGCGGCCCGCGGCCTCCGGGTCCCGGCCCGCAACGCGCTGCTCGCCGACATCGTCCCGGCGGCCGCCTACGGGCGGGCTTACGGCTTCGAACGCGCGATGGACAACCTCGGGGCCGTGTTCGGTCCGTTGCTCGCCCTGGGGTTGGTGGCGGTCTTCAGTGTCCGCACCGCTATTGCGATCTCGGTCATCCCTGGGCTGCTCGCCGCTGCCGCCATCGTCTACGCCATCCGCAAGGCGCCCCGCGCCGAGCAACGTGAACGGATCCCGATCCGTATCCGGCTGCGCCCCGTGCTGCGTGGCGACCTGGGCCGGCTGATGGTGGGGGTGTCCGCGTTCGAACTGGGCAACGTCGCCGCCACCCTGCTGATCCTGCGGGCCACCGAGCTGCTCGTCCCCGAACGCGGTGTACAGGCGGCCACCAGCATCGCGCTCGGGCTCTACGTCGCCTACAACGTCGCCGCGACGCTGGTATCCATCCCTGCCGGGCGGCTCGCCGACCGCCTCGGCCCGCGCGGACCCATCCGGGTCTTGCTCGCCGGAACCGCCCTGTTCGCTGCCGCCTACGCCGCGTTCGCTGCCGGCTCCACCAACTGGGTGGTGCTCATCCTGCCCTTCCTCGCCGCCGGTGCAGCCATCGGCTGCGTCGAGACCGCCGAACACTCAGCAGTCGCCGCCCTGGCACCCACTGACCTGCGCGGCTCGGCGTTCGGGCTGCTGGCCACCGTCCAGAGCCTCGGCAACTTCGCTGCCAGCGCTGTCGCCGGCCTGCTCTGGACCGCGATCTCACCTACCGCCGCGTTCGGCTACATCACCGCCTGGATGCTGCTGGCTCTCCTCGGCATCAGCCTCACAGCGACAACCAGCTCTCCGCATATCACCCGAAAGGAGTAACGGCAACCGCACTTGCGAATTACGATGTTCCCAGGTTGTCCAGCGCCACCAGTCCAGACGACCCCCGTGGCGCGACGGGAGGTGCATCGAGCATGGCGATGGTTGCCGTCAACCTGACTCGACCGCAGGAGGAGCTGGGCGAGATTCCTGCCCGGCTGCACGCCGCTGGGCTGGAGCTGCGCGTCGGATCGGGACGGCGGGCCACGCCGGTGGCGGAGGTGATCGAGAGCCTGCGGGGTTGCATGGCCGTGATTGCCGGCCAGGAGCTGTACACCGCCGAAGCGTTCGACGCCTGCCCCGAACTGAAGCTGGTCGTGCGCTTTGGGGTGGGCTTCGACACCGTCGACGTGGGGGCGGCCACCGAGCGGGGCGTCCTCGTCGCGACCATCCCGGGCACCACCGACGGCGGCGTCGCCGACCACGCGATCGGGTTGATGATCGACCTGGCGCACGGCATCTCTCGCCACGATCGGGCCATGCGACGTGGCGAGTGGCAGCCGCAGCGCGGCGTCGATCTGTGGCGAGCGACCCTGGGTATCGTCGGGCTGGGCCGAATCGGCCGGGCCGTCGCCCGGCGGGGACTTGGCTTCGACATGCGGGTGATCGCCCACGAGCCGTACCCCGTCATGGAGTTCGTGGAGGAACACCGTATCGAGCTGATGCGGGTCGATGAGGTCTTCGGCCAGAGCGACTTCGTGACGCTGCATCTCCCGGCGATGCCCGAGACCGAGCGGATCGTCGACGCCGCGAAGCTGGCGCTGATGAAGCCCACCGCTTTCTTGATCAACACCGGGCGCGGCAATCTGGTCGACGAGGACGCCCTGTATGCGGCGGTGAAATCCGGCCAGATCGCCGGCGCCGGCATCGACGCCTGGACAACCGAGCCGATGACCGATCCGCGTTGGGCCGAGCTGGACAACGTCGTCCTCACCCCGCACAGCGCGGCGAACACCCACGGCGTCTGGACGGCGAGCGCGGCGCTGGCGGTGGAGGTCGTGCTGAAGGTAGTGCGCGGTGAGCAGCCGGAGCAGTTGCTCAACCCGGAGGTGTGGGACCGCTAGGCCACGCACAGGGCCTTCCGGCCGCTGAGCAGCGGTGTCGGTACCGTGGCCGCCGTCCTGGACCGTCGGTAGCACGGCTGGGTGCTCTGCTAAAGCATCCACTGGTGTCGGCTGTCAGGGCTGTCGAGCCAGATGGTGTGTCGGCAGTTATCGATGGTGAGGCCGAAGCGGTCCCGGGTGGGCCGGCCGGTCTGGTGCCACTGCTTGTAGGCCCTTTCGACCTGATCCCAGAGTCGGATCGGCCCGCCTTGGCGGATTGCGTGGGTACCGTCTGCTGTCGTGGTGTGACACACCCAGGAGCCGTCTCCTTGGGCCAGCCATGTTTCGGCCGCGTCTCCGTTGCTGGGGGTGAAGATGAGGTGATTCCATCCGCCCCCGGGCAGGGTGAGCGCGGCGAAGAATTCGAACGGGTTGGCCTCTCGGGTGATGATGTCAGCGGGGAGGCTGGTGTGCCGGGTGTCGCCTTGCCCGTCCTCGACGGTGCGGAATGCGTAATCGGCTGCGTCGTGCCGCTTGAGTTGGCGCAGCGGCATGAATCCCCCGAAGTCGGGCAGGAAGCGGCCGTGCGCGACTCCACTGGACTGCACGGTCAGTCGGGCCAGCAGACCCCCACAGTTGCGCCGGTCCAGTGGCAGCAGGATGATCCCTCCCGGGCGGGTCTGCGTAATCCACTCCAGCGGCAGGCCGGGGACCGCTACGGTGGCAATTATCCGGTCAAACGGTGCGCGGTCGCCGCAGCCGGCCGCACCGTCGCGGATCGCCAGGTGTGGCGCGTAGTCGAAAGCGGCGAGGCGCTGGAGCGCATGGTTGATCAATCCTGGGTCAATGTCGATGCTGGTCACCTGGCCTGCGCCGAGGCGGTGGCATAGCAATGCCGTGTTGTACCCGGTTCCGGTGCCGATCTCCAGAATCCTGTTTCCGTCGTGGACGTCGAGCGCGTCGAGCATTAAGGCCATCAGCGAGGGGGCGCTACTGGATGAGGTTGACACGCCGTTCACCGGCTGACCGCGGCGGGCGGTCTCGGTGAGTGATTCATCCCCGTTGAGCTGTGTGATGAGTGGCTGGTTGCTGTAGACACCCGCTGCCCACCGCGGGGTGGGGTATTCCAGCAGCACCCACCCGGAACGTTCGGGTGTCTGGGTGAAGTAGTAAGGCACGAACGGGCCGCGCGAGACGTGGCGAAAAGCCGTGAGCCACCTCGGATCTCGCACAGCGCCGCTTGCCACGAGAGTATCGATGAACTTCGCTTGGAGCGACTCGACATTGGTCATGACCGGCGACGTCCTTCCAATGCGTCAGCGAGGGCACTGGAGATCGGGAGTCCAGTTTCATCTTCAATCCACGCCCATTGTCCGTTCGGATTGCATTCGATAAACCACCAACGACCGTCCGGGTCCACGATAAAGTCCAGCGCACCGAACCGAAGGCATAGGGATTCAAACAGCGCGCTCACGCATGAGCGCACGGAGCTGGGTGTTTCTATCACCGTGTACGAGATCGACTGGTAATCTCTTCGCCAATCGACGTGCGCCGCTTCGGACCCGGCGTCGATGCGGGCCGCGAAGAAATTCCGGTCAACTACAGTCAGTCTCACCTCGTATTGTTTCGGCACCCATTCCTGGAAGATATGCATGGTCCGAGAAATGTGCGGGTCGGCACACTGGTCTGCCGTGACCTTGGCGGTGAAGACATGCCGGAAACCGTTGTCGCCAGAAACACCAGCGCCACCGAACGGTTTGCACACTGCCTGACCGACGTCAGTGACGAATTTCTGCGCCATCTCCGGGTCGTTGGCGACGAGGGTGCGCGGAACCTGAAGGCCGCACGTCAGAGCCCGCCTTAATTGAACCGGTTTGTATTCTGCGTAGCCAATGTTGTGTGGGTGGTTGAGCCACTGATCCAACGAGGCCAGCAGACCGCCGAATCCCATTCTGGCCTGGATGGCTGCCCACCGGCGCTCATCGACGGAAAGGTCCGGGTGAAACTCGAATGCCGTGGGCCGCCGATAGTAGATGCCCGCAATGTCGTCCAGTTCCAGGCGTCGGCGGCGCGTCTGAAGCTGACCAGACCAGCGGCCGCCGAGAAGTTCGGCTCCGGCGCTGAGCTTCTCAGGAAAATCGGCGGCGTCACATCGAAACAGCGGGACACCCCGGCGGTTCAGCTCGTCCACAACCTTGTCCGCCGTCGGATCGAATGGATGGGTCAGTATCAAGACGGACCCCGCCGCGCTCACTGAATCAGTCTTCTCGGTGGTCGGTGTCGCTGTCTTTGTTGGTGGTCTGCCCATCGCCGCCCTGGGTGACTGTGCTGGTCTGTCCGTCGGTGTGCTTGGCCAACGGCACCATATTCGCGCCATCGCGGATGAGGCCTACCTGCGCATCCTCGTCGTAGCCCAACTCTGCCGGATCGACGCAGCTCACGGTGCTAGCCGGAACGGCCAGCGTGAGCCCGAACGGCTGTACGCCAGATGCCGGTTCCGGAGTTGTGTCGATTCGGCCGTAAGCGCGTCCCAACGGGAAGTGATCCGATGACGGAAATAGTCCTGTGCGGACAGGTTGGCTGTACGATTCAGCCGGCATGCCTTATACCTCCAATAACTGACCAAGCCGATCCCCCAGGTGTTCCCCAAGGATTGCTCATGGTTGCCAGTCAGGTTCCACGGTATGCGCAGGAAGGCCAGTCTGTTTGACACCAAGAACCTCCCCGTCGATGACCACACCACCCGTGGCGGCGGCCCGCCGCTTAAGCCTTTCGCCTAGTGCCACCATTCTCCCCGCAAAGGAATACTGCTCCTCGACTGTGGCGCTCCCCTCCATCACCCTCATCGCCAATGGCGCCACATCGGAGTTCAGCCGGGCTAGGGCAGCCAACAGCTCCCGGTCTTCCAAGATCACGGCAGCGCCCCGAGAGAGGCGGGGTGCACCTCGCCGGCCCCGCCGGAAGTGGGGTCCGGCCGTCCCGCCCTGAGGAGCCTTCGGGGAGGAAGCGGGGGAGGGACGGCCGGGGGCGTCCAACGCCGCACCCGCCCCGCACCCCACCCGATCAAATCCGCCCGCACCGCAGGAGAGAACTCCGGCGCACCCCTCAGGTACTTGCGCAAGATCCCATGCAGCTGGCCGCGCCTGGCCTGACGCGCGTCCGCGTTCCCGCAAGACGCGGATGCCGGTACCGGCACGATGACCCCCTTCTTGATCGCGATCGTTGCTGCGCCCATCGCCACCAGGCGAGGGCTCGACTGACCATGGACACTATGCAACAGTCCATGTAATATTACAAGCTTCACTGACTAGAACCTCGCCACTTAGACACACTTCCAACAACTGGTGTCAACCGGAGGGAACCCGATGAAACTCACTGTCACGACCCTGTGGAGTGCGGCTTGCGGAGACGACGACCTTTGCCCAGGCGAGTACCGGATCAAGGAACGGCCCGGCATCCGCTACATGGTTGCCACGCCAACAGCGGATCCGGACGTTCTAGCCGCGATCCCTAACGTCGGGCCGGGGGAGGTCGTCGTCGAGCTCCCAGAGGCATGATCGCCATGATGGATGCCACTGAGCTACGCGCGTATCTGGAAGTTCACTTCACGAAGACGCTGTTCCGGCTGGAGACACTGTCCACCTACGAGGTGCCCTCGGAAGGATCCGACTTCGCCCGTTACCTCGCGGGTGAACCTGCACCGACCCCGGAACGGCGGCAACGGTGGCTTGACCGGCTCGCAGACGAGAAGACCCGCGGCTTACGTCGACGCCGGGTCCACGCAGTGAGCCTGCCGCTGTCGGACTACCTGCGGTTTGAGTGCGAGTGGAGCTACGCGCTCAACCCGTACGAGGAGATCCGCATCCTGGAGCTCCCCGCCGACCGGCCCGACCTGCAACGATCCGTCAGTGACGCGCGCGGGGACTTCTATCTCGCCGACGACAAGCACCTGATCCGCATCCATTACACCGCTGAAGCCCGGCCTCTTGGCGCGGAGGCCGACAGCTCGCCTGCCATCGTCGCCAGATACCAAAACATCGCGAAGGTGATGTGGTCCCAGGCGGAGCCGTTCGAGCAGTGGTGGGCGGCGCACCCGCAGTTCCACCGCGATCACTGGGCAGCCTGACGGTGACGACGGAGCGGCGCGGCGACGGTCGCGACGAACTCTCTCACTCCCTGAGGGCCTTGCGGAGTGCCGCTGGTATGAAGCAGATCCCCGCCGCGGCGGCAGCTGGCATCAGCCAACCCGGACTGTCCCGCATTGAACGCGGCGGGCTGGTGCCCGCCCCGGAGACTGTAGAGGCGCTCGCTCGCGTCTATGGCGCCGACCCGGACACCACAGCTCGGTTGGTGGAGCTGGCCACCGCGATCAGGCCCGAGCACCTGGACTCGCGGATCGTCATGCAGCGGGGCCTCAACCACTTCCAAGAACGCCTAGGGAAGATCGAGCGGTCATCGGCCCTGATCCGCGCCTACCAACCGAACATCATCCTTGGGATGTTGCAGACCCCCGCCTACGCAGAGATGGTGTTCGACTCCCGAGGTCGCACCGCGCAACAGGCCGCCGACGGGGTAGCCGCTCGACTCGGCCGACAAAAGGCCCTTGCAGACACCGGCCGAGAGTGGGTGCTGATCCAGGCAGAGAGCGCGCTGGACTGGTGCGTCCGCGATGCACGACTGATGGCCGAGCAGGTAGACCACATCACGCAGGTAAGTCAGTTACCGAACGTGCGGATCGGGCTGATCATCCGACGCACCCCCGCAAACGTGCTCGCACCGCATGGCTTCCACATCTTCGACAGCCGCGCCGTGCAGATTGGTACCAAGACCGCGACCGCGCTGACCGATGATCCTGGGGACATCGCCACCTACGAGACGCTGTTCAGCGAACTCGAACACATGGCGGTGTTCGAAGACGAGGCCCGCGCTCGACTACGACGTGTCGCTGACGAGTATCGAGCATGGCCCGCCGAGTCTCAGGGCTGACGACGCGCTCTACAACCGCGCTGCCGAACGGGATCGCAGCCGGTTGCGGGTGTCCAGAACGAGATCGGCGTGCTGTTCGAAGAGCTCCCAGTCGATCACGTCGTGGTCGGCGAGCACGATCACCAGGTCAGCCTTGGTGATCTGACAGGACTCGCAGGGCACCATCCGGATATAGCTGGGGATCTCGCCGACGTCGATGAGCGGGTCGATCGCCAGCAGATCGGCGCCCAGATCGTTGAGTCGTTCGGCCACCGCGATCGCCGTCGACTGCCTGGTGTCCCTCGAGTTCTGCTTATAGGCCAGCCCCACGAGCAGGATCCGGCTGCCGTTGACGGCCCTGCGTTGCTGGTTGAGGTGGGTGACCACGCGGGACACGACGTAGTCGGGCATGTGGTCATTGACGTCATTGGCCATGTCCACGAAACGCAAGCCGCGCCCCAAAGATCGTCGCGCCTGCCAGGACAGGTAACAAGGGTCGATCGGCAGGCAATGCCCGCCAACCCCTGGCCCCGGCGTGAACTTCATGAATCCGAAAGGCTTCGTGGCCGCCGCGTCAATGACCGACCACACGTCGAGCCCGAGGTCGTGGCAGTAGATCGCGAGTTCGTTGACCAGGGCGATGTTGACGTGCCGGAAGGTGTTCTCCAGCAGCTTGGCAAGCTCAGCCTCACGAAGCCCGGGCACCGGCACCGTGTGCTCGACGAGTTGACCGTAGAAGTCGGCCAGCGCCTGCAGCGAGGCCTGGTTCACGCCAGCGATGATCTTCGGGGTGTTGTCGAACCGCCAGATCTTGTTGCCGGGGTCGATGCGTTCCGGACTGTACCCGGCGGAGAACTGCTCCCCCGCGCACAGTCCCGAGCCGGCTTCCAGGATCGGGATGAAGATCTCCTCGGTGGTGCCGGGATAGCTCGTGGACTCGAGGATGACGCAGCATCCAGGTGTGATGTGGGGGGCGATGAGGGCCGCCGCATCCTCGACGTAGCTCAGATCGGGTGCGCCGTCCCGCCAGGGAGTCGGCACGCACACGATCGCGACGTCGAACCCCGCCAGCGCCGCAGGATCGTCGGTGGGCAGATACCGTCCAGTACTCACCGCTATCTCGAGATCGCCGTCGGTGATGTCATCGATGAACGTCTCCGCCTTGCGGAGGCGATCGATACGGGTCTTGTCGATGTCAAAACCGACGACGTCGAAACCAACCTCGACGGTCCGAATAGCCACCGGCAAGCCAACGTAACCCTGACCAACCACGACGACACGACGCGACGAGATATCAGAAATGCCGTGCACGGAGCCCCCCGACGTGTTGTCACCGTAAGCGACCACCCGAATACTACCGGTGCCACGATCAGCCGGCATCCGAGCCTAATGACAGTTCGCTGCCCTGGACGCTACGGTCGAGCAGTCAATTGAACACGCGGGAGCTCGCACCGAAGCGGGCTGAGAGGGCAGCTGGGCGCCGACCCGGGGCTGTCGACCGCAGAACCTGTCCGGGTAATGCCGGCGTAGGAAGGCTGATCCATGACAGCGTCGCACAATCGGCTACCTGGCCGGCCGCGAGACCGCACCATCGAACCCGCCGTGACCACCGGTCCGATCACCGGGTCGCGCAAGATCTATCGCGAGGTGGGTGCCGGGCTGCGGGTACCCGCCCGCCGGGTGGACCTGACCAACGGGGAGCACTTCGACCTCTATGACACCTCGGGTCCCTACACCGATCCTGAGTTGGCCATCGACGTCCACAGTGGACTCGCTGGGCTGCGGGAGCCGTGGATCGGGGCCCGCGAACCGGTAGGAGGCGCAGCCACCCAACTCGCCTGGGGCCGGGCCGGCGTCGTCACCCCCGAGATGGAGTTCATCGCCGCCCGCGAGGGCGTCGACGTCGCACTGGTGCTCGACGAAGTTGCCCGCGGCCGCGCGGTGATCCCGGCCAACCACCGGCACCCCGAGTCGGAACCGATGATCATCGGGAAGAAGTTCCTGGTGAAGATCAACGCTAACATCGGAAACTCGGCCGTGACCTCCTCCATCGAGGAGGAAGTGGACAAGATGGTCTGGGCCACCCGCTGGGGCGCGGACACGATCATGGACCTGTCCACCGGCAAGCGGATCCACGAGACCCGCGAGTGGCTGCTGCGCAATTCCCCCGTCCCGGTCGGCACGGTGCCGATCTACCAGGCGATGGAGAAGGTCAACGGTGACCCGGCGGCGCTGACCTGGGAGGCCTACCGCGACACGGTCGTCGAGCAGGCAGAGCAAGGTGTGGACTACATGACCGTGCACGCCGGTGTGCTGCTGCGCTACATCCCGCTGACGGTTCGCAGGGTGACCGGCATCGTCTCCCGTGGTGGGTCGATCATGGCTGCGTGGTGCCTGGCGCACCACCGCGAGTCGTTCCTGTACGAGAACTTCGAGGAACTGTGCGAGATCCTGCGCCGCTATGACGTGACATTCTCGCTGGGCGACGGCCTGCGCCCCGGCTCCATCGCCGACGCCAACGACGAGGCGCAACTCGCCGAGCTCAAGACGCTCGGGGAGCTGACCCGGATCGCGCGGCGCCACGACGTGCAGGTGATGATCGAGGGCCCCGGGCACGTGCCGATGCACAAGATCGTCGAGAACGTGCGCTTGGAAGAGGAGTGGTGCGACGAGGCACCGTTCTACACCTTGGGTCCGCTGGCGACGGACATCGCGCCGGCTTATGACCACATCACGTCGGCGATCGGCGCGGCGATGATCGCGCAGGCGGGCACCGCGATGCTCTGCTATGTCACCCCCAAGGAGCACCTCGGCCTGCCCGACCGCGACGACGTCAAGACCGGTGTGATCACCTACAAGATCGCCGCGCACAGCGCCGACCTGGCCAAGGGCCACCCAGGCGCCCAAGCCTGGGACGACGCGCTGTCGACCGCCCGGTTCGAGTTCCGCTGGCACGACCAGTTCGCGCTGGCGCTGGATCCCGACACGGCGCGGTCGTATCACGACGAGACGCTGCCCGCGGAACCGGCGAAGACCGCGCATTTCTGCTCGATGTGCGGGCCGAAGTTCTGCTCGATGCGCATCTCCGCCGACGTCCGGGCGTATGCGGAGGAGCACGGGCTGTCCACGGTGGAGGCCCTGGAAGCCGGGATGGCCGAGAAGTCCGACGAGTTCACCGCAGCCGGTGGGCGGGTGTACCTGCCAGTGACCGGGTCGTGACCGCTGCGCCCCGCACTGGGCCGACGGTAGCGCTGACCATCGCGGGGTCGGACTCCGGTGGTGGGGCAGGACTGCAGGCTGATCTGCGCACCTTCACCACCTGCGGCGTGCACGGCTGCGTCGCGGTCACGGCGGTGACGGTGCAGAACTCGCTGGGTGTGACCGGTTTCATCGCTATCCCACCGGCCACAGTGGCCGATCAGATCCGGGCGGTGGCCACCGATATCGGGGTGGCCGCCGCCAAAACCGGCATGCTGGCCTCGGCGGAGATCATCTCCGCGGTGGCCGAGGTGTGCGACGAGGTCGGCATCGGTACGTCGGTGCCGTTGGTGGTCGATCCGGTGGCCGCCTCGATGCACGGCGACTCGCTGCTGGCCGACGATGCCCTGGCCGTGCTGCGCTCCGAACTGCTCCCCCGGGCCACCCTGGTCACCCCGAACCTGGACGAGGTGCGGCTGCTCGTCGGCCTCGACGTCGGTACCCGGGCAGAGCAATACACCGCAGCGAAGAAGTTGCACGCCCTGGGCTCGCAGTGGGTGCTGGTCAAGGGCGGGCACCTGCGCCACGATCCCCAGGAGCGGAACCCGCAGTGCCTGGACCTGCTCTACGACGGCAGCGAGTTCACCGCGTTCACCGGTCCCCGGTCAGCCACCCCGCACACCCACGGTAGCGGCGACACCCTGTCCGCAGCGATCACCTCGGCACTGGCCCGCGGTTCGACGATGCCCGAGGCGGTCGGGTACGGCAAGCGTTACATCGAGCAGGCGGTCGCCCACGCCTACCCGCTCGGCGCCGGCATCGGCCCGGTGTCCCCCTTCTGGCGCCGCCGTCCCCCCTGACGTAGGCGGATCCGTTTTACCGCGTCCTGGATGCAGAACGCGTTAAAACGGACTCGATTCAGCGCGTTCTGCATCCAGAACGCGGGATCCGGGATTGCACGTGAGACCAAATAGAGCAGGGATTTGTGATAGAACTCGGCTAGTCGCTGCAGTAGGGCCGCGTGGAAGATCGCACCCGCACTGTGCCCGAAAACTCGGTCGATCTGGATGGGAGAGCTGACGAACTTGCCGTTCGATGAGAGTCGTCCCTGGTTGCCAAGGTTGACCACGTGCATCGCCAACCGCTGGAGGTTGGGCGCTGGGCCGGTGACGAGGTCCCCGCTGGTTGCCGTTACGGTGGTTGACCGGCCGCTGGCGAACAGTGTCTGGGGTACCCCCGGGCGGGCGACCCAGGCATCGTAGGCGGACTTGAGCCAGTCCTCGTAGGGCAGCGTCGCGAACCCGCCCTTGCCCCACTCGGAACTCCAGGAGTTCTGCACCAGGAAGCCGACCTCGTTGTAGCCGACCAACGCGAACGCGTGGCCACCCAGCGAGCGCGCATCCACTCGGCGGGCGATCACGTGCATGACCTCACCGTTCCTGATCAGCTCGACCGGCTTCACCCAGCCCTCGTGGATGACCGCCGAGACGCAGATGGCATTCAGCTCGCTAATTGCAGAGTGCATGTCGGGGAGGCGGTAGGTTACCCGGTAGAAGGCACCCAGTGGGCGCTCGCGGGTCTGGTCAACGACATCCTCGTCGCCCAGATCCGGCTTGGGGTACTGGTTCAGGCCAGTCCGCTTCCAGCAACACTCCATGGTTGAACCACCCTTTGAACGCGCCACGCAGCGACGACCCGACGTCGCTCTCGCCTTCGAACTCGTCGTAGCGGCCGGCCAGTCGATAGAGCATGTAGGGGCTGACGTGCGGATAGAACGGATCGGGCAGCGCGTCATGCCCGGTGTGTCCGGCGCTCATGCCCGGTGTGTCCGGCGCTCATGCACAGAGCCAGCGCCGCCGGTCAGGTTCCGCTCAATCGCCTGCCGCGCAACTTCAAGGACGCCCGTCCGATTCGAGGCCGGGGGGTGTGGTGGCACTGCGGCCGCGAACTCCGTGTTGCGCTCGGACCGGGGGGTGGCGCCAGCGGCGGGTGCGTCCGGTGCCTGCTCGGCCGCGGTGTCGAGCAGAGCCGCCGGATCGTGGTCGCCGAGCCGGCGCAGCAGCTGGGCGAGGTTGCGCAAGGTCACCCACTGCTGCGTCCAGTTGCCCGAACGAGCCCAGTAGTCGATGACGTCGCGGTAACCGCGCAGCGCGTCGTGGACCCGGCCAGCGTCGGCGCGCACTGTCAGCAGGCCGACCGAAGCGATGCCGATAACGAAGGTCGCGCCCGACGAGCGGGCCAGCTCGATGGCCCCGGCGTAGTGCTCCTCGGCCCGTTCCCGGCGACCGGCGACATTGTCGATCTCCCCGGCAACATACGCACCGAACGCGCGCAGGGTGGGCGACGCCGCCTCGGCCACCAGCCGGTCGTTGAGCACCCGCGCCTGGTCCAGATCACCGGCATAGATCGCGGCGAGCGCCGCGACCCCGACATCCCCGAGCGGCCTGGTGGCGAGCGCCGCCGCGGCAAGGGCGTGCTCGACGACGTCGGCGTACGCGCCGCGACTGAGGTCGGCCAGCGACAGCGAGGACAGGCAGTACGACTTCCCGTCGGCGTCGGCCGCCAGCTCGAGGCCGGCACGGGCGAGCTGGTCGGCCCGTGGGTGGTCGCCACGCAGGTAGGCATCCTGCGCGGCGATACCTAGCACCCTGGCTGCACGGGGGTGGGCAGCGAGCGCGGCGTCGTCGACCAGCTCCTCGGCCCAGCCCCAAATCTCGGTGAGATCACGCCAGGTGGACGCGGAGAGCAGGGCGGTGACCAGCGCGACAGCGACGTCGAGCGATCCCATCTGGCGGGCCAGGCGCCACGCGGCCCGCAGGTTGGGCAGCTCGCGACGCAGGACGGCATCGGCCTTTGGTTCGCGCTCGGTCATGATGGCCGCGTCGATCCACACGGCCAGCTCAACCGCCCAGCGCAGCAGGCGACCCACCGCGGCGTCCTGCTCGCCCGCCGCCGTCAGCCGGTCGAGGCCGAAGGCCCGCAGCGTGTCGAGCATGCGGTACCGGGTCCGGCCCTCGAACCTGGCGTCGATCATCGACGCGTCGACGAGGTGGGCCAGCGCGCTTCCCGGGTCGCCGGACAGGGCCAGGTCGGCGGCGACGTCCTCGGCCGTCTCGAGGTCGACGCCGTCGACGAAGACCGACAGGTGCCGGAACAGCCGCTGCTCATCGTCGGTGAGGAGTTGATAGGACCACTCGACGGTCGCTCGCAGCGTCCGGTGCCGGGAATCGGCGGTGATCCGTCCGGCGCCGAGCAGGTCGAGCGAGCGGTCGAGGCGGTCGTGCAGGTCGGCCAGCGAGAAGGTGGACAACCGCCCGGCGGCGAGCTCGATGGCTAGCGGCATCCCGTCGAGGCGCCGCACGATATCGGCGACGAGGCGGAGCTCATCGGGACCTGGGGCGAAGCCGGACCGGACCCGGGCGGCGCGGTCGAGGAAGACCGCCACCGACGGGATGCGCTCCAACGCTGCGGCATCACGGTCGGCGTGGCGCGGAAGCGGGAGCGGGAGCGGCGCCAGGCGGGAGGGGCATTCGGCGGCGAGACCGAGCGGCTCCCGGCTGGTGGCCAGCACAGTGAGCTCAGGGCAGCCGTCCAGGACCACGCCAACCGTGTCCCGTACCGCGTCGAGCAGGTGCTCGCAGTTGTCGATCACCAGCAGGCCGGGTCCGGCTCCCAGGATCGCGATGCAGGCCGAAAGGACGTCGACCTGGGCGACCTGCAGGTCCAGCACTGCAGCCAGCGCGTGCGGGACTGCGGTGGGATCGGTGACCGGTGCCAGCAGCAGCACCATCGCGCCCTCGGACCGCCGGGCCACTTCCAGCGCGACGCGGGTCTTGCCGACTCCGCCCGGGCCGACGATCGTAACCAGCCGCTCGGTTGCGAGCAGCCGGTGCAGTGCCGCCACCTGCGCGTCGCGGCCGATCAGCCGGGTTGCCGGCCGGGTGAGCGCGGCCGCGGGCGGGCCGTCTGCCGTGCGTACTGCCGCCGTGCGCACTGCACCCAGGGCTCCTGCGGCGATGCCGCGCTCGAGCTCACCCAGTGCCGATGACGGGTCGAGACCGGCCTCCTCGGCCAGTCTGCGCCGGTACTCGCGCCCGGCGCGCAGTGCCTCTGGCGCCCGTCCGGACGCCGCCAGCGCCCGCATCAGCAGCAAGACCGCGGGCTCCCGCAGCGGATCGGCGGCGAGCCCTTCGGCGGCGAGCGCAACGGCACCGTCGACCTGGCCCGCGTCGATCGCGCAGGTGACCAGGAGGTCGGTCACCTCGCGGTGCAGCTGCTCCAGGGCGAATGCCGCGGTCGCAAGGGGTGCGATCTCGGCGAGACCGGCGAGCCCCGGGCCGCGCCACAACGCACGCGCTTCGCGCAGCAGCGTGCTTGCTCCGGCGGGGTCGTTTTCCGCGCTGTCGCGACCCTGTGCCAGTAGTGAGCGCGCCTGCGCCGCGTCCAGCTCGCCGTCCCCGAGCACCAGGCGGTACCCGCCGACCAACGTCTCCAGTCTCGCCGCCGCCGACCCGAGGTGCCCGCGGAGCCGGGAGACATGGCTGTGCACGGCCGCCCGTCCCGATTCGGGCGGCTCGGACGGCCACAGGGCGTCCACGAGGTGATCGACCGTCACCGCTCGTCCCTCGGCCACCGCCAGCAACGCGAGCACCGCACGGCGCTTCGGCCCGCGCACGTCGACCGCATTGCCGCCGACCACGAGCCGCAGCGGCCCGAGCACGTCCACCCGGACCGTCGACCCGCCGTCTGCAGCTCTCATCAGCTCTCATCGTCCATTTTCAGGATCCAGCATGCCCGCCTGCCAGAACCGTGCAAGAGACATGCAAGGAGGCGGGCTGATGCTCGGGTGCGTGGCCGGCACCGGGTCGGTCCGAAAGAGGAGATGAGCGAGATGGCCACCAGCGAGCTGATCGGCACGGCAACCGACATGGAGCAGGCGATCGTCGAGGCGCTGCGCGCGGCGCTGCGCGGCAAGGTCATCGACCGTGCTCACGCTGGCTACGACGAAGCCCGGCAGGTATGGAACGGGCTGATCGACCGGCACCCTGCGGTGATCGCCCGCTGCGAAGGTACTGCCGACGTGGTCGAAGCGGTCCGGGTCGCCCGGGCGCACCGGCCGACGGTCAGCATCCGGGGCGGCGGGCACCAGGTCGCCGGCAGCGCGGTTTGTGACGATGGGCTGGTGATCGACCTCTCGGCGATGAAGGGTGTGCATGTCGACCCGACCGCACGCACGGTGCGGGCGCAGGCCGGTGCGACCTGGGGTGACGTTGACCGGGCCACGCAGCTGTTCGGCCTCGTGGTACCCGGCGGCGAGGTGTCCCAGACCGGGATTGCCGGGCTCACCCTCGGCGGCGGCATGGGTAAACTCATGCGGGCGCACGGCCTGAGCTGCGACAACCTCCGGTCGATCGAGATCGTCACGGCCGACGGCGCGGTCCGCACGGCCAGCCGCGAGGAGCACCCTGACCTGTTCTGGGCGGCCCGCGGGGGTGGCCGCGGCCTGGGCGTGGTGACCTCGTTCGAGTTCGACCTGCATCCCCTGGGGCCGCAGGTCGCCATGGCGGAGGTGCTGTACCCCTACGACGAGGCAGGACGGGTACTGCGCGCCTGGCGGGATCTCACCCCGCAGCTGCCGGACACCGTCGCACCTGAGTTCGTGCTCTGGAGCATCCCACCCGACCCGGGCATTCCCGTGGATATGCACGGCTCGAAAGTCGTCATCGTCGCGGGCGTGTACGCGGGCGCACCCGACGACGCGACGGCCGTGCTGGCCCCCCTCGCCGATCTCGGCACCCCGCTCATGGACGTCAGCACCACGGTGAACTACGTCGACGCCCAGAGCGCGCTCGACGCAGCGTTCCCGGCCGGCGGCCGGTACTTCTTCAAGTCGCACTTCATGGACGCGCTGACCGACCAGGCCATCGAAGCGCTGCTCGACCGCGACGCGCACCGGCCCAATCCTGAGTCGTTGATCGTCATCCGCACTCTCGGCGGGGCGATCGCCCGGGTCGGCGACGATGAGAGCGCATACCCGCACCGCCACGCGCGGTACAACCTGAGTATCGATGCCGGCTGGTTCGACCCCGCCTTGGATACGGTCGCGCTCGGCTGGGCCCGCTCGTCGTGGGACGCCATGGCACCGTTCGCTACCGGCGGTGTGTACCTCAACTTCGCCGGGCTCGGCGACGAGGCCGACCGCAGCGCGGTGTTCGGACGCAGCGCCGAGCGCCTCGACCGCATCCGCCGGACCTACGACCCCAACGGCCTCTTCGCCGCAGCTGCGAATCGGCCCTGAGCTCGTCGCGCCGCCGGGTTGGGAAGAGGGTCACCCACTTGGATGACGACAGCAGTCGGCCCGACGCGCACGCTTTTGCGATGAACACGCCGGAAAACAGCTCGATCGGGTGGTGGCCGTGGGCGCTAGCTGCTGGCGGTGTGCTCGGTTTCGCCGGTGGGTTGCTGCATCCCGACATGGACCCGGCCCTGAGCGGACCGCCTGTCCTGGCCGCGTGGGTCGGTGACCCGCTGTGGATCCCGTCCCACAGCTTGATCCTGGCCGCTGCGGTGCTGTTGCTGCCGGGCCTGCTCGGGCTGGCAGGCAGCCGGGTGCCGTTGTCGAGGACCGCGCGCAGGGCAGCCTGGGTCGCCGTCGCAGCATCGATCCTGCTGGTCCTCGAGAGCATCCCGCATCTCGCGGCGGCCTTCGAGGAGTCCGCCGTGCTCGCCGGGCAGCCGACCCCGTTCCTGACCGGACATCTGATCGGGGCGGTGGTCGTCTACCCGCTGTTCGGGTTCTCGGTCGCCGCGCTGGCGCTGCTCAGCGGGCGAAGCCTGGTCCACCCGATCATCGGTGTGCTCGGCGCGATCGGCGCGATCGCGTGGGGTATCGCACCCTTGGCGGTTGGTCCCCTGGGCATCGACGCCCTCGGGGTGCTCTTCGCAGGCGCGCAGCTCTGGACAGTGTGGTTCGTGGTGGTCGGAGTGCGTGCCCTGGCGCTTCGCCGGTCCCACGTGCTCGGTGCGCCAGCCACGCCGTCCGGCGCCTGACGCCCCACCCCGCTCTGCTGCTGCCCGCGGTTGCGTCGGGGTGTGAGCGTCACTCTCAGTCTCCCGAGCTCGACACCAGCGCTGTTGCGCCGGCTCCGCACGACTCTCTTGTCTAGTTCGGGAGCCTTGCTGTGACCGGTCGCCGGCCGCTACCCCAGCGATTCCAATGCCACCAACAGTTTGTCTCTGGCAGCGGGATCCAGCACCGCGCTCGTGGCGGTGCAGCCGTGGAAGTACAGGCGAGCCCGACCGTCCTGATGCCCGATCACCACCAGCGTGCACGCACCACCGTGCGGGCTCCGGGCCGGAATCGCGGATCGGCCACGCACCGACAGCGCGACGAAAAGCAGCTCGATGACCTCCGGCGTGAGTTCCGCGGCAGTGGTCTCGCTGCCCTCGTAGCGCACCAGATGCTGGCCGAGGGGATCGCGCTGCACCGTCACCGTGCACAACTGGCCCGACTCAGTCCTCGCCGCGACCGCCGTGCGGTCGATCCTCGTCGGTACGGCCATCATCACCCTCCCTGTGGCGGCGGCGGGACCGGGGCACGAGGAGTTCACCCGGCCCCGCCGCAGCTCCTGACGGGACGTCGCATAGTCATCTCTATGCATTAACGCCCAGCCGGTAGTGACTATGCACGTGACAAGAGATCTCGTCAAGCCGATGTGTGCCCGACCTACTCGGCGAGGAACTCCTGGGCCAGCGAGCGCAGCAGATCCCGGGCGTCCTCGCCAAACACCGCGTCCTCGCAGAGCTTCCCCCACAGCTCCAGATAGACCGCGACCTCCGCCTGATCCCGGATATGCAACTCGCGGGTGGCGGTGTAGAGAGCGACGTGGACGTCCTCGTCGACGCCTGGCTCGCCGTACACGATGAAGTCGCCTCTCGGCGGCACCCGCTGGACCCGCTTCCACGGGATGACGCCGAAGCGGACGCTCTCCAGGGTGCTCAGCGAAGCAATGTGGTGCATCTGGGCGGCCAGCATCCGCGGATTGTCATCCGGCCCCGGTCTCCAACGCAGCGCGGCCTCGGTTACCACGAACTCGAACCGATGCCCTGGCTCGTGAAGAATCAGCTGGCGCTCCGCCCACGCGGCGAGCGAGGCCTTGTGGTCGCGGGACAGTATTGGCTGGAAGTCGGCCGCGATCGTGGCCTGTCTGCGGGTGTACTCGGCGGTCTGCAACAGGCCGGGTACAAGCAGCGTCACGAAGGTCCGGATGACGCTGGAACTACGTTCTTCGTCTGCGATCCGCCGCCGCATACTCGCCGCCGATCCCTGGCGGCGGACATCCTCGATCCAGTTGGTGCTTTCGGCCAGCGCGGCGTCGACCCACGCCCACAGCTGCGCGTGTACCTCGTCACTGGCCTCGGCGGCGCGCGCCCAAGCGTCGACCTCAGGTCGACTGGGCACCTGGCGGGCGGTCTCCAGCCGGGACACCTTGGACTGGTTCATCCCAGTTCGGACGCCGAAGTCGGTTTGATTCAGACCGGTGCCCTCACGCAGCCGAAGCAGCAGCTCACCAAGCCTGCGGCGTGGCGCGCCGGGCTCGATCGAGGGGTCGTCGTGCTCAGCGGTCAATCAGCCAGCCGGTCCCGGTGGTCGGAGATCCACTGCACGAAGGGCACCGCGTACTTCATTGCCAGGTCACGGCGAGCGATATAGGTGTAAACCGGCTCGGTAGGCTCCACCGCCTCGACGAATCGTTCCTGCTCGTCGTAGTGCATCACAGCCACGCGCTGCTCATCGAACATCCAGAAGTCCTCGGTCAGTGTCGCCAGGTCCGGGTGAGCCTCTCGGTCGACTATGAAGGCCTCCGAACCGTTCCACGCGCTCATCGGTATGACCGCGAGTGCATACTTTGTGTACTCGGCGAGCGGCCACTCGATGATGTGCACGTCGTACACGCGCCGCCCGGCGGCCGTGTAGCCCGCGACTTTCTCCAGGAACGGGTGGCTCTCCGGAGTGATCGCTGGCAGCGGCTTGCCAGCCTGCCATGCCTCCCACTCCGGACCTTTGACGCCCGCGTAGCTCTGCAACTGCTGCAGCCGGAATGCCTCACGCTCCATCCGGTCGAACTTGGCCTTCAGCTCATCGAGGCTCATGCCGCGCCGCCGGTCAGACCCTCGTGCTTCACTTCGGGTGAGCTGACTCCATACGCGAGAAAGTCATCGGCCATCGCGTGATCAACTCCTTGGTCCGGCCGCCTCAGGCAGCAGCCGACTTCAGTATGCAAGCCCAGTGTCGGCTATGCAAGAGTTTACTGACTATGCAAGCCCCCGTGGGCGGATGTTCAGCACGCACCGACATCGCGGGCCGCCGGAAGTGCCGATTGCCAGCGCGATGCACAACGTCTGGATGCTCGGCGTCTCCACGGGCGAACCCGCCCAGGGCGTGAAGAACCTCGACCGTGCGCGGCAGAGAATCCCCGGCCTCGGCCGCCGAGCTGGCAGTTGCCGCGCCTCCGGTGCGGACGCTGCCGATCCGGGAAATCGTCCCGGACCTCGTGGTGGAGGGCCCATTTCCCAGCCTCGCCGAGCAGCAGGTACGCGACCTGCATCGTCACTTCACAGCTCATCCTGAAAGGCAGGATCGCGATCCGGGCGCGGATGAGCGCCACGGGCAAGCGATACAGCGTCGCCGCCTGGTCATCACGAGACGGCGAAAAGTTCGGTTGCAAGTTCGTCCAAAGTGCCGATGTCTTGGAGCGGGAGCAGCGCTGCGATGGGCTCGAAGACGTCCATCGTGTGGTGCTGGGCAAGACCGACTGCCTGGCGGTGCAGCGCAAGACCCAGTGCCTGGCGGGGAAAGTCCGTGCCGACCGGCCAATCGCTGGCCTCCAGGAACACTCGCAACAACGCCTTGTCGCAACCGAACACGTCGCGGTAGAGCTGGATGAGCTCATAGTGCCGATCGGTCACCATTACATCGCCCCAGTCGATGATCCCGGTGAGGCGACCGCTCTCGACGAACACGTGGTTAGCGACCAGGTCGCCGTGGACGAAGACGCACTCGAACGACCCGAGCCGGTCGAGGTAGTCGTCGATCTGCGCGATCAGATGACGGCGAGCAGATGTTGCGCGGCGCGTTCAGCCGCGTGACTCGCGCGCCACGATCGGGAGTAGCCGAACAGCTTCACCACAGCATCGCCGTAAAGGAAAGTCGGGTACGTCGCGTTGAAACCGGCTACCGGCTTCCGTCCAGCGCCGGCCAGGTCGTGACGTTCCAGGATCTCGGCGACGTACGGCCACCAGAAGCCGACGTCGACCAGGCGCGAGCGGTACTCCTGAATCGCTGCAAACGTGGGAGATGCGATCATCGGGCAAAGTGTCGCCGGTGCGAACGCCGTGGCGCGAACTGTTTAGTGGCGAAAGCTGTGCCGGGTAGTTTCAAGGCTGCGCGACGACCCGATGACGCAACCAGCCGGTGAGCTCGCTTCGCTTGGTGCGGACCAACCAGCCGTTCCGGCTGCTGTGGACCGCGCGCACCGTGTCGTTTTTCGGCGACGCGCTGAGCCTGGTGGCGCTCATGCTCTACGTCGCCGAAACGACGGGCCAAGCGCTGGCGGTGGCGATGCTGCTGCTGGTCGGTGACTTCGCTCCCGCCCTGCTCGGGCCGCTGATCGGCACGATCAGCGATCGCTTCGACCTCAAGCGGGTCATGGTCGGCTGCGAACTCGCCCAAGCGGGCCTGATGGTTGTGATCGCGCTGTGGCTGCCCTCCTTGCCGCTGCTACTCACCCTGGTCGCATTGCGCGCGATCGCCGGGCAGATCTTCCAGCCGGCATCACGCGCCGCGGTCCCGGCCGTGGTGGGTGACCGGGACCTGGCGGGCGCCAACGCCGCAATCGGGATCGGCACCAACGGCGGCGAAGCACTCGGCCCGTTGCTCGCCGCGCTACTGGTGCCAATCCTGGACATCCGCGGCGTCCTGCTCCTCGACGCCGCCACCTTTCTCGCCTCGGCGGCCCTGCTCACGTTCCTGCCGCCCCTGAAACAAGACTCGCCCACCAGCGTCACGCGGGGAACCTTCCTGGACGACACCTTGGCCGGACTGCGATACATCTGGGCCACCCCGCTAGTCCGGGCGATCGGCCTCGGCTTCTTCGCGGTTGTCGCGTTCAACGGCATCGATGACGTCGCACTCGTGTTCCTGGCCACTGACACCCTCGGTGGCGGGGAATCAGCGGTCGGGCTGCTGCTGGCCGCGGTCGGCATCGGGTTGTTCATCGGATACGCACTGCTCGCCCGGCCGCACCGCCCGATCGCGATGGGGGCGCTGCTGCTGTCCGGCTTCGCCATCAGCAGCGCCGGGAACCTCCTGACCGGGCTGGCCTGGGCTGTCGCCGCCGCCTTCGTGGTGCAGACCATCCGCGGGGTGGGCATCGCCGCGATGGACGTCGCGGTGAACACCCTGCTGCAGCGCAGCGTGCCCCGCGACCTGCTCGGCCGCGTCTTCGGCACCCTCTACGGCGCCATCGGGGTCGCCGCTGCCCTGGCCTATCTCCTCGGCGGGCTACTCATCGACGTCACCAGTCCGCGCATCGCATTCCTCGTCGGCGGTGCCGGCGGGCTGGTGGCCACACTCGCCGTCGCGGTCGCGTTCCGCCACAGCGCCAGGAAACCCCCGAACCCGTAGCACGGTCGCCTGGCGATCACGTGGTCGGCGATGCTCGCGCGACTGCAGACGACATGACCGATGACGTCACCGTCCAGGACAGCGACGATGGACAGCGCCGCAATGACGGCCCCGTCAGCCCGCAGGTCATCCACCAACCGAGCCTCGGCCGCGTCACCGCCGAACGCGGCATTGTGCACTCCCCGCACGGCCAGCTGATCCACGGGAAGCTCTCGACGCAGGAGCACCGGCGGATTTTGTCACGCGGCCGAGCAGCCGACGGAGCGGTTTGCCGGAGCTAGGGCGTATGAACCAAAAGTCGCCCGGTCACGTCCAGCCGTCGTGGGTGTCGTGTCCGAACTCGTCGAAGGTCGCCAGCTTGCCGTCGCCGAGCGTCATCCAGTGCACGAGCGGCCCTTGGCCGGTGCCGCTGTCGAGGACCGCGCGGCGGGCATCCTGGGTCGCCGTCACAGCATCGATCCTGCTGATCCTCGAGAGCGTCCCGCATCTTGCGGCGCCCTTCGACGAGGCGGCGATACTGGTTCGATAGCCTCAGACCGTGGGCTCGACTCTGGTCGCCTTCGTCGGTGGGGCTGAGGGGCCCTGGCACGTCGAGCGACTCGACGCGGTGACGGGACCTGCGCTTCCGCGGGTGGACCACCTGTCAGTCGTGGCGGACCCGACCGCCGCCGGCTCTTTCGCTGATGCGACCTGGATTCTGCGTGGCGCCGTAAGTTACGAGCGGTATGTCCGGCGCACTGAGCACGACCAACTCGTCCGTCGGCAGGCCGACCTGGGTCGCGCGGGGGCAACTCGTGCCGCGTTGATCCCGATCTCGAAGTCGCCAGAATGGTGGGCCCTGTCTCAAGACGAACGGCGCGACATCTTCGAGGAGCGTTCGCATCACATCGCGACCAGCCTCGATTACCTGCCGGCGGTCGCCCGGCGACTGCATCACGGCCACGACATCGGGGAGCCGTTCGACTTCCTCACCTGGTTCGAGTACGCCCCCGCAGCCTCCGAAGCGTTCGAACAGCTCGTGAACCGGCTTCGCCAGACGGAGGAATGGACCTACGTGGAACGAGAGGTCGACATTCGCCTCGTCCGGACCGGCTGCTGACCGTTGAGATCGACCCCGAGGGCCACGCTGAAAGGGAACCGCCAGCGGCACATCTCCTCGATATCTGTCGGGATTGGTGGATGGCGCCGATGGCAGCTCATGCCGATACTGTGGTGACGTGAGTTCGGTACGCCCGGTTCCGGAGACCGAGCTCATGGGTGGCGGGGAGCTCTCCGCCGACCACGCCTGGCACACGGTGCGGCACTATCACCTCGGTCGCCTCTTGGCTGCGGCGTTCCTCCGCTTCCGCTACGGCGACGGATTCAGCCATGCCCGCGCCTTCGCGTTGCAGCTCGCACTGGCGGCGGTGCCGCTTCTCATCGCCGGGGCGGGCCTCGCGGCGGCCGTGGGTGTGGAGTCGTTCGCCGAGGTCGTGGCGCGGACCGTGGTGGCGATCTCGCCAGGCAGCAGTGATGACCTGCTTCGGCAGGTCATCACCGAGGGTGGCACAGCCGACGAGGGCAGCGAGCGGGGCGAGGTCGTGGTCGTCCTCGGGTTGGTCACCGCCTTCCTCGCGGCCACCTCGGCATTCGCACAGCTTGAGCGGGGCGCCAACCGCATCTACGGCATCGAACGGGATCGCCCGAGCCTGCGCAAGTACGGCCGGGCGATGGTGCTGACGGCGACCGCAGGCGTCGCCATGGCCGTCGGGCTGCTGTGCATCGTGGCCGGGGATGCGTTCGGGGAGGCTGTCGAGCAGGTCTACCGGTGGGGCGACGCGGTCGAGACCGTGTGGGACGTGCTGCGGTGGCCGCTGGGGCTCGGCGCGCTGTTCGCCGCGGTGACCGCGCTGTTCCGGTACGCCCCGCGACGGCGGCAGCCCGGGCTTTCCTGGCTGGCGGCCGGGGCCGGGGTGACCGTGCTGGGGTGGCTGATCGTTTCCCTCCTGCTCGGGGTGTACATCTCCGTTGCCGACAACTTCGACGACACCTACGGACCGCTCACCGCGGTGATGGCGCTGCTGTTGTGGGCTAACGTCACCGGCATCGCCCTGCTCGCCGGGATCGCGTTGGCAGCCCAGCTCGAGGCTGTCCGGGCGGGCCGGATCGACCCGCTGCTGGCCGACACCGACGACGACGGCATCCCGGACGAGCGCGACGAGAGAAGCGCCGGTTCGGCCCGGCGTTGATCTGCATGACGCATGCTGCACCCTGCGTAGCGTCAAACCTCTACCGACAGGAGCCACCATGCCCCTTGCCTGACACTGTTCGCCGGCTGCCGCTAGACGACCTTTCCTATCTCGTCGAGATGATCGGCGACGCGCACGTGGTGGCGCGCCCCCGCCCTGCTCGGGCCGCTGACTCGCCGGCGGGCGGCTCGCCTGGCGATCACGTCATGCGGTCGAATGCCTGGGCGTAGCGGAAAGTCCCCCGCAGCGAGTCGTCCCAAGTGTTCAGCGGCCGCACCTGGAAATGCCGTCCCCACTCCGGGACAGGCGGGAGCACCCCCAGCGTTGCTCCCGCCACAAACCCGAACCTGCTGTAGTACGCAGGGTCACCGAGCAACGCCACCGCCGGCTCGTCCAAGGCGTCGGCGGCCGCTAACACCGCGTGCATCAACGCTTGGCCGACGCCGCGCCGCTGGTAGGCCGGGATCACCCCGAGCGGGCCGAGGCCGATCGAGGGCCGGTCGGCGATGCTCGCGCGACTGCAGATGACATGCCCGACGATGTCACCGTCCAGAACAGCCACGATGGACAGCGCCGCAATGACGGCCCCGTCGGCCCGCAGGTCATCCACCAACCGAGCCTCGGCCGCGTCCGCACCACCGCCGAAGGCGGCGTTGTGCACTGCCCGCACGGCCGGCTGATCCACGGGAAGCTCTCGACGCAGGAGCACCGGCGGATCCTGTCACGCGACCGAGCGGCCGACCGGGCGTAGTGCGAGTTTGCCGGAGCTACGGGACATGAGCCAATGGTCGCCCGGTCACGTCCAGCCGTCGTGGGTGTCGTGTTCGAACTCGTCGAAGGTCGCCAGCTTGCCGTCGCGGAGCGTCATCCAGTGCGCGAGCGGCCCTTCGATGGTCTTGCCGTTGCTCCTGACGGTGGCGACCGAGTCGATCCAGACGACCACGGCGTCGCCGTCGGCAACGATCGTGCGGAGGTCGAATTTGCTGATGTCGAGGGTGTCGTTCACCAGCCCGAAGAACGTCTGGACCCCGTCCTTACCGTGGAACACACCGCTAAGCGGTGATGCTGCGGGGCCGTGGTTGGTCCAGACCACGTCGTCGGTTGTCAACTCGATGACCGCCCCGATGTCTCCCTGCCCGAACGCCGCATAGACGTCGGCGACGACCTGCCGGTTCTCCGCAGTACCCATCGGATCTCCTGTCCTCGCGCCAGATACTGACGCGAACGTAAGCCTGCTTGCGGCGGGCGCCAAGGGGCTTTTCGGTGACGGGATGGTGACGGGGCGCCGCCTGGTGCGGCTGCTGGCAGCATGGGGCCGGTGGGCACCGGTGGCACGGCGATCGTCCTCGGCGGGGGCGGCGTGCTCGGCGCCGTCCAGGTCGGAATGCTGCGCGCTTTGGTCGAGGTCGGGGTGCGTCCCGATCTGGTGGTCGGCACGTCGATCGGGGCGCTCAACGGAGCGGTTCTCGCCGCGCTGCCGCCCGACGAGGTCGCCGACCGGCTTGACGCGCTGTGGCGCTCGCGCGAGGCCCTGGCCTTGTTCTCGGCGGGGGCGGTCCGGCGGCTGCGCGAGTTCGCCCGCAGCGGGGTGGCCGCGCACCCGTCGGGTCCGCTGCGCCGGGCGGTGACCGCTGTGCTGGGCGACCTGCGCATCGAGGACCTGCCGGTGCGCTTCACGTGCTGCGCTGCTTGCATCGAGGATGCCGCGGAGCACTGGTTCGACCGTGGCCTCGTCGTCGACGCCGTGCTGGCCTCGGCTGCGGTGCCCGGGCTGCTGCCGCCCGCAGTCGTCGACGGCCGGCACTACATGGACGGCGGCCTGGTCAACAGCGTCCCGCTGGGCCGCGCCGTCGAGCTTGGCGCCGATCGGGTCTTCGTGCTGCAGGTCGGGCGCGCCGACCAGCCGTTGCGGCCGCCGCGCCGACCGTGGGAGGTGGCCCTGGTGGCCTTCGAGATCGCTCGCCGGCACCGCTACGCCCGCGATCTGGCCACCGTCGGAGATGACGTCGAGGTGCACGTGCTGCCGACCGGCGAGGGCGGCGCGCCGCGCTGGGACAGCCGGGCCGCGCTGCGCTACCGCGACGTCGGCGGCGCCGGGAACCGGATCACCGCCGCGCACCGTGCGTCGGCGGAGTACCTGCGGGACCGTCTCGGCACCGGGGGCCGGCGGTGAGCCTCCCGCCGCGGTGGGTCCGCCGATTGGTGCTCGCCCCCTCCGCGGTGCTGTTCACCGTCTTGGTGCTGACCACGCTGCCGGTGTGGATGCTCCTGGCCGGCGCACTGTCGCCGTTGCTGCCAGGCCGGCTGCGCGCGCTGCGCGTGCTGTGGGTGGTCGTCGTCGCGCTGGTGCTGGAGAGCGCGGGGCTGGTGGCGCTGCTTGGACTCTGGCTGGCCGCCGGGTTCGGGCTGGCGATACGCACGCCGCCGTTCCAGTCCCTGCACTACCAGCTCGTGGGCTGGTACCTGCGGGTGCTCTACCGCGAAGCGGCCCGGGTGCTGCGGCTACGAGTGGAGGTCGAAGGCCCCGACCCCGACGACTACCTCGACCGACCGTTGCTCGTGTTCTGCCGGCACGCCGGTCCCGGTGACTCGTTCCTGCTGGTCCACGCGCTGGTCAACTGGTACGCGCGGGAACCGCGGATCGTGCTGTCCGAGGCGCTGCAGTGGGACCCGGCGCTTGACGTGGTGCTCAACCGGTTGCCCAACCGGTTCCTGCCCGGCGGCGGTGGCGAGCAGCTGCAACGGCGGATCGGCGAGCTTGCCACGGCACTGGACCATAACGATGCCTTGGTGATCTTCCCGGAAGGGGGTAACTTCACCGAGCGCCGCCGGCTCGCCGGTATCGCCCGGCTGCGGGCTCGCGGGCTCGAGGACATGGCGCGCCGTTCCGAGGCGATGCGCCATGTGCTGCCGCCGCGCCCGGGCGGAGTCGCGGCGGCCCTGGCCGCGGCTGCCGACGCCGACGTCGTGTGGGTGGCGCACGCGGGCCTGGACCACCTGTACACCGTGGCCGACATCTGGCGGGAGCTGCCGCTCGATCAGACCGTGCGGATGCGCTGGTGGCGGGTGCCGGCCGCCGAGGTCCCGCGCGGCGAAGACGCCCAGGTGGAGTGGCTTTACCACTGGTGGGAGCGGATCGACAACTGGGTGGATGACATCCGGCGACTGCCCTGACCACCGTTGCGGGCCGGTGACGCGCTCCTGCAGCGCCTCCCGGTGCGGCGAACACCTCCCCGCTCAGGTAAGGCGGGTGGCAAGCGCGTCGAGGTCGTCAGCGTCGAGAACGACGGCGAGTTCGCGCAACGTGGCGTCCAGGCGCTCCGGCGCTACCGAGGTGCGCTCGAGGCGACCGTCGGCGTACTCCACGGTGAGCTCGTCGCCGACGAGGCGACGGCTGATGCCGTGGTCGAGCCGCATGACGACCAGCCGACCGGTAAACGGAGAATGCGGATGAGTCGAGGCGTAGTGGTGGGCGACCTCGTAGTCGATGGGGCGCTGCGGGATCTCGTCGGCTCGGACGTGTGCGTCGTGCAGCGATCTCAGCGCGTCGGCCGATGGCGGCACGCGGGGGTGGTCGATGCGGTCGAGATAGGCATCGACGTCGAGGGAGGCGACGTCCCACTCATCGGTTCCGGGGGTACACAGCGTCGGAGTGCTCACGACCCCACCCTCGCACCCCAACCGCGGTTGAGGTCAAGACCTGCGGCTCGTAGTAGCGCTGCTTGCAGCCGTGCGAGCAGCTCGTCGAGCGGATACCACTGACTGTCACCCAATAGGATCAGGCCCCGCAGCATCCAAGCGCGACCGCGGAGGGGCCGATGACCTGGCGGGAACGCCTTCGCAGCCGCGTCGACGACGACCGCTTCCAACGGTTCATCATCGCGGTGATCGTGGTCAATGCGGTCACGCTGGGGCTGGAGACCTCCGACCGGGTCGTCGCCCAGTTCGGCGAACTGCTGCACGTGGTGGACCGGGTCGCCCTGGCGATCTTCGTGGTGGAGCTGGTGCTGCGGCTCACCGCCCACGGGTGGCGCTTCTTCCGTGATCCGTGGAGCGTGTTCGATTTCGTCATCGTCGGGATCGCCCTGGTCCCCGCCTCGGGGGCGTTCTCGGTGCTGCGGGCACTGCGGATCCTGCGGGTGCTGCGGCTGGTGGCGTTGGTGCCGAGCATGCGCGGAGTGGTCGAGGCGCTGCTCAGCGCGGTGCCTGGAATGGCGTCCATCGCGGCGCTACTCGGTCTACTGATCTACGTCGCCGCGGTGATGGCCACCCAGCTGTTCGGCGACGGCGTGCCGGACCGCTTCGGCGATCTCGGCACCTCGCTGTTCACCCTGTTCCAGGTGATGACCACCGACGATTGGGCGAACGTCGCACGCGCGGCGATGGCGGTCGAACCGCTGGCCTGGATCTTCTTCGTGGTCTACATGTTGCTGTCCACGTTCGCCGTGCTGAACCTGTTCATTGCGGTGGTGGTCCGCGCGATGGAGGAGCAGGTCGCGACCGAGGTGAAGGCCGACGTTGCTGAGCACCAGCGCAAGGACGCCGTCGCCGCGGCGACCATCCTCGATGAGGTACGCGCGCTGCGCGCCGAAGTCGCTGAGCTGCGGGCGCGATCCTGACCTCAGGTAGTCGACACACCGTGCACCACGGCCCGACACACCGTGCGGTGCTCCGTCGGCTAGGCGTCGTACTCGTCGTGGAGGCGCCACCACTCGTACGGCCGCGTCTGCGGCCAGCCGGCGGGTGAGTCCTCCCAATCTTCCTGCCGACCGAGCGGTGTCAGGTCGAGGAAGGTCCAGTTGCTGCCGAGGGCCTCGACGCCCCGGCCAGACGTGAAGTAGGTGCGAAAGACCTTGTCGCCGTCGCGGAGGAAGACGTTGAGCCCGAAGCCCGTCGTGACGCCGAAGGCAGCGTCGAAGCCGCCACCAGCCGAGGAGAACCAGGGGATCGTCCAACCCATCCGTTTCTTGAACGCCTCGATCTCGGCTAACGGCGCCCGCGACACCAGAGCCAGCGAGGTGTCGCGAGCGTGCAGGTGAGCGAGGTGGCCGATGTTGTCCACGACCATCGAGCAGCCCGAGCAGGGTTCATCGTCGCCTGGCTTCAGCATGTGGTGGTAGACGATGAGCTGGCGGCGGCCGTCGAACATATCGAGCAGGTTCGCCTTGCCGACCGGGCCCTCGAAGACGTACTGCTTCTCGACCCGGACCATCGGCAGCCGCCGGCGCTCGGCTGCCAGCGCGTCCAGGGAGCGAGTGGCTTGCTTCTCCTTGATGAGCAAGGCCGCGTGAGCGGCCGCCCACTCGGCTGGTGACACGACCTGCGGAAAGTTCATCGCGTTCCCCTCTCCAGTCGCTGAGATCTCCAGTAGAGACGAGCGGCGGGCCTGAAACTCATCGCCCGGCTGATCCATTGACTCGGACCCGCCTCAGAGCCAACACACCGTGCAACAGGGGCCGACACACCGAGCACGAGAGCCCGACACACTGGGCACGAGAGCCCGACACGCGGGGCAGGGGAGCCGGACACGCGGGGGTTAGCGGGTGGGGTGGGGGCTGGAGGCTTGGGCCCAGAAGCGTCGTGGGATGCGGCCAGCCAGCCTCGCGTGCCGGCCCGCCTGCACGGCCAGGCGCATCGCTTCGGCCATCCGCGGTGGGTCGTTGGCCCGGGTCACGGCCGTCGCCAGCAGCACCGCGTCGCAGCCCAGCTCCATCGCCTGGGCCGCCTCCGAGGCGGTGCCGATACCGGCGTCGAGGACCACCGGCACCCGGGCCTGCGCCACGATCATCTCGATGTTGTGCGGGTTGCGGATCCCCAACCCGGTGCCGATCGGTGAGCCCAGCGGCATCACCGCCGCGCATCCCACATCCTCGAGTCTGCGGGCCAGCACCGGATCGTCGTTGGTGTAGGGCAGCACCGTGAAACCATCGTCGACGAGCTGCTCGGCGGCGTCGAGCAGCTCGATCGGATCCGGCAGCAGGGTGCGGTCATCGGCGATGACCTCGAGCTTCACCCAGGACATCTGCAGCGCCTCGCGGCCCAGCTGCGCGGTGAGCACCGCGTCCGCGGCGCTGCGGCAGCCTGCGGTGTTGGGCAGTGGCTCGATCCCGTGGCGGACCAGCAGGTCGAGCACTCCGGTGCGCTCGCGGGTGTCCATCCGGCGGATCGCGACCGTGGTGAGTTCGGTCTGCGCAGCAAGCAGCGCCTGCTCCAGGATGGCGAGGTTGCCCGCGCCCCCGGTTCCCAAGATCAGTCGCGAACCGAACTCCCGGCCGGCGATGACCAGCGGATCGTCTGCCATCAGTGTCAACCTCCCTGAACTGCGGTCAGCACTTCGATACAGGCACCGTCACGCAGCGACGCAGCAGGCCATGACCCTCGCGACACGACAGCACCGTCCAGTGCCACCGCCACACCGCCGGACGGCGCGCCGAACCGCTCCAGCACGTCGGCCAGGGTGGCGCCCTCGGCGAGTTCCCAGGGCTGGCCGTTCACGGTGACGGTCATGGCGCGCTCCGCGCGCCCCGTGAGTGGGGATTCGCGGCAGGGCGCGCCTACCCACACACGGGGTGTAGCCCGGCCGGGGCACCCCGCCCCGCCTCCACCCGGAC
>JBQTHE010000006.1:0-74697 GCA_052390115.1 Pseudonocardiales bacterium | reverse complement strand
GACCACACCATCGACCACGCCCAACACGGCCTCACCACCAACGCCAACCAGGGACCGGTTTGCCAGCATGACCACCGCCTCAAACACATCGGCGGATGGCGACTGTCCCAACCCGAACCCGGCCACTTCACCTGGATCAGCCCCCTCGGAACGATCTACCACACCCAGCCGCCACCGATCATCGACGACCTCCCCGACCCCCACCCCGGCCCACCACACCCACCCTACCTACCGACGGCCACCATCGAGGGACTACCAATCCTGGAGCGACCACCACCCCGACCGGACCCACCACCAGCACCCCCGCATGATCCGGCCGACCCCGACGAACCGCCCCCGTTCTAGGTGCGCGGGCAGGCCACCACACACTGCCCAGCGCCGTGTTGAGCATGCGCAGCGTGTGAAGCAGATGTGCCGGGGATGAATCTTCGGTCGTTGTTGACACCAGTGGTCGCAGTGACCGTGGACACGGGCTTCGACGTCGCCCCCTGCTACGCGGAGATCGCAGCGGCGAGCTTCCCAGGCAGCGTCCAAGCACCGCTGGGGACGGACCTGTCGACGCAGATCAAGGATCTGATCATCGCCGCCTCCGGCACGGTCAGCGACGTCCACCTCGAGGTGGTACTGCCGAATGAGAACGCATCCTGGATCTCATTCGACCCGACTTCGGCCGGCCCAGTGGACACACCGGCGACACTGCCCTTCACGGTGACCATCGCCGTGCCCGAGGGCACCGCGCCCGGGGACTACGTCTTTGACATCGTTGCCCTCGCCGACGGCGGCGATATCGGCCACCAGGCTCTCACCATTACCGTCCCGGTGCTGAACGAGCCTCCCGACTGCACAGGCGTCACGCCGGACCTGACGTCGCTGTGGCCGCCGGATCACACATTCCGGACGGTGACCCTGTCCGGTGCCACCGACCCGGACGGCGACGCCGTCACGATCAACGTGACCGGCGTCACCCAGGACGAACCGCTCAACGGCACCGGTGACGGTGACACGGCACCCGACGCGCGAGCCAGCGCACCGGGCAGCGTCGACCTCCGCGCCGAGCGGGCCGGTACCGGCGACGGCCGCGTCTACCGGATCGCGTTCACCGCCGATGACGGCAACGGAGGCACCTGCACCGGCACCACCAATGTGACGGTCCCGAAGAGTCAGGGCCGCAACGGTGCCGCCGTGGAGAGCGCCCTCGTGGTCAACTCATTCGGCCCGTGATCTGCCGGCACGTCAATAACTGATGACGAGGGGGACTCCCGGCCCGGCCGGGGGTCCCCCTCTGCGTGGCGCCGGGTGCAGGCAACTGCCCCTGGCTACTCGCTACGCAGCCACGGCGTGGCGCTTGAGGAAAGACGCCAGCCTTGCCGCTGCGTCAGCAGGGTGCCGAATGTGGAGCAGATGGTTGGCTCCGGGCATCACATGGTCCTCGGTGTGCGGCAGCCACGAGTGAATCAGGTCGCGACCCTCGGTGAAGTACGGCAGAGTCTCGGTCCCGGAGAGGAAGAACACCGGCTGCTTGATCTTAGCTGCTTCCTCGGCGCCGAAGCGCCACTCCGCCAGAGATGGACCATCGGACTCGAACAGGGTGGTTGCATCCTTTTCCGCCTGTGCGCGACCTCCCGGGACGGTGCGGCTCACCTCCGCTCGCCAGCCAGGGCCGAACACCAGCGAGAGGAAATCATCGACCGCACCTATCCGGTCACCCATCAGGTACTTCTCCAGAATCCGGCCCAGCGCTTCCAAGAACTGCGGTCCGCTCGGAACTGCGCGCAGCGAGGGTTCGAAGAGTGCCACGCTGTGTACGACGCCCGGGGAATCGACAGTCAGCTGCAGGGCGACGTCAGCTCCGTAGGAATGGCCGACGACGTGCGCCTGCTTGACGTCGAGCGCGCTGAGCAACGCCCGGCAGTCCTGCGCGTGTTCCGCGACCGAGACCGAGCCATCGATCGGGGAGCTCTTGCCATATCCCCGCCGCTGGTATCGGATCATGCGGTAGTGGTCCCGCAGGGCCGGCTCAACCGCCAAGGGCAGGTAGGAGTCGGCGACAGCGCTGCCGTGGATGCATACCACCGCCTCGCCCGAGCCCACACAGTCGAATTCCAGCTCAACGCCGTTCACCGATATGCGTTCCATCGTTGCGCCCATGACAGTGCCTCCTTCGTCCGACCATAGGCGATGGCGTTGTGGGTTACTGCCGAACCGCTCATTTCGGGCGGCGCGCCAGGTATGCGTAGAAGTTGCACGCGGCGAAGAACACTCCTGCGGCGGCAGCGGCACGCTGCTCGGCGAGCCAGGCCTGGACCTGGTCGGCAGGCAGGAAGCCAGCCTCGGCCACGAGGGGTGCGTACGTTTCGGCCGCCGGCAGGAAGAAGTTTCCACCGCCGATGTCGAGGTAGACGTTTGCGAGGGTGTCCAACCGCTCAAGCCCAGTGTGGCTGAGCAGCCGCGGCATCTCACGCATCACCCGCGGCTTGCTGACCAGGACCCCGAGAATGGCTTGTTCCATGGCCCTGCCAAGCTCAGCGTCGGAGCAGTCGAACGTCCACGAGGCGTAGTCGCCGTCGAATATCGTCACGGCACCTCCGGGCCGGACGACTCGAGCCGCCTCCGTGATCACGCCCAAGGGGTCCCGCACGTGGCTCACCAGCGTCAGGCATCGTTGCGCCCGTGGGAGTGCCTCCTTCGTCCGGCCACCGGCGAGTGCCTCATCGAACTTCATACCTGCAGTCCGGGGCTGGGGGAGCGATGTTGCGGTTCGAGCAGAACAGGTTGCTCGGGTCGTAGGTCTTCTTGATCTCGGCGAGGCGGTCGTAGTTCATGCCGTACGTCGCTCGGATGCGTTCGGAGTCCTCGTCGGCGGTCTGGAAGTTGATGTAGGCGCGGCCGGTGGAGAAGGGTCGGACCCGCTGCCACGCGTCACGGACCCACTGCGGGAACGGCTCCGCGTTGGGCTCGTCCGGTACCCAGCCGCCGAGCACTCCGACAGCGAAGCGGGCGTCTCTGTTCCCGACGGCGCCGTCGTCCTCGTCATGGTCGTTGAGGGCCCCGCCGAGGTGCAGCACGCCCAACTGCGCCTCCGGTATGGGGCACTCGGCGGCCAGCTCTCGCAACGCGGACAGGAAGCCATCGGTGAGCTCGGCGACGTACTCGCTCTTCCAGTAATAGTGGTGGCCCTTGGGCTCACTCGCGTCGAGGTAGGACTGCACCTGGGTGTAGGGCTGCTCGGTGAGAAGGTCCACGACGGGATCGCTCAGCGCCCGGATCGGGGCGAGCGCCTCGTCGACGTTGCCCAGGTCACCGCTGTAGCAGACGGCCATCGCACAGACCCACTGACCGCGCCACGCCTCGGGCACGAACGGTGCTGATGGGGCCCGCAGGAGGTTCAGCCACACCGCCAGCTCCCGGGGCGCTTCGGTGGTGAGGGTCCGGTAGGCCCGCAGGATCTCCTCGGCTCGCTCGAAGGGCCAGGCGATCAGCCCGCCGTAGACGGTCGGGCCGACCTCGTGCAGCCGGAAGGTGAACGAGGTGACGACGCCGAGGTTGGCGCCGGCGCCGCGGATTGCCCAGAACAGGTCGGCGTTCTCCTCAAGGCTGGCGCGGCGGACCCGGCCGTCGGCGGTGACGATCTCGACCTCGAGCAGGTTGTCTACGGTCCACCCGAACCGCCGGGTCAAGTAGCCTAGGCCCCCGCCCAGCGTCAATCCGGCCACGCCGACCTCAGAGATGAAGCCCAGCGGGGTGGCCAAGCCGTGGCGCTGGGTCTCGCGATCCACCTCGCCGAGCAGGCACCCGGCCTGGACCGTCGCGGTCCGCGCCTGCGGGTCCACGACGATGCCGCGGAGCCGGGACATGTCGATGGTCAGCCCCCCATCGGCCAGCGCAGTGCCGGCGATGTTGTGCCCGCCGCCGCGTACGGAGAGCGCGAGGCCGTGTTCGCGGGCGAAGTCCACCGCGGCCACGATGTCGGCCGCGCCAGCAGGCTGGACCACGATCGCCGGCACCTTGGAGATCATGCCGTTCCACAGCAGCGTGGCGTCCTCGAATCCCGCGTCTTGCGGGGACAGCAGCCGGCCGCTCAGGTTCTGGCGCAACGCCTCGACGTGCTCTCCGGTCAGCATGGTCGCCGTCATGGTGCCTCCGTTCGGTCTCATGGCTCCTCGGTGCCGTTTGCTTTCCGGTGCCACCGTGGTGATCACCGTTGCGCGTCGGGCGTCCTGGTGACCCGCACCAGCCGCAGCGCCAGGACGACCGTGCAGGTGAACCAGATCGTGGCCAGCGCCCAGCTCGCTAGACCCGACCACGGCTGGGGCGGCCCGCCCGGGGGTATCCCGAGGAGGACCCCCGCCGGGATCGCGGCGAGCAGCGCGAATCCGGTGGCGAGCGCGTAGCTGGCGAGGTTTCGCCACCTCGGGTCGCGCGCCATCCGCCGCGACACCACGATGAGTCCGATCCCGGCGCCCAGGAACGTCATGGCGAAGGGTGCCGGCGAGGGGCCCACCACTCCGGCCCACACCTGACCCAGCCCTGCCAACGCGAGGAACGCGGGACCGACCACTCCCCATCGAGTCGGGCGAACTCCGAGATGGAGCCCGATCGCGTGGGCGATGATGAGCAACCCGAGCACCATGAAGTTGACGTGCTGGACCCAGCCGCTCGGTCCCGTCACCAGCTCGGCGATCGGATCCGCCACGAGGCTGTGATCCGCTCGGAGCAGGCTGTGCACGAGGGCGACCCCCGCGTAGCCGATGGGGCCGACGATGCCCGCGGCGGCCAGCGCGCCAGCGACTGCCCGCCGTCCCGGAACTCGGTCGGCTCTCTCTTCTGCAGGGCGTGCCCGGAGTTCGCGCTGGCTGCTCATTGCTCCTCCTCGCTTGCGTCCGCGGTGCGGTTGTACGGCTCACAATGGGAGCTGGCGAGGAGGCCGCGCGTCGGCAGAAGCACCCAAGTTCCGCGACCGCGCAGTGGGTAGTTCCACCCAGGGAGCGCTCAAACCAGCCGATGCTGGTATGCGTAAGCCGTGGCCGCGGCGCGCGACGGCACGCCCAGCTTGGTGAGGATGTTGCTCACGTGCCGGTCTACGGTCCGCTCGCTGAGTACCAGCTGGGCGGCGATGGCCTTGTTCGACCCGCCGGAGGCAACCAGGTGCAGCACCTGCAGCTCGCGCGAGGTCAGCCCGCACTGATGACCCGGTTGTGCACCCGAGGTGAGTGAATCGAGCCGGACGACGTCCGGGGCGGCTCCCAACTGCAGGAACACGTCGCGTGCGGCCGCCAGCTCCAACCCCGCGCCGTCGTCGTCTCCCAGGGCGCGGCACGCCAGGCCCATCAGCGCCCGGACGAGCGCTACCTCATACGGTGCCTCGAGCTGCTGCCACACTTGGCAGGCGCGCCGCAACGCGATCAGAGCGGCTTGGGGGTCGCCGCCGGCCAGCTCGACGGCCCCCCGGGCGTGCGCGGCCATCGCACCCAACACGCCGTCGCGCCCGTAGCCCTCGGCGATCTGGGCCAACTCGTGGCAGGCATCCAGCGCCTGTGCGGTCTCGCCGGTGGCCAGCATGATCTCCACATAGGCGGGCAGCAGCCGGGCGCGCTCAAGCCGCTCGGTGGTCTCACCCACCACCCGGCAGATCGCGGCGGCGGCCGCGTCGGTGCGTCCCTGGGCCAGCCGAAGCAGAGCCAGACCGGGTTGCGGCTGGCACCCCCACTGGCTTGCGCTGCGGTAGGCGTCCTCGGCCGCGGCGAACTCCCCCAGCAACCGGTGGACCTCGCCCTGCCGGTAGGAGGCCGCCCCGGTGGCACGCTGGTTGACACTGCGGGCGAACCGCTCACCGGCGCGCTGCGCCTCCTCCAGCGCGTCCCGCCAGGCGCCGTGCAACTGCATGATCTCGGCGCGGTGCACGAGGCACTGGCCGGTGAAGTTCAGCATGTCGGGTTGTTCCGCGCACCACCGGCTCAGGGCCGCGGTCCACTCGCGGGCGCGGGGCAGCTCGTAGACCTCCTGGCAGGCCTCGATCACACTGCAATAGATCAGCCCGGTGAACAGCGGCGACGACAGCTCGCCCGCGACCACCGCCACCATCGCCTCGTCCAGCAGTGCCAGACCTTCCTTGACCTGCCCCAGTCTGACCAGGGCCCGGCCCTGCCCATACAGGGCGAAGGCGACTAGGTCGACATCACCGAAATGTTCCCCGATTTCGGCGACGGCGGCTGCGGTGGCGTACCCGGCCTCGTACCCACCGGGGCACATCTGCTGCAGCACGACAGGCACCAGCAGGTAGCCCCGCTCGACACAGTCGCACTCCGCCCGTTCGAGCAACCGCTGCGCCCGGCCGAACCACCCGGCCGCACGAGACATCTCTCCCGAGTCGACGAGACCGAAGCCCAGCCAGAGCGCGCACCGGGCAGCGCACACCGGCTCCCCGGCGTCCAGATACACGTGATGGGCACGATCCAGGGCACCGACACCGTCGTCGTTGCGACCGATCAGGTACGCCGAGGTCGCGAGCAGCTCAAGATCCTGCGCTCCGAGTGGAGCCGCCTCATCGGCCAGGGAGAACGCCTTGTAGGCAGTGAGCCAGGCTCGCTTGCGGTAGGCCTCGCGGCCACGTTCGAGCTCCTCCATAGCACCCACCCTGCGGTGTCAACCGTCGCCGCGAGCAGTCAGGTCGCGCTTGCGAGCCGCGCCGTCCGCGCCAGACGTCTCCGGGCGGTTTGCCGGGGTCCGCCGTACCGATTGTGCCGCACGGCAGGGTATCGCGAGTGTCAGTACCACCCGCTAGCTTTCGAACATGTGTTCGACTAAGCTGCTGGGGGTGCGGGATGGACGAGCGATTGGGTCGGGTGCTGCGGGAGCGCGTGGAGGCGTACCTGCGCGACGCCGAGCGGATGCTCCGCGGAGCGGAGCCGGGAGCGGCCTGGCCTGCGGTCCGGGCCCGGCTGCTCCCCCTCGCCGCGGCCTGGCGGAGTCTGCTGGCGCAGCACGGTCCTGGCCGCCGTGGCCGCTGCAGGCACTGCGACCGGGGGTTTCGCCCATTGCGCCGCCAGCGTCGGCAGTGTTCGGTGTGGCGTATCGCGCATGCCCACCTGGGTGGCGGGTGGCCGTTAGACGGCGGCCGATGATCTGGCGAGCACCGCTGTCAGAAGTCGACGCCGTGGTCGCGCAGCCATCTGATCGGATTGATCTTCTGGCCAGCCGCGTTCCAGACTTCGAAGTGCAGGTGCGGCCCGGTCGAGTGGCCTCGGTTGCCCATCTCGGCGATCTTCTGGCCTGCTCGCACCTTCTGGCCCTCAGTGACCAGCGAGCGGTTGATGTGTCCGTAGACAGTGGTTGTGCCGTCGGTATGCCGGAGGCGCACCCAGAGGCCGAAACCGCTGGCGGGTCCGGACTCCGCGACCACGCCGTCGGCGGCGGCGAGGATCGGTGTCCCGATGGAGTTGGCGATGTCCATGCCGAAGTGGAAGGCACCCCACCGCGAGCCGTATCCGGAGGTCAGCGTGCCCTTGGTGGGCGCCATGAACCGGATCCGGCTGGCCTCGGCCGCGCGGGCGACGCGCTGGTCTACGAGGCGCTGCCCTTTGGCCATCGCCTGCACCTCCTCGGCTGCGGCGGGTGCCGCGGGCCGAGTCAGAGGCAGGTACTCCGGTGCCGGGGCGGGTCCGCCCACCCCTGTCGCCCCCAGCCCCGCCGCCTCCAGCCCTGCCACCTCCAGCCCTGCCACCTCCAGCCCTGTCTCCGATGCGGCGTTACGTGCGGAGGCCAGCAACGTGGCATCGTCGGAGATCACGGTGGTGGTGTTGTCGATCGCCTGGCCTGCGGCCATGACAGCACCAGCGGCGACGGCTACGACGACCACCCGGCCGCGCACGGCCGGGGAGGGCGCCGTGATGCGGTGGGCCGACCGGGTACTCGAGGGGCCGGGGGGCAGCGCCGCCTCATGTACCGGGGATGGTCGTTGGCCGCCTGGGGAGCGGTGTCGGGCCAAGACCTGCCTTTCCCGTGTCGGGGTTTGAGCTGGCACCGGGCGGGGGATCCCGGGGAACTGGTGGGTCCAGTTCCGTTAGCCAGCCGTGACCGTAGCGTGACCGTGGACGGGGGGAAGTTAACGGAGGGCGAAGTTGCGGGCAAGCCACCGTTCCGTGATACGTCCGGCGGTATCGGCAAGCGTCGGTTCTCGCGCGCCGTGCGGTCGATCCAACCGACCTACGAGGCGGATGTGGGGAGCGGCGGATCGCGCCGGCGTCCGCCACGTCGGCTGGCAGGTCCGCAGCCGGGCTCCCGTAGAGCGAGGCAGTTGTTCACGCATTCTTTGCCTGGAGTAAGCCAGCTACCCTGGGGAAATGAGCGGACGTATCCGGGTGGTCGTCGCCAAACCTGGGCTCGACGGGCACGACCGGGGCGCCAAGGTCGTCGCACGTGCACTACGCGACGCGGGCATGGAGGTCGTCTACACCGGATTGCACCAGACCCCGGAGCAGATCGTGGAGACCGCACTGCAGGAGGACGCCGACGCGGTAGGACTCTCGGTACTCTCCGGCGCCCACATGACTCTGTTCGCCCGGGTCGTCGAGTTGCTCCGGAGCAAGGGCGCAACAGACGTGCTGGTCTTCGGCGGTGGGATCATCCCCGTGGAGGACATCCCGAAGCTTGCCGAGCTCGGGGTGGCCAAGGTATTCACCCCGGGTGCCACCACGCACGAGATCGTCGACTGGGTACGCGCCGCGGTGGCCGCCCCGGTGGAGTGATCAAGTTCACCGGTGCCAGCGGGCTGCTGCCGGGCCTGGCTGGATAGGGTCGACCCCGTGGATCTGTACGAATACCAGGCGAGGGATCTGTTCGACGCCCACGGCGTCCCGGTGCTTCCCGGCCGCGTCGCCACTACCAGCGCACAGGCCCGAGCCGCCGCTGCGGAGTTCGGCGGCACTGTGGTCGTCAAGGCCCAGGTGAAGACCGGCGGCCGCGGCAAGGCCGGCGGCGTGAAGCTGGCCCGGACACCGGACGAGGCGCAGCAGCATGCGGCCGCCATCCTGGGTATGGACATCAAGGGCCACACCGCGCACCGCGTGCTGATCACCCCCGCGTCGGACATCGTTGAGGAGTACTACCTGTCCTTCCTGCTCGATCGCACCAACCGCACCTTCCTCGCGATGGCCAGCGTCGAAGGCGGGATGGACATCGAGGAAGTCGCCGCGACGAAGCCCGGGGCGCTGGCGAAGGTGCCGGTGGATCCGAGGTTCGGGGTGGACGCCGCGAAGGCCGCTGAGATCGTCCAGGCTGCCAGGTTCCCAGCGGAGGTGGCGCAGGCGGCGGCCGACACCGTCGAGAAGCTGTGGAATGCCTTCGTCGCCGAGGACGCGACCCTAGTGGAGGTGAACCCGCTGGTCCGGGACTCCCACGAGGCGATCATCGCGCTGGACGGGAAGGTGACCCTGGACGACAACGCCGGGTTCCGCCACCCCGATCACGCCGGACTGGCCGACCCGGCCGCGCAGGATCCGCTCGAGGCCAGGGCCAGGGCGCGCAACCTCAACTACGTCAAGCTCGACGGTCAGGTCGGCATCATCGGCAATGGTGCGGGCCTGGTGATGTCCACCCTGGACGTGGTCGCCTACGCGGGCCAGGCGCACGGGGGGGTGAAGCCGGCCAACTTCCTCGATATCGGTGGTGGCGCGAACGCGCAGGTGATGGCCGACGGGTTGGACATCATCCTGGGCGACCCGGATGTGCGGTCGGTGTTCGTCAACGTCTTCGGCGGGATCACCGCCTGCGACGAAGTGGCCACCGGCATCGTGCAGGCGCTCGCCCTTCTTGACAAAGACGCGGGTATTTCGGGTGCGGCCGCGACCAAGCCGCTGGTGGTCCGGCTGGATGGCAACAACGTCGAGCAAGGCCGCCGGATCCTCGCGCAAGCGGCCCATCCGCTGGTCACCATGGTCGACACGATGGACGCCGCGGCCGACAAGGCCGCCGAGCTCGCCGCATCGACTTATGCCAAGGGAGCCTGACCGGTGGCAATCTTCCTGACCAAGGACTCGAAGATCATCGTCCAGGGGATGACCGGCTCGGAGGGTCGCAAGCACACCCAGCGGATGCTCGATGCGGGCAGCCAGGTCGTCGGCGGGGTCACCCCGGGAAAGGACGGCCAGGCCCTCGACTTCCACGGTGTGTCACTGCCGGTGTTCGGTTCGGTCGCCGAGGCGATGGCCGTCACCGGTGCTGACGCCAGCGTCGTTTTCGTCCCGCCGCGCTTCGCCAAGGCCGCGGTCATCGAGGCGATCGACGCCGGCATCGGGTTGACCGTGGTGATCACCGAGGGGATCCCGGTGCACGACGCCGCCGCGTTCTGCGCCCATGCCGGCGCCACCGGGCTGGCCGCGAAGCCGGTGCGAACCCGCATCGTCGGCCCGAACTGTCCCGGGGTGATCAGTCCCGGCGCCTCCAATGCGGGCATCATCCCGGCCGACATCACCGGCCCGGGCAAGATCGGGCTGGTGTCCAAATCCGGCACCCTGACCTACCAGATGATGTTCGAGCTGCGCGATATCGGTTTCTCCACCTGCGTGGGCATCGGTGGTGACCCGGTGATCGGCACCACTCACATCGACGTCCTGCAGGCCTTCGAAGACGACCCCGACACCGCGGCAGTGGTGATGATCGGTGAGATCGGCGGGGACGCTGAGGAACGCGCTGCCGACTACATCAAGGCCAGCATCAGCAAACCGGTGATCGGTTACATCGCCGGCTTCACCGCCCCTGAAGGCAAGACCATGGGCCATGCCGGCGCCATCGTGTCCGGCTCGGCCGGCACCGCTGCGGCCAAGAAGGAAGCCCTCGAGGCAGCCGGTGTCCAGGTAGGCAAGACCCCCAGCGAAACCGCGGAGCTCACCCGCGAGATCATGAAGTCGCTCAGGTAGGTGGCTCTTCAAGTACCGCCAACCCGGCTGGCGAGGGTCTCTCACTGCCGCCAACCTCGCCGGCTGGGCGGCGTGATCCCCCGATCCGGTTACATCAGGGGCGCGTCGGCCAGCTGATCGTCCCGAATGTCCCATCCGGCTGCGAGGGTGGCGACTGTGAGCCTGCTGCTGGCGCCGGTGTCCGGTACTTCCGTAGCTGGCGGGCACCGTCCCGGCCGGACCTCAGTGGGCTGGGGCGCGACGGTAGGAGTCGCCTTCCTGCCAGCCGTCTCCGGCTACCTTGCCATCGTTGCGCTGCTCGCCCTGCTTGGGGCCGCTGGTGGGGCCGCCGGTGGGGCGGAGAGCCCGCTGGCCGCGGTGGCTCGGGCCGGCGCAGTGGGCTGGCTGGTCGCACACCAGGTCCCGCTGACCATCGATGGGGCCCCCCTCGGTGTCCTGCCGCTGCTGCCCACCCTGCTGCTCGGCGCTCTGGTGGCTCGCTGCGCAGCCCGGGTCGCGAGCCATTGCGACGTCCACACACCTGCCGACGCGGGGTGGGTGGCCGGGGCGATCGCCGGCACCCACGGCGTCCTGGGCGCGGTCCTGGCGCTGGTGGCGACCCCGGCGACGGTCACCGCAGATCCCGTACTCGCCGCCCTCGGGTGCGCACTGGTCGCTGGCGTCGCGGCGGGTCTGGGCCTGGTCCGGCCCTGCGGGTTGCTGCCTGCGGCGCTGCGCCGGGCACCTGGCTGGGTACGGCCCGGCCTGCTGGCTGGGGGGTGGGGTCTGGCGGTCCTGCTGACCGCCGGTTTTGCCCTGGTGCTGACCGGTCTGGTGGGGTCGGCGGCTGAAGTTGTCCAGATGTCGGGAGCTGACGCCGGCAGCGTTCTCGGGCTGGCGGTGCTGTCGATCGGGTACCTACCCAACGCGGTGATCGCGGGGTTGTCCTGGCTGGCCGGACCGGGCTTCTCGATAGGGGCGTTGTCGGTCAGCCCGGTCACGATGCAGGCCGGGCTGGTGCCGGCGGTGCCGCTGCTCGCCGCACTGCCGCAAGGCCCAGTGCAGCCCTGGTGGGGCGTCGCGCTCGCGGTTCCCCTGCTGGTCGGTGCCGCGGTGGGGCGACAGTGCGCCGCCGCCGCACCCGACCTGGTTGGGCGGCTACGGGTGCTCGGGGTGGCAGCCGCCGTGCTTGCCCTGAGCAGCGCGGTGCTCGCCACCCTGGCCGGTGGGCAGCTTGGCGCAGCGGCCTTCAACCCCATCGATATCCCGGCCGGGTCGCTCGCGGTCGCTGTGCTGGGCGCGACGCTGCTGGGCGGCTGCGCCGCAACGCTGCTCTCGTCCCAGGTTGCGCCATCCCCAGCGGATACGGGGATCGATACCGCAGATGCTGCTGACGGCGCACCGCCCGCCGAGCGGGCCAACGGTGACTCAGCGCTGCAGCACACCTCCTCCGGACCGGCCTCGGAATGCAGCGTAGACGCTGGTGGCGGCGAACAGCAGAAGCCCGACGATCGCCAACCACAACAACGCCTTGAAGATAATGCCGACGATGATGAAGACGAGCCAGACGGCGAGCAACGCAAGGACTAGACGACTCACGATATGTTCCCTTCAGGCAACAAGCCGGCTCCTGATCATTCGAGTATCCCACCAAGATCGGTCCCAAACTCACATCCCGGCTCACTCAGACAAGTGGCTTGACACGGGCGGGTGAGGTGGACCGCAGCCGCGCGGGGACCGGTGCCGGGTACTTGCCGACGACGGGGACGACCAGCCGCGCCAGGCAAGCCAACGACGTGCAACCGGAGGGCCGGGCCACTTCGCGCGCAGCGCCAAGGGGCAAGCTAGCCTGGATCCCCATCATCCCGCTGTGTCGCCAGGAGACTGTGCTGAGCGTGTACCAGCTCCGCCTCCCGGTCCCGGCTCGGGTCGTTGTCCTGGTGTCCGGCACCGGGACGCTGCTGCAGGCATTGCTCGACGCAGCAGCCTCCGACTATCCCGCCCGGGTCGTCGCCGCCGGTGCGGACCGGGCCGGTACTGGCGGGCTGCGGCGCGCTGAGGATCGCGGGCTGCCCACCTTCGTCGTCGAACTGGCCAAGCATCCCGACCGAGCTTCCTGGGACGTTGCGCTCACCGAGGCAGTCGCCGCGTACCAGCCGGATCTGGTCGTCACAGCCGGGTTCATGAAGATTCTGGGCACCACGTTTCTGGACCGCTTCGCCGGTCGGATCGTCAACACCCACCCCGCGCTGTTGCCTGCGTTTCCCGGACCGCACCCGGTGGCCGACGCGCTGGCGCACGGGGTCCGGGTGACCGGCGCGACCGTGCACCTGGTGGACGCCGGCGTCGATACCGGTCCGATCCTGGCCCAGCGCGCCGTCGAGGTGCTGGCCGACGACACTGAGGACCGGCTGCACGAGCGGATCAAGATCGTGGAGCGGCGGCTGCTGGTGGAGGTTGTCACTGACCTGGCCCGCCGGGGCTACACCGGCACCGGACGAAAGGTATCGATGGGCGTGACTGCCGAGGACCGCAGGCCGGTGCGCCGGGCGCTGCTGAGCGTGTCGGACAAAAGCGGCCTGCTGGAGCTGGCCACCGGTCTGCACGCGGCCGGGGTGGAGGTCGTCTCCACCGGTTCGACCGCGATCACGATCGCTGACGCGGGTGTTCCGGTCACCCGGATCGAGGAGCTCACCGGCTTCCCGGAGTGCCTGGACGGGCGGGTCAAAACCTTGCATCCCCGAGTGCACGCCGGGCTACTCGCCGATACCCGCAAGCCCGCGCATCTGACCGAGCTGGCTGCTCTGGGCATCGCGCCGTTCGACCTGCTGGTCGTCAACCTGTATCCGTTCGAAGCAACCGTCACCGCCGGCGCGTCTCCCGACGAATGCGTCGAGCAGATCGACATCGGCGGCCCGGCGATGGTGCGGGCTGCCGCGAAGAACCATCCCTCAGTGGCCGTGGTCGTGGATCCGGCCAACTACATCGACGTGCTCGACGCGGTCCGGGCCGGCGGGTTCACCCCGGCGCAGCGCCGGGCACTGGCCGTTGCCGCGTTCCGGCACACCGCCGACTACGACATCGCCGTGGCGTCCTGGCTGGGGTCAGCTGCCCCCGGGGATGACGGGTTCGCGCCCTGGGTAGGCGCCTCCTGGCGGCGGGTGGCGGCGTTGCGCTATGGGGAGAACCCGCACCAGCGGGCCGCGCTATACACCGCGGGTGGCGCGCCGGGGCTGGCCGGTGCGCAGCAGCTGCACGGCAAGGAGATGTCCTACAACAACTACGTCGACGCCGACGCTGCCTGGCGGGCCGCGCACGACCACGCTGCCGCCTGCGTGGCGATCATCAAGCACGCCAACCCGTGCGGTATCGCGGTGTCTCGCGCCGGGGATGTCGCCGACGCGCACCGCAGGGCACATGCCTGCGACCCGGTGAGCGCGTTCGGTGCAGTGATCGCGGTGAACCGCGAGGTCACCATCGAGCTGGCCGAACAGATCAGCGAGGTGTTCACCGAGGTGCTGGTGGCGCCGTCCTACGCCGGGGGCGCGGTGGACGTGCTGGCCCGCAAGAAGAACCTGCGCCTGCTGGTGACCGATCCGCCGGAGCGCGGCGGTGTTGAGTTCCGGGCGCTGTCGGGCGGGTTGCTGTTGCAGACCCGGGACGCACTCGATGCCCCCGGCGACGATCCGGCGTTCTGGACGTTGACCACAGGTGCCCCGGTCGACGATCCGACCCTGGCGGATCTGGCCTTTGCCTGGCGCGCCTGCCGTGCCGTGCGCTCCAACGCGATCCTGCTCGCCGCTGGCGAGGCCACCGTCGGCATCGGGATGGGGCAGGTGAACCGGGTGGACGCGGCCCGGCTCGCAGTCAACCGCGCGGACCAGCGAGCGGCCGGTGCAGTGGCCGCCTCCGACGCGTTCTTCCCGTTCCCCGACGGGCTGGAAGTGCTGCTCGACGCAGGGGTGCGCGCTGTGGTGCAACCCGGGGGATCGGTACGCGACGCCGAGGTGATCGCCGCCGCCGAGACCGTCGGCGTACCCCTCTACCTCACCGGCACCCGCCACTTCGCACACTGAGGGTGCCAACCGCCACATGGATGCATATCGCTGTCAGGAGGCTGCCCTGGACCGCGATATGGATGCTTGTCGCAGTTCTCGCCAGCGTTATGTGGATGCTTTTGGTGGGTGAGAGGGGGTGATCAACTCGACTACGGTGCCGGGGTGGAGGGCTGTGTGGTGTGCGGCCGAGCCGCCGCGACGGGCCACCGCGAGGTGGCCTGTCGAGTCGACCAGCAGGATCAGCTCCCCTTCCGCCACGTCCGCAAAGGTCGTGCCGAGCAGCACCCGCTCGGCGCCGGCCGGCCACCGGAGGGTCGCCACCGCGCCGGCGCGCAGCCCGACCGCGGCTAGCTCGGCTGCCCCAGCGGCGAGCGCCACGTTGCCGAAGTGGTCGACGTTGCGCACCTCGACCCGGATCCGATCGCCGTCCACCTGGCACACCGGCGCCGGCAGGGTGACCAGCGAGGTCGGGTCGACCGCGGGACCGAGTGCGTCCGGCGGCACGCCCACGGCCAGGTGAGCTGCCGCTGGCGCGAAGACGTCGCGGCCGTGGAACGTCGGGCTGACCGTCGGCAGCCGGTAGGCGGGCTCGGCAAGCTGGTAGGCAGCGCGCACCCCGCCCAGGATCTGCGCGGCGGGGAGCAGCAGCCCGTTGTCCGGGCCGACCAGCACGGCGTCGCCACTGACCAGCGCGATCCCGCGCCGTGCCGTACCGACCCCGGGGTCGACGACTGCGACATGCACCGCGGCCGGCAGCCAGGGCAGCGTGTCGGCGAGCAGCACCGAGCCATGACGCACGTCTCCCGGGCCAACCGCATGCGTCACATCCAGCACCCGCGCCTGTGGGGCGATCCGGGCGATCACTCCGTGGCAGGCGGCCACGAACCCGTCGGCGTAGCCGTAGTCGGTGCACAGGGAGATCCAGTCGAAGCCCGTCACGGCATGGAGTGTGCCGGTTGCGCCAATGGCTCTGGAACTGACGGCTTCAGAAGTGGCATGGTTGCCAGGCAGATTCGGGAGGCGACCGTGACCGCGACCAGCAGCCAAGACGAGACGGCGGGCTCCGGCGGTAGTGCCGGTCGATCCGGCAGAAACCCTGCCCTCAGCGAGAACGCCTTGGCGGCAGCGTTTCTGGCTGACGTCGCCGAGCCGGTTCGGGATCAACTGGCCGGCTCGGTGGGGTTGCGGGACTTCCTCCGCGGCGCAGGCACGCTCACTGTCCAAGAGCGCAGGCTGCTGGTCGATCAGGCGCTCGTGTTGCTCGAGCAGAACTACGTCCATCTCCCGCTCAAGGTGGCGATGCACGCCGTCAACCCGGTGCAGCGGCTACGTCTGCTGCGCATCCGCCTGGAGCGCCAGGCTTCCGGCCAGCTCGATCCGGAGTGGTTGTTCCACACCGAGATGTCAGAGATCTTCCATTCCGTCCGCGACTTGCACACCAACTACCTGCTGCCCAGTCCCTTCGCGGGCAAGGTCGCCTTCCTGCCGTTCCGGGTGGAGGAGTTCTTCGACGACTCGGGCGGTTCGCATTGCGTCGTGTCCCAGGTGATGCAGGGCTTCTCGGCGCCCGGACTTGACCCGGGCGCCGAGGTGACCCACTGGAGTGGGATCCCCGTCGCTCGCGCCATTGAGCGCAACGCTGCCCGGTTTGCCGGCAGCAACGCCGCCGCCCGGCATGCCCGCGGCCTGGACTCGCTGACCGTCCGGCCTCTGGTCACCCACCTGCCGCCCGACGAAGAGTGGGTCACCGTCAGCTATCACGGTACCGACGGCATCGAACGTGAGCTGCGCCAGAAATGGCTGATCACCGAGAACCTGCCATCCTTCGTGGGCGACCTCGACGAGGTCAGCACCACCGCCACTGCTCTGGGACTCGACCTCGATGGCGACGAGGCCAGCCGGGCCAGGACGCTGCTGTTCGTACCTCAGGTGGCCGGCCAGACGCAGGCCGCCGAGTCACCGACGCTCACCGCCGTTGCGGCCGCCGCCGGAGAAGATGCGCCGACCAGCATGCCCGGCGTCTTCAGAGCCCGAAGCGTGGCGACGGCCTCGGGCACCTTCGGCCACATCCGCATCTTCACGTTCAATGTGAACGATCCCGTGGGTTTCGTCGAGGAGTTCGTCAGGCTGATCGGACTGCTCCCGCAGCACGGGTTGATCCTGGATGTACGCGATAACGGCGGCGGCCACATCTTCGCGAGTGAGTTCACCCTGCAGACTCTCACCCCCCGGCGGATCGTCCCCGAGCCGGTCCAGTTCATCAGTACGCCCCTGAGTGCCCGTATCTGCAGCAAACACAAGGACAACCCGACCGGTCAGATCGACCTCGGGCCGTGGTTTGCCTCGCTGGACCAAGCCGCCGAGACGGGCGCCCCGTTCTCGAGCGCCTTCCCCATCACTCCGGAGACCGGCGCCAACGACATCGGCCAGCAATACCACGGCCCGGTCGTCCTCATCACGAACGCCCGCTGCTACTCAGCCACCGATATCTTCGCGGCCGGATTCCAAGACCACGCCATCGGCCCGGTCCTCGGCGCCGACGACAACACCGGCGCCGGCGGAGCCAATGTCTGGACCCACGGGCTACTCAGCGCCCTGCTGCAGAGCGCACCGGGCGACTCGGGCTCACCGTACAAACCCCTGCCGAAGGGGGCGGGCATGCGGGTGTCGGTCCGGCGCACCCTGCGGGTGGGGAGGCTGGCCGGCACCCCCGTCGAGGACCTCGGCGTCACACCGGACGTACGCCACCGGATGACCCGCCGGGACGTGCTCGAGGGCAACGTCGACCTGCTCGACCATGCGGGCCGGCTGTTGGCCGGCCTGCCGGTGCGCAAGCTGGTCGTCGACGTCCACCCGGCTGCCGACGGCACGCTGCGGATCGAGCTCGGGGTCGCCGGCGTGGACCGTGCCGACGTGTATGTTGACGGCCGCCCCCGGACATCCATCGATGTCGCTGACGTCGCCGGGGGCAGCGCTTCGGTCACCGTCGGGAACGTGCCGGGCGCGCGGCTGGTGTGTGTGGAAGGTTTCGCGGGCGGGGATCTGGTGGCCAAACGGATCGTGAAGTTGCAGGCGAGCCCCGGCGCATCCCCGGTGTCCTTCAGGGAAGCGGCGATGAGTTCTGCGGGACAGGCGCCCACCGTCATATACATCCACGGGGCCGGCAACAAGCCACCCAGAGACGACCTGAAGCGAACTTGGGACCAGGACCTGTTCGGCCGGGACATGGGCCAGCGGACCCGGATGGCCCACTACGCAGACTTGCTGCACGCCCAGCCCGGAGCGATCGGATCGGACGCTGGCACACCGGATGAGGCGCTGGCCGCCCTGGCCGCTGCGACTGGCGAACCCCTAGCGACCTTGGGTGAGGGGTCCGCCGGTGCCCGGGCCATGGCCGCCGAGGAAGCGAAGCTGTTCGCCGGGCTGACCCCGCGCGGGCAGGCACTGGCGCTGCGCCTGTCGATCGACATGGCGACTCGGGCCGCGAGCCAGCCCCTGACCTTGGAAGACAGCGTGACGGGGGTTCTGCCGCTACCGCCATCGGTGCGCCGCCTACTGCTGCGGCAACTGCTGCAACGGCTCATCCCCGATGCCGACAGCTACATCTTCACCGACAAGCGCAATGCGATCCAAGACCGGCTCCGGCAAGCCCTGGATGCGGTGGCCGGGCCGGTGGTGGTGGTCAGTCACAGCCTCGGCACGATGATCGCCTACGACGTGTTGAGCGAGCCGCGCTTCGCGGGCCGGGCGGTGCCGCTGCTGGTCACCCTCGGCGCGCCGCTGGGCTACACCGAGATCCAGGACGTGATCGCCAAGCCGCTGCGGATCCCGCCGCCGGTCGGGCTGTGGGCGAACTTCGCCGACCCGCTCGATGTGATCACGCTCGACACCACCCTTTCTGACGACTTCGGCGGAGGCCCCAGAATCGTCGACACCCAGGTCGACAACCCCTCGCCCAACAACCATGACTCCGGCGGGTACCTGCGCGCCCCTCAGGTGCGCTCGAGGGTGGCGGCTGCCGTGCCGGCGATGTCGGTCGGCTAGCGGGCGCAGCCGGCGGACTGCCGCCGAAGCCCGCCTGCCCGGGTGCGGGTCATCGGCGATATCGGGAGTGGATCATCTGCGATTACGGGAACCTCTCTACTGCTGTATTGGGAATAGCAGGTACCCTCACGCTGTGAGCAGCCGCTATGTTCCGCGACTCGCCGACGAGTTGATCGCTGACCTGCTCGCGGAGTTTCCCGCCCTGCTGCTAGTCGGGCCGCGGGCCAGCGGCAAGACGACCACGGCAATCCGGCACGCCCGTAGCGTGATCCGCCTCGACGAGCCACGGGAGGCCGCTGTGGTCGAGGCTGATCCGGACGCTGCACTGCGCGACCGTGCCGAGCCTGTGCTGATCGATGAGTGGCAGCTCGTTCCGTCGGTCCTGGGCGCGGTCAAACGCGCAGTCGATGCCGCTCCCCGACCCGGCCGGTTCATCGTCACCGGCTCGGTGCGCGGTCGCTTGGATTCCCCGACTTGGCCCGGCACCGGACGGTTGATTGAGGTCGACATCGGGGCGCTGACCATGCGCGAGATCATCGGCGGTGAGCTGCGCCGGGCACCGTTCTTGCTGCGGATCGCGTCGGATGGCATCGCGGGCCTGCGGGCCCCAGCCGAGCCTCCCGACTTGCGGGACTACATCGAACTGACGCTTCAGGGTGGCTTTCCCGACCTGCTCGGACGGACCGAACGCGGCCGCATGCTGTGGTCGAGGAGTTACCTGGACCAGCTGTTCACTCGAGATATTGATCAGCTCGACGGGCGGCGCGATCCGGGCCGGCTTCGTCGTTTCTTTGAGGCGTACGCGTTGAACACCGCCGGTGTGGTGCCGTTGGCCACCTTGCACAAGGCTGCTGAGATCGACCGCAAGACCGCGGAGGCTTACGAGGGGTTGCTGCGTGACCTGTTCGTGATCGACGCCGTCCCGGCGTGGAGCAGCAACCGCCTCAAGCGGCTGGTGCGCTCACCCAAGCGCTATGTCGTGGATCCCGGACTCGTCGCGGGTGCGCTGCAGCTCACGGTTGACGCCGTACTGCGAGACGGCGACCTGTTTGGTCGACTGCTCGATACCTTTGTGTTTGCGCAGCTCCGCGGTGAGTTACAGCTGGGCTTCCCGCAGCTGAGGCTATACCACCTGCGTGATCGCAACGGCGACCACGAGGTCGATCTGATCGCCGAGCTGGACGCCCACCGGCTGGTGGCCATCGAGGTCAAGGCAACCGCGGCACCGAGGCTGGATTCGGCCAGGCACCTGATCTGGCTGCGTGATCAGCTTGGCGAGCGTTTCGTCGTGGGCGTCGTGCTACACACCGGCCCCCGAGTCTTCCCGCTCGACGACCGGATCATCGCGGCGCCCGTCGCCGCGCTCTGGAGTTGACACCGTCCCTACCGTGTGGCGGTTGACGGTGCTCGATTGCTCAGGTTAACTAGAACTCGAACGTACGTTCGATAGTACATTTGGCGCTGCCTTCCCCGCAGTGGATCTGGGTGCGGAGGTCGCCGGATGGCGGGTGCGAGTGTCGCGTCGGTGCTGCAACGGCGGGAGAGTGACCGTCCGGTGCCGGTCGCGCCCGCGTCGGTACTGAGAGCGCGGCTCGACGCCCCGGGCGGCCGGCCGCCGTTCCCGGTGGTCGAGCCGCTCGCGTCGTTGCTACCCGGCGGTGGGCTGCGCCGGGGGTCGGTGGTCGCGGTGCAGGGCTCGACAGCGCTGCTGCTGGCGTTGCTGGCGGCGGCCAGCGCGCAGGGGGCCTGGGCCGCGGTGGTCGGCGTCGGCGACCTCGGCGTGCTGGCCGCAGCCGAGGCGGGGGTGGTGGTGCGGCGGCTGGCGCTGATCCCCCGACCTGGGCCGGATCCGGCGTCGGTAGCCGCGGCCCTGCTCGACGGGGTGGGTCTGGTGGCAGTGGCTGGCGCGGACCGGATGCCCGCTGGGGCGCGACGATCCCTGGCTGCCAGGGCGCGGCAGCGCGGGTCGGTCTTGCTCCCGCTCGGTCGATGGCCGGGCGCGGACCTCGAGCTGAACTGCCGGGCCGAGGCCTGGCACGGCGCCGAGGCTGGGCACGGGCGGCTGCGCAGCCGCGAGGTTGTGGTGCGCGCGGTGGGCCGCGGTGCGGCGGCCCGGCCTCGCGCCGCCCGCCTGCTGCTGCCCGGTCCCGGTGGCCCGGTGGCGGCCGGGTTCGTCACTCCGACTCGGACAAGGGACATAGGGGACAATCGTCTGCGGGAGTGTGCTTGGCTGGTGCACGATGGTGGGGCCGCAGTCGGGATCGTGGGGTAGGCACAACGGCACGTCCGCTCCCGTCCTGGTCCACATGGAGGAGCCCGTGCCTGACGACGGACAGCAGCTGGAGATCACCGACGATCAGCGGGAGCGGGCGGTGGATCGGCTCCGGGACCACGTGGGCACAGGTGACCTCACACTCGCCGAGTTCGAGAACCGGGTGCAACAGGCGCTCGCGGCGCAGACCTCGGGTGAACTGCAGCGTGCTACCGATAGGTTGCCGGCCGAGCGGACGCCTCGGCCTACCCGTCGCCCGGCGCGACGCTGGCTGGTGTCGGTGTTCGGGGGCTCGACCACCGGGGGCCGCTGGCGGGTGGCTAGGCGGCTGCGGACGGTGAGCGTGTTCGGTGGCTCGGACATCGACCTGCGCAGTGCGGAGATCGACGGCGAGGAGATCACGATCGTTGCGACGGCGTTCTGCGGCGGCGACACCATTTACCTGCCGGACACTGTGGATGTCGAACTGAGTGGTGGTGCGTTCCTCGGCGGCAACGACCTCCACGGCAGCGCCCATCGTCCACGCCCTGGCGCTCCGCTGGTCCGGGTGCGGGCCTATTCCCTGATGGGTGGGGTTGAGGTGTACCGGGTGCCGCCGGAGGCTGCGGCCCTTCCCTTGCGGGATGCTCGACGGCTCGCCAAAGGCAAGCGGCCGCGGCGCCGCGAGCTCGAGCCGTAAGCCGTGGTTGACAGCGGCTGGCCGGACGGGTTCACTTGAACAGTGCTCGAACATATGTTCGATAATGCCTCCCGGGTAGTGCTGCGAGTGATTGCGGTGTGGTGCCTGGATTGGCCGGTGGTGGCCGTGGCGGCGGCCGAGGGACTGTCCGCGCAGGCACCGCTGGCGGTCGTGGCCGCCAACCGGGTGGTGGCCTGCTCGGCGACGGCCCGGGCGCACGGGGTGCGCCGCGGGCAACGCCGTCGGGAGGCACAGGGTCGTTGCCCGGAGTTGGCCGTGCTCGCCCACGACCCGGACCGCGACGCCCGGGCATTCGAGCCGGTGGTCGCCGCCGTCGAGGCCCTGGCGCCCGGCGTGGAGGTGGTGCGCCCCGGGCTGGTCGCGGTGCCGGCCCGCGGTCCGACCCGGTACTTCGGCAGCGAAGCCACGGTGGTCGAACGGATCGTCGACGTGGTCGCTGCGCAGGCCGGGGTCCGGTGCCAGATCGGCATCGCCGACGGCCTGTTCGCCGCGACCCTGGCTGCACATCGGAGTTTGCTGGTGCCGCCGGGAGGGTCGGCCGGCTTTCTCGCCCCGCTGGGTGTCGGTGAGCTGCACCAGCCAGCCGCCACCGGGATTGACCGGGCTGCCCTGGTGGACCTGCTGCACCGGCTGGGGCTGCGCACCCTGGGTGCGTTCGCTGCGCTGCACGTCGACGACGTCGCCTCCCGGTTCGGTGCAGCCGGGGTGCGCGCGCACCGGCTCGCCCGGGGGCTCGACGAGCGCCCACTGGCCCGCCGCAGCCCGCCGATCGACCTCGCCGTCACCCGCCGGCTCGACCCGCCGGTGGACCGGGTCGATGCGGCAGCGTTCGCCTCCCGGGAACCCGCAGAGCAGTTGCACGCCGCGCTGGCCTCCCGCGGCCTGGCCTGCATCCGGCTCGGCGTCAGCGCTCGCACCGAGGCGGGCGAGGAGCTGCACCGGGTGTGGCGCTGCGCCGAGCCGTTGACGGCATCCGGCATCGCCGATCGGGTGCGCTGGCAGTTGGACGGCTGGCTGACCTCTCGCGGGTCTCGGCCCAGTGCGGGCATCACACTGCTGCAGCTGACTCCCGAGGAGGTGGTCGGCGGGAAGGCGCTGCAGCGCGGGCTGTGGGGGGAGTCGGGGGAAGACGACGAGCGGGCTGGGCGGGCGCTGGTCCGGGTACAGGGGATGCTCGGACCCGAGGAGGTCCTCACCGGGGTGCTCGGCGGCGGCCGGGACCCCACCGACCGGATAAGCCTGGTGCCGTGGGGCGACGACCTCGTCCCGGCGCGCGTTGCGGATCATCCCTGGCCGGGCCGGTTGCCCGCGCCAGCCCCGTCCCGGGTGCCTGCCTGCCCGCTGCCCGCCGAGGTGCTCGACGAGGCCGGGCGCGTCGTCGGGGTGAGCGGGCGCGGGGTGCTCACCGGTGCCCCGTATCGCATCGCGATCGACGGGCAACCGCTGCGCCGGGTGCTGACCTGGGCGGGGCCGTGGCCGGTCGAGGAACGTTGGTGGGAGCCCAGTGGCGGGCGGCGCTGCGCGCGGCTGCAGGCGGTGCTCGGCGCTGAACCCATTGGAAGCACAGCAGAACCGCTCGCGGTGTTGCTGGCCTGCGAGACAGGACGCTGGCGGGTCGAGGGAATCTACGAGTAGCTCGCGTCCGCCTGGCCGCGGCACCGACCGGTGTCGCTCTGGACGACGCGCTCGACGCGCTGGCCGCCGCGTGGTCGGCGCAGCGGTTTGTCGCTGGCACCGCCGAGACTCCACCAACACCTGGTTCACCCCGTCTGCTAGTATCGAACATGTGTTCGATACTGTTGACTCCGAGGATGCACCTCTCGCGGGTGCCCCCTGCCAGGAGGACTGGTTCGACCCCGCATGGCTCGACCAGGTCCCTGAGCCGCCGGATACCGGCGAGTCACCGGTTCCAGTGTCGGAGTGCGCGCCGTCGGGGTGGTTGGCCCTGGAACTCGACCACAGCACGGCCGACCCCGCCGGGCTGTCCGATGCAGCACTGATCGACACGATCATCGGGTTTGACCGCACCGCATCCTGGGCCTTGGCGCGACAGGCGAGGCTGTTGGCGGAGTTCGCCCAGCGCCGCCCGGGTGATCACCCGCTGGCGGCCCGATGTGATACCCCGTCGCGGGCCAGTGAGTTCGCTCCCGACGAGATCGGGGTGGCGTTGCGGCTGTCGCGCACGACCGCGGCCAATCGGCTGGTGATGGCTGAGACGCTGATCGCTGATCTGCCTGGGACGTTGGCCGCGTGGCAGGCCGGGACGATCGATTCATTGAAGGCGCGGGCGATCACCGAGACCAGCTACCTGCTCCCGCGTGAGCAGCGGGGTGCACTCGAGGCGCGGGTGCTGCCCCGTGCCGGGCAACAGACGATCGCCCAGCTACGGGCCGCGCTGGCCCGGGCGGTGCTGGTGCTCGACCCCGAAGGGGCCGCCGAACGCCACCACTACCGGCGCGCCGACCGGCGGGTCGTGGTCTCCCCGGACCAGGACGGGATGGCTTCCCTGTGGGCGTTGCTGTCCGCGCCGGACGCCACCGCGGCCTATCAGCGGCTCTGCGAGCTGGCCCGCGGGCTCGGTAGCGACGATCCCCGGGGGATGGACGCCCGCCGCGCCGACCTGCTCGTCGACCTGCTTACTGGACGGCGCTGCGGCGCCACCGGCGACTGCCCCGACCCTCAATGCGATGGCGACTGCCCCGGCTCCAACTGCCCCGACGATTCCACCGGAACCGCGCCTACCGGAACCGCGCCTACCGGAACCGCGCCTACCGACGCTATGGCCAGGGGGAGCGCCACGCCGCACACCGAGCCTGCGGCTACGGGCTCGAATGGTCACCGCTGCGGTCCCAGCCGCGGCACCAGCCCGAGGAAGCCGTTGGTGTCGGTAATCGTGCCGATCACCACGCTGCTCGGGCTAGATGACTACCCCAGCGAGCTGGTCGGCCACGGGCCCATCCCCGCCGGTCTGGCCCGTGAGATCGCCGCGCAGGGGACCTGGCGGCGGCTGCTCACCGACCCAGCTTCGGGCACTCTGCTCGACTACGGCCGTACCACCTACACCCCACCCACCGGACTCGCCGACTTCGTCCGCGCTCGCGACCTGCGCTGCCGATTCCCCACCTGCGGCCAACCCGCCGCCACCGCCGACCTCGATCACACCATCCCCTATCCCGATGGTGCGACCAGCGAACACAACTTGCACGCCAGTTGCCGCCGCCACCACCGACTTAAAACCCACTCCCCCGGTTGGGATGTCGATCAACACCCCGACGGCCGCATCATCTGGACAGACCCGACCGGACACACTCACACCAGCCACCCCCACGACTACCGACCCGACCCTCACCCCCCACCCGACGAAGACCCGCCCCCCTTCTAGAGCCACATCATGGGCTGGAATAACCCGCCGGTGCGGTGGGCGGATCTGGAACGGGCGCTGTCCGGGCGGACTGCTGGTTCCGAGTCGGGGCGGACCGGGTCGGTGCGGTCCGAGTCAGCGGGTTCCAGGTCACAGCATCGTGACGAGGAGCACCCTGGGGACGGCGGGGACAGCCCGGCGTGGACACGTCACCGGGACCGGTACGAGCCACCGCCGTTGCTAACGCCGGCCCAATTCGCGCCGGCCCAGTCTGTGCTAGCCCAGCCGCGCACCCCCTACGCCGAACTGCACTGCCACTCCAACTTCAGCTTCCTGGACGGGGCCAGTCACCCCGAGGAGCTGGTCGAGGAGGCCGCCCGGTTGGGCCTGGATGCGATCGCGATCACTGATCACGACGGGATGTACGGGGTGGTGCGCTTCGCCGAGGCGGCTCGCGAGCTGGGCGTCAAGACCATCTTCGGGGCCGAGCTCAGCCTCGGCCTCACCGCTCCACAGAACGGGATAGCAGACCCGGAGGGTGAGCACCTGCTCGTGCTGGCCCGCGATCCCGAGGGTTACCGCAGGCTGTCCCGGGTGATCAGCGATGCTCAGCTCCGCGGTCGAGAGAAGGGTAAGCCGGTCTACGACCTGGACGCGGTGGCAGCGGCCGCGGGCGGGCACTGGGTGGTGCTGACCGGTTGCCGCAAAGCAGCGGTGCGCCGGGCGCTGGAGTGTGAAGGTCCGGACGCTGCGGCCGCCCAGCTCCGCCGTCTGATCGGGCTGTTCGGCTCCGGCCACGTCGTCGTCGAGCTCACCGCCCACGGCCTGGCCGACGACACCGAGCGCAACGACGCCCTCGCCGCGCTGGCCGCAGCACTTGGGCTGGACACCGTCGCCACCACCGCCGCGCACTACGCCACCCCGTCCCGGCACCGGCTGGCCACCGCACTGGCCGCGGTCCGGGCCCGGCGCAGCCTGGACGAGATGGACGGCTGGTTGCCGGCTGCGGCGACCGCGCATCTGCGCTCTGGCAAAGAGATGGCCGACCGGTTCGCCCGCTGGCCCGGAGCTGTCGAGCGGGCCGCCGCGCTGGGCCGGGAGTGCGCCTTCGATCTGCACCTGGTGGCGCCGGACCTGCCGCCGTTCGACGTCCCCGCTGGCCACACCGAGGCCGGCTGGCTGCGGGAACTCACCTGGCTCGGCGCGGTCACCCGCTACGGCAGCTACGACGAGCGTCCCGGCGCCTACCACCAGATCGAACATGAGCTGGCCGTCATCGCGGAGAAGAACTTCCCCGGCTATTTCCTCATCGTCCACGACATTGTGGGGTTCTGCCGGCGGGCCGGCATCCTCTGCCAGGGCCGCGGCTCAGCGGCCAACTCGGCGGTCTGTTACGCGCTGGGCATCACGAACGTCGACGCGGTGGGGATGGATCTGCTCTTCGAGCGGTTCCTGGCCCCGGACCGGGACGGCTACCCCGACATCGACCTGGATATCGAGTCCGATCGCCGCGAGGAGGCCATCCAGTACGTCTACCGGAGATACGGCCGCGACCGCGCCGCCCAGGTCGCCAACGTGATCACCTACCGGGCCCGCTCCGCGGTGCGGGACGTGGCCAAGGCGCTGGGCTACTCGACCGGCACCCAGGATGCCTGGAGCAAACAGATCGACCGGTGGGGGCCGCTGAGCTCGGCCGGAGCCGACAGTGTTGATGGTTCGACCCTGCAAGCAGGTCTCACTGACATCCCCGAACCGGTGCTGGCGCTGGCCGCCGAGCTGGAGGGGTTCCCCCGGCACCTGGGCATCCACTCCGGTGGCATGGTGATCTGCTCCCGCCCGGTGGCCGAGGTCTGCCCGGTGGAGTGGGCGCGGCGAGAGAACCGCTCGGTGGTGCAGTGGGACAAAGACGACTGCGCTGCCGCCGGTCTGGTCAAGTTCGACCTGCTGGGGCTCGGGATGCTTTCCGCGTTGCACTACGCGGTCGATCTGGTCGCCCGGCACTACCGGCACCGGGTGCAGCTTGCGGATCTGCAGCCCACCGATCCGGGTGTCTACGAGATGCTCGCCCGGGCCGATTCGGTCGGGGTGTTCCAGGTGGAATCCCGCGCGCAGATGGCCACCCTGCCCCGGCTGAAGCCACGCTGCTTCTACGACCTGGTGGTCGAGGTCGCGTTGATCCGCCCCGGCCCGATCCAGGGCGGCTCGGTACACCCCTACATCCGGCGCCGCAACGGCCAGGAGGCCTGGGACTACGACCATCCGCGGCTGGCGAACGCGCTGCGCAAGACGCTGGGTGTGCCGCTGTTCCAGGAGCAGTTGATGCAGATGGCCATCGACGTCGCCGACTTCTCCGCCGCCGAGGCCGACGAGCTGCGCCGCGCGATGGGCGCCAAACGGTCCACCGAGCGGATGGAGCGGCTGCGCGAGCGGCTGTTCGCCGGCATGGCCCGGCACGGGATCACCGGCGAGCTCGCCGAGAAGATCTACGGCAAGCTGCTGGCCTTCGCCAACTTCGGCTTCCCGGAAAGCCACTCGATCAGCTTCGCTTCGCTGGTCTACTACAGCGCCTGGTTCAAGCACTACTACCCGGCCGCGTTCTGCGCCGCCCTGCTGCAAGCCCAGCCGATGGGCTTCTACTCCCCGCAGTCACTGATCGCTGACGCCCGGCGTCACGGCGTCACCGTGCGTGGCCCGGACGTCAATGCCAGCGGGGTGCACGCCGGGCTGGAACCGGCCGCGGAGGGCGCCCCGGAGCAGGCGGTGCGGCTGGGGCGGGCCACCGTGCGCACGGTGGGCCAGCCGCTGGCCACCCGGCTGGTCGAGGAGCGGCAAGCGCGCGGCTATTACCGCAGCATCGCCGACGTCGCGCACCGGGTGGGATTGACCACCGCTCAGGCCGAGGCGCTGGCCACTGGTGGGGTGTTCGACCGGTTGACCCCGCATCGCCGCCAAGCACTGTGGTCTGCCGGAGCGGTGGCCGCCGAGCGGCCGGATCGGCTGCCGGGCACCGCGGTGGGGGCCGCCGCGCCCGCGCTGCCCGGGATGAGCGCGCTGGAACTTGCCGCGGCCGACGTGTGGGCCACCGGGGTCTCGCCAGGCAGCTTCCCCACCCAGTTCCTCCGGGCTGAGCTGGCCGAGCTGGGCGTGGTGCCCGCCGCCGACCTGGGGGACCGCGGCGACGGTGAGCGGGTGCTGGTCGGCGGCGCGGTGACCCACCGGCAACGCCCGGCCACTGCGGGCGGGGTCACCTTCCTCAACCTGGAGGACGAGACCGGCATGGTGAACGTGATCTGCTCACCGGGCTTCTGGGTCCGGTATCGCACCGTCGTGCGGGCCTGCCCGGCGCTGCTGCTCCGGGGCTGGCTGCAGATCGCCGAGGGGGTGATCAACGTGCTGGCCGAGCACGCCGCACCACTGGACATGCGGGTGCGCTCGAACTCCCGCGACTTCCGGTGAGCCGATCTGGGCGATCACTCATCCCTTGCCCGAAGGACTAGCGCGACGAACTGGCGTTGCGGGTCCTTCACCAATGCGTGGATGGTCGTCACCACCGGGCAGGGCCACGCCGACGGACAGGTCTGGCAGTTACCGCTGCTCTGTAGCCTGTGCTCGCCCACCAACCCGCGGATGACCAGCACGAGATCGCCGATCAGCTTGCGCGCCGTTTCTCTGTCGTCCGTGGACCACTCGCCGTCTTGTTCCGCCAGGTATTCCGCCTCGTGCAGGTGGTTGTAGAGATCCTCGTGCAGCAGGTGACTTGCTTCGGCGAGTGCTGGTGAGGGTGTGCTCACCGGATACCTCCCAAGATCGGGCGAGGTCCGCTGCCCCGCCGATGATCAGGTAACCGGTTAACCAATGGTCGTGCAATGAATTCACCACTGGTTAATCTGGCCGTGCTGGTCGAATTTCGCGGTGGGGTGATCTATGATCTTGCGCCGGGAGGTGTCACCATGCCACATCGCGAGCCGACGATTCGCAGCCGGGAGTTGGGCGAGGGACTGCGCGAGGCTATGAAACAGGCCGGGCTGACCGGCAAGCAGGCCGCTCAGATGCTCGACGTGACGCCGAGCTACGTGTCGATGCTGCTGGCCGGAAAGCGCGGGGCCAGCGAGGTGGACATCGCCGCGTTCCTCGGGGCGTGCCGGGTCAAGGGCCCGGAGCGGGAGCGGCTGCTGGCGCTGTGCCGGGAGCAGGACACCCCGGGCTGGTTCCAGCAGCACGGCTCCCGGCTGCCCAAACAGCTCGTCACGCTGATCGACCACGAGAACAAAGCGGTGACGATCAGCGCATTCGAGGCGATATTCGTCCCCGGTCTGCTGCAGACCAGCGAGTACGCCCGCGCGGTGATCAGCCGCATCGTCAACGTGCCACCCGACGAGGTCGACGACCGGGTGGCCGCCCGGCTGGCCCGGCAGAGTTTGTTCAGCCGGGACCGCCCGGCGCGGTTCACCTTCTACCTGCACGAGTCCGCGTTGCGCTTGCCAGTGGGCGGGCCGGCGGTGATGGCCGAGCAGTTGCGCCACCTGTGGCGGATGTCGGCGCGCTCCTACCTGACCCTGCGGGTGGTGCCGGTCGCGCTCGGCGCGCACGCGGCGATGACCGGAGCGTTCTGGCTGATGGAGTTCGCCGAGTTCAAACCAGTGGCCTACCTGGAAAGTGAGACCTCCAGCCTGTTCTTGGAGAAGCCGGAGGAAATTCAGGCCTACCGGCGCATCCTGGCGGCGCTGGCGGAAACCGCGCTGGGAGAGGGACAATCGAGGGAGCTGATTGCCGCCCTGGCAACCGGGCTCTACGCGGATGGAGAGGATCATGATGACCGCGGTTGAGCCGGACCGCATCGTCTGGCACACCAGCAGCTACAGCGGCGGAAACGGTGCTTGCGTCCAGGTCGGCTGGCGCACCAGCAGCTACAGCGGCGGCAAGGACTGCGTGCAGGTCGCGCCCGCGCCGGACCGGGTGCTGGTGCGCGACTCCAAGGACCCCGACGGCCCCGCTCTGACCGTCCCCACCCCAGCCTGGCGAGCCTTCCTCAGCACCCTCACCCACTGACCCGGAGCCTGCAGCTGGTTCAGCCCTGGGGTGCTACCTGATCCGGCGAAGCGGGTTGGCAAGGTGGGTGCGTGACGGCGAACGGCGATGAGGGCTGCACCGGCGAGGATTTCACCGACGCGGTGTTCGCCGACCAGGAATGGGAGGGGCGCAGCTTCGTCGGCTGCCGGTTCACCGATGCCGACCTGCGCGGGCTGCGCACCCGCAGCTGCCGGTTCACCGGTTGCGACTTCACCCGCGCCGACCTCGGCGCCTCCGAGCACCGCGCGACGGCATTCCACACCTGCACCTTCCAGCGCACCACGCTGGCCGACTCGGTGCTGGAACGCTGCTCCCTGCTGGGCAGCACGATCAGCGAATGCCGGCTGCGCCCGTGGACCCTGCGCGAAGTCGACCTGAGCCTTACCGCGCTGGGTCACGCCGACCTCCGGGAGGTCGGGCTCGCCGGGTTGCGGCTGACCGAGGCAAACCTGGTGCAGGCCGATCTGCGGGGCGCTGATCTCTCCGGGGCCGACCTGACCGGGGCCCGGATGCTGGGGGCTCGGCTGGAGGGCGCCGACCTGCGCGGGGCCCGGCTGGACGCCGACGCCCTGGTGCAGGCGCGGCTGTCCGGTGCCCGGATCGATGTGGACACCGCCATCCGTTTCGCCGTGGCGAACGGGTTGCGGGTGGACCTCGGTGTATGAGAGTGCTTGACGAAGTCGACCCCGCTCCGGCGCTGGGCGCGCGGGCCGTCGGAACCGTGGTGGCCGTCGGGCTCGGGCTGGCGGTGGCCCTGCAGGCTCGGATCAACGGCGAGCTCGGCCAGCGGATCGACGACGGCGTCGTCGCCGCCGGGCTGTCCTTCCTGGGCGGCCTGCTGCTGCTGGGGCTGGTGGCCGCGACGCGACCCCGGATGCGCCGCGGGCTGGGTCGGGTCGTCGCCGCGGTCCGGGACCGCAGGTTGCGCCCGTACCAGCTGCTCGGCGGGATCTGTGGCGCGTTCCTGGTGGCCTGCCAGGGTCTGACCGTCGCGACCATCGGAGTGGCGGTGTTCACCGTCGCCGTAGTGGCCGGGCAGACCGCCAGCAGCTTGCTGGTGGACCGGGCCGGCATGGGGCCCGGGGAGCCGCAGGCGGTCAGCGTGCGCCGGGTCGCCGGCGCCATCCTCGCGCTGGCCGCCGTGGCGCTGACGATGTCCGACCGGCTCGGCGCGCCGCAGGCCCTGTGGCTGGTGCTGCTGCCCGCGCTGGCCGGGGTGGGCACCGCTTGGCAGCAGGCGGTGAACGGGCGGGTCGGGGCAGCCGCCCGGCACGACGGACCGGCAACGTCGGGCATGCTGCCGGCCGCACTGGTCAACTTCACCGTGGGCATCGTCGCGCTGGTACTGGTCGCGGCAGTGGAGGTGGCGATACGCGGGCTGCCCGAACCGCTGCCCGCACAGCCGTGGCTGTACCTTGGCGGCGCGCTGGGCGTGCTGTTCATCGGCGCCGCCGCGGCAATCGTCCCGATCACCGGGGTGCTCCTGCTGGGGCTGGGGACCGTCGCGGGACAGCTCATCGGAGCGGTACTGCTCGACCTGCTCGTGCCCGCCGGCGGCAACCAGCTCACCGCTACCACCCTGATCGGCACTGCGCTGACTTTGGTGGCGGTGACCGTGATCGCGCTACCTGCTCGTCATCGGGCCGGGCGCCGTCGAGCGTGAGCCCCGGTGCAAGGATGGCCCCGTGAGCGCGACAGTGCTGGACGGCAAGAAGACCAGGGACGAAATCTTCGCGGATTTGCAGGTCCGGGTGGCAGCGTTGCGCCGCGCCGGAGTGACCCCCGGGTTGGGCACCGTCGTCGTCGGTGACGATCCGGGTTCGCATGCCTACGTGCGGGGCAAGCACAGCGACTGTGCCAAGGTCGGCATCACCTCGATCCGCCGCGACCTGCCCGCGACCACCAGCCAGGACGAGCTGTTCGCGGTGATCGACGAGCTGAACGCCGATCCGGCGTGCACCGGTTACCTCGTGCAGCTGCCGCTGCCTCCCGGCCTGGACACCGGCGCTGTCCTTACCCGGGTCGACCCTGGTAAGGACGCTGACGGCCTGCACCCGGTGAACCTGGGCCTGCTGGTGCTCGGTGGGTCGGGGCCGCTGCCCTGCACCCCGCGCGGGATCGTGGAGTTGCTGCGCCGCTTCGACGTGCCGCTGGCCGGTGCGACTGTGACCGTCGTGGGCCGGGGCATCACCGTCGGCCGCCCGCTGGGGTTGCTTCTGACCCGGCGCAGTGAGAACGCCACGGTCACGCTCTGCCACACCGGCACCCGGGACCTGGCCGCCGAGGTGTCCCGGGCCGACATCGTGGTTGCTGCGACCGGGCGCCCCGGCCTGATCACGACCGACATGGTCAAGCCGGGCGCCGCGGTGGTGGACGTCGGGATCAGCCGGACCGGCGCCGGGCTGGTCGGCGACGTCGACCCGGCGGTGGCCGAGGTCGCCGGGTATCTGTCGCCGGTCCCTGGTGGGATCGGGCCGATGACCAGGGCGATGCTGCTCGTCAACGTCGTCGAGGTCGCCGAGCGGGCCAGCTTGCCGTGACCGGGCGGACGAGCCTGCGGCCGCAGCTGACCTTCGGTCTGGTGCTGGCCGTGGTGCTGGTTGGCATGGTGCGCATCGCGCAGTATCACTGGCGGGAAGGCACGGTGATCATCGGCGGTGCGTTGCTGCTGGCCGCGGGGTTGCGGGCGCTGCTCCCGCCGGAGCGGACCGGGTTGCTCGGGATCCGCCGCCGCGCGGTGGACGTGCTCACCTACGGCGTCTTCGGGCTGCTCATGCTGGCGGTGGCACTGACCATCGTCGGGGGGCCGCTGGACGCCGGCTGAATCGGGGCGCCCTGGGTGCTTGGTAGCCTGCCGGAATGGCACGTTTCGGTCAGGTCGCGGTCATCGGGGCCGGCTTCTACGGTTCGACCACCGCGCAGCGGCTGGCTGAGTACGACCTGTTCGACACAGTCGTGCTCACCGACATCATCGAGGGCAGGCCGGAGGGTCTGGCGCTGGATCTGAACCAGTCCCGGCCGGTGGAGGGCTTCGAGACCAGGATCGTCGGCCAGACCACCGGCCGCGACGGCGCCGGCTACCAGGTGATCGCCGGCAGCGACATCGTCGTGGTCACCGCCGGGTTGCCTCGCAAGCCGGGGATGAGCCGGATGGACCTGATCGAGACCAACGCCCGGATCGTCCGGCAGGTCGCGGAGAACGTCGCACGGCACGCCCCCGACGCGGTCGTCATCGTGGTGTCCAACCCGCTGGACGAGATGACCGCGCTGGCCCAACTCGCTACCGGGTTCCCCCGCCAGCGGGTGATGGGTCAGGCCGGGATGCTCGACACCGCGCGGTTCACCAACTTCGTCGCCGAGGAACTCGCCGTCCCGGTGTCCTCGGTGCGCACCCTCACGCTGGGTTCGCACGGTGACACCATGGTCCCGGTGCCCAGCGCCTGCACGGTGAACGGCACGCCGCTGCCTGACCTGCTGCCCGCCGAGAAGATCGACGAGCTGGTCACCCGCACCCGGAACGGGGGTGCCGAGGTGGTGGCCCTGCTCAAGACCGGGTCCGCGTATTACGCCCCGTCGGCCGCGGCGGCCCGGATGGTGCGCGCGGTGCACCAGGACTCCGGTGCGGTGCTGCCGGTCTGTGCCTGGGTGGACGGCGAGTACGGGATCTCCGGTGTCTACCTGGGCGTCACCGCCGAGCTGGGCCGGTCAGGGGTACGCCGGGTGGTGGAGACCCCGTTGACTGACGACGAGCTAGCCGACCTGCGAAAGGCCGCCGAGTCCGTCCGCGCCAAGCAGTCCGACATCCAGCACTTGTAGATCGAACACTGCGTGCTGGGGACAGAATGCAGTTATCGGGCCCGCTGTGCTGCGTTCTGGGGCCAGAATGCAGTCATGGTGCCCTCCTCCGAGACGCTGCTGACCGAGACCTTGCTCGTCGATGACGCGGAGGGGCGGCGGCATCGGATCGTCGAGACGCTGGCCGACGCCTTCGCCCCGCTCATGGCGGCCGCTCCGGCGGCGTTTCGCACCAAGTTCCGCAAGATGGCCGCCGACCCGTTCGCCTTCTACCGCGGCAGCGACTGCCTGTTCTACGCCGACATGGCCGCACTGGACGACCCGTGGGCCGATGAGCGGACCAGCAGGGTGTGGATCCAGGGTGACCTGCACGCGGAGAACTTCGGCACCTACATGGACGGCAACGGGGTGCTGATCTTCGACGTGAACGACTTCGACGAGGCCTACGTCGGGCACTTCACCTGGGATCTGCAGCGGATGGTGGCCAGCGTCGCGCTGCTCGGCTGGCGCAAGGCGCTGTCCGACACCGACATCGACGCCTTGGTCGCGGCCTACGTCCGGGCCTACACCGACCAGGTGCGGCAGTTCCTCGACGTCGACGACGACCGCGACTTCTCGCTGCGCCTGAACACCACCGAGGGGGTGATCCACCAGGTGCTGCAGCTGGCCCGGCTGCGCAGCCGCTTCGGGCTGCTGGAGTCGGTCACCGAGACGGAGGGATTCGACCGCCGGTTTCGAGAAGGGCCTGGGGTGCGGCGGCTGGATTCTGCCGAGCGCGATGGCGTGTGTGCGGCGTTCGAGCGCTACCTGGACACCATCCCGGAGAGCAAGAAGTTCCGTGGCATCGCCTACACGATCAAGGACGTCGTCGGGCGCAGTGGCTTCGGCATCGGCAGCGCCGGGCTGCCCGCCTATAACGTGCTGATCGAGGGATTCAACCAGGCGCTGGACAACGACGTGGTGCTGTCGATGAAACAGGGCAACATCGCGGCCGTGTCCCGGGTGGTCACCGACGAGCGGATTGCGTCCTACTTCAAGCACCACGGCCACCGCACCGCCATCTCGCAGCGCGCGTTGCAGGCACACGCCGACCCGCTGCTGGGGTACACCGAGCTGGACGGGGTGGGCTACGTGGTCTCGGAGCTGTCCCCGTACGTCACCGACCTGGACTGGACTGAGCTGACCGAGCCCGACGAGATCGCGCCGGTGCTGGACTATCTGGGCCGGGCCACCGCGAAGGTGCACTGCGTTTCGGACTCCGACTCCGACCACACCCTGGTGCCGTTCCAGACCGAGGAGGCGATCGCCGCGGTGATCGGCGACCGGGAGGCCGAGTTCGTCACCTGGTTGACAGCGTTCGCCCGGGAGTACGCGGCGGTGGTGCGCGACGACCACCGGCTGTTCGTCGACGCCTTCCGCAACGACGAGATCCCCGGCGTGCGCTCCACCCACCAGGACTCTCCGCGTTCTGGATGCAGACTGCTGTGATAGCGGGTCCAATAGCAGCAGTCTGCATCCAGAACGCGGAAAAGGGGGTCAGGTGGTGTAGAGGGTGCGGACGACGTCTTCTATGGATGGTTCGACCACCTGCAGGTCGCGTACCGCTACCCGGGCGACTACTGCGGCGATCAGCTGTGCGGCGCTGGTCTGGTCGGCGGAGAAGGACAGTTGCTGGCGCAGGCCGTTTGCCTCGACTGTGACGTCGAGGACGCCGGGCAGCCCGTCGAGTGCCGCCTCAGGCTGCTCCAGATCCACCACCAGCCGGCGGGCGCCGCCGAAACGGCGGCGTAGGTCGTCCAGCGAGCCGTCCACCAGCACCCGTCCGTGGTCGATCACGACCAGCCGCCGGCACAGCCGCTCGACGTCCGGCAGGTCGTGCGTGGTGAGCAGCAGGGTGACCCCGTCGACGGCGTTGGCGCGGGCCAGGAACACCCGCAGCCGCTCCTTGCTGATCAGGTCGAGACCGACCGTCGGCTCATCCAGGACCAGCAGTTCCGGTGAGTGCAGCAGGGCCGCGGTGACCTCGCCGCGCATCCGCTGGCCCAGTGAGAGCTGGCGCACGGGGGTCGCCAGGAACGGCGCCAGCTCCAGCAGCTCGACACACTCGTCCAGACGTCGGACATGGTCGGCGAGCGATACCCGGTGGATCGTTCGCAGCAGCGTGAAGCTCTCGGCCAGCGGCAGATCCCACCACAGCTGGCTGCGCTGCCCGAACACCACACCGATCCGCCTGGCCAGCTCACGTCGCTGCCGCACGGGATCCAGCCCGCACACCCGGACCCGGCCTGCGGTCGGCACCAGGATCCCGGTCAGCATCTTGATCGTTGTCGACTTGCCGGCCCCGTTAGGTCCGAGCACGCCGACCGACTCGCCAGGCGCGACGGTCAGCGTCACCCCGTCCACCGCGGCCAGCCGAACCCCGCGCTTGCGCCGGAATTCTCGGCGCAGCCCGTCAATCTCGATCAGCGCACTCATGATCCAGTGCCGACGTAGTGGCGCAGGCCGGCCCGCCAGGCCAGGGCGGCAATGCCGGCCGCGAGCACCGCCACCAGCGGCGCGCTGTACTGCAGCACCGGGGACAGCCCGAGCGGGTCTGACTTGCCGAGGATCGCCAGCGCCGGGTAGTAGGCGACGAACGCGCCGGGCACCACGAACGCCATCAGCCGCAGCAGCCACCCGGAGTAAATCGACATCGGGTAGGAGGTGAACATGCCGGAGCCATACGTCACGGTGTTGGGCAGTTCTGTGCCGTCTACCAGCCAGAACGTGGTGGCGCTGGCCACCACCCAGATCGCGCCGAGCAGGACCAGACCGGTCAGCGGGGTGATCAGCAGCACCGCCACCCGCAGTGGCGTCCAGGAGATCTCCGAGGTGGCCAGCACGTAGCCGAGCACGGCGAGCCCGGTGGCGACCTTGCCGAGCTGGCGTAGCGCGAAGTCGGAAGCGCAGATCTGGGCCATGACAGACAGCGGCCGCAGTAGCAGCGCGTCCAGCGTCCCGGTGCGGACCAGCCGACCGAGCTGGTCCAGTGGGCCGACCAGCAGGTCGGCCAGCCCGAAGGAGATCCCGGCCAGGCCGAAGATCAGCAGCACCTCCTGCCGGGTGAACCCGCCCATCTCACCGACCCGGGAGAACAGCACCAGGATGACCACCATGTTCTGGAGCTGGATCAGCGCCAGCGCGGCGCACTGCAGCGCGAACGAGGTCGGGTAGGCCAGCTGGCTGCGCACCGACGCGGCCAGCAGGCTGCGGTAGACCACGAGGCGCTCACCCACCCTGGATCACCAGCGTCCGTACCGCCCTGGCCAGCACCAGCCGTCCCACCGCGAGCAGCGCGACCGCCCAGGCCAGCTGGTGGGCCAACAGGAGCAGCACCGTGCCCGTGCCGATGGCGATGTCGATCGGCGCCTGGATGATCGCCGGGAACGGCGTCGCCCAGATCGCCGCCCTGGCCCAGCCTGGGAAGAACGCGATCGGGATCGCCAGCCCGGCCAGCACGGCGCTGACCGCACCGTACAGGGACAGCAGCCCGCGCCAGTCCAGCAGCCAGAACGCCGCCAGATTCAGCAGGAACCGGATCGCGAAGCTGACCAGGATGGCGAGCAGCACGCTGAGACCGAACGCCGTCCAGCGCAGCGCCGAGCCGGGCAGTGTCAGGTCGAAGAAGGCCAACCCGACCAGCAGCGGAACGGTGAACCGGGTCAGCAGCGCGAAGCCGGCCCGGCCCAGATCCTCGGCCAGCAACGCGGCCTGTAGGTCCAGCGGGCGGAGCAGATCGACGGCGACGTCGCCGCTGCGCACCCGCTCCCCGAAGTCGGTGTTGCCCCAGATCAGCACCACCGCGATCAGACCCTGGCCGATCCAGACGAAGGTGACCGTGCGGGATGGGTCGTAGCCGGCGACCTGGGCGCTGCCGGCGAACACGGTGAGCAGCACCGCGCACCGCATGAAGCCGAAGACCACGTTGGTAGCCAGCCCGGCGAGCACCGCCTGCCAGTAGGTCGAGTACCGCCGGAAACCGGCGCGGATCAGCCGGAGGTAGCAGGCGAGCACGCCGGACCACGTTAGCCGAGATCTTGCTAGGTACGCTGGATCCGTTGAGGGGTGAGCCGAGAGGAGTGCCCGGCCGGTGGGCAAGATCAAAGTGACAGGGACCGTCGTCGAGCTCGATGGCGACGAGATGACCCGGATCATCTGGCAGTTCATTCGCAACCGGCTGATCCACCCCTACCTCGACATCACCCTCGACTACTACGACCTCGGCATCGAGCACCGGGACGCCACCGATGACCAGGTCACCGTCGATGCCGCACACGCGATCGCCAAGCATGGGGTGGGCGTGAAGTGCGCCACCATCACCCCCGACGAGGCGCGCGTCGAGGAGTTCGGTCTGAAGAAGATGTGGCGCTCGCCCAACGGCACGATCCGCAACATCCTCGGCGGCGTGATCTTCCGTGAACCGATCGTCTGCTCGAACGTCCCCCGCCTGGTGCCGCACTGGACCAAGCCGATCATCATCGGCCGCCACGCGCACGGTGACCAGTACAAGGCCAGCGACTTCACGGTCCCCGGGCCGGGCACCGTGACGATCACCTACACCCCCGACGACGGCCGTGAGCCGCTGCAGATCGAGGTGGCCAGGTTTCCGGAAGGGGGCGGTGTCGCACTCGGGATGTTCAACTTCCGCAGGTCCATCGAGGACTTCGCCCGCGCTTCGCTGCGCTACGGCCTGGCCCGCGGTTACCCGGTGTACCTGTCGACCAAGAACACGATCCTCAAGGCCTACGACGGCATGTTCAAAGACGTCTTCGCCGAGATCTATGAGTCGGAGTTCAAGGCCGAGTTCGAGGAGCACGGCCTCACCTACGAGCACCGATTGATCGACGACATGGTGGCGGCCGCGTTGAAATGGTCCGGCGGCTATGTCTGGGCCTGCAAGAACTACGACGGCGATGTGCAGTCCGACACCGTTGCCCAGGGCTTCGGCTCGTTGGGCCTGATGACGAGCGTGCTGATGACCCCGGATGGCCGGATCATCGAGGCGGAGGCCGCGCACGGTACGGTAACCCGGCATTTCCGGCAGCATCAGCAGGGCAAGCCCACCTCGACCAACCCGATCGCGTCGATCTTCGCGTGGACCGGAGGTCTGCGGCACCGGGGCGCGCTGGATGGCACCCCAGAGGTCACCCGTTTCGCCGAGATCCTGGAACAGGTCTGCATCGACACCGTCGAGAGCGGCAAGATGACGAAGGACCTGGCCCTGCTGGTCGGCCCGGACACCCCGTTCCTGACCACCGAGGCCTTCCTCGACGAACTCGACGGGGGGTTGCGGCAGGCCGTGCGCTGACCTTGATCACTGGACGGACAGCGGAGAGTGGACCGGTGGCTGGGAAGTCTTCGAAGAGGTGGCAGTGGCTCGTGGGGGGGGCCGCGCTGGTGGCTGTGATCGTGCTGAGTACCGGGCCGGATCGTGGTACCGGGCAGGATCGTGGAGCCGGCGGGTCGCGGCCGTGCACGATGACGGTTACCGCGGACGCCCTCAACGTGCGGTCCGGTCCCGGCGAAAGCGATCCGGTCGTGGAGACACTCGCCGGGGGAGCGGTGGTCCCCGCCGACCTGACGACCCGCAACGGCTACCGGCAGCTCGGGCCCGACCGCTGGGCCGCGCAGCAGTATCTCGAGCCGGCGCCGGGCAGCAACTGCAGCGAACCGGTCGGCTGATCTTCCCGGGCGGCCGAGGACACAGCCGACCGGGACACCGCCTAATCCCGATGAGGGCGTGTCGTCCCGGCTGCAACAATCTCGGCATGCCGTCTTCCGTCACCGATCCTGTCCCGGGCGGGCGCCCCCGGGTGCTCTCCGGTATCCAGCCCACCGCGGACTCATTTCACCTCGGCAACTACCTCGGCGCGGTCCGGCAGTGGGTGGCGCTGCAGTCCGATCACGAAGCGTTCTACTGCGTGGTCGACCTGCATGCGATCACCCTCGAGCAGGATCCCGAACGGCTGCGCCGCCGGACCAGGCTGGCTGCGGCGCAGATGCTCGCGCTGGGCGTCGACCCGGATCGCTCCACGGTGTTCGTGCAGAGCCACGTACCCGAGCACACCCAGCTGTCCTGGGTGCTGGAATGCCTCACCGGCTTCGGCGAGGCCGCCCGGATGACGCAGTTCAAGGACAAGTCAGCCAAGCACGGCGGCGACCGGGTCGGGGTCGGGCTGTTCACCTACCCGATCCTGCAGGCCGCCGACATCCTGCTCTACCAGGCCGACCGGGTGCCGGTGGGTGAGGACCAGCGCCAGCACATCGAGCTCACCAGGGATCTCGCCCAGCGGTTCAACTCCCGCTACGGCCCGACGTTCACCGTGCCGGCGGCGCACATCGTCAAGGGCGCGGAGAAGATCTACGACCTGGCCGAACCGACGGCGAAGATGAGCAAGTCGACGTCCTCGCCGGCCGGTGTGATCGACCTGCTCGATGACCCCAAGGTGTCCGCGAAGAAGATCCGCTCCGCGGTCACCGACACCGGACGGGAGATCCACTACGACCCGGTCGCCAAGGCCGGCGTCTCGAACCTGTTGGTGATCTACTCGGCGCTGTCCGGGCGCACCGTCGACGATCTCGTCGCGGCTTACGCGGGCCAGGGGTACGGCGCGCTGAAGGCTGATGTGGCCGAGGCGCTCGCTGACTTCGTCACCCCGCTGCGCCAGCAGGTGGCCGGCTACACCGATGATCCGGCCGAGCTGGACAAGCTGCTGGCCCGGGGCGCCGAACGGGCCCGTGCCGTCGCCGCTCGGACCGTGCAGGTGGTGTACGACCGGGTGGGATTCCTGCCGCCGGGAGGCTGAATCCGCATATTCCCACTACCGTGGCAGGGTATGCGGGGGACAGGTCCACAGCAGACGGACGCCAAGCCCGGTTTGCTCCAGCGCTACCGGCTGCGCTTCCCCTGGTTGGACCAGCTGGTGCGCGCCGGGCAGTCCTACACCGAGCGCCACGGCGACCACTACGCCGCTGCGATCACGTTCTTCAGCGTGCTCTCCCTGGTACCGCTGTTGATGATCGCCTTCGCGGCCGCCGGCTTCGTCCTGGCCGGAAACCAGGAACTGCTGCGCCAGTTGCAGGACCAGATCCAGGCAGCGGCGCCTCCCGGGTTGGGCGACACCCTCAACCAGGTCGTCGAAGGGGCGATCGCGTCCCGCAGCGGCGTCGGGATCGTGGGCTTGCTCGGCGCGCTGTACTCCGGGCTGGGCTGGATGGGCAACCTCCGCGACGCGCTGACGGCGCAATGGCGTGGGGCCCAGGGGCAAACAACGCAGGGTGAGCAGCCACCCGAATCGGAGGGCTTCCTGCGCACCAAGGTGTTCGACCTGCTGGCGCTGCTCGGTCTAGGGCTGGCGCTGGTGCTGTCGTTCACGCTGACCGGTGTCGGCACAGCTTTCGCCAGCGTCGTGCTGGAGGCGGTCGGCCTGGGGGATGTCTACGGTGCCCGGCTGGTGTTGACTTTCCTCGCCGTGGCGGCGTCGGTGGCCGGCATGTGGCTGGTGTTCCTCTGGGTGATCGCACGGCTGCCGCGGGAGCCGGTCCCGCTGCGCAGTGCCACCCAAGCGGCGTTGCTCGGCGCGCTGGGATTCGAGGTGCTCAAGCAGGCCTTCGCCATCTACCTGGACAGCGTCACCGCCAGCCCCACCGGACAGCTGTTCGGCCCGGTGATCGGCCTGATGGTGTTCGCCTACTTCGTCTCCCGGTTCCTGCTGTTCCTCACGGCATGGGCGGCTGCGGGTCAATCCCAGGACGACGAGCCAGAGCACCGCCAGCAGGTGCCGGAGCAGCGGGCTGCGCCCCCTGGAGAGGCCCAGGGTAAAACCCCGATGCAGGCTCGCCCTGGCAAGGTGTGAACTGGAGGCAGCAGGTAAGGCCGCCCCCCGCTGAGGAGACTGTCATGCAGACCGTGATCAAGGTGCTCGGGATCATCGCGTTGATCTGGATCGGGTTCATGGTGCTGGGTTGGGTCATCGGTGTTGCATTCGAGCTGCTGTTCTGGGCGTTGGTGATCGGTGCCGGGGTGTTCATCGGCTCGGCTGCCTACGCCGCGGTGAAGGGCAAGTCGGACCGCGACGTGCTCGAGCGGTAGCCGTCTCAGGCTGGGTCTGGCCTGATCAGCACCCGCCGGACGAGATGCATCGCGACGGCCACCGACCGGTCGCGGATCTCGGCCCGATCACCGGGCAGCACCGGGTCGCGGGCCACGACTGCGCCGTCGCTGGTCGTGACGCAGACGCACACGTAGCCGACCGGTTTGGCGTCGGTGCCCCCGCCCGGACCGGCCACTCCGGTGATGGCGGCGCCGACGTCGGCGCCGAAGCGTTGCCGGGCCCCGTCGGCCATCGCCCTAGCCACCTCCGGTGACACCGCACCGTGCTGCTCGATCAGCTCCGCGGGCACTCCGAGCAGCTCGGTCTTGGCGGCGTTGGAGTAGGCCATCACGCCGCCCGCGACGTAGTCCGAGGACCCGGGCCGCTCGGTGAGCCGGGCCGCCATCAACCCACCGCTGCACGATTCCGCGAGCCCGATCAGCCGGCCCTGCAGCAGGCCGGCCAGCTGGTCGTCCAGCGAGGTCCCATCGGTCGAGAACAGGTACTGGGCATGCCGGCTGCGGATCGCCTCGACCAGCGCATCCCGGGTCGCGCCGACGCCGGGCCGATGCCGGATATCTATCTCCAGCTCGGCGCGCCGCAGGCAGGTGGTGATCTCCAGCGGGGCGAGGTCCAGCGTCGCGCTCACCTCGCGCAGCGTCGCCGCGATCTCCGACTCGGGCAGCCCGAACAGCCGCAGCCGGGAGATCTCGAAAGGCCGGGTGCGCGCCAGCACGGCCCGGACGGCGGGGGTGGCCAGCGCTGCGGGCCACATCGTCTGCAGCTCGCGGGGTGGCCCGGGCAGCACGATCACCGTCGGCCCCCCGGGCACTCCGACCACCAGCCCTGGTGCCGTCCCCACCGGGTCAAGAGGCTCGGCGCCGCGGGGCACCATTGCCTGCTTGCGGTTCGCCACCCGCAGCGCTTCCGGGCTGAAATTCGACAGGTGGCGGAACCGGGCGAGGATGTCGGCGATCTGCCGCTCCATCGCCTCGTCGAGCTCAAGCTCGACCCCGGCGAACCCGGCGACCACCTCGGTGGTCAGATCATCGGCGGTCGGCCCGAGCCCACCGCTGGTGACGATCAGGTCGACGCGCTGGTCGCCGAGGAAGCGCAAGGTCGCCGCCAGGTCCTCCTGGCGATCACCGACGCAGAGCAGGTGTGCCACCTCCACGCCAAGCTCGCCCAACCGCTGTGCTAGCCAGGGGCCGTTGCGGTCGGTGAGCTGACCACTGAGCAGCTCCGTCCCGGTGACGACGATCCCGGCGCGGACGCCGGTGCCGTGATTACTCACGAGACGGCACGCTAGCGCGGCGGGCATGCTTGGCCGGTGGGAGGGCATGATGCGATTCAGGCGGGGCACTAACGCGGCCGCACCCGATCCGGGCGCGCCGACGCTGATCGGGGTCGATGACCTTACGACCCCGTCGTGGGCGACAGTCTATGAGGCAATGGCCGGCTCTGCCACCTGCCGGATGCTGCGCGCGGCACCGGTCGCGCTGGGCGTGCTGGTGCGGCTGGCTTGGCAGACCTCGCCGCGATTGACGTTGCTGGCCGCCGCTGTCGAGCTGGTCGCGGGGTGTACGACGGCATTCGGGTTGCTGGCCACCGCGACTGTGCTAACCCAGCTGTTGGAGCAGGGCCCAACCCCGCAGCGGGTGGTGGCAGCGTTACCGGCGCTGGCGCTGGTGATGGCCTCCTATGCGGCCCGGGGGCTGCTGGACGCGGCGGTCGGCGCCGTGCAGGCGGTGCTGGCCCCGCGGGTGGAGCTGCGCGCCCAGGACGAGCTGCATGCGGCGGTGATCGGCGCGGAGCTGGTCGCCTTCGACGACGCGGATTTCATGGAGCTGGTGCGCCGGGCATCGGCGCAGGGGCTCATGAGCGTCCGCCGAGGAGTGGGCGATGTCGGGAACCTGCTCAGCTCGACGATCACGCTCGCTGCCGCGATCGTCACCGCGGGCCTGCTCAACCCCGTGTTGGCGCCGGTGGTGCTGCTGGCCGCGGTGCCCAATGGCTGGGCCAGCGTGCGGTCGGCGATGCTGGGCTACGAGTCGTTTGTGCGGATGGTGTCGCGGATGCGCCGGCTGGGGGTCACCGGCGACATCATCACCAGCCGGCGCCAGGCGGCCGAGGTCCGCGCCTTCACCACCCAGGACACCTTGTTGGGCGAGCACCGGCGGATCGGATCCCAGCTTGCCGCCGAGGCCGTTGCGGTGGAGCACCGTAAGACCGCGATCCGGCTGGTCGGCCGGGGCCTGGCCGGGATCGGCACGGCACTGGGCTACGGCGTACTCGGCCTGCTGCTCTACACCGGGGCGCTGCCGCTGGCCCTGGCCGGGGCGGCGGCGGTCGCGATGCGCACCGCTAGCTCGGCGGTGTCCACCACGGTGTTCGCCGCCAACCAGCTCTTCGAGCACAGCTTCTACCTCGACATGCTGACCAGCTGCCTAGCCCAAGCCCGCCGCCACCACCGGACCGCTCCCGAGCAACAGCTGCCGGGCGATCCACAGCTCATCGAGTTGCACGAGGTGTCCTTCAGCTACCCAGGCAAGGATGAACCCGCCCTGGACCGGGTCAGTTTGACGATCAAGCGCGGGCAGGTCGTGGCGCTGGTCGGAGAGAACGGCTCCGGCAAGTCCACCCTCGCCAAGGTGATCACCGGGCTCTACCTGCCTGATCAGGGACGGGTGAGCTGGGACGGAGTGGACATCGCGAAGGTCGACCAGCGTGAGCTGCACTCCCAGGTAGCTGTCGTGCTGCAGGATCCCGTCGAGTGGCCGATGACGGCCGCGAACAATATCCGCATCGGTCGGCTGGAACGCTCCGACCCCGGCAGCAGCGTGCTCGCCGCCGCCGCGGCCGATTCCGGCGCCGACGCTGTTGTCGCCGAGCTTCCCGACGGCTGGGACACCGTGCTGTCCCGCGAGTTCCAGAACGGGCACGACCTGTCCGGTGGGCAGTGGCAGCGGATCAGCGTCGCCCGCGGTCTGTACCGCGACGCCCCCCTGCTCGTCGCCGACGAACCCACCGCCGCGATGGACGCCCGCGCCGAGCACGCCGTGTTCCAATCTTTGCAGTCGCTCAGTCGCAGGAATGCCATGTCCGGTAACGGCGAGAGTCCGGCAGCTACCCGGACGACAGTGCTGATCACCCACCGGTTGGCCAATATCCGCCACGCGGACCAGATCATCGTGCTGGACCACGGCCGGGTCACCGAGCAAGGCACCCACCAGGAGCTGATGGCCCGCGGCGGCGGATACGCCGAGCTGTTCACCCTGCAAGCCCGGGCCTACCTCGACAGCACCGACGAGCTCAGCCGGCTTGGACACCCCGGATGAGCTCGATGACGCAGCGCGATCCGGTGGCCCTGGCAAGGCGGGCGTCGGACGTCACGAGTGGCGCCGACAGCAGTTCGGCGAGTGCGACATACGCGGCGTCGTAGGGCGTGAGGTTTTCCCGCAGTTGCCAGGTGCGGGACGCGACAGCGGGGAGTTCGAACCGCCGCACGGGTAAGCGCACAAGGTGGGCTATAGCCCGATCAGCCCGCCCCGGTGAGGTCTGCTCCGACCTCACCAAACCGCGCAGGGCGTGCAGGAACTCGACGTCCACGTGGGCCGGGGCGGTCAATTCCGCACCCTGCAGCCGGCCACGGATGCTTCGCCCGTCGACTCCGTCATCGACTAGTGCGGTGACGAGGACCGACGCGTCGATGACGATCACGTGCCGTCGCGGGCTTCCCGCACGAGGGCTGTGGCGGTCTGCAGGGAAGCTGACGAGGGCGCCGGATCGTGCTCCACCTCGTCGAAGATCTCCTGCAGGGTGGGTTGCCGAGCCTGGGCAATCAGCGTGCTGCGCAGGTACTCCTGTAAAGACTTGCCAGCGGCTCGGGCCCGCTTGCGGAGCACCTCGTGCACGTCGGCTGGAACATCCTTGATCTGGACAGCGGGCATGGCGCCAATAATACGGCACCACGACGTTACTGTGGCGCCAAAGGTGGTGGTCGCTGCTGACCTCTCGACATCGATCAGCTAGCGGTGGCGTTGCCGGGCCACCAGAACGCCGAGCACGGTGAGCACGGCGATCGCCAGGCCGATCCATAGCGCCACCGGGACCAGACTGCCGGCGCCGGGGGCTCCGCCGGCCCATCGGCGGGGTGCGGCTTGGACACCAGCTGGCGGAGGGGTCGGGACCGCGCCGGGAATCGCTCCCGGTGGTGGTGTGACAGGAGTTGTTGCGACCGGCTCGGGCGGGGGAGCCTGATCCACCAGCTGCCCGATCGGGCGGCCAGCGGGCAGCGCGAACCCGTAGTCCAGTAAGCGGGCGGCCTGCTGCCACATCGGCACCGGCCGCTGCTCACCCCGCATCAGCACCACGATCAGGCGCCGCCCGCCGCGCTGGGCGGCGTCGACCAGGGTGTGCCGGGCGTCGTCGGTGAATCCGGTCTTGCCACCCAGCGCGCCGGGGTAGTTCCTGAGCAGCTTGTTGTCGTTGCTGAGCACGAACCCAGGCTGGCCACCGAAGCCGGGGAAGTCCACCTGCCGGGTGGCCAGTAGTTCAGCGAGCAGCGGCCGGTCGAGTACCTCGCGCAACGCCAGCGCCAGGTCGTAGGCTGAGCTGCTCATGCCCGGACCGTCCAATCCGGACGGGGTGGCAGCGCGGGTATCCAGCGCGCCCAGCCGCCCCGCCAGCCCGTTCATCTGCTCGACGGTCTCAGCTACCCCACCCAGCTGCTCGGCCAGGGCGTGTGCAGTGTCATTACCGGAGACCAGCAGCAGGCCGGTGAGTAGTTGCCGGACGGTGTAGCGGCCTCCCGGCCCGAGACCCGCCCTGCTGCCCTCCTGGTCGGCGTCGGCCTGCGTGGCGACGACGACCCGCTTGAGGGGAAGCTGATCGACGGCCAGCAGGGCGGTCAACAGCTTGATCGTCGATGCCGGGCGGTTTCGTGCGTGTGGGCCCCTGGCGGCAAGCACCTCGCCGGAGTCGGCGTCGGCCACCAACCAGGACGTTGCGCTGATTCCCGCTGGCGGGGCGGGTGCGCCCAACGGCAGCACCAGGCCGCACACGCCCATCAGCGGCCCACCCACCGAATGGTTCGGCACGGTCATCGGCCGGGGTACCGGGGTGCCCGGAGCCGGGACCTCGGAGAGGTCGACCGGCGGGGGCGGGGTGATCTGGTGCGGGCATCCTGCGGTATTCGAGGCGATCACAGGGGGCTGAGCGGCGCCGGGCGGGTGGGCGCTGGGCTGGGCGGCGCCGGGTATCGCACTGAGCAGGGTTGCCGCGCCGACGGCGGCGATCAGGGCCACGACCGCCCGGGACCGGATCGTGCGCACCGGGTGAAGGCTAGCTGGCCGGGCTGCGACGATCGGGAGGGGGACATATCGATAAGGGATGCTTGCGTCGTGCAGGTCGACTGGGATGCGCTGCGGTCCGCCGCGATGCAGGCCGCCGCGTTCGGGTACTGCCCTTACTCCGGGCTCCGGGTGGGTGCAGCCGCGCTGTGCGACGACGGCCGCGTGGTGACCGGCTGCAATGTGGAGAACGCCTCCTACGGCGTGACGCTCTGCGCCGAATGCACGATGGCCGGGCAGCTGCGGCTGTCAGGTGGCGGCCGGTTCGTGGCGGTGGCCTGCCGCTCGGGCATCGGGGAGTTGCTGATGCCCTGCGGACGCTGCCGTCAGGTGCTCCAGGAGCTCGGCGGGCCCGACTGCCTGGTGGACACCTCGCGCGGCGTGCGCCCGTTGCGCGAGCTGCTGCCTGATGCCTTTGACCTGTGAGATCAGCGGGCGGCGGGTCAGGACGTCGCCGCCGCCTCGGAATCCATGTTTTCCGTGGGCCTCGGATTCTTGGCGCCGTTGCGGGCCCGGCGCTGGGCCGGTCGCGGCGGTGGCGGGGGTGTGGGGTTCAGCGGAGCTGGCGTCCCACCCATGATGATCTCGGCGAAGGTGGCCATCGCCTCGTCCAGTTGGGCGGTGTAGCGCACCTCGGACTCTTCGTTCGCCTGCCGGACCAGGCCGGCCATCGAGTCGGTGTCGGGACGATATGCGAGCGCACCGTCCAGCTCTCCCAAGCGCTCCCCCAAACGCTCGCTGACCGAGCTGATCCGGCCACCGACGCCCTCCTCCAGCGCGTCCAGCCGCCCCGACATCGTGTCCAGCCGCTGGGTGACCGAATCCAGCGCACCGGACAATGACTCGCGAGTCTCGACGACGCGGCTGCCCAGCCCGTCGGTGGCCTCACCCGCGAACTGCTGCACCCCGTCGAGGCGCTCGTGCATGCCCTTGTCAACCTCGTCCAGCCGACCCCGCAACCCCAACTCGGCGGTGCCGATCAGCTCCCGCACCGGCCCGTGCACGGCGGCGGGCAGCCCGTCGAGTCTCGCGTCCTGCCGGTCGAGGTGATGGTCCAGGTCGTCGATCCGCTTGTGCAGTCCAGCGATCCGGTCCTCCAGGCCGTCCATCCGGCCGCAGACGCCTTCGAACCGGCCCGCCATCCCGTCCAGCCGCCCGCCGAGCTCGGCGAACGGCTTGGTCAGCCGGTCCACGATCGACTCGACGGCGCGAGACAACGCGGCGACGGCGTTGTCCTGCGTTTCGAGCCTCGACAGCACCTCGTCGACCCGCTCGGCCAGCACGCTGACCTCGGTGCGGTCCGGCATCTCCGAGAGACGCTTGCGAACCGAACCCAGCGACTCCAGGGGAGCCAGCCGGGCGTGGATCTCGTCCAGCGCGTCGAAGATCTGCTGCTGCTCGCTGTCGCGGATCTCGGCGGCACGCACGAGCATGCTGCGCATCCGATCAAAGGACTGCGTTGCGGGGCTGTTGCTGTAATTGCTCACAGGCGTGGGCTTTCGGTGAGGAGGGCGGGCCGGCATGGTCGGGCGCGCATCCTAGCCAGCTCGCCGGCCGTTGCGACAATCGGGCGACGTGTGCGCAGGTCAATGCACGTTCAGCCGGTCCTCGACACCCGCGACCAGGACCCGCCAGGCTGCCGCCTCGGCGTCGAAGGGAGCGCTGGGTGCCAGCCGTGTCGGGTCCGGCCGCAGCAGGAAGGAGACCAGCCAGCCCAGTGGCTCGGAACCCGCCAGCGCCTTGTCGGCGGCGTCCGATCCGGCCCACTGTTCGGCGTCGGTGATCAGTTCCACGGCCAGCTCGAGCTGCCCGGGATCGACGGTCTCGGGACCCCCGATGAGGTCGTCGGCCAGACCGGCGAGCACGTAGCTGTTGCCGTGGTCGACTGCCACCTCGAGTTCGCCGGCGTGCGCCTGTTCGGTCACCTGCGACCAGGTGGACACCTCGGCGAGGTCGTGGCCCTTGGGGTTGTCGGCGAGGTAGCGGGATAGCGAGCGTAGCGAGCTGAAGACCTCGATACGGCCGCTGCGGCCGAGGAAGACCGGCGCATTGTCGAGGTAGCAGCGCAGCGTGTAGTGATCGCCCAGATCGCTGATGATCCGGATCGGGTCGATGCCGACCTCCGACCAGAACGCAAGAGCGGGGTTCGGTGCGGCTTCGGCGTCGGTGGCCATTTCCTCGGTAGCTGCGTTTCCGGTGACAGCATCGGCGTCGGCCAGTTCGGTCTGCGCCGTGGCCAGCGCCGTGGCATCGACGTCGGGAGTGCGGACCACCCCGTCGATTGCATCGAGCACGTCATCCCAGCGCTGTGCGATCACGGTGCACAGCGCCTCCCAGCGCCGTTCGCCCTCCCGGCCGCCGAATGCCAGGGTGCCCCCTCCGAGCATGTCGAACCCTGAGGTGGCGCCGAGCACCTCGTGCACCACATCCAGGCTGCAGACGTCGGCCAGTGAGCGCAACATCGACACCACCTCGGCGAGGTCACCGATCACCCAGGTGTCCGGCGGTTGCGCGACCAGCTCGGGCACTCCGACGAGGTCGTAACGCCGGGACTCCTCGGGTCGCAGATCCACCGCGGGCAGCCGCCTCACCAGCGCCCAAGCCGGATGGTCGACGAGGTCGTGGTCGCTGGCGGTGCGCACGAAACCGACCAGTGCCGCAACGTCGGGGAAGGCGAAGAGGTGCTCGTCGTCGCCGAGAAAGGCCTCCCATTCCTCGCTGTCCTCACGCCAGCGGGGCGCCCACAGCGTCACCAGGTCCCCGGCGGTCAGGGCGAGTTCGATCGGCACGATGTCCGCAGCCATGCGCGGCAGCGTAATCCACGTGTCAGGACCGGATCAGCCGCCAACCATCAAGGTTGGCGCGGATCGCGGCCTCGAACACCTCGGCGGGTGACACGGCATGCTTCTGGATCGCACCACGGAGTTCCAGAGACACCAGTCCGTGCACGTTTGCCCATAGCGCGGTAGCGATGAGGACGGGGTCTTCGTCACGCAGCAGCCCGGCTGCGATCGCCCGGCGGACCGCGCCGAGCACCGGAGCGAAGGTGGCCTCGGCGTGCGCCATGTCCTGCGGCGTGGGCTCGAAGCCGGGCATCAGCGAGCCGAACATCACCGCGTAGAAGTGCGGGTCGGCCCTGGCGCTGGCTCGGTAGGCGCGGCCCAGCGCCAAGATATCGGCCAACGGATCGTCCGAGGGCTCCACCGTGTCCTGATACTCCCCGAACCTGCTGAAGGCCTCGAGGAACAACGCCCGCATCAGCCCCGGTTTGCCGCCGAACAGCGCGTACACCGCGCTGGTCGAGGTGCCCGCCGCGGTAGCGAGCCGGCGCAGGCTCAGCGCTCCCGGGCCCGCCGAGGTGAGTAGCCCTCCCGCGGTCTCGAGCAGGCGGATCCGCAGCGCATCGTCGTGCAGTTTCGGTCGTGGCACGTGACCACCATATCGAACACCGTTTTACAACAGTGTTCGCAACATCAAGGTTTCCGCATTCAGCGGGCTCAGCGGGGCTATCGGGGTGTCGATAACCCCGCTGAGCCCGCTGAATGCGTTTAGGCTCGGGTTAGTAGTTCGCGCAGCAGGGTGGCCATGCGGGTTGCGGTGTGGGTGGCGATGGTGAGCATGGCGTGGTGGTCTAGGGGGGCGGTGGTGAGGCCGGCGGCCAGGTTGGTGACCAGTGACAGCCCGAGCACCTCGACGCCTTCGGCGCGGGCGGCGACGGCTTCCAGCACGGTGGACATCCCGACCAGGTCGGCTCCCAGGACGCGCAACATGCGAATCTCCGCCGGGGTCTCGAAGTGTGGACCGGGCACCCCGGCGTAAACGCCCTCGCGCAGGTTCGGGTCAATACTCCGGGCCAGCGAGCGCAACCGGGGCGAGTACGTGTCGGTGAGATCGACGAACCGCGGCCCGACCAGCGGGGAGGTCGCGGTGAGGTTGAGGTGGTCAGAGATCAGCACCGGCTGGCCGACCTCGAGCCCGTCGGCGATACCGCCGGCAGCGCTGGTGAGCACCACCACCCGGACGCCCGCCGCGCATGCGGTGCGCACCCCGTGCACAACCTGGGCCACGCCATGACCCTCGTAGCCATGGACGCGACCGAGCAACACCAGGAGGTGTCGCCCATCCAGCGGCACCGACCGGACTGTCCCGGCGTGGTCGGCGACCTGCGGGGCAGCGAACCCGGGCAGCTCGGTGAACGGGAGCTCGACAGCGGGAGCGCCCAGCACGTCGGCCGCGGGACGCCAGCCGCTGCCCAGCACCACGGCGACATCGTGCGCGGGTACCCCGCTGCGCCGGGCGAGCACGGCTGCGGCGGCCTGGGCGGCTTGCGTCGGGTCAGTCACGGCCGGCAGCCTATGGTGATCAGATTCCGGTGGTGAAACCCGCCACCACCGGCTCGAACAGCTTCGTGCGCCCGGCACCCTCTCGCTCGGTCGGGACGGTGACGGATACCACCCACAGATCCGACCTGGCAGGCACCAGCCGAAGGTAGGTGGTGCGGCGCAGCTCGCCGCCCTCCTGGGTCCGGAAGGAGGCGTCGAGCCCGCCGGCGGACAGTTCTTGCCGCTGGGTCTCGACCAGTTCGGGCACCCCCTGTGCCAGCTTGCGGAGGTAGGCGGTCAGGTATTGATCTCCGGCGCCGCTGGGCGCCACGCCGGTGATCCGCTCCACGGCGATGACCTCCGAGCCGTCCGGTGAGACGAAGCGCATCACGGTGCCCGAGCTGTTTTCGAGCACCCGCTGCTCGCGGAATTCCAGCCAGCCCTGCGGCACCCCGATGGTGAACCGAGCCGGCCGCGTGCCGTCCGGCTCGGTGACCTGGAGCACGCGGGGTGTCAGCACCACGTCCTTGGTGTCCGCCCCCACCGTGGCGCTGGTACCCAGGTAGGGCAGGGCAGGTCGGCCGGCGACGACCCGGACGACCCCGAAGCCGGCGGTTGCGGCGCCGAGGAACAGCAGCACGGCCAGCATCCACAGCATCACCCTGCGTCCGCCGCTGGGTCCGCTGCTGGCGCGGTGGCTTCGTCGCGCCGCCACCGGCGGGTCGACCGCACCAGCGGCGGGCGCGACGGCAAAGGGCAGCGGGCCCGGGTCGGCAGCGAGTCGCCCGGCCCGCGCGCGCGGCGTTTCGGGTGCTTCGGCGGCGTTTTTCTGAGTGCTGTTCGGCCGGCTGGCCGGGGCGTGGGCAGCGCGGGGCGCGAGTTCGGGGTCAGCTGGCCGGGGGTCAGCTGCCTGGCGGTCAGCGGGCTCGGGGGGCGCGCCCAGCATCTGACGCACCTTCCACAGCGGCATCCGGCGCGCTGGATCCTTGATCATCAGCCCACTGATCACCTCAGCGAGCGGCCCGGAACACGAGGGTTTGGGCACCTCGTCCTGCACCACCGAGGCGACCGTCGCCATCGCGGTGCCCGCGTCGTATGGGGGCCTGCCCTCCACTGCGGCGAACAGCGTGGCGCCGAGTCCCCACAGGTCCGCCGCCGGGCTGACCGGACTGCCGGAAGCGATCTCGGGGGCGATGTAGGCGGGGGAGCCCAGCATCAGACCGGTTGCGGTCAACGTCTGATCGGCCGGGTTGCGGGCGATCCCGAAGTCGGTGAGCTTGATCCGGCCGTCGTGCGCCATCAACACGTTGCCGGGTTTGACGTCCCGGTGGGTGATGCCTGCCACATGCGCGGCCTGCAGCGCTGCCGCGACCGCGGCTCCCACGGCCATCACCTGCTGCGGCGGTAGGGCACCCGCCAGCAGCAGCTCGGCCAGGCTGCGGGAGGCCACCAGCTCCATCACCACGAACGGTGCGGCATCCTCCTGGGCCACGTCGTAGAGCGTGACCACATTGGGGTGTGAGAGCGCGGCGATGGTCCTGGCCTCCCGCAGCGTCCGCTCCCGCAACGCGTCGGCTTCGGCGTCCGGGATCCCCGGCGGCAGCAGTACCTCCTTGACCGCGACCGGCCGGCCGAGCACCTCGTCGTGCGCCGACCACACCGTCCCCATCGTGCCCCGGCCCAGCACCGCGCCGAGCCGGTAGCGACCCGCCACCAGGCGGGGTGTCGGGTTGGTCACCGCCACATGATGCCTGCGTTGCGGTTCCCGCGTTGTGGTGACCGTCGGCGTGTGCCATACAGACGTGATGGTGGACAAGACCTCAGAGTCGGGCTTCGGGATCAAGCCGGTGTACCGCGCGGACGACGTTGCGGGCGGTCTGGCCGACCGGCTCGGCGAGCCCGGGGAGTTTCCGTTCACCCGCGGGGTGTACCCCACGATGTACACCCAGCGTCCCTGGACAATGCGCCAGTACGCCGGATTCGGCACTGCCGCTGAGTCAAACGCCCGCTATCACCAGCTCCTGCGGGCCGGGCAGGCCGGCCTGTCCGTGGCCTTCGACTTGCCCACCCAGATGGGTTACGACTCCGACGAGGCCATCGCGCACGGCGAGGTCGGCAAGGTCGGCGTGGCCATCGACTCGATAGAGGACATGCGGACGCTGTTGGACGGTATCCCGCTGGACGAGGTGTCCACGTCAATGACCATTAACGCCCCCGCGAGCCTGCTGCTGCTGCTGTACCAGCTGGTGGGCGAAGAGAACGGCGTTGCGGGTTCGAAGCTGACCGGGACGGTCCAGAACGACGTCCTCAAGGAGTACATCGCCCGGGGAACCTATATCTACCCGCCGGCCCATTCGCTGCGCCTCACCTCGGACATCTTCGCTTACTGCCAGGCCGAGATCCCGCGCTGGAACACCATCTCGATCTCCGGTTACCACATGGCTGAGGCGGGCGCGAACCCCGCGCAGGAGATCGGTTTCACCCTCGCCAATGGGGTGCAGTACGTGCAGGCCGCGCTGGATGCCGGGATGACCGTCGACGAGTTCGCGCCGCGGTTGTCATTTTTCTTCGTCTCCCGCATCACGCTGCTGGAGGAGGTCGCGAAGTTTCGCGCCGCCCGGCGGATCTGGGCCCGGCTGATGACGGAGCGCTTCGGCGCGCACAACCCCAAGTCGCTGATGCTGCGATTCCACACCCAGACCGCCGGGGTGCAGCTCACCGCCCAGCAGCCCGAGGTCAACCTGATCAGGGTCACTGCGCAGGCCATCGCCGCGATTTTCGGCGGTACCCAGTCGCTGCACACCAACGCCTACGACGAGGCGATCGCGCTGCCCACCGAGAAGGCCGCCCGGCTGGCCCTGCGGACCCAGCAGGTGCTGGCCTACGAGACCGACCTGACGTCCACGGTGGATCCCTTTGCCGGCTCCTACGCGGTCGAGGCGATGACCGACGAGGTCGAGGCCGCCGCCGTGGCCTTGATCGAGCAGGTGGACTCGCTGGGTGGTGCGGTGCACGCCATCGAGGTGGGCTTCCAGAAGTCGGAGATCGAGCAGACCGCGTACCGCACCGCCCAGGAGATCGACTCCGGCGATCGGGTGGTGGTCGGGCTCAACCGCTACCGGCAGCAGGTCGAGGACCTCTACCAGCCGCTGCGGGTGGACCCGACGCTTGAGGACAGCGCCCGGGCACGGCTCGCCGCGCTGCGCTCATCGCGATCATCAGCCGAGGTCGACCGCGCCTTGGACGAGCTGCGCAAGGCCGCCAAGGACCGGCGTAGCAACGTGCTGTACCCGATGAAAAGGGCGCTGGCCGCCCGCGCTACTGTGGGTGAGGTGTGCCACGCGCTGCGTGACGTATGGGGTACCTACGTACCGCCAGAAGGGTTCTGATCACCGTCGGACAGAATCATTGGGTGAGCACAGCGGCACTTACCCTCGCCGCCGCCGTCGGGCGGCATGCGGACCGCTGGCGGGCGCGGTCCCGCTCAGCGGAGACCTGTGCATCCACGCCCGACATCGGTCCCGCGTTGGCGCTGTACCATCTGTGGGCGCCCTGCGTCGAGTCCCTGCAACAGCGGGAGATGCGGGTACGGGCCGGCTTCGAGGCGGGGGCATTGGCCACCGGGTGCGCCCACGAGGTGACCCAGGCCCTGCCGGCGATCAATCCGACCATCGCGATCGACTGGGGAGACGCGATGACCCATCAGCCTGGGTTCGCTACGGCGGGTGCCACACCGTCGGCGGACCGCGCGGTGTGCGACGGGATGCTTGCCCGGGTGGCCGCCGCCGGAGGTGCTGTGTGACCGCGCTGGAATCTCCACTGCGCCGCCTGGCCGGCCTGCCGTTGCTCGCCGCGCCGGACGTCGCGGCCGGTCGCGGTCCGTCCTGGTTGGACGGCTGGTTGTCGAGCCACGGTGCCGAACTGGTCGCCTGGCGTAGGCATATCCACGCCCATCCGGAACTCGCCTACCACGAGCTGGGCACCACGGCCCTGATCGCCGAGCAGCTCGCGACCGCCGGGCTGGTGCCGAAGCTGCTTCCCGGGGGCACTGGCCTGATTTGTGACATCGGCGCAGGCTCGCGGTGCGTGGCGCTGCGCGCAGACATCGACGCGCTGCCCCTGCAGGAGGCGACCGGGCTGCCGTTCGCGTCCGCGGTGGACGGCGTGATGCACGCTTGCGGGCACGATGCGCACACCGCGATCCTGATCGGCGCGGCACTCGCCCTGGCATCGGCACCGGAGTTGCCCGGCCGGATCCGGATGATCTTCCAGCCGGCCGAGGAGGTGATGCCCGGTGGTGCACTCGATGTGGTCGCCGCCGACGGTCTGTCCGGTGTGGATCGGATCTTCGCGCTGCACTGCGACCCCCGGTTGCCGGTCGGCCGGCTCGGCACCCGGGTCGGGTCGATCACCTCGGCAGCAGACATGCTCGAGCTCCAGCTGTCCTCGCCCGGGGGTCACACGTCGCGGCCGCACCTCACCGCTGATCTGGTGAACGCGCTCGGCACCGTGATCACCGGGCTGCCCGCGCTGCTGTCGCGCCGGGTCGACCCGCGTTCGGGCACGGTGCTCGTCTGGGGTGCGGTGCAGGCTGGCCAGGCCGCCAACACGGTCCCGCAGCAGGGGCTGCTTCGTGGCACCCTGCGCACCGCGGACCCCGAGATCTGGTCCGGTCTGGAGCCGCTGGTCGGCGAGCTTGTCACCGCGCTTCTCGCGCCCACCGGCGTCGGGTTCGACCTGCGGCACGTCCGCGGTGTGCCGCCGGTGGTCAACGAGCCGGTCAGTACCAGGTTCCTGCGCGACGGTGTCGCCGCGGCACTCGGTGCGGGCGCCCCGAACGGGACCGAACAGTCTTCCGGTGGTGAGGATTTCGGCTGGTACCTCGAACATGTGCCCGGATCAATGGGCCGCCTCGGCGTCTGGTCGGGTGAGGGCCCGCAGCGGGAACTGCATCAGGCCACCTTCGACCTGGACGAGCGCGCGCTGCCGCTCGGCGTGCGAGTCATGGTGCACACCGCACTGGCCGCTTTGTTCTAACCCCGCCCCGGCGTGTCGTGCCCTAGTGCCCGGTGTGTCGCGCCTATACGCTCGGTGTGTCGCGCTCAGGTGCTCGGCTGTCTGTCCACACCGGAGCGGTTGTCCACAAGCGCACGCTCCGACGCTCGCGGCTGGTATCCCGTCGAGCGAGGCTCACGCCGTGCTCACCCTCCCGGAACACCTTCGCGGTCCACGGACATACGCTCAGCTCCGCGCTGACCTAGGCCGCCGAACCCTCGACCGAATGCGCGCTGACGGCCGGATCCGCCAGATCTGGGGTGTGCTGGTGCCGAGGGAGCTTTTCCTCGATCCCGACACCCGGGCGGCCGCGGCTTTGCTCGTGGCCGGACCTACGGCGGCGTTGACCGGCCTGACCGCAGCCTGGCTGCAGGGCTGCCTGGCCGCGGCAACGCCGGATGTTCATGTGGCGGTGCCGTACTCGCGCTCTTTGCGAACCCAGCCGGGCCTGGTTGTCCATCAGGGTCGCAGACTGCTGGAGGAGGTGATCGAGGTGCGGGGCCTGCGAGCGGTATTGCTCGAGGTCGCGATCACTGAGTTGCTCTGCACGGATGTGACCAAGCGCGCTCTCGCCGTTGCCGACCAAGCAGCCGCGTTGTTCCCCAAGCGGGAGCGGTCGGCCTTCCGCGGGCGAGTCGCCGATCGACTCGCCACCCGGCCCGACCGCCGGGGTACTGCCCGCGCCGGGGGGTTGCTCCCCTTGGCGACAGGGAGGGCTGACTCGCCGCCGGAGAGCTGGCTCAAGCTGCTGGTGGTGGAAGCGGGATTCCCGCAGCCGGTGGACCAGTTCGAGGTGATCGATGCGCTCGCCTGCGTTCGGTACGTCCTCGACCTGTGCTGGCCCGAATTGCGCATCGCCCTGGAGTACGACGGCTTCGAGGCTCACGAGTACCGGCAAGACCGGGATGCCAGGCGCGATCTTGACCTGCAGCGCCGCGGGTGGATCACCATCCGCGCCACCGCGGAGGATCTCCGCGAGCCAAGTGCGCTGCTCGCGAGGCTCGATGACGCGTTTCGAACCAGGGGGGCGGCTTACTTCAGGTCGGCTCCTGCAGAACAGCGACCACGGCGACGCCGTGCTTGAGCCCCGGACATGCCGTGCAGGAGCGCCGGATACGCCGTGCACCACAGCCGGACATGCCGTGCAGGAGGGCCGGACACGCCGGAGGTTAGGGGCCGATGCCAGTGCACGGGCGAATGCGCAGTTCGGCGACGTAGTCCTCCGGAGCGCCGGCCGCTTCGGCGGCATCAGCGATGACTCCCAGGTAGCGCGCCGAGGGGAGGCCGCCCTCGTAGGCATCCACCACGTAGAGCCAGGCGAGCACGGAGCCGTCCAGGGTGTGCACCCGAAGCCGCAGCTTCTTGTGAAACCCGAAGTCGCCACCTTCCCAGCGGTCAAGCAGCTTCTCGTCCTCCGGGGTGACGTCGTAGATCACGACGAACACCTGAGAGAGGGGATCTTCGACGACTGTAGCCAGTGCCCCCTCCCAGCCGAGATCCTCACCGCCGAAGGTCAGCCGCCACCCGATCAGCCACCCGGTCATCGCCATCGGCGAGTGCGGCGCGCGCTCCATCATCTGTGCGGGGTCCATGTTGGACCCGTAGGCGGCGTAGAGCGGCACGCGCGACAGCGTAGCCGCCAGGCGCCCTGTTCCAGCGCTCCCGCCACCGCCATCGCTTACACCCTGCACACGGGCCTGCACTAGGCGTGTTGGGCAGAGCGCAACCTTTGGCGCGCTCGTGCGTCTTATCAATGACAGGTGTGCATGAGGAGGTTGCGATGCGAATCGTCGCCTGCGGACTGATCGTGGGAGCGGTCGGGCTGGGTGCTGCCCCGATAGCCATGGCCGATGAGCCGGCCGGCAAGCCGAACAGCACCGGTTCGGAGAGCCAGGCGGCGCCGCAGGCCGAGGTGAGCGTGCTGGCGGTGTCGCTCACCGTTGGCGGTGCGGTCGCCACCGCCGGTTCCGGCGTGGCGCTGGCGCTGGCCCGCCGCCGGGCGGTCAGTCCACCCAGTTGAGGGTACGAGTGACCGCCTTGCGCCACTGCGCGTAGAGATCCTCGCGTCGCTGCGGATCCATCTCCGGATTCCACCGCCGGTCGGCTGCCCAATTGGCCCGGATCTCCTCCTCGCCGGACCAGAACCCGACCGCGAGCCCGGCAGCGTAGGCGGCGCCCAGTGCGGTGGTCTCGCTAACCACCGGCCGGATCACCGGGACTGCCAGGACGTCGGCCTGGAACTGCATCAGCAGCTCGTTGACCACCATCCCGCCATCGACCTTCAATGAGGTCAGCGCCACCCCTGAGTCGGCATTCATCGCATCGAGCACCTCCCGAGACTGGAACGCGGTGGCCTCCAGCACCGCCCTGGCCAGGTGACCGCGGGTGACATAGCGAGTCAGGCCGACGATGGCGCCGCGGGCGTCGGGGCGCCAATGCGGGGCGAACAACCCGGAGAAGGCGGGCACGAAGTAGACCCCGCCATTGTCCTCGACAGTAGCCGCTGCTTCCTCTATCTCCGCCGCTGAGGAGATCATGCCCAGGTTGTCCCGTAGCCACTGGACCAGCGACCCGGTGACCGCGATCGAGCCTTCCAGCGCGTACACCGGATCCTGTGACCCGATCTGGTAGCAGATCGTGGTCAGGAGTCCGTTGCGGCTCATCACCTTCTCGGTGCCGGTATTGAGCAGCATGAAGTTTCCGGTGCCGTAGGTGTTCTTGGCATCCCCGACCGACAGGCAGGCCTGCCCGAACATGGCCGCCTGCTGGTCACCGAGGATGCCGGCGATGGGCACCCCGGCCAGCGCGCCGCGCTCTCGGACCCTGCCGTACACCTCGGAGGAGGAGCGGATCTCCGGCAGCATCGATGTCTGGACACCCATCTCCCCGGCGATGCTCCCGTCCCAGGACAGCGTGTCCAGGTCCATCAACAGCGTCCGGGAGGCGTTGGTGGCGTCGGTGATGTGGATGCCACCGGACGGGCCGCCGGTCATGTTCCACAGCAGCCAGCTGTCCATGGTCCCGAAGCACAGCTCGCCGTTATTCGCTCGCTGCCGGGCACCGTCCACCTGGTCCAGAATCCAGCGGATCTTGGGGCCGGAGAAGTAAGTGGACAGCGGCAGTCCGGTGCGGTGTTGGTACCGGCTGGCGCCGGTGGATCCGCCGAGTTCGGTGCACAACCGGTCGGTGCGGGTGTCCTGCCACACGATCGCGTTGTGCACCGGCTCGCCGCTGCGCCGGTCCCACACCACGGTCGTCTCCCGCTGGTTGGAGATGCCCACTGCGGCGATATCGCCGGGCGTCAGGTCCGCCTTGGCCAGCGCCCCGGCTGCGACCTCCCGAGTGTTGGTCCACACCTCGAGCGCGTCGTGCTCCACCCAGCCGGCCAGGGGAAAATACTGCCGGTGCTCACGTTGATCGGCTGAGACCACCCGAGCGTCGTGATCAAAGACCATGCAGCGGGTGGAGGTGGTGCCCTGATCGATCGCTGCCACGTACTGGCTCATAGAGACCTCACGCTAGTGGGTTCGGCTGGTGCACGGTGCCCACGCTGCATGGGTTAGGTCGAGATGGTGCACCAGCCCAAGGACTGACGGTGCGTTGCATGGCGCAGAGAGGGAGTTGCGCGAACGGATTGCAGAGGTGGCTGGGGGCGCACCATACACATGAGGCGAGACTTGTAGCATCACCGTCATGCCAGACGAGCTCTTGTTTACCGTCGTTGGATCAGTTGCTCAGCCTGCGACGCCAATCTCACTCGTGGACGCAGGACTCAAGGAACGATCCGATCTTCAAGAATGGGTACTGGCACATCCAAACCATCCTCGGGCCTGATGTACTGATTGTGACCTTCGAGTTCGATCGGTGGTGGGCGCAGGGCGGTGGTCCAAGTGATCGTTTGGACGTGCTCGGGCTCGGCCAGGACGGTCGCCTGATTGTGGCGGAGCTCAAGCGGGATATTGCCCCAGACACCATTGAGATGCAGGCGGTCAAGTATGCCGCCATGGTGAGTAGATTCACGGTCCAGTCGCTCGCTGAACATTACGCTCGGTTCCGCGAGCAGCGAAGTGACCCGTGCACGACCGATGAGGCGCTGTCCTCGCTCGTCGCTCACGCCGAGCCGATGTCAGACGAGACTTTGCGCCGTCCTCGGATCGTCTTGCTCGCTCGTGACTTCCGTCCCGTCGTCACAGCAACGGCTGTCTGGTTGACCGAGATGGGCCTGGACATAACGTTGCGGAAGTTTCAAGCGTACCGTTCTGTCGCCTCACCTGCCGAAGGAGAGCAGCACACACAGATCCTCATTTCAGTCAGCAGCTTTTATCCGGTGCCGAACGTCGAGGAGTTCACCGTCTCCCCGGTTCAGGCCCAGGTTCGCGCTGCGGCAGATACGACGAAGCGTACGCGTGACGTGAGCACTGTCCGACGACTGGTCGACGGCGAGGCCATAGAGGATGACACGATCTTCACAGTGAGTCCCCGGAACGACATCAACGCCGAAACCCGCGAAGCGGTCACGGACTGGTTGAGCCACAACCCGAAGCGACTCAGGGCCACATGGAAGAAAAATGTCACCGCGCCCCTCCGCTGGCATGCGGACGACGCTGAGTACACGCCATCCGGTCTGGTCCGCATGATCGTACGTGAGGCCACGGGGATCGATCGGACGTTTCAAGGAACTCAGTGGTGGCTCGACGAATCTGGCCGCAGCCTTGTCGATCTGGCAGGAGCGTTATCGGGCGGAAGGGCTGCGCTCTACCAATCATTCTGGGCCCGGTTCCTGCAACGCATCAACAGTGAGCATGCGGATTGGACGAAGTCGGTAAGTTCCAGTTCGCTGAATTGGTTCGATTTGCCTTCCGGCATCAGGCACACTCACTTCACCAATGTATTCGCGCAGAACAGGCGCTTGCGTAGCGAGCTATATATTGACACTGGCGACGCGGCAAGTACTCTGGATCTGTTCGAAAGGTTCCGTCACAGCAAGGACCAGATTGAGTCGGCGTACGGTTCTTCGCTAAGCTGGGAGGAGCTTCCCGGCAAACGCGCGTGCCGAATCGCGGACTACCGACCTGATTCCGAAGTAACCCAAACGGACGAGCATGAGGTGTACATCGATTGGTTTTTTGACACGGGAGCTCGCTTCCGAAAAGTGTTTAATCAGCTGCCGTTGTGACGCCCCACGACAGCCGCTCACGCCGAGTCGCCGCTGGTGGCATCCACCACGGACACGGCGCCTACACCGTCCTCTGGATCAAGGTCGGCGACCACAGATGGGTGCTTCTGCCACGTGTGCCTGACCTCGCAGTCCGCCTCATCGAGCAAGAACTCATCACCATGCTCACGGCAGCGCCCGACGGCGGTAGCGTGCAGCGGGCGAGCGATATGACGTCGGGCGTGGGAAGCAGGGCGCAGGAAAGCAGGGGGTGGGAAGCAGAGTGCAGCATGCTGAGTGCGAGCGCCAGCGGCCCATTGGTGGGTCCACGCCTGGGCAGCTGGGTCCGGCGCAGCGCGCGGCGGACTGGCAGCGGCTGGCCGACGAGCAGTTCGACGTCGTGGTCATCGGCGGCGGGGTGGTCGGTAGCGGCGCGGCGTTGGATGCCGTGACCCGAGGTCTCAAGGTTGCCCTGGTGGAAGCCCGAGATCTGGCGTCGGGCACGTCCAGCCGGTCATCCAAGCTGTTCCACGGTGGCCTGCGCTACCTGGAGCAGCTTGAGTTCGGGCTGGTCCGGGAGGCCTTGCATGAGCGCGAACTGATGCTCACCCGGCTGGCGCCGCACCTGGTCAAACCGGTGAGCTTCCTGTATCCGCTGGCCCACCGGATTTGGGAGCGGCCCTACGTCGGCGTTGGCCTGGCGCTGTATCAGACGCTGGGTGGGGCACGGTCGGTTCCGGGTCAGCGCCACCTCACTCGGTCGGCGGCGCTGCGGATGGCACCGGCGCTGCGCCGCGACACCCTCATCGGCGGGGTGCACTACTACGACGCGATCACCGACGATGCCCGGCACACCATGACCGTGGCCCGGACCGCCGCCCAATACGGCGCCGTGGTGCGCAGCTCCACCCAGGTCATCGGGTTCCTGCGGGAGGCAGACCGGATCTGCGGCGTCCGCGTGCGGGACTGCGAGACCGGCGAGGAAACCGGCGTCGACGCGCATGCGGTGCTCAACTGCACCGGCGTGTGGACCGACGAGATCCAGCGGATGTCCGGCGGGCGGGGCCGGTTTCGGGTACGTCCCTCCAAGGGAGTGCACATCGTGGTCCCAAGGGACCGCATCGTGTCGGAGAGCGGGCTGATTCTGCGTACCGCGACGTCGGTGCTGTTCGTCATCCCGTGGCGCAACCACTGGATCGTCGGCACCACCGACACCAGCTGGAACCTTGATCTCGCGCACCCCGCGGCAACTCGCGGGGATATCGACTACCTGCTGGACACGGTTAACACGGTGCTGGCCACACCGCTGAACGAAGCAGACATCGAGGGCGTCTACGCCGGGCTGCGGCCGCTCTTGGCAGGGGAGAGCGAGGAGACCTCCCGGCTGTCCCGGGAACACGCGGTGGCCCGGGTGGCCCCTGGCCTGGTCGCCATTGCGGGTGGCAAATACACCACCTACCGGGTGATGGCCGCCGACGCCGTGGATGCGGCGGTGCCCGATCTGCCCGGCCGGGTCGCCTCCTCGATCACCGACAAGGTGCCGCTGCTCGGTGCGGATGGTTATCACGCCCTGGTCAACCAGGCTGATGCACTGGCCGCCCGGCACGGGCTGCACCCCTACCGGTTGCGGCACCTGCTGGACCGCTACGGCTCGGCGGTGCACCACGTGCTGGCCCTGGCCACCGACCGTCGTGACCTGCTCGCACCGGTGCCTGAGGCGCCGGACTACCTTCAAGTCGAGGTGGTGCACGCCGCCAGCCACGAGGGGGCACTGCACCTGGAGGACGTGCTGACCCGGCGCACCCACATCTCGATCGAGTACCCACACCGGGGGGAGGCCTGCGCTGCCGACGTCGCAGACCTGATGGGCCAGGTGCTGGGCTGGGGTGCGGCCGCGCGGCGCCGGGAGGTGGAAATCTATCTCGCCAGGGTGGCCGCTGAGCGCGACTCGCAGCACCAGCGCGACGATTCCGCCGCCGACGCCCGCCGCGGCGCCGCTCCGGAGCCCCGCCCGCGGCTTCTCGATCCGGTCAGCTAATCCCGCGTGTCCCACGCTGGTGCCCGGTGTGTCCCGCGCTGGTGCCCGGTGTGTCGCGCGCTGGTGTCCGGTGTGTCAGGCGCTCGTGCCCGGTGTGTCCCGCGCTGGTGCCCGGTGCCAGGAGAACTTGGCGCCCATCGGCAGGGTGGCAAATCGCGGTGGCTAGACATCCCGATCGCCCGGCTCGAACTGGCAGGTGCCGACCACATGCCATAACTCGCCTGAGACAGCGCTCAAGCTTGTGACTGCAGTCCGATGCCCTCGCAGCACAGCCCAGCTCTCCCTAGCCCGAGCAGGGCCTCCTCGAGCTGGGCGTCATCTACCAGGTCCGGACACACCGGGCACGGGCGCCGGACACACCGGGCACCAGCGCGCGACACACGGGGCACCAGCGCGCGACACGCCGGGCTAGGGGGTGATCTTGCAGATCACCATGCCTTGGGTGACCGAGCTGCCCTGCTCCGCGGTGAGCCCGGCTATCGTGCCCGACTTGTGTGCAGTGACCGGGTTTTCCATTTTCATCGCCTCGACGACCACGAGGAGATCACCAGTGTGCACCGGATCCCCGTTGGATACCGCGACCGTGACCACGGTGCCTTGCATGGGTGCGATGACCGCGTCCCCGGATACCGCGGCCGTCTTGCCACCTCCGCGTCGGCGGGGCTTGGCCTTTCCGGCACCACTGCCGCTGAGCGCGAAGTCGCCGGGCAGCGAGACCTCCAGCCGCCGCCCGCCTACCTCGACAACCACGGTCCGTCGCGACGGCGCCGACGGTAGTTCCACCGGCCCGTCGTAGGGCGCTAGCTTCGCCGAAAACTCGGTCTCGATCCATCGGGTGTGCACCGTGAAATGCGCGCTGTCGGTGGCGGCGAAGGCCGGATCCTCAACGATCGCCCGGTGAAACGGGATGACGGTTGGCAGGCCTTCGATGGCGAACTCGGCCAGTGCCCGCCGGGACCGCGCCAGAGCCTGCTCGCGATCCGCACCGACCACGATGAGCTTGGCCAGCATCGAGTCGAACCGGTCGCCGATCACGCTGCCGGCCCGCACCCCGGCGTCGAGCCGCACGCCCGGTCCCGACGGCGGATCGAACATCGTGACGGTGCCGGGCGCAGGCAGGAATCCCCGGGCCGGGTCCTCGCCGTTGATCCGGAATTCGATCGCGTGGCCGCGGGGCTGCGGATCGGAGGTGATGGTCAGCTTCTCACCGGCCGCGATCCGGAACTGCTCGCGCACCAGGTCGAGCCCGGTGGTCTCCTCCGACACCGGGTGCTCCACCTGCAACCGGGTGTTCACCTCGAGAAAGGAGATCACCCCACCCGGGCCGACCAGGAACTCGACGGTGCCCGCGCCGGTGTAGCCCGCCTCGGCGCAGATCGCCCGGGCCGCCTCGTGGATGGTGCGGCGCTGAGCGTCGGACAGGAACGGGGCCGGGGCCTCCTCGACGAGCTTCTGGTGCCGGCGCTGCAGGGAGCAATCCCTGGTGCCGACGACGACGATGGTGCCGTGCTGGTCGGCCAGGATCTGGGCTTCCACGTGCCGTGGCTTGTCCAGGTAGCGCTCCACGAAGCACTCGCCACGCCCGAAGGCCGAGACGGCCTCGCGCACCGCGGAGTCGAACAGCTCCGGGATCTCCTCGATGGTTCGCGCGACCTTCAGACCGCGCCCGCCACCCCCGAACACTGCCTTAATGGCCACCGGTAGGCCGTGCTCGGCAGCGAAGGCCACCACCTCGTCGGCTCGGGACACAGGATCTTTGGTGCCCGGCACCAGCGGCGCTCCGGCCTTGGCGGCGAGCTGCCGCGCGGTGATCTTGTCGCCCAGATCACGGATCGCCTGCGGCGACGGGCCGATCCAGATCAACCCAGCGTCGATCACCGCCTGGGCGAAGTCTGAGCTCTCGGCGAGAAACCCGTAGCCGGGGTGTACCGAATCCGCGCCGGCGCGGACTGCGACGGCGAGCAGCTTGGCCTGATCGAGGTAACTGTCCGCGGGAGTGGCGCCGCCCAGCGCGAACGCCTCATCGGCCAGCCGCACGAACGGCGCGTCCCGGTCGTCGTCGGCGTAGACGGCGACACTGGCCAGCCCGGCATCCCGGCAGGCCCGGATCACCCGCACGGCGATCTCGCCACGGTTGGCGATGAGCACCTTGCGCAGGGCTGACGGGTCGGGCTGCGGCACCAGTGCCTCCCGGGCTGAGGTTGTCCGTCGCAGTCTAGATCCAACGTGGTGCCTGCTCCTGGGGCTGGATCAGCAGCGACGTACCCGGCCGGCCAGCTGCACCACGACCCCACCCGGAACCCGACGCAGCGCGGGCAGCCGACGTCGTCTCGGCGTTGTGCGGCCGTCGTAGCGCCAGGTGACCTCCCTGACGGCCAGCTCGTCGCGGCCCAGCGGCGCCAGCCGTCCAGCAGCAGCAAGGTCGCGGGCAAAATCCCATCCGTCTCGCAGTGATCCGCACGGCGGGTGCCGTAGCGCCCACGCGGCGAAGCTTGCGGTCCAACCTTGGCCTACCGAGGCGGCGAGCCAGGGCCAGACCGCAGCGACCTCCCCGGCCCGCTTGCGCAGCAGGGCCTTGCGCGCGATGGCCAGGCGCCCGGCGTCGACGCCGTCGGGCACTTCCGCGCCGGTCACGAGGGCGGCGACCAGGGCGGCTTGGCGCGCTGCGAGCTGAGCCCGGCTCATCGAACGGCCACCTCGCCGGTGATCGGCGGCAGGTTGGCGGCCCGCGCCAGCGCGTCGAGTTCGGCGCGCAGCGCAGCCTCGGGCGGGTAGCGGCCGTCGCGCTCGAGTAGGACCGCGGATGGCTGGTACAGCGCGCAGAGCTCACCGAGCAGGTCGAGCACCTCGACGGGCACCGGATCGGTGTGCGTGTCGTGGTAGAGCCCGTCATGCTCGGCGCCGCCTGCGACGTGCACGTAGGCGATCCGCTCCAGCGGCAACCGCGCCAGCAGCGCGCCCGGCACGGCAGCGCGGTTGACCGCGTTGGCGTACACGTTGGCGATGTCGAGCAGCAGCCACGTGCCGGTGCGATCGAGCAGCTCGGTGAGGAACGCAGCCTCGTCCATCTCGTTCTCGGGCCAATCGAACAGCGCGGCGATCGGTTCGAGCGCCAGCGGAACGGGCAGCTGCGCCTGTGCGGTGAGCACGTTGCCGACCAGGACGTCGAGCGCATCCGGGGTGCGTGGGACGGGGAGCAGGTGCCCGGCTTCGGTACCGCCGGCCCGGACGAACGCGACGTGCTCGCTCACCAGCGGCGCGTCCAGCACCTCTGCACACCGGGCGAGATGCGCGACGCGACACTGATCGAGGTCCTCGGCGCCGCCCAGGGACAGCCGGACCCCGTGCGGCACCACGGTGACACCCCGCTGGCGCAGCTGCACCAGCGGCTCGGGCAGCGCACCGCCGGTCAGCGTCTCGGCTACTACCTCGGTGAACCGCAGCCCCGGTAGCCGAGTGTGCACCCCGGCGATCTCGGGCCGCCAGCCGAGGCCGACGCCGAGCTCAGGCAGCGGTGCGCTCATTCGCCGCAACCCGCACAACCGCCGCCCCCGCCGCCATGGCCGCCACAACCGCAACCTGCAACGCCATATCGCCCGCTGCTGCCATAGTCCCCGCTGCCATAACCCCCGCCGCCCGAGCCGCCTACCGACAGCGTCAAGGGTGCGCCGAGTTTCTTGGCCAATGCGGGATCGGCAGCCCATAACGCGCCCGCCCCGAAGACGGCGACTCCCAGAGCGGCACCATCGGATCCGTAGACCTGCCAGTACGGTCGCAATCGAGGCGAGAGGCTGGCGTGCGCGGTCCGAAGCCGGTTCAGCTCAGCATTACCACGGCCGGTGCGCCGCGGCGCGGTGACGCTCAGCACCGCCGCACCCGCTATCACCACGACCAGCAGGACGAGCCTGAAGTCGATGGGTCTGCCCGCCATACCGTCTGCGATCACCCGGATCACGCCTACCGCCACCACCGCCCACAGCATCCACCCGGTATGCCGGATACGCCTGCGCTGCGCGGAGGTCAGCAGCAGACCCGCGTCAGCCAGCCGGCGCTCGATGCGACCCAGCGCCTCCGCCACCGGTGGTGCGCCGGGAAGCTCCCCCCGGGACACAGGGTGCTGGGCCGAAAGGTGGATCGCCCGCTGTAGCTCACCCGCGCCCGGACCGACGGCGCCGACGGCCCTGACACATTGCCGGTCGGATGACGCGATACGGCCCGCCACGTACAGCGCGCTCAGCGCCGTGAGCACGGTCAACTCGGGTCCGCCATGCAGGTAAGCGACATCGTCGGGGTTAACCAGGCGCCGTGCCGGTGATGGTGCGAGGCCGCGCGCCAGCCACCAACGGACCAGCACCGTGCCGATGACCGCGACGGCGGCCAGCGCGGCATAGCGCCTGAGGAACTCCGGCTCGCTGATCCCCCGGATGTGATCGATGGCGGCGAGCACGTGCATCCCGATCTCCTTCACGCGACGCGGTGAGGTCCTTCACCAGCGCGATGAGACCAGAGTGCCCTATTGCTGGGCGTTATGGTAGCAATGACCGGTTTCTGCTGCGGGGAGGACCGGCCCGGTGCTTGATGTCGTCGTGGGTATCGCGCGAGTAGACCAGGATGTTGGTGTCGACGAACATGACTCCGGCCGGGGGAGTTCACCTGCCAGCGCGCATGGAGCTCAGTGTGGTTGCGCACGCACGGTGCGCTTGATCCGGGCCAGCATCGCGGCCACGCCGCGCAGCCGCAGCGGGCTGACCGCCTCGGCCAAGCCGAAATGCAGGTAGAAATCGTCCGGTGTGTCCAGCACGGTGGGCGCGGCTTCGCCGTCCAGCCCGGTGTGCAGGATCGCCGCGAGCCCGCGGGTCGTGGGCGCCTCGGGCGGTGCGTCGAAGTACAGGTGCACCCGCTGGTCGTCACTCACCTCGACGGCCAGCAACAGCGGGGATTGACATTCGGGCACCCGCTGCATCGAGTCGCGCACGACGTGCGGTGGCAGCTCCGGTAGTTCAGAAGACAGCTCCATCAGCAGCTGCAGCCGCTCGGTTGGGCTGACGTCCTCGAATTCCTCCGCCAGCTCGGCCAGCCGTGGCGGCAGGGTGGTCGGTGTGCTCATCCCGGCGTCCTCTCCTGGTCCCGGCGTCCTCTCCTGGTCGCAGACGTACCTCCTCCCTGACCGTGCCACAGGATCAAGACCACAGCGAGACCACGGGCACCCCGACCTTGGCGAGCAGCCGCCGGGTCAGCGGCAGGCTGATGCCGATGACGCTGGACGGGTCACCGTCGATCCCGTCGACGAACCAGCCGCCCCGACCGTCCAGGGTGAACCCGCCGGCCACCTGCAGCGGTTCCCCCGTGCCGACGTAGGCCGCGATCTCCTCCGCCGACGGGGTGCCGAAGCGGATCAGGGTGGTCTCCGCTCCGCTGGCGGTCGCGGTGACAGCGCCGTCGTCGAGGCGGACCACGGCGTGCCCGGTGAGCAGCGCGCCGGTGCCACCCGTCATCGCTGCCCAGAGTCGCCGCGCGACGCCGGCGCAACCCGGCTTGCCGACCAGTTCGCCGCCGACATGCAGCATCGAATCGCACCCGACGACCACCGCATCGGGATACTCAGCCGCGGTGTCCTTGGCCACCGCGTCGGCCTTCGCCCGCGCCAGCGCGGTGACCAGCTCTGCCGGCGTCGCATTGAGCAGTGTGGTGGCCAGCGCGTCCTCGTCCACTCCGGACACCCGCACCACCGGATCAACCCCGGCGGCGCGGAGTACGGCGAGCCGGGCTGGTGATGCTGACGCGAGTACCAGGCGCACAGCGGCGCACTGTACGGACTCAGCGTGGTAATCCCGAGCAGCGCCAGGCTCCGGGTCCAGGGTGCAGGGAGGTTCGCAGCCGGTGCGATGGGTCGGCCCAGGCCGAGCGTGGCGCTGGCGGTTCGGGAACGGCCGCCACCCCCGCGAGCACCGCAATCAGCGCGGCGACCTCGTCGTCCGAGGGCACCTGTGGTGCTCGTGAGTGGCGATGGAAGCTACCGCTCGTATTGCCACTCACAGGGGAATGTTCCCATGCTTCTTGGGGGGCAGGGTCTGGCGTTTGTCTTTGAGCATCCGCAGTGCCCGGGCCACGTAGGAACGGGTGTAGGAGGGCGGGATCACCGAGTCGACGTAGCCCCGGTCGGCCGCGACGTAGGGGTTGAGCAGGGCGTCCTCGTACTCCTGTTGCCGCCGGGCCCGCAGCACCTCCACGTCGTCGCCGTTGTCGGCAGCGGCTTTGGCGAGTTCCTTGCGGTGCAGGATGTTCGCTGCGCCGGAAGCACCCATCACCGCGATCTGTGCCGACGGCCAGGCCAAGTTGATGTCGGCGCCGAGGTGCTTGGACCCCATCACGTCATAGGCGCCGCCGTAGGCCTTGCGGGTGATCACCGTGACCTTGGGCACGGTGGCCTCGGCGTAGGCGTAGATCAGCTTGGCGCCGCGCCGGATGATGCCGTTCCACTCCTGGTCGGTGCCGGGAAGGAAGCCGGGCACGTCGACGAAGGTGAGCACCGGCACGTTGAACGCGTCACAGGTCCGCACGAACCGGGCGGCTTTCTCGGCGGCGTCGATGTCCAAGCAGCCCGCCAGCTGGGTGGGCTGGTTGGCCACGATGCCGACGCTGCGACCCACGACGCGGCCGAAACCGACCACGATGTTTCGCGCGAACAACTCGTGCACTTCGAGGAACTCGCCGTCATCGATGACGCGGGTGATCACCTCGTGGATGTCGTAGGGCTGGTTCGCTGAATCCGGGATTAGCGTGTCCAGTTCCCGATCGGCGTCGGTGAGAGTGCCGGCCACTGGCCCGTGGGTGAGGTTTTCCGGCGGGTCGAACAACGGCGGCTCGGAGAGGTTGTTCGACGGCAGGAACGACAGCAGTTCCTTGACGTAGGACAGCGCGTCCTCCTCGTCCGCGCCGAGGTAGTGCGCATTGCCCGACTTGGTGTTGTGCGTCCGCCCGCCGCCGAGCTCCTCGAAGCCGACCTCCTCGCCGGTCACCGTTTTGATCACGTCTGGGCCGGTGATGAACATGTTGGACGTCTGGTCGACCATCACCGTGAAGTCGGTCAGCGCCGGGGAGTAGACGTGTCCGCCCGCGCACGGACCCATGATCAGCGAGATCTGCGGGATCACCCCGGAAGCGTGGGTGTTGCGCAGGAAGATCTCGCCGTAGAGACCCAGCGAGACCACGCCCTCCTGGATCCGGGCACCGCCGCCCTCGTTGATCCCGACGATCGGGCAGCCGGTCCGCATCGCCAGGTCCATCACCTTGACGATCTTCTCCCCGTACACCTCACCGAGGCTGCCACCGAAGATGGTGGCGTCCTGGCTGAACACGCACACCGGGCGGCCGTCTACTGTGCCGTAGCCGGTGACCACGCCGTCGCCGTAGGGCCGGTTGGCTTCCTGGCCGAAGTTGGTGCAACGGTGCCGCGCCAGCTCGTCGAGCTCGATGAACGATCCGGGATCCAGCAGCAGGTCGATCCGTTCCCGGGCGGTCTTTCGCCCCCTGGCGTGCTGGCGCGCCACGGCGCGGGCCGACCCCGCATGCACCGCTTCATCGCTGCGGCGCAGCAGATCGGCCAGCTTGCCTGCGGTGGTGTGCAGGTCCGGCTGGCTGCGCGGGACTGGACCGATCGGCTCGGTGGCACTGCTCATGGTCGCCGACCCTAGTCACGACGTGCCGGGTAGCGTTCTCCGATTGTGTGGTCCGATCTTGAGCGCCCCCCGCTGCACCAGGACTCGCTGCGTCGCGCCCTGGTGATCCCGGTCGGGCCCTATGCGGCGCTGGACGTCGTCGCGACTGTGTCCTCCACCAACTCCGCGCTGGCCGAGGCAGCCCGGCAAGGGGCGCCGGATCGCACCGTGCTGGTCGCCGAGCACCAGACCGCGGGCCGTGGACGGGCCGCGCGCAGCTGGGTCGCGCCAGCCCGGTCTGGGCTGCTGCTGTCGGTGTTGCTGCGGCCCACCGAGGTGCCGCAGGCCCGCTGGGGCTGGTTACCGCTGCTGGTTGGGGTGGCGCTGTGCCGGACCGTCAGCACACTGGGCGAGCTGCCCGCTGCCCTGAAATGGCCCAACGACCTGCTGCTGGGCGATCACCAGCGCAAGGCGGGCGGGATCCTCGCCGAGGTGGTTGCTGACGGTCCCGCCGTGGTGGTGGGCATCGGGCTCAACGTGTCCCTGCGACCCGACGAGCTGCCGGTGCCCGACGTGACCTCGCTGGCCATCGAGCAGGCTGCCTGTGTCGACCGCGATCCGCTGCTGCGCGCCCTGCTGCGCACCCTGGACGGCGAGCTGCGGCCGTGGTGCGAGCACCAGGGGGATGCCGTCGTTACCAGTCTACGAGAGGCCTACCAGCAACGTTGCACGACTCTGGGTGAGCCGGTCCGGGTGGAGTTACCGGAGCAGCCGCCGCTGCTGGGTACCGCGGTGGACGTCGACACCGACGGCCGGCTGGTGGTGTTGTCGAAGGGGCAGCGACGGGCGCTGTCGGTCGGTGAGGTGACACATGTGCGCGGGGGACGGGTCTGACATCCTCGGTCCGAGCGGGGCGAGCGGTGGTGTTTCTGGTGACCGGGGCTAAGTCCTGCTACCTGGCCTACCTCCTGCGGTTTCACCCTTTCAACTTCGATGGTAGGCATATCGCGCTCGCCGTGTCTCGGATCCGATGCCGCCGTTTGCGGTGGACCTCGGAGCCGACCGGGCGTTGGCAGCGCCGTGACCGCCATCGCACGTCGTGGGCCGGGCCGCCTCCCCGGGCGCCGCCAAGCGGATCCTGGCGCGTCGCCGAGGAGCATCGGCCAGTGCGTCGTCGCGGGGCGTACCGTGATCAGTGTTGGACGAGGAGGTGTCGTGCCCTACCCGGAGGACCTGCTCATGAGCGACGAGCGGGTCGTGCTCCATAAGCATCCGCATTGGAAGATGCTGGTGTTGCCGGTGGTCTTTCTCCTGGTCATCGTGGCGTTGTGCGGCTTTCTCGCCGCGGTGGTCGCTGGCCAGACCTGGGAGTTCTACGGGTGGATCGCGCTGGGTGTGCTCGGCGGAATAGGTGTGGTGTGGCTGACCGTGGTGCCGCTGCTGCGCTGGCGCACCACGCATTTCGTGCTCACCACGAGGCGGGTACTGGTCCGCGAGGGAATACTGACCCGCACCGGCATCGACATCCCCGTCAACCGGATCAACAGCGTGCAGTTCCGGCACACCGTCATCGAACGGATCGTGGGCTGCGGGACGCTGATCATCGAGTCGGCCTCTGACGAGCCGCTGGAGTTCGACGACATCCCCCAGGTCGAGCGGGTGCACTCGTTGCTCTACTACGACATGAACCCCAGAGATTCGAACCCCAGAGACACGAATCTTGGACCGACGTCGCGGTGAGCGCCAGGGAGGTCGGTCTGCCCGACCGCCACCCTGGCGACAGGTTGCCGCTGCGGGTGACGATCTGGGAGGTCGGGGCACGCGACGGCCTGCAGAACGAGTCCCCGGTGGTACCCCTCGAGGTTAAGGTTGAGTTCCTGGACCGGCTGGCCGCGGCCGGGCTGGGAATCCTGGAGGCGACAAGTTTTGCGCACCCGCGCTGGGTGCCGCAGCTGGCCGACGCTGCGGAGCTGCTCAGGTTGCTCGCGCGTCGCGACGGGGTGCGCTATCCCGTGCTGGTGCCCAACGAGCGGGGGCTGGATCGGGCCCTGGCGGCAGGTGCCACCGAGATTGCGGTCTTCGCTTCGGCCACCGAGAGCTTCGCCCGGCGCAATCTCAACCGGGACCTCGACGAGCAGTTCACGATGTTCTCGCCGGTGCTGCGCCGGGCTGCGGCCGGGGGTCTGCCGGTGCGCGGGTATGTCTCGATGTGCTTCGGGGACCCGTGGGAGGGTGCCGTGGCGGTGGAGCAGGTCGTCGACGTCGGGCGCAGGCTGCTGGATCTGGGTTGCGACCAGCTCTCCCTGGGCGACACCATCGGGGTGGCCACCCCTGGCCATGTCAACGCGTTGCTGGACGGATTTGCCCGGGCAGGCGTGGGGACTGATGCGCTCGCGGTGCACTTCCACGACACTTACGGTCAGGCACTGGCCAATACGCTGACCGCCCTGCATGCCGGGGTGACCTGCGTGGACGCCTCGGCTGGCGGGCTGGGCGGCTGCCCCTACGCCGACTCGGCCACCGGCAACCTGGCCACCGAAGACCTGGTCTGGATGCTGGACGGGCTCGGTATCGAGCACGGAGTCGATCTCGACGCACTGGTGCAGACCAGCGTGTGGATGGAGCAGGTACTCGGCAGGCCCTCGCCGTCCCGGGTAGTCGCCGCTGTTGGTGGCTCTACAAGGACCACCAACCCCCCGGGACATTGCTCGAACCGACAGCCACCCCCGCGGGCAGACCAGCGGGGTTGGCTGTCGTTAGAGACGTCCCGGAGGGGGGTTGGTGGTCCTTGAAG
>JBQTHE010000005.1:0-11590 GCA_052390115.1 Pseudonocardiales bacterium | reverse complement strand
CTCGCTTGTAAGGCGAGTGCTCTCCCGCTGAGCTATGCGCCCAAACGCCCCCCGCTGCCGGGCGGCGCGGTGTTCAGACCGGCAGTGCTGCCAGGGCCTGCTTCCAGGCGGTCTGGTCACGGGCTTCGCCGGACTGCTTCATCTCGGCAAAGCGGATCACACCGTCGACGTCCACCAGGAAGGTACCCCGGTTAGCATGGCCGGACTCGTCGTCGAAAACCCCGTAATCCTGCGCGACCTTGCCGTGTGGCCAGAAGTCGGACAGTAGTGGGAAGTCGTAGCCCTGCTGATCAGACCATGCCTTGAGGGCGAACACCGAGTCCACCGATACCGCCAACACCTGCACATCGGCGAACTCCGCCAAGTCGTCGCGGAGCTGGTCCAGCTCGCCGGTGCAGATCCCGCTGAAAGCCAGCGGGTAGAACACTACGAGCACGTTGCGGTCACCGTGGAACTCCGACAGCGTCCGCTCCTGGTTGTTCTGGTCCTCCAGGGTGAAGTCCGGGGCCTGGTCTCCGACCTCCAGCGACATGTGCACAGCTCCCCTCGACGCATACTCGGGCCCGCACCGGGCGGCGCGCACCCGACACCGAGAGTATCCGCCGAGGATCAGGATTCAGCGTCTGGACTTGGCCGCCTTCGGCGAGGCCAGCCTGGTGGCTGCCCAATCGTCGCTCACGCTGATGTTGGAGGTCTGCGCCAGCCCGACGGTGGGGGCCGCCTCAGCGATGTCGGACGGCTCGACATGGCCGTAGCGACCCGTCTTGGGCGTGAGCACCCAGATCACGCCGTTATCAGCCAACGGCGCCCGAGCGTCGACCAGGGTGTCCACTAGATCACCGTCCTCATCGCGCCACCACAGCAGCACCACATCGACGATCTCGTCGGAGTCCTCATCGAGCAGGTCGGAGCCGATCACCTCCTCGATCGCCGCGCGCACGTCGTCGTCAACGTCGTTGTCCCAGCCGAGCTCCTGCACGACCATGTCCGATTGGATCCCGAGCCTCTCGGCAACACCGAGCTTGCCGGCGTCTCCCGCCGCGGCGGCGACCACGGTTTTCACCCCTCCACAACGTCGGACCCGGCGGGAACGCCGGGCGATTTACTACTCAATGACGTCCCAGCGAACACTGCGGTCCGGTCGGAGCGCAACAGGCAAGCAGCAGGACACGCCGGTCCTGGATTGTCGCACGAGTTACCTGCGGGTATTAGTGACACCGCGTGCGGGGCGGCGGAGCATGGACAACGATGGCCACAGGTGGCCGGTCCCGCGCGACCGGCTGGCCGGTCACTTGCGGTTACCCAGGACAACTCAAGGCGAGGAGATCCCTTGGCCACGCAGCACGATCGCATCCCCGCTCACGTGCGGATCATCCGCGACGGGATGGCGACGCACCTACCGGACATCGATCCGGACGAGACCTCGGAGTGGCTGGAGGCCTTCGACTCCGCGGTGCTGTCCGGAGGCAAGCAGCGGGCGCGGTACCTGATGCTGCGGCTGCTCGAACGCGCCCGCGAGACCGGCGTCGGCGTGCCGTCGCTGACCAGCACGGACTACGTCAACACCATCCCCACCGAGAACGAGCCGTGGTTCCCGGGTGACGAGGACACCGAGCGGCGCTACCGCGCCTGGATCCGGTGGAACGCGGCGATAATGGTGCATCGGGCGCAGCGTCCCGGGGTCGGTGTCGGCGGCCACATCTCCACCTACGCCTCCTCGGCCGCGCTCTACGAGGTGGGCTTCAACCACTTCTTTCGGGGCAAGGACCATCCAGGCGGCGGGGACCAGATCTACATCCAGGGCCACGCGTCGCCCGGTATCTACGCCCGGGCCTACCTCGAGGGCCGGCTAACCAGCGACCAGCTTGACGGATTCCGCCAGGAATTCTCCCACGGAGGACCGGGTGGCGGCCTGCCGTCCTACCCGCACCCCCGGCTGATGCAGGATTTCTGGGAGTTCCCCACCGTCTCGATGGGGCTGGGTGCGATCAACGCGATCTTCCAGGCCCGGTTCAACCGCTACCTGCAGGCCCGTGGCCTCAAGGACACTTCCGACCAGCACGTATGGTGCTTCCTCGGCGACGGTGAGATGGACGAGCCGGAGTCCCGCGGGCAGATCCAGGTCGCGGCCACCGAGGGGCTGGACAACCTCACCTTCGTGGTGAACTGCAACCTGCAGCGCCTCGACGGCCCGGTCCGGGGCAACGGCAAGATCATCCAGGAGCTGGAGTCGTTCTTCCGCGGCGCCGGCTGGAACGTCATCAAGGTGATCTGGGGCCGCGAGTGGGACACCCTGCTGCACGCCGACCGGCAGGGCGCGCTGGTGAACCTGATGAACATCACGCCCGACGGTGACTACCAGACCTACAAAGCCAACGACGGCGGTTACGTCCGGGAGCACTTCTTCGGCCGGGACCCGCGCACCAAGGAACTGGTCAAGGGGCTTTCCGACGCCGACATCTGGAACCTCAAGCGCGGCGGCCACGACTACCGCAAGGTCTACGCCGCCTACCAGGCCGCCACCCAGCACCACGGCCAGCCCACGGTGATCCTGGCCAAGACCATCAAGGGCTACGGCCTGGGCCCGCATTTCGAGGCCCGCAACGCCACCCACCAGATGAAGAAGCTCTCGCTGGAGGACCTCAAGATCGTCCGCGACGCCCAGCGCATACCCATCACCGACGCGCAGCTGGAGGAGGATCCCACCCGGCCGCCGTACTACCACCCGGGACCGGACGCGCCGGAGATCCAGTACATGTGCGAGCGGCGCAAGGCCCTCGGCGGGTTCCTGCCCGAGCGGCGCACCAAGTCCAAGACCCTGGTGCTACCCGGTGAGAAGGCCTACGACGTGCTGCGCCGCGGGTCGGGGAAGCAGGAGGTCGCTACCACGATGGCGTTCGTCCGCCAGCTCCGCGAGCTGATCAAGGATCCGGAGATCGGGCCCCGGTTCGTGCCGATCATCCCGGACGAGGCGCGCACGTTCGGCATGGACTCGATGTTCCCCACGCAGAAGATCTACAACCCGCACGGGCAGCTCTACACCTCGGTCGACGCCGAGCTGATGCTGGCCTACCGGGAGAGCGAGCAGGGCCAGATCCTGCACGAGGGCATCAACGAGGCGGGCTCCACAGCATCGTTCACCGCGGCCGGCACCTCCTACGCCACCCACAACGAGCCGCTGATCCCGATCTACATCTTCTACTCGATGTTCGGCTTCCAGCGCACCGGCGACGGCTTGTGGGCGGCCGGCGACCAGATGGCCCGCGGGTTCCTCCTCGGCGCGACCGCCGGGCGCACCACACTGGTCGGCGAAGGGCTGCAGCACAACGACGGGCACTCCCTGCTGCTCGCCGCGTCCAACCCCGCTGTGGTGGCCTACGACCCGGCGTGGGGCTTCGAGATCGCCCACATCGTCCGCGACGGGCTGCGCCGGATGTACGGCGACGACCCGGAGTCCGACCCGAACGTCTTCTACTACCTCACCATCTACAACGATCCCTACCGCCAACCGGCAGAGCCGGCAGACCTCGACGTCGAGGCCCTGCTGCGCGGCCTGTACCGCTACGCACCAGCACCACCGGACCCCGGCAAGCCGGCGGTGCAGCTCGCTGCCTCCGGAGTGGCGCTGCCGTGGGCACTACGAGCCCAGGAGATGCTGGGCCAGGAGTGGGGCGTGCGGGCGGACGTGTGGTCGGCGACGTCGTGGACGGAGCTGCGTCGCGAGGCCGTCGCGGTCGACCGGCACAACCTGCTGCATCCCGCGGCCGAGCCCCGGGTCCCGCACGTGGCCCGGGCGTTGCAGGGCTCAGCCGGCCCGCTGATCGCGGTGTCGGACTGGATGCGCGCGGTGCCCGATCTCATCCGTCCCTGGGTGTCCACCGACATGGTCACCCTCGGCACCGACGGCTTCGGTTTCTCCGACACCCGCCCGGCGGCGCGGCGACACTTCCTCGTCGATGCCGAGTCGATCACTGTCGCGGCGCTGGTCGCGCTGGCCCGCCGCGGTGAGGTGGAGCAGTCCGCCGTCGCCGAGGCAGCCCGGCGCTACCGCATCGATGACCCCCAAGCCGCCGGCCCGCAGACCTCCGACCCCGGAGTCGCCTAGCCCCGGTTGCTGCCCGACATGGAGACATATCGGGGTTATTGAGGGTGCGATTGCCCCGATATGCCTCCATGTCGGGGCAGGCTAGGCGGGCTAGGCGACGAGGCGGGCGGCCATTTCCCAGGCCAGCACCTCGGCGCCGGCGGCGCCGGCAGTGACACGTTGGCCGCCGGCGGCGGTCATCCGGGCCGCGTCGCCGGTGCCCAGTGAGCCGGTACCCTCCAGATCCGCCGTGCCGCGGGCGACGAACAGGTGCACGAACGCCGCTGCCGGCAGGTCGACGCTCGCGCCCGGTTGCAGCCGCGCGGCGTGCAGCGCCGCATGCTGCTGCCGGATGAAGATCGCCCGGCGGTCGCGATGGGCGTCAATCCCGGACGCCACCACCACGAGCTCACCCGATCCGGCGTCGACCGGGCCCAGCTCGCTGTTGATGTCGAGCTGTTCGTAGCCCGGGGTGGTCGAGCGGGTGTCCGGGGGCATCCACATCTGCACGAAATGCACGTCCTGGTCGTGCGGCGCGCCATCCAACCGCCAGGAATCGTTCTTCTCGGAGTGCCGGATCCCGGTGCCGGCGCTCATCCGCTGGGCCAGCCCGGGATAGATCACCCCGGTGTTGCCCTTGGAATCCTCGTGCACCAGGGACCCGTCCAGCACCCAGGTGACGATCTCCATATCCCGGTGCGGGTGGGTCTCGAACCCCATCCCGGGCTGCACGACATCATCGTTGCTGACCAGCAGCAAGCCGAAGTGGGTGTTGGCCGGATCGTAGTGGCGCCCGAAGGAGAAGCTGTGCCGGGAGTCCAGCCAGTCGAGCTCGGTGTGCATACGCTGATCCGCCCGGCGCACGTCGACCTTCGATACGAGCTTTGGTGGCGAACCGGCCATCGTCTCTCCTCAGGCTCCGGGGAAGGCTCCGGGGACTTCAAACACTACCCAGGTACCCGCCGCAGCGCCGTGCGATGCTGGCCCCATGACCATCCAGGCCGGCACCCACTCGTTGCCGGCCAGCACGCTGCGCCGGCTGGGACGGGCCTCCGGTGGGCTCGCCACGGCCAGCGTGGCCGAGATGGAGCGCCGCTACCCGTGGTTCCGCCGGCTCCCGGCCGACCAGCGGGCCGGCGTCCTGCTGGTCACCCAGACCAGCGTGGCGAACTTCGTAGAGTGGCTCAAGGACCCGCAGCACTCGATCAAACTCACGGTCGACGCGTTCCGCGCCGCGCCGCGTGATCTGGCCCGCTGGGTCAGCCTGCGCCAGACCGTCGAGCTGGTCCGGGTCGCCACTCTGGTGGTCGAACAACAGCTGCCCGAGCTGGCCGCCGACGAGGCCGAACGCGCCGTGCTCACCGAGGCCTCGCTGCGGTACGGCCGCGAGGTCGCCTTCGCCGCGGCCAGCACCTACGCCGGTGCCGCCGAGGCCCGTGGTGCCTGGGACGCCCGGCTGGAAGCACTGGTGGTGGACGGCATCATGCGCGGGGACGGCGAGGAGTGGTTGCTGTCCCGGGCCGCGGCGCTGGGTTTGGAACCAACAGCCCCGGCCACGGTGCTGGTGGGCAACCCGCCCCCGGCCGAGCCACCGGAACTGCTGTCCGACATCCGCAGTATCGCCATCCGCACCGGTCGGGGGATGCTCGTCGGCGTGCAGGGATCCCGCCTGGTGCTGGTCGTCAGCGGCCGCCCCGACCTGCCCGAGGATCGCAACCTGATGATGGAGGCCTTCGGCGAAGGCCCGGTGGTCATCGGGCCAACGGCGCCATCACTGGCCGAGGCGCACCGCAGCGCCGCCGACGCTCTGTCCGGGCTGCGGGCGGTAGCGGCCTGGCCCGCCGCACCCCGCCCGGTACCGGCCGCCGAGCTGCTTCCCGAGCGCGCCCTAGCCGGCGACCCGGAAGCCGAACGGATGCTGGTCGACCAGGTAATGCGTCCACTGGCGGCAGTCAGCGGCAGCCTGATCGAGACGCTCGACGCATTCTTCGACGCCGGTGGGGTCCTGGAGGCCGCCGCCCGGCAGTTGTTCGTCCACCCCAACACGGTCCGCTACCGGTTGCGCCGGATCGCCGACATCACCGGGCGGGTGCCGGGTAACCCGCGCGATGCGCTGGTGCTGAGAGTAGGCCTCGCGGTCGGACGGCTAGCCCGTTCCCGCGGTCTGTGGTAACGAACAACCGGAGACCGCCTAATCGGCCCTGGTGGCGCCAGCTCGTTGTAGACACTCCACAAGACTGCGGGGCCGGACTTCGTCGACGTCAGCATCACGCCGCTGCCGTGCCTGGTGTTCAGTAGGCGGATGATCGCGCTGCTTGCCCCCGGACAGGGTGCTCAGTCCCCGGGCATGCTCGCGCCGTGGCTGGCGCTGGAGGGCGCCCAGGCCCGAGTTGCGACGTGGTCGACGGCGACTGGACTCGATCTAGCGCGGTTGGGTACCACGGCAGACGCCGAGGAGATCAAGGACACCGCAGTGACCCAGCCGCTGGTGGTGGCGCTGTCGCTGCTCGCCGCCGAGGAGCTGGCCCGCAGGATGGACCTACCGGCCGACGCCCCGGTCGCGGGGCACTCGGTCGGGGAGCTCGCCGCGGCGGCGGTGGCCGGAGTGCTCACCGCTGACGAGGCGGTCGCGCTCGCCGCTATCCGCGGCCGCGAGATGGCCGCGGCGTGTGCGTTGGAGCCCACCGGGATGTCCGCAGTGCTCGGTGGGGACCCCGACGAGGTCATTGACCTACTGGCCCGTTTGGGACTTGAGCCGGCCAACCGTAACGGCGCCGGACAGATCGTCGCCGCGGGCCAGATCGACGCGTTGGAGGCGCTGGCGCAGGACAAACCTGATCGGGCGCGGGTGGTGCCACTGCGCGTCGCCGGGGCGTTCCACACTCGGTTCATGGCCTCGGCCGAGCAGGCGCTGGCCGACTACGCCGCTCGGCTCACCGCGAAGGATCCGTCGCGCACGCTGCTGTCCAATGCCGACGGCGAAGTGGTGGACGACGGCGCGGAGATGCTGCGCCGGCTGGTCGCGCAGGTGACCAAACCGGTCCGTTGGGACTCCTGTATGGCCAGACTAGGTACCCTCGGTGTCACCGCCTCCGTCGAGCTCCCGCCCGGAGGAACACTGTCCGGCCTGGTCAAACGCGACCTGAAGGGCACGATCACACTGACCCTTAAGGATCCTGACGACCTCGACCGGGTCGCGGGTCTGATCTCCGACCACTCCGGCACCGGCATGAGGGAGAGCCCGGCATGAGGCCTCGCCTGCAGCAGCTGTCCCCGGGAGGCAGCGCACGCATCCTCGGCTTGGGCAGCAGGCAACCTGAGCAGGTCGTCACCAACGCCGACATAGCCGCCCGCGGGGTCGATACCACCGACCAGTGGATCCGCGACCGGGTGGGCATCGTCGAACGGCGCTTCGCGCGCAAGGACGAGTCCGTCGTCGATATGGCAGTCGATGCAGGTGCCAAAGCGCTCGCCGACGCCGGGCTGGCCCCGTCGGACATCGACGCGGTGCTGGTTGCGACCTGCACCATGCCCTCACACATACCCAACGCTGCCGGCCAGACCGCAGATCGGATCGGGGTGCGCGCCGCTGCCGCCTTCGACATCAACGCCGCCTGCGCCGGATTCTGCTACGGGCTGGGAATGGCATCCGACATGATCCGCGCCGGATCCGCCCGGCACGTGCTGGTGATCGGCGCGGAGAAGCTGTCCGACTGGGTGGACCCGATGGACCGCTCCACCTGCATCATCTTCGCCGACGGCGCGGGCGCGGCGGTGATCGGACCGGCCGGTCAGCAGGATCGGCCTGGAATCGGCCCGATCGCCGCCGGTAGCGCCGGGGACCTGGTGGACACCATCGTGGTGGCCGACCGCAACTCCTTCATCCGCCAGGAAGGCCAGGAGGTGTACCGCTGGGCGATCACGAAGATCGCGCCGGTGGCGCTGCGAGCGCTGGAGCTGGCCGGGCTGGCTCCGGCCGACGTCGACGTGCTGGTGCCGCATCAAGCGAACCTGCGCATCGTCGAGGTCATCGCCAAGCGCCTGCGGGCAGCTGGCGCCCGCGAGGACATGGTGGTGGCCGACGACATCGTCCACTCGGGCAACACGTCCTCGGCGTCGATTCCGCTCGCACTCGACCACATGCGCGCCGAAGGCCGGGTCCGCTCCGGGGACCTCGCGCTGCTGGTTGGGTTCGGCGCCGGATTGTCCTATGCGGGACTGGCGGTGGTCCTGCCCTGAACCTCAGGCTCCACAGTGGACGAAGATACCAGTGGGCGCTACACCAGCGGGGAATACACCAGTGGGCGGATACGCCAGTGCGGGGCCGTCGGCCCCCATCGCCCACGACCGAGAGAAGGGAAGCATGGAGTGACGAACGAGGAGATTCTCGGTGGTCTCGCCGAGATCGTGAACGAAGTGGCGGGCGTGGAGACCAGCGAGATCACCCCGGAGAAGTCCTTCGTGGACGACCTGGACATCGACTCACTGTCCATGGTGGAGATCGCCGTCCAGGTGGAGGACCGCTTCGGGGTCAAGGTCCCCGACGATGTCCTGGGCAACCTCAAGACCGTCGGTGACGCGATGGACTACGTCATCAAGACCGCATGACTGCTCCTGGCGTTGTCGTCACCGGCCTCGGCGCGATCACCCCGCTCGGCGGGGATGCCGCGTCGACCTGGGACGCGCTGCGGTCCGGCAAGAGCGGGGTCATTGCGCTGAAAGAGGAGTGGGTGGATCGCTTCGACCTGCCCGTACGGATCGCCGCGAAGCTGGCTGTCGACCCGGCCGACGGACTCAAGCGGGTGGAGGCCCGCCGCTGGGACCGTTGCGAACAGGTCGCGGTGATCGCCGCCCGGGAAGCGTGGCAGCACGCCGGCGCGCCGGAGGTCGAGCCCGAGCGGCTCGCCGTGGTGATCGGCACCGGCATCGGCGGCGCGCTGACCCTGCTCGGGCAGGATGATCTGCTCGAGAACGCGGGGATCCGCAAGGTGTCCCCGCTGACCATCCCGATGCTCATGCCCAACGGTCCGGCCGCACATGTCGGTCTGGACCTCGGCGCTCGTGGCGGCGTGCACGCCCCGGTCGCTGCCTGCGCCTCCGGTGCCGAGGCGCTGGCCATTGCCTGGCGGATGCTGCGAGCCGGGGAGGTCGACATCGTGGTAGCCGGCGGGGCCGAAGCGTGCATCATCCCCATCACACTGGCCGGGTTCGCCCAGATGCGGGCCATGAGCACCCGTAACGACGAGCCCGAACGGGCCTCCCGTCCCTTCGATATCGCGCGGGACGGATTCGTGCTCGGTGAGGGTGCCGGGGTGATGGTGCTCGAGCGGGCGGAGTTCGCCGCCGCGCGCGGGGCCTTCGTGCACGGCCGGCTGGCCGGGGTGGGCACCAGCTCCGACGGCCATCACATCACGGCACCCGAGCCGGAGGGCATCGGAGCCGGTCGGGCTATCTCGGCCGCGCTGCGCACCGCGGGGCTGGACAAGTCCGACGTCGGGCACGTCAACGCGCACGCCACCGCCACCCCGGTCGGCGACGTGTCAGAGGCGGCCGCCATCCGGACCGCCATCGGCACCCACCCGGTGATCACCGCGCCCAAGGGGGCCTTGGGCCACCTGCTCGGCGCCGCTGGCGCGGTCGAGGGCATGGCCTGCGTGTTGGCGATACGCGATGGTGTCGTGCCCCCGACGCTGAATTTGGAGGATCCCGACCCGGGCGTGCAGCTCGACGTGGTCGTCGGATCGGCCCGCGAGGTGAAGTTGCACGCAGCCGTCAACGACTCGTTCGGATTCGGCGGGCACAACGTTGCGCTCGCCTTCACTTCGGCTTGACCGGCCCCAGTCTGACCGACCCCAACCTGACCGGTCGCAGCCTGACCGGTCGCAGGTGAGGCACCTGCTCCCCTACCCAGGAGACCACGATGACAGCTATCGCTCATCGTCACTGCACCGACGCCCCGTCCAGTAACGGCGACGCGCCTGATCCACGGGACCCGGAACTGCGCCTCACCCGTCTTTTCGACCCTGGCACGCTGGCTGAGCTGCAGCCCCGCGATGGCAGCGGGGCCTTCGCCGCCCGCGGCCGCATCGACGGGATCACTGTGATCGCCTACTGCACCGACGCCACCACGATGGGCGGTGCGATGGGCTCGGAAGGCTGCCAGCACATCGCGGCCGCCATCGATACCGCGATCCAGGAGCGTTGCCCGGTGATCGGGCTGTGGCACTCCGGCGGTGCGCGGCTGACCGAGGGTGTGGAAGCTCTCGACGCCGTCGGTCAGGTGTTCGCCGCGATGGTCCGTGCCTCCGGGCGGGTACCGCAGATCTCGGTGGTGCTCGGGGCCGCCGCGGGTGGGGCCGCCTACGGCCCCGCTCTCACCGACGTCGTGATCATGGCGCCGGAGGGACGGGTGTTCGTCACCGGTCCCGACGTTGTGCGCAGTGTCACTGGCGAGCAGATAGACATGGAGGCCCTGGGAGGTCCTAGCGCGCACGGCAAGAAATCCGGCGTGGTGCATGTGATGGCCGGATCCGAGCCCGAGGCGCTGCTGCGGGCCCGCCATATCGCCGGCCTATTGGCCCGGCCTGGGACCTTTGACCTGGACTCGATGCGCGAAGACGTCGACCTCTCCGAGTACCTGCCCGCGGAACGGCAACGGGCCTACGACGTTCGCCCGTTGGTGCGCGCCGTGCTCGACGAGCCCGGCCCTGAGTCTGGCTCTAGGTGTGACCCTGGGCTCGATCCGGCCGGCGGGTTCACTGAGCTACAGCCCAAATGGGCCCCCAATATCGTGGTGGGACTGGGCAGGCTCGCCGGGCGGACCGTCGGCGTGATCGCGAACAACCCGCTGCGGCTCGGCGGCTGCCTGGACTCGGCTTCGGCGGAGAAGGCGTCACGCTTCGTGCGGATGTGCGATTCGTTCGGGGTCCCCCTGCTGGTCCTGGTGGACGTGCCCGGTTACCTGCCCGGCGTCGGCCAGGAGTGGGACGGCGTGGTGCGTCGCGGCGCCAAACTGCTGCACGCCTTCGCCGAGGCGGTCGTCCCTCGGGTCACCCTGGTCACTCGCAAGGCCTTCGGCGGTGCCTACATCGCGATGAACTCCCGGTCGCTGGGGGCCACTGGAGTATTCGCCTGGCCCGACGCCCAGGTCGCCGTGATGGGCGCCAAGGCCGCCGTGGGCATTCTCCATCGCAAGGCGCTGGCCGCCGCGGCACAGGATGATCGGGAGGCGTTGCACGCCAAACTCGCCGAGCACCATGAGGGGATCGCCGGCGGGGTCGATCGCGCGGTGGCGATCGGAGTGGTGGACGAGGTGGTCAAGCCGACGCAGACCCGGCGGCGCCTGGCGGAAGCGCTGGCCGCGGCACCGGCGCGCCGCGGCGCGCACGGCAACATTCCGCTGTAGTTGGTGGGGGTTGTATTTGCGGGCCCCCCCCCCGGGGGGGGGCGGGAAGCAGCCACCAAAAAACAACGGGCCCCCCCCCGCGGGGGGGGGCGGCCCCCCGC
>JBQTHE010000004.1:0-37100 GCA_052390115.1 Pseudonocardiales bacterium | reverse complement strand
GCTCCAGCATCGTGTCCCACGATGTCGCACCAGCCACCGACCGGCGTTGGGCGAGATCGCCGACCACCGTGAAGGATCGGCCCGGGCAGCGCCGCATCAGCACCCGCCAGTCCATTTCGGACAGTTCCTGTGCCTCGTCGACCACGACGTGCCGGTAGGTCCAGTCCCGGTCCGCGGCGGCACGTTCGACGAGTTCACGGGTGTCGCGCTTGAGGAACCGGTCGGCCAGGTCCTCGGCGTAGACCATGTCCTGGGCGAGAAGGTGGTCCTCGTCGTCCATCAGGTCCTCGCGGCTGATGAGGATGTCCAGCACGCCGGCGGCGTACTCGGCCTCGGCCTTCCGTTCCCGCTCGGCGGCCCGGTCGGCCGAGGAGTCGCGGCCCAGCAGGTCGACCAGTTCGTCGAGCAGCGGCACGTCCGACACCGTCCAGGCATCACCATCGGGGCGCCACAGCGCCTGGTCGGCGCCTGCCGCTCGCAGCCGTTCGGGGGACATGTACAGCGGTGCCAACAGTGTTTCCGGTGTCAGTATCGGCCAGAGTTCGTCGAGCGCGACGGTGAACTTGTCGTCGTCGGCGAGCTCCGTGAGCAGGTCCGCCCGCAGTTGCTCCCATGCTTCGCGGCCCGCCCGGGTCAGCCAGCCTCGGCCGATCCGGGCTATCGCCCGTTCGGTGAGCACGTACGTGACGATCTCACTGAACACCGCACGGGCCTCGTTGTGCGGCAGCCTGCTCGCGCGTGCCTCCTCCCTGGCCCACTGCGCGGTCTCGGCATCGATCCGCACCGTGACGTCTGCCAGTTCAATCGGCAGCGGATGCTCCGGCAGCCGCTGCCGATCGGCGACCGCCGCCGCGAGCACGTCCAGGACTTTCAGCGAGCCCTTGAGTCGCGCGGCTTCCGGGGTGTCCTCGGCGGTGACGCGCAGACCGGGCACGATGTCGCCGGTGGTCATGAACACCACGTCGGACTCGCCCAGCGACGGCAGAACGCGGCTGATGTGGTTCAGGAACGCCGGGTTGGGCCCGACCACGAGCACACCATGGCGTTCCATCCGCTCCCGCTGGGTGTAGAGCAGGTACGCGACGCGGTGCAGCGCCACCACGGTCTTCCCGGTGCCCGGGCCACCCTCGATCACCAGCACCCCCCGGTAATCGAGCCGGATGATCGCGTCCTGCTCGGTCTGGATCGTCGCCACGATGTCGCGCATCCCGTCACCGCGCGGCGCGTTGACCGCCGCGAGCAGGGCTGAGTCTCCTCGGCCACCTCGCTCCGCACCGCCGGGGCGGCCGAGCACCTCGTCGGTGAAATCGACCACTTGACGCCCGCGGGTGTGGAACTGGCGGCGCCGACGCATGTTCTCCGGGGTCGCGGCGGTGGCGACGTAGAACGCGCGCGACGCCGGCGCCCGCCAATCCAGCAACACTGGTTCGTAGTCGTCCTCCTCGTCGAAAAGGCCGATCCGGCCGATGTACGAATGGTCGCCCGAAAGGGTGTCCAACCGACCGAAACACAGCCCGTTGTCCGCCACGTCCAGCCGCTTCACCTCTTTGGCCAGCGCGCGCACCTGGACATCCCGTTCCATGGGTGTCCCGCCATTGTCCTGACAGACAGGGTCCCGCAACGCCGCGTTGTACTCACCCTTCACTCGCGCGCGCTCGGCGTCGAGCCGCGTGTAGAGCCCGGCCACGTAGCTCCGCTCGGACCGCAATTCCTCTTCGTACCCCTGAGTTGACACATGCCCCTCACAGCGGCTAACTAGATCGCCCGGGCCACGAGGGACCGTGTCCGATTGCGGCACTTTCCCTGGCTCGACGATCCTGCGTGGTTCACGCGGACACTGGTGGCCTTTCCCGGCTGACCGCGTCGAGCAGCAGCGTCGCGGCCACCATCGCCCCGTCGGTGCGGATCGTGCCGGCCACGGCGGTCGCTCGTGCGCGGGTCTCGGGGGTCAGGGCCGTCCTGAGCGCGGCGGACAGGGACTCGGTGGTCGGAGTCGGACCGTCGTGTGCCGCGCCGATGCCCAGGTCGGCCACCCGGCCGGCCAGTACGGCTGGTCCACCATCTGGGGTACCACCACCTGAGGCGCGCCGGCCCGGGTGGCCGTCGTCGTCGTGCCCGCGCCGCCGTGGTGCACGACGGCGGCCACCCGGCCGAACAGTGCCTGCTGGTTGACCTCGCCGACGACGAAGCAGTCGTCCCGGTCGTCGATCAGGGCCAGGTCGGCCCAGCCGCGCGAGACGAGTGCGCGGCGGCCCTGCCCGCGGATCGCCTCGATGGCCACCCGGGCGAGGTCCTTGGGGGCGCGCATGCTGCCGAAGCCCACGTACACCGGTGGTGTGCCGGCGTCCACGAACGCCACCAACTCGGCCGGAAGTGGGCGAACGTCGGGCAGGATCCACGCGCCGGTTTGCACGACGTCGAGGTCCGCCGGCTCCTGCCAGGGGGCCAGGGTCGGGTCAGCAGCCAGCCACGGGTGGTCGGTGAAGATGAAGTTGCGGACGTTGTCCACCGGTGGCAGGCCGATCGACGCCCGGTTGGTGTTGAGCGCCGGGCCGTACACCGCGTTGTAGTTCTGGACGTCAAGGTCATTCAGCACCCGGTTGTCGGTCACGTCCGGCGGGATCGGCCGGCCCGGCAGCGGGTGCGGCGGGTGGTGCGGCGACGGCAGGAAGATCGGGCAGTAGCTCACGTGCAGGGAGCGGATGCCCAGTTTCTCGGCCACCGACCGCGCGCTGGCGGCGGCCGGCATCAAGCCGCTCGCCACCAGTGCATCACATCCCTCGGCTGCCGCGGCGAGCTTGTCGAACTGCTCGGCGACCAACCCGGATATGAGCCGGGGCACGTCCGCCGCCGACGGCGGTGTCGCCCCGTGCAGCAGCGGGCGCACCGGCTGGCCGACCGGCACCAGCGGCACGCCGACCTCGGCCAGCCGCTCCGCGCAGTCCGGCGGTGCGCACACCCGCACCTCCGCGCCGAAGGCCCGCAACTGGACCGCGAGTGCCACCAGCGGTTCGACGTCCCCGCGCCCCCCATACGTCGACAACAACACACGCATTTCGCAACTCCCATTTCCGCAGGTTCTGGCCTCGGCCGGTGATTCTGCGGCACGACCCGGGTCTTGCCGCAAGCCCCCCGGTGCGCTATATGTTGAGAGTGGAAGGAGTGGGTACTCTCCTTTCCGGCGTCGCGGGCGGCCGCTGCGAGCCGAAGGCACCGGCGATCGTCTGGTGCCCCCTTTGAACGTGAGCTGATCGTTTGGGGAAACCTCGCCCTAGCCGAGCTCATCCGCACCGGAATCACCGAGGCTCACGCCAGGCGCACTGTTTGTACGAGATCTTGAGCATTATGCAGAAGCCTTGGCTAGCTGAAGTGCTCTGGACGCCAGCTGGTACCGCTCGGGATGCGCCGAGTTCGACAGGAGAGCTGCCCCGGGCTTGGTGCACAGCTCTGACGTCGAACTCGGCGCATCCAGAGCGACCAGGCGACGGATGACGGGTCCAGCAATCCGCATGGTGGGCGCCTGCGTCGCCCTGCGCGAGGGTGCTCATCTGCTCGTCGAAGATGATGTTGGTATCGCGTCGATGCAGCCTGGCAGAGTCCCGGCGTCATGCGGAGGGACGGATCAGGATTGAGTCGCGGGGCTGACCAGGCGGAGCCTCTCGAGTGCGCGGAACGTGTCGGAGACTCGCCAGGCGGGCGCTCCAGGTGCGAGTCGCCATTCGGTCAGTATCGGCAGCAGCTGCCGCAGGGTCTCCTGGGCCTCCGCGCGAGACAGGGCAGCTCCAAGGCAGAAGTGCGGTCCCGCACCGAAAGCGAGGTGCGGACCGGGGGTTCGGGTGATGTCGAAGCACTCGGGGTCGCGGAACTGCCCCGGATCCCGGTTCACTGCGCCAAGCAGAACGAGCACGCGCTGGCCGGCGCGGATGGTGTGCCCGCCGAGTTGCCGGTCGATGAGGTTGGTACGACCGACGATCTTGGCGGGGCACTCGAACCGAAGGATCTCCTCGATCGCGGGCTTGATCAGCGCGGGATCACGCTGGAGCAGGTCGAGTTGGTCGGGGTGTTCCATCAGGGTGAGGACGCCGTTGCCGATCACGTTGGCGGTGGTTTCGTGCCCGGCGGTGAGCAGCAGGATGCAGGTGGCGAGCACTTCGTCGAGTCCCAGTTCCCCATCGCCGCTGCCGTCGTCTCCGAGGCGCAGCAGCTGGCTGGCCAGATCCTCGCCGGGACGGTGACGGCGGTCGCCGAGGATGGGCAGCAGGTGAAGCGCGAGGCTGGCGGTGGCCTCCTCGGCCGCGAGGACCGCGTCGGCGTCAGGGTCGAACTCCAGCATTCCCACCAGCTTGGGGGTCTCGGTCCGCAACAGCTGCGCGCCCTCGATGTCGACGTCGAGCAGCTCGCACATCACGGCGAGCGGGATCGGATAGCCGATGTCGGCGATGACGTCGACCTCACCTGCCGTGCCGACGTCGGCAAGAGCGGCCTTCACCACTGCGGTGATCCGGGGGTGCAGCGCGTCGATGGCCCGGGGGGTGAATGCCGGGGCGAGCAGCCGCCGGAGCCGGGTGTGGTCGGGCGGGTCCATAAGCAACAGCGTCGTGCGTAGCGCTTGGGTGCCCTGTTCGTCCCGCTCGAGCCGTGCGGCGAGTGCCGGGTTGCGGTTCGGGTCGCTGCTCCACCCCGGACCGCGCAGCACGGCGCCCGCCTCGGCGTAGGAACTGACCAGGAACGCGTCCAGGTCGCCGTCCCAGCACACCGGGTGCTGGTCACGCAGCGCGCGATAGGCCGGGTACGGATCAACGGTCGGGATCATCACGGCTGTCCGGTCTCCAGCCCCCGCCGCGCCCAATGTTCGACGTCGAGCTTGCCGATCTCGGTGGCGGGGGACCCGTTCTCGTCCCATTCGCTGCGGATCGCCGCCCACGGACCGGTGGCTTCCAGTTCGGCCAGCAAGGCGGTGAGTCCGAGGTCGATCCGGGTGAGGAACACGTACTCCCGGGGCAGCTCGATGCGGCGCAGCACCGACCCGGTCGAACCCCGGCGGGCGAAGTAGCCCTGCACCACGGACGCGGCGTAGGCCGGTGTGTAGGTGAATGGCTGCTCGGCCACCAGCGGTTGCAGCTTGTCGCGGTACCACTCGAGCAGTTCAGCCGGCGTGGGTGCGTCGGAGGCGGTCAGGAAGCCGATCTGGACGAAGGCGTCCCACAACGCCGCCGCGTCGTCGGCGATCGCGGCGGCGACGACCCGTTGCATCAGCGCGATCTGTTGTGTGGAAAACCGGTTGACGCAACCGAAATCCAAGAACGTCACCGTGCCGTCCTCGTGGAACAGGTAGTTGCCCGGATGGGGGTCGGCGTGGAACATGCGCACCATGCGCAGGCTGCCCAGAGCGAAGCGGTAGATCACCTCGCCCCAGCGGTCCCGCAACTGTTGGTCCGCCGCCACCGCCTGCGACCAGCGCATGCCGTCCACGAGATCCATGGTGAGCACCCGGCGGGTCGACAGTTCCGGCACCACCTCCGGGATGCGGATAAACGGATGATCCCGGTAAGCGTCAGCGAAGGCGGTCTGGTAGGCGGCCTCGATGCGGTAGTCGATCTCCTCACCGATCCGGGCCGCCACTTCCCGGGCCACCGCGCGCACATCGAGCCGATTGGAGCCGGGCACTATCGCCCCGACCAGCTGCAGGAAGGTGGCCAGCAGCTCGGTGTTGTCCAGATCCGCTCGGATGGCCTGATCGACCCCGGGATACTGCACCTTGACCGCCACCCGCCGCCCGTCGGTCAGCCGTGCCGCGTGGACCTGCCCGATCGACGCCGCCGCGAACGCATGCGGGTCGAACTCCGCGAAGACTTCCTCCGGGGGCGCGCCCAGCTCAGCCTCCACCACCGCCGCCGCCAGTTCGGGGGCCATCGGCGGCGCGTCGGCCTGGAGCCGGGCCATCGCCGCCTGGTAGACGCGCTGCCGCTCCGGGGGGACCAGCTTCCCGAGCGCGACGAAGGACAGCACCTGCCCGGCCTTCATCAGCACACCCTTCGAGTGGCCGAGCATGGCCGCGTAACGCTCACTGGTCCGTTCGTGGAACTCGGCGCTGTCCTCGCCGGTCAACCGCTTGCGCAGGGCGGCGACCACCGCCTCACCGGCGGTCCGGCCAGCCAGCCCGGCCAGCGGAACCGTGCGGGCCAGCCGACTTCGACCATGCTCGTTGAACACCGCCATCGCGCCTCTCTCAGTTGACGCTTGACATGTCTAAGTAAATACTTTGGTGCCATGGGCGATCTGTCAACCGCGGCGACCCGGGATCGCATCATCGACGCGGCGATGGAGCTGTTCAGCGAGCACGGTTACCGCGGCACCAGCATCACCCGGATCGAACAAGCTGCCGGGCTCAGCCCCGGCGCCGGCGGCATCTACCACCATTTCCCCTCCAAGGAAGCACTCCTGACCGCCGGAGTCCAGCGGCAGCTGAGCCGGTTGGCCGCCTTACGCGACATTCGCCGGCTGTTCGCCGACCTCGGAGATCTGCACACCGAGCTCACCATCGCCGCCCGGTATGTCCTTGCTGAGCTCGATCAGGAAGCCCAACTACTGCGGCTGCTCGCCAGCGAGGCGCGGCACGGACCGAGGATCCTCACCGACGCCGTGGCCCAGGTCGTCGACCTGACCTACCGCGAGTTCGCCGAGTGGATCATCGACCGATCTGGATCGGTGGTCTCCGCCCAGCAGGCGGATGCCATCGCGACGATCGGGCTCGGCGCCCTGATCTCGGCACGACTGCTTCCCAATCTGCTGGGCACCGCGCACAGCAGGGTTGACGACAACGCCATTGTGGAAACCTGGGTAAGTGCGCTCGAACACCTGCTGACCAAGGCTTATGCCGATGCCCCGTGAGCCCGTCGGGGTCGTGAACTCGACGTTACCGACATCTCGGTCACGGCAAACGTCGGTGGTGTCCAGTTCACGAGGCGCGGCGTGCCGACTGGTAGGTGCAGATGAGGACGCCGGTGCTGGCTGTCGTGGTCGAGACCAGCTCGAGCGGGCGGGCCTGACCGTCGTCGGGGAACACCCGCTTGCCGCCGCCGAGCAGGACCGGCTCGATCATCAGCCGGTACTCGTCGACGAGGTCGTGTTCGATCAGCTGCGCAGCAAGCGATGGGCTGCCCATGACCTGCAGCGCCTTGCCGTCGCGGGCTCGCAGCTCACGCACCGCGCCGATCACGTCGTGGGCGGGGAGCAGGGTCGAGCCAGACCAGGTGAGGTCGTCGGGGGTGAGCGTGCGGGATGCCACGTACTTGGGGATCTCGTTCATGCGGTCGGCGAACGGGTCGCCGGCGCGCTCGGGCCAGGCGGCGGCCATCGTTTGCCAGGTGCGCCGGCCGAACAGCAGCGCCTCCGTCGTCGTCATGACCTCGTCGATCACCGGGCCCATGGCGTCGGGGTCGAAGTAGGGCATCGACCAGCCGCCGTGGGCGAACCCGCCGTCGGTGTCCTCCTCGCGGCCGCCGGGTGCCTGCACGACGCCGTCGAGGCTCATGAAGTCACTAAGGATGATCCGCATCGCTACTCCTTGGTCGGCGGCCCTGGCGCTGGCCGGTCAGGCTGGCCGGTCAGGCTGGCCGGTCAGTAACAGGCTGGCCGGTCAGTAAGTAGACCCGGCCCGTGCGGCAAAGTCATCGCCCCGCTCCACTGCCGCACCGGAACGGCTATGGGACGCTACCGCGCACCCCAGCGCCTCGCGATCGTGTTCCGGAGGTGGCACGGTGTTGTCCGCGGGCTCGTGGTGCCTGGTCCGGTGAACTCGCTGCTATTCGGTTTCCTTGTGCCCTACAGTTTCGGAGAGGATTAAAATGCGGGCTGAGCTTACTCCCGGCCAGATCGAACAATACGCCGAGCAGGGCTTTTTGCTCATCTCTGATCTCATGCATAATGAAGTCGGGGTGATCAGGGAAAACATTGAGCGTTCGGCCACGGATACCACCTCAGGACGGAAACTCGAAAAAGACGGCCACACGCTACAGGGACTGCGCGGGACGCATCTCGCCAATGAGTTCTTCGCGCGGCTAGTCCGGCACCCGAAAATACTCATCCCCGCCCAGCGACTGTTGGACTCGGATGTCTATGTCCATCAATTCAAGATCAACATGAAGCGGGCGTTCAAAGGGGATATGTGGCGATGGCACCAGGACTTCAGCTACTGGCACCACGAGGACGGCATGCCCGCTCCCCAGGCTTTGACCGCCGTCATATTCATTGATCGGGCGGACGAAACCAATGGACCACTTCTCCTGATACCAGGTTCGCACCACTCGGGCTTGATACCGGTGGAGCGGTCCGGGCCGGCCGCATCCGATACGCAGCGTTGGGCCTCGAACTTCGCTGCGGGTGTGAATTATACTGTACCCGACCAGGTCGTTGTTGAGCTGGCGTACAAATATGGGGTAACCGCCGCGATGGGGGAACCGGGGACTGTCTTGTTCTTCGCCCCGAATGTCGTCCATGGCTCCCCTCAAAACATGTCGCCGTTCGACCGCACGATGTTGTTCACGACATACAACAGTGTCAACAACCGCCTCCGTGAGGTGAAGAACCCCCGACCGGGTTTTCTCGCTACACGGAATGCTGATCCTATTTCTCCGCTTGACCACGAGCTGATTTAAGCCCACCGCGCTCACGTCGCAAGGAGTCCGCGCGAGTACCAAAGCCATGTCCCCACGGCATGCCTCGTCCCCGGTCACACCGGGTCGGCCACCTCCGCCTGGGCATGCCGCGACCCGACGGGCGCTTTCGCCCTGGCAGCCGGCGGGTCGGTCATTGCCACCGTCACGAAGGCCACCAGCGACCCCACCGCTGCCACTACCGTGGCCCACCCGTCGAAGCCGGCACCTACCACCGAGTTGGGGATGTAGAGGAGGGTGTTCGGAACCCCGTAGATGGTGGGAGTGAGCACGAAGAACCCGATCCGCAGGATGGAACCGACGGTGATGGCCGCCACTGCGGCGGCGGTGCTCGCCCGGCTCCAGTAATGGCCGAAGATGAACGGGAATACCAGCGCCGCGAGCATCATGTCGAAGGCCAACGTGAGCAGGATGCCGGTCTGGGGCACCCGCAGCGCGAAGAACACGGCAAGGGCGACCACCGGGATCAGCGTGATCCGGGTGGCTCGTAGGAGGCTGTCCCTACCGTGCGCGTCTGACTGCAACTGCACGCCGATGACGTTGCGCGCCGCGACCGCCGAGGTGCCCAGAATGGCGCCATTGGCGGTGGAGCAGGAGGCCGCCACGATCCCGGAGAGCACCAGGATCGTCAGCCCGACCGGTGCGTACTCGTCGAGCAGGGTGAACAGCACCGGTCCTGACCCCGGATTGCCGCCGAAGATGGCCGCACTGGACAGCGCCACCAGGGAGAACGGGATACCGACTAGCAGGACGCCAAACGCACCGACGAAACAGGCCCGCTGCGCGATCTCCGGCGAACGGGCCGCGAAGATCCGCTGCATGAAGTCGATCGCGACGATATCGCCGATGCCCAAGGCGAGCAGGGTGGCCCAGTTGAACATCGCGCCCTGTTCGGTGCTGGTGAGCTGCCCGAGATCGAGGGGGCCCATGCCGTCGGGGATGGTGATGCCGAAGGTGACAGCTACCCACACCAGCAGCGCCCCGGTGGCGATCACGGTGATGACCATCTGGGCGAAAGCGGTGTAGGCGTCGCTATACATGCCGCCGGTGGCGGTGTAGACGAGCACCACGACGACGATGAGCAGCACGCCCAGCGCGTAACTGGTACCCAGAAAACGTTCGAACAGGAAACCACCCGCGACAAGATTGCCGGCCAGCAGGATACAGAAGCTGAAGATCATCATAATGGAGGCGGTCACCTCGACGCCGCGGCCGTAGCGGCGGCGGTAGAAGTCGCCGATGGTGAGTAGTTTCATGCTGTTCATCCGTTTTGCGAAGAACAGGCCGGTGAGCACCAGGCAGATCGCCAGCCCGATCGGCAGGCTCGCCCCAGCCCAGAACCCGCCGGCGGCCGACAGGTCGGTGTTGCCGAGGGTTGCGTTGGTGTCCACCGCCTGGCCCATCAAGCCGGCCGCCGTCAGCGGCAGGGCCAGGGTGCGGCCCGCCACCAGGAAATTCGTGCTGTCGCCTGCCACCTTGCGGGCGACCGACAGCCCGATGAGGACCACGGCGAGTACGCCTAAACCCACGCCGATAGTGATCATGGTTTCTCCGGGATCGGTGTTCGGCCGTCAGCCGGCCGGCGGGCGGGGTAGGTGACCGGCGCGGACCAGACAGCCGAGGGTGTCGCAGATGACCCGGGTCGCGATCAGCGCGGTGATCTCGGCGTTGTCATACGGCGGGGAGCACTCCACGACTTCGATGCCGGCCAGCGGGCGCGCGGCGACGAGCTGGATGAACTTGAGCACCTCGCGGGGCAGGAAGCCGCCGGGTTCGGGCCATCCCGTGCCGGGCACGAACGCGGCGTCGAGGCAGTCGACGTCGAAGGACAGCCAGACCGCGTCGGTGCCGTCCCAGGCGACGTCCAGGGCCCGGTGCGCGGCGGCCTCAATGCCCATCTCCACGCAGTCGGTGACCGTCATGATCGTTGTGCCACGCTCCCGGCCGACCTGCACCCCCGGCCGCGGTGCCTGCCAACCACCGATACCGATCTGCACCAGGTTGCGCGGCGGCACGTTGGGGATGTCCGTGGCGTGAAACCACGGCGTGGTGTGCATCCGCTCGTCGAGGTCGCTTTCCTGGGTATCGACGTGGCGGTCGAAGTGGATGATGCCGAGCTTGCCGCCCTTTAAGTGTTCGGCGACGGCGCGGGTGGTCGGGTAGCCGATGGAGTGGTCGCCGCCCAACACCACCGGAAAGACCCCGCAGGAGTAGACGTGCCCGACCGCCTTGGAGATCTGATCGAAGGTTTTCTCGAGGTTGCCCGGGATGGTGAACACATCGCCGAGGTCGGCGATGGTGATCGATTCCCGCAGGTCGACGCCGAGTTCGAAGCTGTACGGCCCGTACAGCGCGGAGATCTTGCGAATCCCTTGCGGACCGAAGCGAGTCCCCGACCGGTAAGTGGTGCCCCCGTCGAACGGGACACCGAGCACCGCCACGTCATACTCGCCGCAACGCCGGACGTCCTCGACGTAAGGCGCCTTCAGGAAGGTATTGATGCCGGCGAAGTGCGGCAACTCACCGCGCGAGAAGGTGGGAATCCGCCGGTCGACGATCGAGTCGGCGCCCGGCAGCCCCAGCTCGAGCCCGCGGGCGATCTCCTGTTCCCACTTCGCCGTCGGCAGCATCGCTTCCGATTCGACGGCGTAGCGCGCCTCTGGACCGTAGTTGTCGTGTAAGTCGTCCACTGCGGGCCTCCGCGTCCGATCATCGATTTGTTCACCAACCGGCCATTTGCCGGTAACCCGCTGCGGTCTAGCTGCTGGATACCAATCGCCGGCCCGACCAGAGCCGATGCTCTCCGGACATCCCGTAGTGCGGTGTCTGTTAGCCACATACGAGTTTGATCGCGCAGTCCACGATGATGGCGGCCTGCTGCGGTGTCCACCGGCCGGGGAACGCTGCCATCAGCCGGTCCGCTTGCGCTGGCACGTCGGTGTCACCCCGCTGGGCGCACACGCCGTCCGCAACGAGCAGCAGCGTGGGGATGTCCTCGACGGGGACACCCTCCCGTTGCAGCGCGTCGAGGTACGCCGCAGCGCGCGGGCCGATCGGGGCCGCGGTGTCCCCGGAGGAATCGGCCTCCGTCGTGTTCGCCGGCACAACCCGCGCGGGGGAAGCTGACCCGATGGAGGGACGTTGGGTGGGACCATCAAAAGATGCGACCCCGGCCAGGGTTGCCAACCCAACAACGATAAATGCCGCTACAACCCTCACCACCACTACCGTTGGGGTTTCGCCTGGCTTGCGGTGCCGGCCAGAGGTGACTCTCCCTGGTGGTTCCACGTGTCCACCGTAAGGCGGCAACGGAACCGACCTATGGCCTAGTGGTCTTGTTCAGCGGCTGTTTGCCTAGCGGTCAGGCAGCGGGTGCACTCAGCCAACTGGCAGCGAGTGATCCCCCGCGATCACGTCTGAGGCGCTGTTCGGGGCGTCGAAGGTGACCGTGACGTCGGTGTAGCCGAGTGAACGAGCCACAGTGGTGAGCATTTGGCGGGTATTCTCCTCTCCGCGCCTGGCCAGGCCGCTCTCCTTGGCTACATCGTTCAGCTTGGCCTGGGCGAGCAGGTAGACCTCTTGCTCGCTGGTCGGGCTGTCCTCGAATACGGCGGCGATCCGGTTGACGAGACCACGCTCGCGGCCGACCACGCGGCTGGCGGCCGGATCGACGACGGCGGGCGCCAGCCGCGAGGGCGGGAGGGCGATGGTGACCGAGCGCCGGTCCGGGGACACCGTCACCTGGTCCGCGCCGACGTTGGCGAAGTCGACCGTCGCGTCGACCGAGCCGATGCCGAGGAAGGTCGTGCGCTCGCCGCTGATCAGCGACGGCACGTTGGGTGTGTCGTGCTCGACATCGACCACGATCTGAAAATTGCCGGTGGCGGCGTGGTATCGCGACAGGTCCTGCAGCGCAAGGAGCAGCGGCGCCGGACTGTGGTCCACGACCTGCTGGCCGAACGGGTTGCCCCAGTCTGGAACCGCATCCACGAGCTGCGTAGCGATGGGCACCAGGACCGCTATCCCGATGGCGGCGGCGAGCAGCTTCCACCGCGTCCGCCTGCGGTCGTGCGGTTGGTCCGGGGAATCGATCGGGTCGCGCTCGAGCAGCTGGGGCATCCGAATCTCCAACGGTTGGTCCGACGCTCGACAGCGGGAAGCGCCAGTAGGACCACCGTAGACAACATCATGGCCCGCCGTCCGCAGCTGACCGCCAGCATCACCTACCCCGGGGACGCTCCGCCCGTCGGCTGGGACTACCCCGTGGGCTGGCTGGTTCCGGTCGTCGCGTTCGCGCCGGTCAGGTTCTGGCACTCCGGTGTCTGGTCAATGGCAGCACGCAGTTGTGGGTCGGTGGCGAGGTTGGCGAGCACCTGGGCGCGGTTGCCGAGCGCGCCCAGGATGTTGCCGGCCGCGCCGAGGGCCAGACCGGTCGCACCCACGTCGTTGGGGTCAGCCCGGTTGAGTTGCGCCAACGCCTCGTCGAGGTCATCGCGCAACTGGACGAGCTGGCTGCGCATGTTGTCGAGGACCTGCTGCCCGTTGTCCACCGGCGGGGGCCCGAGCGATGAGAGCTGGTCGATCGCCTGTTGCGCGGCATTTCGCGCGTCGCCCAGATAGTTGATGTAGGTCTGCCGGGTCGCGGCGAGGTTGCCGAGGTCGGGCTGGGGCGGCGCACCGAGGCGGTCGAAGGCCGGGACGAGCCCCTGGCACATGGACCTGGCCCAGTCGAGAGTCGCCTGCTGCGCTCCGGCGGGCGGCGTCGAGGTCACCTCGGGTGGGGAGGGCGCCGGGGCCGGCCCGCCGGTGTCGCTGGCGCAGCCGGTGACCGCGAGGCCCACGGCGGCGACGAGTACGGCAAACGGACGGCGCCGCGCCTCACCCCGAGCGGTTTTCGTGGTCTGCTTCACGAGTGCTCCTGTGTGTTTGTCGGTCCCGGTTGCGCGAGCAGTAATCTCGCGAGCACGTTGTGAATATACCCGCGTCAGCCGAGGCAACCGTGCCCCCTGCGCTGGACAACCCGGCCGGCTACGTCGATCCCTCCGGGGTGACCGGTCTCCTCGTCGTGCTGCTGATCGCCGCCATCGGCGGTGCAACCCTCGGGTTGGTGGGCGCGGCGGCCAACAGGGTGAAGACCTGGGACGAGTTCCTGCTCTGGGTGATCGGTGGGGCGATCGGTGGCGTGCTCGCCGTCTCCGGCTGGACCGGCATCATCCTCGGCGTCTCGGCGCTGTTCGGGCTCGGTGTGAGCGTGGCCACCGCCGCCACCAGCGGGCTGGTCATCTTCGGGACGGCGGGCCTGGGCGGGGTTGTGGTCAGCCCGCTGCTGGACAACACGGACAGCCCGGTGGCGTGGTTGTTCAGCGTCGGCATCAAGTGGGTGCAATCGCCGCTGCTGACCACCGTCGGTCTCGTCGCGACGCTGATCGTGGCAATCGGGCACAGCTTGGTGGACTTCCGCCGGGGCATGCTGTTCATCGAGGTAGGTCCCGGCGGCGGCGCATTGACGCTCGGTGCCGTGGCCTGGACCCAGTCCCGCCGCTTCACACCGGACGGGACCGTGCCGGACAGCCTGGCCCGGCACGAGTCGATGCACAGCCGGACCGTGGCGGCGATCGGCGAGCTCGGCTTCTACGTCACCTACGTCACGATCGGCGCTATCTGGGGGCGGGCGCAGGGCGGCTCGTGGAACAACCTCAACGCGGCCGGTTGCGGCAACCCGTTCGAGAAAACGGCGCACACCTTCACCGGCGACCCGGCCACCGCCCGGTCCGCGGGCGACTGCTGAGGGGGCGCCGCCGGAACTGGGACTCGACGGCCTGCGTCGCGCGAATGGGATGTCAGGCACTCTCGGCGTCGGCGTTGACCTGGTCGTCACCCGGTGTGATGCGGATACGGGCCGCCCGCCGCCCGTCCATCTCGGTCACGGTGAAGCGATGGCCCAGCGCCTCCACGCTGTCTTCGATCTCAGCGGTCCGGCCGAGTTCGCTGATGACGAAACCGGCCAGGGTGGCGAAGGGGCCTTCTGGCAGCTCGATGCCGGTGAGTTCCTTGATGTCGTCGCGGTGCAGCAGCCCGTCCAGCTCCACGGTGCCGTCCTCAAGCCGTCGGCTGGGGCGATCTCGGGGGTCGTACTCGTCTTCGATATCGCCAACCAGTTCCTCGATGAGGTCTTCCAGGGTCACGATCCCGTCGGTGCCCCCGTACTCGTCGGAAATGATCGCCAGGTGGCCGCGCCGGCGCATCTGGGACAGCGCCTGGACCAGCGGAAGGCTGCCGGGTAACGCGGGCGCCTCCCGGGCGAGCTCGCCAACAGTCTCCGGCCCGTCCCGGCCGTGATAGCGGCGGTGCGCGGCGGTCAGCAGATCCCGGACGTGGACGACGCCGAGGATGTCGTCGGGTGAATCCCCGGTGACCGGGTAGCGGGAGTGCGGCTGGTTCGCTACATAGGCGGCCGCTTCCCCGACCCCGGTCGATCCGGGCAGGAAATCGACTTCCGTCCGGGGCACCATCACCTCGCGGAGCACCCGGTCGGTTGCGGTGAACACGTCGGTCAGCACTCGTCGCTCTTCCAGCGTCAGCTCCTCGTGGCTGCCGACCAGGTCCCGCAGCTCTTCTTCACTGACCTCGTCGGCCTTGGCCTGCGGGTCGATACCGAGCACACGGACCACAGCGTTGGTGGACACCGACAGCAACCAGATGACCGGACGGGAGACCCTCGCGATCCAGTCCAGCATGGGGGCCACCAACCGGGCGATCGCTTCAGGCCGTTGCAGCGCCAACCGCTTCGGCACGAGTTCACCGAGCACCAGCGAGACATACGACACGATCAACGTGATCCCGATCAGCGCCGTTGTCCCGGCGAGGCCTTCCGATAACCCCCACCCGACCAGCACCCGCTGCAGCCCGACCGACAGGGTCGCCCCGCCGTAGCCGGCAGCGAAGAACCCGGCGAACGTCACGCCGATCTGCACTGCCGACAGGAACCGGCTCGGGTCCTCCCGCAGGCGCGCCACTGCTCGTCCCCGCTTGCCTTCCTCGGCGAGCCGGCGGACCTGTCCTTCCCGCAGCGAGACCAGAGCGATCTCCGACGCCGCGAAGTAACCGCCGATCAGGACGAACAGCAGGATCACGAGAGAACTGACAAACCAACTGTTCATACGGTCATCGTTGCCCTTCCACCCGGGTGACGTCGCGGATACCGGAACCGATCGAGAAACGGCCCCCGACGACCGCGCCGTGCCCGCAAGCCCTGCCCCCACACTCGATGGCGGGTAGCCTGGAGGCACCGACTACTTCCCAAGGAGCTTTATGGCCTCGATTGTCAGCAAGATCCGGCACTTCCTGAGCAGCCCCCAGGGACGGCGAGCGGTCGACCAGGGACGGCGGTACGCGAGCAACCCGCAGAACCGCGCGAAGCTGCGCGGCCTGCTGTCCCGCCGCCGCCCTTGACTCGAGCGGCGCTCAGCGCCGTGCCCGTCAGGGCGAGTTCTTCAGGGCCTCCGAGACGTTGCCGGCGAAGGTGAAGTGCTCCCGCAGTCCGGTGGCCTTCAGCGCCCAGTTGGCGGTCTGGGAGTTGCACACCAACCGCAGCTCGCGATCTTCCCGGGTGGCGAGCTCGTTGGCCTTGAACAGCACGGACAGCCCCGCAGATCCGAGGAACCGTACACCGTCAAGGTTCACCACCACGACCGGGGCGGCAAGCAGCTGCGCGGTCAGAAAGTCGGCGAGCTCCGGCGCGGTCAGCGCGTCGATCTCGCCGACCACAGTGACCACGCGAGCGTCGGGACCGTGCTTGGCCACCTCCAGACCCAGGATGTCGGATGACAACGGTCCTGCCATGCCCAGCGTGCCAGGTAATAGCGCCATCTCCAGCTCCCTTCTCCAGCGTGGCGCCCCGGAGGGACGCGTCCCGTCGCTGAGGGCCCGGCGCCCGCTCCGGACACCACGCCCCAGGTTGCTGTCAGTTACCCCATGTCACTCAGGGGTAAACCTGGTCCTCATCGGCCACGGTGCGTAGTCGCTCGGCGCTCATTTCAAGATGTGTTGCAGGAATGTAACCGATCGTGCGATCGCTCAAACGTTTAACGGCGTTAGCGCTGCTCAGCGCTATGAGGACGAGAGCAGGATCACTCGGGATGGGTGCTGGCACGGCGCGCTCCGGTTGCCGGGTATGGCATGTTCACTTAGTTTTAACCATGCCGGTTACGCAATGCGATTAGCGGATCCCACTCGAATGAACGCGCTCATACCGGCACGCTGGGCCTCCGGGCTGCGTGCACGTGCGGACCGACATGGGTTGGAGGACGACGAGCTTGCGAGGTGACATGATGACAGAGGTTGCCCTGACCAGCATCCGGAGACCGTCGAGCGACGACGGGACACAGGCGGCCGTCCCGGAGGTCAACGGCGGGCAGGACTTCGGCGACAGTCCGACCGAGGTGCGCGAGTCCGACCACTACGTCGAGGAGTACGTCACCAGCTTCGTCGAGAAGTGGGACGAGCTCATCGACTGGAATCGTCGCGCGCAGAGCGAGGGCGTGTTCTTCATCGACCAGCTCAAGGCCAGGGGTGTCCGCGAAGTGCTTGACGTCGCGACCGGCACCGGCTACCACTCGGTCCAGCTGCTCGAAGCCGGCTTTGAGGTGGTCAGCGCCGACGGCAGCCCGCACATGCTGGCCAAGGCATTCGAGAACGGCAGAGCCTTCGGCGGCCACGTCTTGCGCGTCGTGGAGGCCGACTGGCGCTGGCTCAACCGCGACGTGCACGGCACCTACGACGCGATCGTGTGCCTGGGGAACTCGTTCACCCACCTGTTCTCCGAGCGCGACCGCCGCAAGACGCTCGCCGAGTTCTACGCGATGCTCAAACACGACGGCGTGCTGATCATCGACCAGCGCAACTATGACAGCATCCTCGACGACGGGTTCTCGTCCAAGCACACCTACTACTACTGCGGCGAGGAGGTCAAGGCCGAACCCGAGTACATCGACGCCGGGCTGGCCCGCTTCCGCTACACGTTCCCGGACAAGTCGGTCTACCACCTCAACATGTTCCCGCTGCGCAAGAACTACGTGCGACGGCTGCTGCGCGAGGTCGGATTCCAGCAGATCGAAACCTACGGCGACTTCCAGTCGACCTACTCAGACGGCGACCCGGACTTCTTCGTCCACATCGCGGAGAAGGCCTACCGCTCTGAGGAGCAGGCGGTTGATCTGTACTCCAACGCCGTCAACACGGCCCGGGAGTACTACAACTCCGGGGACGCCGACACCTTCTACGCCATCGTCTGGGGCGGCGAGGACATCCACGTCGGCATGTACGTCGACGAGTCCGAGGAGATCGGCTCAGCCAGCCGCCGCACCGTCGAGACCATGGCCGGCCTGGGCGATCTCGCCCCAGAGTCCACCGTGCTTGACCTCGGCGCCGGATACGGGGGGGCCGCCCGCTACCTGGCCCGTAACCACGGGTGCCGGGTCACCTGCCTCAACCTGTCCGAGGTCGAGAACGAGCGCAACCGGCGGATGAATGCCGAGCAGGGGCTCGAGGAGTTGATCGAGGTAGTCGACGGCTCGTTCGAGGACCTCACGTTCCAGGACAACACCTTCGACTTGGTCTGGTCACAGGATTCCCTCCTGCACAGCGGGGACCGGGCACGGGTGCTGGAGGAGGCAGTGCGGGTCCTCCGGCCCGGCGGTCAGATGATCTTCACTGATCCGATGGCCACCGAGCGCGCCAGCAAGGCGGATCTCAAGCCGATTTTGCAGCGACTCGCCCTTGACACGCTGGCCACCCCGGCGTTCTACCAGCGGGAGCTGCTCCGGCTAGGCGTACGTGCCGTGGAGTTCCACGACCACTCCGAACAGCTGCCCCGGCACTACCAGCGAGTGTATGACGAACTCATGCGACGCAAGCCCGAGCTCGATGGGCGGGTCAGCGACGAGTACTGCACCCGGATGCAGACCGGCCTGCAGCACTGGGTTCGGGGCGGCAACGCCGGCAACCTGGCCTGGGGCATATTCCATGTCCGCAATTGACGATCCTGCATTCAGACACCACGGTCAGCTGACGTGCTAGCCCACATATCGGATGGTGTGCACGAGTAACCTGTCCTAACTATGTCCTTGGAACCGACGTCGGAACCGACGTCCGCAGAGCAGGGCGGTAAGCCGTACCACCACCCAGGGCTGCCGGTTAGCCCGTCTTCGGCGGGCGCCGATCCCCCTGCGCCCAGCCGGCGGGTGACCGACTGGGTGGTGTTCGGGATCGCCGCGGTGATCTCGTGCGTCATCGTGGTGTGGGGTGTCGGCTGGACTGATTCACTCGCCAGTGTTGCCACCGCGGTGCTGGAGTGGCTGGTGGATAATCTCGGCTGGCTGTTCGTGCTTGCCGCCACTGGCTTCGTGGTGTTCTCGCTGTGGGCAGGTTTGAGCCGCTACGGTCGGATCCCGCTGGGTCGCGACGGCGAGCCGCCCGAGTTCCGCACGGTGTCCTGGGTCGCGATGATGTTCAGCGCGGGAATGGGCATCGGACTGATGTTCTATGGGGTGACTGAGCCCCTGACGCACTTCGTCGAGCCACCGCCAGGGACCCAGCAGGGCATCGGCACGGCGATGGCCACCACGCTGTTCCACTGGACCGTGCACCCCTGGGCCATGTATGCGGTGATGGGGCTCGCGCTGGCCTACGGGACCTACCGGCGCGGCCGGCCGCAACTGATCAGCGCCGCGTTCTGGCCACTGCTCGGTAAGACCAGGGCCAGTGGCCCGGCGGGCAAGGCCATCGACATCATGGCGATCTTCGCCACGTTGTTCGGCTCTGCGGCCTCGCTGGGACTCGGTGCGCTGCAGATCGGCGCCGGGTTCCAGGCCAACGGCTGGTTGTCCAGCCCAGGCAATGCCCTGCTCGTGACGATCATCGTGGTGCTCACCGTGGCGTTCGTCGTCTCGGCGGTCTCCGGGGTGGCCAAGGGCATCCAGTGGCTGTCCAACACCAACATGGTGCTCGCGCTGGTGCTCGCGGTGTTCGTGTTCGTGGTCGGCCCGACAGTGCTGATCCTCAACCTGATCCCGACCGCGGTCGGCGACTACTTCCGGGACCTGGCCGACATGTCGGCCCGTACCGCGGCCGCGGGCGGCGACGCAACCAACGCCTGGTTGTCCAGTTGGACGATCTTCTACTGGGCGTGGTGGATTTCCTGGACCCCGTTCGTGGGTATGTTCATCGCCCGGATCAGCCGTGGCCGGACGATCCGCCAGTTCGTCGTCGGGGTGATCGCGGTGCCCAGCGTGGTCAGCCTGCTGTGGTTCGCCATCTTCGGGGGTGCCGCGATCAGCGCGCAGCGCGGCGGCACCGACATCGCCGGCCAGGATGGAGTCGAGGCGCAGCTGTTCGGACTGTTGGACACCTTCCCGCTTGCCGGGGCGACCAGCGTGCTGGTGATGGTGCTGGTCGCGATCTTCTTCGTATCCGGCGCGGACGCCGCCTCCGTAGTGCTCGGCACACTCTCGCAGCGTGGTCGCCAGGATCCCCACACTTGGAACGTGATCTTCTGGGGCACCGCGACCGGCGCGGTGGCAATGGTCATGCTGCTGGTCGGCGGGGAAACCGCGCTGGAAGGCCTGAAAACACTCACGATCATTGCAGCAGCCCCGTTCGCGTTGCTCATGATCGCGCTGTGTTTCTCGCTGGCCCGCGACTTGCGCACCGACCCGATGATCCTCGCGGATCAGGCGATCGAGCAGCAGCTACGCAAGCAGCACAACATCGGCCGGGACGGCTCGGCCGCCCCCCGCAAGGCTCCCTCCAGGCTCGACTGACCCGTCAGTGCCGATGTCCGGCGCAGGCGCGCGACCCGGACCCGTCTCTGCCTGCCGCGCGGTTGGGCGTGCACGGGGGACTGACACACCGTGCACGAGGGACTGACACACCGTGCACGGGGGCACGACACACCGGGGGGTGGGCTGGTGTGGAACCAAGTGGGGGTTGGAGACGACTACACCTCTACAGGATGCGCGGAGGTGCGGATGTGGGTGAGTTGGGCTTTTGCCGCGGTGTTCGCCGGGGTGGCCCTCTACTTCGCGGTGCGGCTGCTCACGTCCGTTCCGGTCAGCGCGGACGCCTCGCACGGTGTGATGAGCGTCGGCATGGCCGCGATGTTCTCGCCATGGGGTAATTCAGTGCTGGGTAATCCGGTGTCCGCCTTGTCTTGGCAGGTGCTGTTCAGCGTGGCGGCCGCGTGGTTCGCGGTTCGTCTGCTCCGGCCAGCGGCACGATCAGCGCTCCTGCAACCTGGGCTGGGCCGAGGCACTGACCTGCATCACGTGCTGGGGAATCTGGCGATGGTGTACATGCTGGCCGCAGTCCCCGCAAGCCACGGCGCGGCGCACAGCGCGCACATCCCCGGGATCAGCGCCCCCGGCATCGCGCTGCCAGCGCTGGCCTGGGCGTTTGTTGCGTACTTCCTGGCGTTCTCGGTGTGGTCGGGCGCCCGGTCGGTCGAGCCGGTGAGCGCTGGTGCCGCCGCCTTGAGCGATGGACCGCGTGGTGTGGTCACTTCACCCCATCTACTCGGTTCCAGCCACGTCGTCATGGGTATCGGGATGAGCTACATGCTCGTGACGATGCTGTGATCGTTGTCCGCCGCTGCCTGGAGCGTGCTGCCATGTCGAAGATCAGTTGGCGGCTGGGGCGATCAACCGTGATCGGCGCCGTCTGTGTCGTGATGCTGTTCGTGCTGGCCGGTGTCGCGTCGGCGCACGTCACGGTGAATCCCCGCACCGCGCAACAAGGCGGCTATACCAAGGTGGCCTTCCGGGTCCCCAACGAGCGGGACACCGCGTCCACGACCCAGTTGGAGATTAACTTCCCGACCGACCACCCGATCGTTTCGGTGTCCACCCGTCCGGTCCCCGGTTGGACATCGACCGTGCAGAAGACAACGCTGGCCAAACCGATCACCACCAGTCATGGGCAGATCACCGAGACCGTGTCGAAGATCACCTGGACCGGCGGCAAGATCGCGCCCGGGACGTTCGAGGAGTTCGACGTGTCGCTGGGCCCGTTGCCGACCGACACCGATCAGCTGGTCTTCAAGGCGTTGCAGACCTACGACAACGGCGAGGTGGTGCGGTGGATCGACGTGGCCCCACCGGGTGCCGCCGAGCCCGAACACCCCGCGCCGGTGCTCAAGCTGACACCGGCTGATACCAGCCCGGCGGCTAGCACCAGCTCGGCGACTGGGGCCACGAGCGGTGACCCGGATTCCTCGAACACCGCTGGCGTGGTGCTCGGCATCACGGGCATTGCGCTGGGGATCGTCGGGATCGGCTTGGCCCTGATGTACCCGGGCCTGCTGAACCGAAGGCGGGGACGCAGCAGCGGCGCGGACTGAACCTGCGGCCAGTGCGCTACCAGCCATTAGTGCGAGCTGCCGCGGTGACGGTGGTCTGCATGATGCTCGGTGCGCTCGCCGGCGCCGGTTCCGCGGCGGCCCACGCGGCGCTGATCTCGACCGATCCCGGGCAAGGCGTGGTGGTCGCCACCGCTCCCACCACGGTGTCGCTGACCTTCAGCGAACCGGTGGTGGTGGCAGCCGACGGGATCCGGGTCTTCGACCCGGACGGTGCGCAGCTGGACACCGGCGACGCCGTTCACCTCGGTCGTGACTCCATCGTGGGCGTCGCTCTGACCAGTAACGATCAACCCAACGGCAACCAACCCAGCGCCCAGCAGGGCACCTACACGGTGTCCTGGCGGGTGATCTCGGTCGATTCGCACCCGGTGGCGGGGGCTTTCACATTCTCGGTGGGCCAGCCCTCGGCGAACCGAGCGCCAGGGACCGCGCAGCCCGGCGGGAGCACCGCGATCGGTGTGCTCTACGGGATCGCCCGGGCCGCAGCGTTCGCGTCGTTCGCCCTGCTGGTGGGCTCGATTGCGTTCGTGCTGTTCTGCTGGTCCGGCGCCCTCGCCCGGCGCGATGTCCGCCGCGTCATGCTGGTCGGCTGGGCCGGCCTGCTGGCGGCCACGATGGCGGGTCTGCTGCTGCAGGGCCCCTACGGCAACGGGCTGGGTGCCGATCGCCTTTTCGACCCCGCCGTCTTCTCCGCGACCGTGGACAGCCGGTTCGGTGCAGCGTGGACCGCCCGGCTGTTGCTGCTGGCCCTGACCGGTGTCTACCTCGTGTTGTTGTGCGCTTGGCTGGGGCACTTCGCGCGGCGGGGTCACAGGTGGTTCGGCGCCCTCGGCGTAGGCCTGGGTGTTGGCCTCGCGTCGACCTGGGCGGTGGCAGGTCACGCGGCCGCGGGGCTCCAACCAGCGCTGGCGCTACCGGTAGACGTCGTGCATCTGCTGGCGATGGGGGTGTGGATAGGTGGCCTGGTCACCCTGGTGGTCATCCTGCGGCCATCGGGTGTGGGGCCGGTGGGTGCCGGCAGCGCTGAGGCGCCAGCGGCGGTACATCGGTTCTCATCGATCGCGGCTACCTCGGTCGTGATCCTCATCGGCACCGGCAGCTACCAATCGTGGCGCCAGCTGGGCAGCTGGACCGCCTTCGTCTCCACCGACTACGGGCGGCTGTTGCTGGCAAAACTCGGTGTTGTCGCGGTCCTGCTCGGCGCTGCTGGGTTGTCCCGCAGGTGGGTCACCCGACACCGGCGAGCACCTGTCGGGGCCGGTGTCGGCGCGGCGTCTCGGCCGACCCCCGCGCTGTCGACCCTGCGTCGCAATATGGTCGGCGAAGCCATGCTCGGTGCACTGGTGCTCGGCGTCACCGCCTTGCTGGTCAACGCCGAACCCGGTCGAACCGTGACTGGCGCGTCACCGCGGCCGGCACACCACATCATCAGCTATGACACCGGAGGGCCGGGCGGTCAGGGCCAGCTCACCGTCGACGTCGACCCCGCCACCGCCGGACCTGACACGATCAGCGTCACCGTCGAGGATGCCACCGGCAACCCGCGTGACGTGGCCGAACTCAACGTCACCTTGACCCTCGCCGCGAGGCAGCTCGGCCCATTCCCGGTTTCCCTACAGCGCACCGCACCAGGCAGCTATGTCGCTACCGGGGTCCAGATCCCGGTCAACGGAACCTGGCAACTCGCGGTGACAGTGCGCACCTCCGACATTGACCGGACCACCGTGACCACACCGATCGACATCAGGTGAGTCGGGCGGGGCACGGAACCCGCCGTCGTGCACATACGGGCTCGGCCTTCGGCCGGGCGGTAGCGTGAGGCCCCGTGATGCGGACAACTGTGGCCGTGATGATGACCGCTGTGCTGGCCGGGTGCGGGAGTGCGTCGCAGGCTGCCCAGGACCGCCCGGGCGCCCTCAGGTCGGCCGATCCCGTCCTCGCCCCGGCGCTGGCCGGCGAGCAGCCGCCGGCCGCGGCTGATCCGCGCGGGCTGGCCCGGCAGATCACCGTCGCCGAGACCGCCGTGCGGGACCCGGCGACCCCGCCCGGGCAGGTCGCGGCGGCTGGCCGGACGGCGCAGGTCGCCTACCTCACCCTTGCCGAGCGGCCGGACTGGGACGCGGCGGTGCTGGCCGACGTCCCGGCGCCGTTGCAGGACACGGTGCGGCGCAACACCGCGGCCGGACGCGAATTCCAGGCAATGGCCACTCGGGTGTCGACGACGGTCCCGGCCTGGCGGATTGTGGAGCCGCTGGCTGCCGGGCAGCTACGGGAGTACTACGCCGAGGCGCAGCGGCGTTTCGGCGTGCCGTGGCCGGTGCTCGCCGCGGTTCACCTGGTCGAGACCAGGATGGGTCGAATCGTCGGCCTCTCCACGGCTGGCGCGCAGGGACCGATGCAGTTCCTCCCGGGTACCTGGGCCCGCTACGGCCTTGGCGGCGACGTGTGGAACAGCCGCGACGCGATCCTCGGGGCGGCCAACTATCTGGCCGCCAACGGTGGCGCTGATGGCACCGACGCCCGTCTCGACAACGCCCTGTACCGCTACAACAACGACACTCGTTACGTCCGAGGCGTCCGGCACTATGCCGCGCTGATGGAGGCTGACGAACGCGCCTTCCTGGGCTTCCATGCCTGGCAGGTCTACTACCGCACCCAACTCGGCAACCTCCTGCTGCCGACCGGCTACGAGCTGCCCCGGAGCATCCCGGTGGAGGAGTGGCTGGCTGCCCGGCCTCGATGAGGTGATGGGCGGGGCCGCGGTGCTGGCAGGGGTGCAACCACCGCCGACCACTACATTGAGGGGCCCCGGCGTCACGGGGGCAACGTGACGCCGGGGCCATTGAACCCGATCCGCCCGGGCGCGGTCGGACAGATCGGGGGCTTTGCGGCAGGGTTGATCGACCCAGAGTTGGTCGACCGGGGTCGCCGGTAACGGCGTCCCACCGGGCGTTGTGAAATCAGTCTGGTGGCGTGGAGGGCCGCTGCGCAGCCGACGGCAGGATGCCGTCGGCGCCAGCGCACAGCCGACAATGCGTCGGAGTCAGGCTCGTCGCCGACCATCCGTCACTGAGCGTGACAGGGTGCAGACTCTTAGTGATTGCGCCGGCTCCGGTGCTGCCGAGCGGACATGGCGCGGTGGTGGTTCCGGGGGGGCTCGGCCCGACCGGGTCCGCTGGGCCGCTGGGCCGCTCTGAGGGGCCCAGCGCCGTCGGGCCGGTGGATCGGTCCGCTGACGGGTCTGCAACCGGTGCAGCGGCGACGCAGACCGGAGTTTCGGACGCGGCCTCGCTCACCGGGTGGGGCACCGGGGCAGGGGTGGCCAGGGATGTTGCAGGGACGGCCAGCTCTGCTGGCGCGGCCGGTGCGGGCGGCGCGGCTGGTGGGGCTGGTGGGACGACCACCGCGGGCTTCTCAGCTGCGGCCCATGGCCTGGCTGCTTTGCCCGCATTCGGAGCGACCGGCGCAGCGAGCTTCGACACCGGTTTGAGGACCGGGTCCAGGACGGGGAGCTTCGCCGGTTTGAGGACCGGCTCCAGGACGCGGAGCTTCGCCGGCTGAGCAGGAAGTCGTGGTGCCGGCACACCCAGCAAACCGTCGGCGCCATCATCGGTCTCGGCCGCATTCAGCGGGCTCAGCGAGGCTATTCGTCCCTCGTTTACCCCGCTGAGCCCGCTGGATGCGGAAGCCTGGGCGATTCCCGACCCCAGCAGCCATCCCGTGATGATCAGGCCGCCGAGTAGGGCGACTCGCAGCAGGACACGCGGTAGCAGTGCGCGCGTCACCCCGCAGGGCGCACACCGTGCGCCACCTGCGTCGGGGATGGCGGCCACCGGTTCCCCCTCAACCCTTCCGCGGGGCCGGCCCTGCGCCGGCTCGCCGCGCCAATGTCCTGATCGGAGACCGGGCGAGAAGTCTAGACTCACTCACCCACTCACTCACCCGGACAACCGCTACCTCACACTACACGCTGTGACCGCATAATGGGATATCTGTAGCGATCGTCACCAGATCGGTCCGGCTGAGCTGAGACGGGCAACTGCCTCGTCGAGCACCTCGTCGCGTTTGCAGAACGCGAAGCGCACCAGATGCCGCCACGGTGCCGGGTCATCGACGAAGACCTGCACCGGCACCGCCACCACACCGGCGCGCTCGGGCAGCCCCCGGCAGAACTGGAGGCCGTCGGAGTACCCGAGTGGCCGGATGTCGGCGCAGACGAAGTAGGTGCCCTCGCAGCGACGCACTCCGAACCCCGCCGCTGCCAGCCCGGCCGCCAGCCGGTGCTGCTTGTCCTGCAGGGCCGCGCGGTGTGCGGCCACCCATGCATCCTCGGTGCGCAGCGCGTGCGCCACCGCGGGCTGGAACGGGGCCCCGCCGACGAACGTGAGGAACTGTTTGGCCGCTCGCACCGCGGCCACCAGCTGCGCCGGCCCGCACACCCAGCCGATCTTCCAGCCGGTCACGCTGAACGTCTTGCCCGCACTCGAGACGGACAGGGTGCGCCCAGCCATTCCGGGCAACGTCGCGATCGGCACGTGCTGTGCACCGTCGAACACCAGGTGCTCGTACACCTCATCGGTGATCACCAGCAGATCGTGTTCGACGGCCAGCGCCGCCAGCGCCGCCAATTCGGTGCGGCGCAGCACCGTGCCGGTGGGGTTGTGCGGGCTGTTGAGGATCAGGGCCCGGGTGGCGGGCGTGATCGCGCCGGTCAGCGCATCCAGATCCAGCGCGAACCGGTCACCGTCGGCGACCAGCGCTACGCTGCGCCGGGTTGCCCCGGCCAGCGCGACCGCGGCGGCGTAGGAGTCGTAGTAGGGCTCGACGAGCAGCACCTCGTCGCCTGGCTGCACCAGGGCGAGCAGCGCAGCGCTGATCGCTTCGGTGGCGCCGACGGTGACCAGCACCTCGGAGTCGGGATCGTGCACCAGGCCATGATGTGCTGCTCGATGCTCGGCGATGGCACTGCGCAGCTCGGGGATTCCCGACCCGGGCGGGTACTGGTTGCAGCCGCCGGCGATCGCCGACCGGGCGACCTCGAGCATGCCGGCCGGGCCGTCGGTGTCCGGGAAACCCTGGCCGAGGTTCACCGCGCCGGTTCGCGCCGCCAGCGCGGTCATCTCCGCGAAGATCGTCGACGTGAACGGCTGCAGGCGGGGGACCAGTCCGTGGGTTCGCACGACCTTCATCCTGCCGGGTCCCTCATCCTGTCGATCAGGGCACAATCGACAGTGTGGAGCTGACCATCAACGAGCTGGACAAACAGCGAGGGCTGCGCCGGATGAAGGCCGTCGCGCTGGGATTCCTGCTGGGTGCGGCGGTGGTGTACGTGGTGGCGCGGCTCAACGAGGATGCGGCGCCGTGGGTCGGCTATGTGCGGGCGATGGCCGAGGCAGGCATGGTCGGTGCGCTGGCCGACTGGTTCGCCGTCACCGCGCTGTTCCGGCATCCACTGGGGCTGCGCATCCCGCACACCGCGATCATTCCCCGCAAGAAGGACGCGCTGGCGGAGAACCTCGGCGATTTCGTGGGCGCCAACTTTCTCGCCGAGGCGGTGGTGCGGGACAAGCTGCGCCGGGTGGGCGTCGGCGGTCGGCTCGGCCGGTGGCTGGCGCAGCCCCGCAACGCCGAGCGGGTCACCGCCGAGCTCGCCACCGCGGTGCGCGGCGCGGTGACCGTGCTGCGCGACGAGGACGTCCAAGCGGTGCTGGAGAACGCGGTGGTCAAGCGCCTTGTCGAGCAGCCATGGGGGCCACCGTTGGGCCGGTTGCTCGGGCAGCTGCTCGCCGACGGGGCGCACCACAAACTCGTCGACCTGGTCGCCGAGCGGGCCTACGAGTGGGTGCGCGACAACCACGGCGCGGTGTTGCGGGTGGTCAGCCAGCGCTTGCCAGGGTGGTCGCCGAGGTTCGTCGACGAGCTGGTCGCCGACCGGCTGTACGCGGAGGTGCTGGCCTTCTCCTGGGCAGTGCACAGTGATCCTGACCACGCGATGCGCAAGGCGATGGACACCTTCCTACTGGAATTCGCCCAGGACCTGCGCACGGACCCGGCGACGATCGAACGCGCCGAAGCGATCAAGCAACAGGTGCTGACGCACCCCGACGTTCAGACCTTGGTCGGGTCGGCCTGGGGCACCGCCAAGAAGCTGCTGCTTGAGGCGGCCGAGGACCCGTCCTCAGAGCTGCGGCGCCGGGTGCGCGAGGGGCTGGTCTCCCTGGGCCTGCGGCTGACCTCAGACGCTGAGCTGAGGTCCAAGGTGGACATCTGGCTGGAGGGTGCGGCCAGTTACGTGGTGTCCAACTACCGCGGGGAGATCACCACCCTGATCAGTGACACGGTGCAGCGCTGGGACGCCGAGGAGACCTCCCGCAAGGTGGAGCTGCAGGTCGGCCGGGATCTGCAGTTCATCCGGATCAACGGCACCGTGGTCGGAGCGCTGGCCGGCCTCGCCATCCACACCGTTTCACAACTCCTGCTCTGACCGGCTTTGCAAGCGGTGTGCTTGCAGGAGTTAGCGGCAGTGCCTATCGTTGGTCCTGTCGCCAAAAGGGGGTGAGCAGGTGAAGCGGGTTGACGAGACGGTGCAGGAGATCGGGCGGGACATCGGTCACTACATCCGGACCCAACGCAACAACGCGCAGCTGTCGCTACGCCAGCTCGCCAAGATCGCCGGTGTGTCCAACCCGTATCTGAGTCAGGTGGAGCGGGGGTTGCGCAAGCCCAGCGCCCGGATCCTGCAACAGATCGCCACCGGGCTCCGGATCTCTGCCGAGGTCCTCTACGTGCAAGCGGGAATCCTCGATGAGCGGGCCGGGGGTCCGGTCGTGGATGCCGTCGTCGCCGACATCGACCTCTCCGAGCGGCAGAAGCAGGTGCTGCTCGACGTCTACGAATCGTTCCGGCGGGACAACGGCGAAGGGTCCGCCCAGACCCGAGCCACGGTGGACGCTACCGCTACCCAGCCGGGGAAGGAGTGACAGACATGCCAGCACTGCCCACTACCGAGGACGTGCGTCGGATGCGCAAGCAGGCCGAGGCAGGCGTCACGGTCACGTTGGACGCGGTGAAGACCCCGTTGTTCGCTGTGTTGGGTGCCGTGGATGCGGCTAGCCATGCCGAGCTGCGCAAGCTGGCCGGTGCCTGCGAGAAGGCCGTACGGGAGGCCTATGCGTCGCTCGTCGAGCGTGGCGAGGAGGTCTTTGCCGACTTACGTAGCCAGCCGCGAGTCAGGCACGCGCTGAACTCGGTCGAATCCGGCGTGGATACCGCCCAGCAGCGGCTGGAGGTCGTGGTCCGTGACCTCAACTCCGCCGCCGATGACCTGCGGTCCCGGTTTGCGCGAACCAGCCGATCAGTCGGGGAGCAGGCTGCCCGGGACGCCGAGCGGTTGAGCGCAGCGGCTGCCCAGCAGGTGCAGGCGACCGCGGGCGCGGTCTCCGAAGCGGTGACCGAGGCCGGCGCGGAGGCCGCCCACGCGACCCGCAGCGCGACCGGCGATGTGACCCCACCGGCGGCCAACCGAGCGGCGCCGCCGCGCAGACCGGCCGGCGGACCCGCGGACAACAAGACGTCGCGGTCCTGACGTGGCACACCGCAAACGGCCGGCTGGAAGACGCTTGCTCTACCGGCTGGCCGTTGTCTGCGTATCCTAGGTAGATGCTGCTGGAGAGGCTGGACTTGTATGTCTACTTCGTCCTGTATTTGGTTGCGGTCCCGGTCGGGCTCTTCACGTTCATCCACGCGGCTCTCCAGCGAGCCGACGCCTACACAGCAACCGACAAGCTGACCAAGCCGGCCTGGTTGGGCATCACCGGCGGTGGTAGCGCCGTTCTGATCCTGTTCAATCCCGCTGGGCTGCTGTTGTTCTGGCTGATCGGGCTAGTGGCAGTGCTGGTCTATCTGGTGGACGTCAAGCCCGCGGTGACCGAGGTGCAGCGGGGGCCGCGCTGGTGACGTCGGCTGCGCCGACGCCAGTGGGCCGGGTGACCGGAAAGTTGAAGATCCGGCCCGTTCGGGACGCCCCCGAACTGCTCGCCGAGCCGGTTGCGGCCGCGCTGGCCGCGCTGCCCGGCGGGCAGGCCGCTCGCTGCACCGTCGCCGAGATTGACCCGGCGTTGGCCGACACTGCAGCGTTTAGCGACTACTACGATGTGCCGCTGCACGCTTCGGCCAACTGCGTGGTGATCACTGGCAGGCGTGCCGGTGAGCAGCGCTGGGCTGGATGCGTGGTGCTCGCCACCAGCCGGGTCGACGTCAACGGCGTGGTCCGGCGGTGGCTGGACGTACGCAAGGCGTCCTTCGCCGCGCAGGACGAGGTGGTCGAGCAGACCTTGATGGAGTACGGCGGTATCACCCCGCTGGGACTGCCCACTGGGTGGCCGGTCCTGCTCGACCCGGCGGTGGTCGTTGCAGACCAGGTGGTGGTGGGGTCGGGCCTGCGGCGCAGCAAACTGCTGCTGCCGGGCGAGGCGCTGGCCGCACTTCCCAGCGCCGAGGTCGTCGACGGTCTGGGACGCCCGGTCTAGGTCAGTCCATAGATCTTCAGGTTCGTCACCGACCCTGGCGTTCCCGAACTCAACAGGAGAGCTGTCCCATGTCGGCCGGACAGCACTCTTGTTGAGCTCGGGAACCTCAGAGCACTCGCAACCCGATCAATACCGCTCGCTGATGGGCCTGACTCATGCGCGAGTATGCATGTATGGTGTGGCGCGTGGGTGATCACGGACACGGGCACGGGCACGGGCACGGTGCCGCAACGTCGGACCGTCGCCGGCTTGGCTGGGCACTCGCCATCACGGTTGTCGTGCTGCTGGCCGAGGTCGTCGGCGTCGCGGTGACCGGCTCGCTGGCCCTGCTCGCCGATGCCGGACATCTGGTCACCGACGTGCTGGGTCTGGCGGTCGCGCTGATCGCGACCATGCTGGCGCAGCGCCCGCCGAGTCGTAGGCGGACCTACGGGCTGGGCCGCGCGGAGGTTCTCGCCGCAGCGCTCAACGCGCTGATCCTGCTCGTGGTGGCAGGGGTGGTCGCGGTCGAGGCGATCACCCGGCTGGCTGCCCCGCCGGCAGTTCCCGGGTTCCCGTTGCTGGTAATCGGGGCGTTCGGTCTGGTCGGCAATCTGGCCGCGCTGGCGGTACTCGCCCGGGGCTGGTCCGGCCGTAACGGTTCTCACGAACGCAGCCTCAACCTGCGCGGCGCGATGCTCGAGGTGATGGGTGATGCGCTCGGCTCCGTCGCGGTGCTCGGTGCCGCGGTGGTGATGCTCACCACCGGCTGGCGCCAGGCCGACCCGGTCGCGTCGCTGGTGATCGCTGCCATGATCGTGCCGCGGGCGCTGGCCCTGCTCCGCGAGGCGGCGCACGTGCTGCTGGAGGGCGTCCCGCGAGGCGTCGACGCGGTGGAGGTACACCGGGTGTTGTGCGCGGTGCCAGGGGTGCTCGACGTGCACGACCTGCACCTGTGGACCATCACGTCGGGCCGGCATGCGGTCTCCGCGCACCTGGTGGTCGACAAGGTCCGGTCGCTGCACTGCGGGGAGACCTCGGTGCTCGACGCCGCCGCCACCCAGCTGCGGATGCAGTTCGGGCTCACCCACAGCACCCTGCAGGTCGAGCACGACGACCACGCCGCCCACGAACACACCTGTTAACCCCCGCGTGTCCGTCTCTCCTGCACGGTGTGTCGGCCTCTCGTGCACGCCTGCACGCACCATCGCCGTCAGGGCCCGTTATCGGAAGACGACAGTGCGGTTGCCGTGCACCAGCACCCGATCCTCCAGGTGCCAGCGCAGCCCGCGGGCCAGCACGACCTTCTCGATGTCCCGGCCCTTGCGCACCATGTCGGCCACGGTGTCGGTGTGGTCGACCCGGAGCACGTCCTGCTCGATGATCGGCCCGGCATCCAGTTCGGCGGTGACGTAGTGGCAGGTCGCGCCGACCAGCTTCACCCCGCGGTGGTGCGCCTGGTGGTAGGGCCTACCTCCGGCGAACGAGGGCAGGAAGCTGTGGTGGATGTTCAGCGCTCGGCCGGCCCACGCCTGGCACATCTCGCTGGGCAGGATCTGCATGAAGCGAGCGAGCACGATCGCGTCCGGTTGCTCGGCTTCCACCAGGTCGTGCAGCTTCGCAAACGCTGGGGCCTTGGCGTCGGCCTGAACGGGGAACGGCACGTGATGAAACGGGATGCCGTGCGCGCGGGTCACGGTGTCGAGTCCGCAGTGGTTGCCCACCACGGCGCGCAGGTCGACGTCGAGCTCACCGGCGGCGACCCGGCCGAGCAGGTCGTAGAGGCAATGCGCCTCCCGGGACACCAGCACCACCACCCGGGGCCGGCGCGCGGTGTCGGTGACTCGCCAGTCCGAATTGCTGCCCAGCTCGGCGGCGACCTCGCCGAAGCGCTCCCGCAGTCCGTCGACCCCGAAAGGCAGCGAATCGGCGCGCACCACCTGGCGGGTGAAGAACCAGCCGGTGTCCGGATCGGCATGGTAGGCGGCTTCGGTGATCCACCCGCCCGCCTCGGCGAGGAATCCCGAGATGCGGGCGACGATGCCGGTGCGGTCCGGGCAGCCCAGCGTGATCACGTACTGGCGGTCAGGCATGCGTCCAGCCGGCCCGGGTGGCGTCGATCAGGGCGGTGTCGCCGCTGAGCACTGCGCCGGACGGGCGGCCCCACGCGGCGCGGTACACCGCGTCGGCGAGCCCGACCACCGAGGCATCCGGCTCGATCACCGTTTCCGGTGCGGTCTGGGGGAGCTGGCCAGGTACCAGGCGCACGGTCCAGGCCCGTCCGGCGTCTGCGGCGTGGTACAGCACGGCGCCGGAGAACGACGCGACCGCCCAGGCATCGGTGTTCCGCTGGATCAGCCGGGTCAGCACCTCGTCGATGCCGTCGGCGGCGAAGTCGGCGGGCACTGCCGAATCGGTGCCCGCCGCGGCCTGCGCGTCGATCCGGTGCACGGTGACCTCATGTGCCATCCGGCGGGACCAGAACGCCGCGGTCTTGGGCGCAGTCGGGGAGAAGTTCCACGCCGGGGTGGCCGGGTCGGTGGTTGTGAGCAGGTCGAGCAGGCTGGCCAGCCGGTCGTCAAAGATGTCGAAGACATCGCCTGGCGGCGGCTCGACCCGCTTCGGCGGCGATTCCGGATCGGCCGCCCGTACCACCCTGATGGTCATATCGAAGACCCGTCCGACGTGGTGGACCAGCCGCTGCACGGTCCAGCCAGGGCAGGTCGGGACCGGGGCGTCCGCTCCGATAGACACCGCGGCCGCGCGCAACAGACCGGCCTCGGTCGCGATCCGGGATTGGTACTCGGCGATCTCCACGGTCGGCCAGCCTAGGCCCTGACATCGCGCAGCCACTCCAGGGTGAACCGGTACTCGGCGTCCATCAGCTTGCCGATGTTGTCGATGATGACCGTCTCCACCTTGCCGCCGATCAGCGGCAGCGGCACTTCAGCCGTGAGCTGGGCGCCGAGCACGCATCCGGCAGGTTCTGGTTCCAGCCACATCGCGCCGGTGACCGTCCCCGGTGCCCCGTCGACCACCGCGTGCACGCTGCCGCGGGAGTTGGTCCAGGTCTCGGTACGGCGGATCGTCAAGCCCCCGGGCAGCGCGGCACGGATGAAGGTCGGCAGCGCGTCGTCGGGAACAGACTGGCGCAGCACGAGGGTGATGCCGCGCTCATCCTGCTCCCGAGACACCAGCTCAGCTTGTGGCCCACCGACCGCGCGCAACTTGTCGCGCAGGTACTCCGGGTCGGTCAGCACCTCCCGAATCCGCTCCGCCGCCTCCGGATACCGATGCCGCACCTCCAGCCGCCTGCTCATCGCCCGGAGGCTACCGTCCGAGTCGCGCTCTGGATGCAGACTGCGCTAATCGGGCCCTGGATTACCGCAGTCTGCATCCAGACTGCGGGCGGAGCGCAGCGCGGAATGTTGGGAACGGGGTTTGACGACGATGAGGTCTAGGTTGACGTGGGAGGGGCGGGTTACGGCGAAGGCGATGACGTCGGCGACGTCCTGCGCGCTCAGCGGGGTGAGCCCGGCGTAAACCTGATCCGCTCGCTGCTTGTCGCCGCCGAAGCGCACCAGGGAGAACTCCGTGTCCACCATGCCGGGCGCGATCTCGATGAACCGCACCGGCTGCCCCAGGTGCTCGCCGCGCAACGTGCGGTGCACCGCCGCTTGGGCGTGCTTGGCAGAGGTGTAGCCCGAGCCGTTGTCGTAGGCCTCCAAGGCGGCGATCGAGGTCACGGTGACCAGGACCCCATCCCCGGAGTCGATCAGCTTCGGCAGCAACGCCTTGGTCATCCGCAGCGTGCCGAGCACGTTGGCCTCCCACATCCAGCGCCACTGAGCCTCCTCGGCCGCCAGCACCGGATCGAGCCCCGCAGCGCCGCCGGCGTTGTTCACCAACACCCGCGCCGTGGGTACCGCCGCGGCGAAGGTGGCCACCGAGTCGGGGTCCAGCACGTCAAGCGTCAATGCGGTGCCGCCGATCTCGTCCGCGATCTCCTGGCAGCGCTGCACCCGGCGGGCGCCGAGCACCACGTGAAAGCCGGCCGCAGCCAGCGCGCGGGCGGTGGCCGCCCCGATCCCGCTGCTGGCCCCGGTGACAACGGCGGTCGGTCGCCCCTCACCCATACCCCGACCCTAGAGTCCCTCCCCGCCTGCCTGCCAAGCCGGATCGGGCATCCTCCGCGGGCCCCGCCCCGCCGCGTCGTGGCACCATGAGTGCCACATCGCTCGGTGGGAGAATGGGAAGCGTATGAGTTCGGGGGCGTCGTCGGCGGTGCTCGACGCGCTCATCTCGTCGGCCGGCCAGGCTGACCCCTACCCGCTCTACCGGGAGCTGCTCGCTGCGGGCTCCGTCCATCGGGGTGGACCCGACGGCGCCTGGTACGCCTTCGGGTACGAGGCGTGCCGCCGGGTGCTGGCAGACCGCGGCTGCGGCTGCCGGACCCCCGCCGGCCACCAGCCGCCGACCGCTGGTCGGCTACAGGCTTCGATGGTCATGCACGACCCACCCGAGCACGCCCGGCTGCGCCGGGCGATCAGCTGGGCCTTCACACCTGCCGAGATCCAACCGCTGCGCAACCGGATCGTGACTCTCACCGACCGGGCCCTCGATGCGATGGCCGACAAGGGTGGCGGCGACGTGATCGCCGAACTCGCCTACCCGCTACCGGCCGCCGTCATCGGCGAGTTGCTCGGCCTGTCGCCCGAGGACGCCGAGCAGTTCCAGGCACTCGCCGCGCTCAGCGTCGCCGCGCCCCGGACCGGGGACGAAGCCTCGCTCGTGGAGCAGGCTGCCCGCGACGCCGATGCCCGGCTCGAGGCCTGCTTCCACGGGCTGATCGAGAGCCGCCGCCACCGGCCGGCCGGCGACGTGCTGGGAAGACTGGTCGCGCTGTCGGACGCTGCCACGGTGGCGAACGGGACCAGCCAGGCCCCCGGGAGTCCGGCGGCCCTGAGCGAGAGCGAGCTCTTGAGCACGGTCATGCTCCTCTACATCGCCGGTGTCCTGACGACGACGAGCTTCATCGCCAACGGCCTGCTGGCGCTGATCGCCCACCCTGAACAGATCCACAAGGTGCGGGCGGATCCAGGCCGCCTTCCCGATGTCGTGGAGGAGGTCCTGCGGTGGGACAACCCCGTGCCGGTCGTGGCCCGCAATGTGTTCGAGTCGTTCACCGTGGGGGGTGCGACGCTGCAGCCAGGGGACCGGGTTGTGGTCGTGCTGGGGGCCGGGAACCGCGACCCGGCCCGCTTCGACGATCCGGACCGCTTCCTTCCGGGCCGGCCCGACAACGTCCCGCTGAGCTTCGGCTGGGGTGTGCACCGGTGTGTCGGTGCGCACCTGGCGCGCCTCGAGGCGGAGGTGGTGTTCGGGCGTCTCCTGCAACGGTTCGCCATCGAGCCGGCAGAACTGGATCCGCCCCGCCTGCCGGGCCTCATGATCCGCGGGCCGACCAGGCTGCCCGTCCACCTGACCCCGCGTTGACCGCCGACGCAATTCGTCCCGCGGAGGCGGCATTGTCACCGCCGACGCACTTCGTCCCGCGGAGGCGGCATTTCGACTGCTGAGCTCGCCCCGGTGGCGACGGATCACAAGGAACGGGAGAGATCGGTGAGCGGCGCTGCGCCCTGGTATGAGACGTTCTTCCGCGAGCCGTGGCTCGACGGTTTCCTCTTGCAGATCCCTGATGAGCACACGGCGACCGAGGCCGGCTTCGTGGCTCGTGCCTTGGCCCTGCCGCAGGGCTCCCACGTGCTGGATCTGTGCTGCGGGATCGGGAGGCACAGCCGCGCCCTGGCCCGCCTGGGCCTGCGCGTCTCGGGGCTCGACCTTTCGGAGCCATCCCTGGAGATCGCGAGATCCAAGGCCGCCGGGGCCGGACTCGACGTCCAGTACATCCACTCGGACATGCGCTCCGTGCCCTTCCGCGACGAGCTCGACGCCGTCGTAAACATGTATTCGAGCTTCGGTTTCCTCGAGACCGAGGGAGAGGACGAGCTCGTCATCCGGGAGATCGACGATGCGCTCAAGCCCGGGGGCCGGTTCTTCCTCGACATGAGCAACCCGCTGTGGCTTTTCCGCAACTACCACCCGCAGGTCTGGGCAGAGCTGCCTGACGGGACCGTGCTGCTCGAGAAGCAGGTCTACGAGGTGCGTTCCGGGCGCGCCGTGGCGACATGGCGGTTCATCCGCCCGGACGGCCGCAGCGACGACATTGACTTCTCCATGCGGGCATACACCCTGCCGGAGCTCGTCAACATGCTGCACCGCTGCGGCCTCGAGCCGGTCGACGTCTGGGGCGGGTTCGACGGGAGCGCCTACGGCCTGGACAGCATGCGTCTGATGCTCCTCGCCGAGAAGCCGAAGGGCTAAGTGGTCGTCGCCGGAAGTCCATCGGGGGTGCACGTCGTGGACTCGACGTCACCCACGTTTGCGCGGGCGGCGCGGTCGGTGGCGGCGAGTTAAAGAGGCCCCCGCACAAGCCAGCCACCA
>JBQTHE010000003.1:0-55052 GCA_052390115.1 Pseudonocardiales bacterium | reverse complement strand
AGGCGCGCGGCGGCGGCCGCGGCGTCGGCGGCGGGCAGCCCGGAGCCGGTGAGCACGGCGGTTCCGGTGTGGTCGAGGTAGCCGTGCACAGCGCGCTCGCGCACGGCGCGCTGGTAGGTGCGGCGGGAGTAATCGGGATCGATGGCCTGCACCTCCCGCAGCAGCCGCGCGGCCAGCTGCCCGGTGGTCCAGCCTGGCGCCACCGGAACCAGCCGTTGGCAGATCCGGTCGGCCTGGGCAGGCGTGAGGTCGCTGAGGTAGTCGGTGAACACCCGCGCCTTGTGGTGATCCAGCTCACCCGCCGCCAGGGCCGCGTGCACCCGGGGCAGCCGATCGACGAGCACCTGAGCGCAGCCCAGTTCGTAGTCCGCCCGGCGGGAAGTGAACGTCAACGCCGCAGCGATCTCCGCAGTCTCCCACCCGCCGGTCGTGCGCCGGGCCACTTCGGCCATCGCCGCCCAGCACCGGGCATAGCCACGGGACACCTCGGACCACGCAGCGCGCAGCTCATCGACGATCTCCGCTTCGGAGATCACCGAGCTCGCCGCCACCGACATGGATCGATCATACGTTCGACCCCTGACAGAACCGGGTCACTTCCGAACCACAAACCCGGGTTCACCCCGACAGGGTGAGAGCAGCATGACGCTCGGCTGATGCACTCGGCGAGGCGAGCGGGCGCCTCGCCGAGGATCGTGCCGTCGGGCGCCGGCGGCAGCGGATAGGCGCCGATGCGCGGCAGGCGGCGGCGCGGTGAGGTGTCGAGGTCATCGTGGCGCGGCGCGCGTGGGAACACCATCCTGGACAGTGCCTCAACCTCGTGGCGCCACGCTCGCGCTGCCATCGGCATGCAGGCGCGCCGCCGTACCGCATCTGCGGTAGGGCCATCGGGGGTTCCTACCGCAGACGCTGCCGGTAGCCAGCCATTGGCCGGTGGGCGTGCTTAGAGTGGCAGGGTGCGCGTGACCTGGCGTGACCTTCCGGTCGCGGAAGCCGGCGTGGCCGTTGTGATTACCGGGGTCATGCTGGGGGCCGCGCTGCAGTCCCAGGACATCCCGGTGCGCCCAATCGACGCAGTGTTTGTCGTCGCCGTGATCGTTGTCGGGGCGTGGACGGTCCTGGTACGCCTCGCGCCGCGGCTCGCGCTGATCGGGGCGACGGCGAGTTTCTTCGTCGCGCACGCGCTGTACGTTCCGGCGTTCTCCCCCGCGCTGGCCCTGGGAATACCCCTGTTCGCCGTGGCCCGAGCCGGATACCTGTGGTGGGGTGTGGCTGTCATGGGGCTGGTCGCGGCGACCGGACTGCCGTTCCGGCTGATCGCCGAAGGCAGCGAGCCAGTCGGTCAGGCGGTCCTGGACACACTGTTCGACGTGTCGCTGATGGCGGTGCTGTTGTTGCTCGGGCAGACCCTGCGCAGCCGGTGGGCGCTGCGCGAGGAGAACGAGCTGCGGCTACGGCTGGCCGAGCAGGAGCAGCAGCAACGGATCACCGCCGAACGGCTGCGGATCGCCCGCGACCTGCACGACGTGCTGGCCCACTCCGTCACCGTGGTCGGGATTCACGCGGGCGTGGCTGCCGAGAACCTTGAGCACGATCCCGACCGCGCTCGTGAAGCGGTCGAGCAGATCCGCACTTCGGGACGTGAGGTGATGGCCGACCTGCGCAGCACCATCGCCTTGCTGCGGGCCGAGACCCCACGCCCTCCGACCCGCATCCGGCCCCAGGACTGGCGCAGCTTCCCGACCTGATCGACGTGGCGCGCGCGGCTGGCCTGGTGGCGACGCTGTCGGTGCATGGCGAGCCGGTGTCGTTGCGGCCGGCGGTCGAGCTGGCCGCCTACCGGGTGGTGCAGGAGTCGCTGACCAACGTGCTCCGGCACGCTGGCGCCACCACCGTGATGGTGGACGTGCGGCACACTCGCGACGGAGTGCAGATCGAGGTGCGCGACGATGGCGCTGCTGAGGGGTCCGTCAACGGCGCTGGCTCGGGCTTGCGGGGAATGGCCGAGCGGGTCGGCGCCCTGGGCGGTGACCTGGTTGTGGGACCGGCCGGCAACGGCGAGGCGGGATTTGGGGTGCGGGCGTGGCTGCCGGGCAGAGCACGGTGACGCTGCGGGTACTGCTCGTCGACGACCAGGCGGTGGTGCGCGCGGGGTTGCGGACGCTGTGCGAGCACGACGGCGACATCACCGTCGTCGCCGAGGCCGCGGATGGCGCGGCCGGCGTGGCGCTGGCCCGGGAGCACCGCCCCGATGTGGTGCTGATGGACATCCGGATGCCCGTGCTCGACGGGTTGGCCGCAACCCGGCGCATCGTCGCCGATCCTGACTTGGTCGGGCGCGTCCGCGTGCTGGTGCTCACCACCTACGAGCTCGACGAGTACGTGTACGACGCGCTGCGTGCCGGCGCCAGCGGCTTCCTCGCCAAGGACGTGGCGCCGGCGACGCTGCGCGAGGCGATCCGCACCGTGGCCGCCGGGCAGGCGCTGCTCTCACCGGGTGCGACCCGCTCGCTGATCGAGGCGTTTGTTACCCGGCCCGCCTACCGGCCGGACCCGAGCCGGCTCGGTGTGCTCACCGAACGGGAGCGGGAGGTCCTAGCCCTCGTCGGGCAGGGTCTGTCCAACATCGACATCGGCAGCCGGTTGTTCCTCAGCCCCGCGACGGTCAAGACACACGTCAACCGCGCGATGAGCAAGCTGCACGCCCGGGACCGGGCGCAGGTGGTGGTGATTGCCTATGAGACCGGCCTCGTCCATCCCGGAAGCTGCCCCTGACCGAGGGCCCGGGTACCGCGGATGCGGTAGGCCGGGCGCGCCCGGACGCCGATGGCAACGCAGGCGCGAGTTCCTACCGTCGCGACCATGGCATCCGCGACATCGAAGCCGACCAGCGCAAGCGCCCGTGGTCCGGTACGCCGGTGGCTTCGCCGGTTGCACTGAGCCGAAGGGAATACGTCATGAGCGGGTTCCGGAGCGTGGTTCTATGGTTGTTCATCCTGTTCCTCGGGGTGGCGCTCGGCGCTGGCGTCTACGAGTCGCGAATCGTGCTGCCGCTGTGGCTCACCCCCACCGGCGCTGGGGGCTACTTCTGGGACGCCGACGCCGCTCGGCAAGCCAACACCGGCGTGAACTTCTGGGTCTACGTCACCACAGTGCCGCTGACCCTGCTCACGATCGCCAGCCTGGTCCTGGCTTGGCGCAGCCACCCCCCGCTGCGCCACTGGTGGCTGACCGCTGGCCTGATATCGATGGTGGAGCGGCTGTTCACCTTCGGCTACTTCATCCCGACGATGATCACCCTGATGTCCGTCGATGCCCTAATCCCAGGCCGAGGCCGTCCCGCTGGCGACGCAATGGCAGAGCCTCGACATCGTCCGGCACGGGCTGTCCCTACTGGCGTTCCTGGCGGCGCTGAAGGCACTGTCGGCTCACTGACGAGCCACCAGCAGCTGGGCGCGATGCCGGGCTGCCCGCCCGCGCTGCAACCACCACTCGGCGACCAGCAGGTTGACCACCCAGCTCAGCCAGACGCTCGCACCGGCAGCAGTGTGATCATCGTGGTCTGGTCTCCTCCGAAGGTCGTATCCATCTGGGGCCACAAAACGAGGAGGAGCAGGACCAGCCACAGCCGGCTCACCACGATCGACGTGGTCAGCGCGGAGCTGCGGATCATCCACTCGCGGTGCTCGGCGAACCGCCGCTGACCAACCCGGACAGCGCTTCGTCCGGGCGTAACCTGGCTGACGCGCTACGCATCATCGCAACCGATATCGGCTCGGTCCCTCAGATCGCAACGCTGTCCCCGCAGAGCTCTCACGCACCGGACGGCTAACCCGTATCCCTCCCACCGCTCAACGTCGTGAACTCGACGCCGCCGACGTTCCAATGGCCACAAACGTCCGTGCTGTCGAGTTCACGGGGCTTCAGATCGGCAGGCGGCGGAAGATCGGGCGCGGGACGTGCCGCAGTGCGGACATCACGAACCGCATTGGGGCGGGGGCCCACGCTTGCTCGCGGCCGTGCGCCACGGCGTCCACGATCACCTCGGCGACCTGCTCCGGGGTGACCGCCAACGGGGCGGCCTTCATGCCTGCCGTCATCTTAGTGTGCACGAACCCGGGCCGGATCACCGAGACCTTGATGCCGGATGGCCGCAGAGCCTCGGTGAGACCGATGTAGAAGGCGTCCAGGCCGGCCTTGGTGGAGCCATAGCCGAAGTTCGAGCGCCGGGGTCGCTCGGCAGCGGCGGAGGACAGCGCGACCAGCGCGCCGTGGCCTTGCCCTTGCAGCATCTTGGCCAGCAGCACGCCGACCGACACCGCACCCACGTAGTTGACCTGCGCGAGTTCGATGGCGGTGGCATGGTCGGTCCAGGCCTTCTCCTGGTCGCCGAGCAGCCCGAAGGCGACCAGCGTGACGTCGATGTCGCCGTCGGCGAAGGCCTTCTCGATCGTCTCCGGGTGCGATGCGGTGTCCGCCGCGTCGAAGGGCAGCGTCACCACGGTGGCGCCCAGGCGGTCCAGCCGCGCCGCGGCGGCGTCCAACCGCGCCGACGGGCGGGCCGCCAGCACCACCCGCAGCGGCCGCCGGGTGGCGTAGCGCTCCGCGGTGGCCAGCGCGATCTCGGAGGTACCGCCGAGCAGCAGCAGGGATTGCGGGTTGCCCACAGCGTCGATCACGGTTTGTCCTTAGTACAGCTCGAGTCCCATGTCACAGCTCGAGTCTCCGGGAAAGGTCGGAAGCGAAGACCTCGTCGGGGTCGGTGGCGGCGCGGATCTTGCGCCACTCATCGATCCGCGGGTACATGCGGTGCAGGGTGGCCGCGGAGGTCCGGGACTCCTTGGCCAGGTAGAGCCGCCCGCCGGCGTCGAGCACCTGTTCGTCGAGCCGGTCGCAGAACTCCGCGAGACCCCGGCGGATCGGGAAATCCACGGTGATCGTCCAGCCGGGCTGGGGGAACGACAGCGGCGCCTGGCTGGCCTCGCCGAAACGTTTGAGCACGTTGAGGAAGGAGACGTGCCCAGAGCGCGCGATGTCCGCCACGATGCGCCCGAAGGCGTCCTGCCCGTCGAGGGGCACCACGAACTGGTACTGCAGGAAACCGCGCGGGCCGTACGCCCGGTTCCACTCCCCGATCATGTCCAGCGGGTGGTAGAAGGCGGTCAGGTTCTGCACCTCGCCGCGGCGCCGCCGTGGTGCCTTGCGGTACCAGGCCTCGCTCATCGCACCAAAGATCGTCCGGTTGGCCAGGCCGTTGGGGAAGACGTTCGGAGCGGTGAGCAGTTGTGGTGCGTCGAAGGCCAGTGGGGCGCGACGCAGCTTCAGTGGCAGCTCGTCCCGCCGGGCCATACAGCCGCGGGTGAGCACCGCGCGGCCCAGCTTCGGGCCCGTCGAGATGGCGTCGAACCAGGCGGCGGAGTAGTCGTAGCGGTCGTCGGAGCCGTCGGTGAGCAGGGCCATCAGCTCATCGAGGTTGGCGGTGCGGTCGGTGTCGACCACGAAGTACGCCGACTCGACCCGCGTGAGCGCGATGGTGGCTGCCACGATGATCCCGGTCAGCCCCATGCCCCCGACGGTGGCCCAGAACAGCTCGTCGTCGGGGGTCAGCGTGGTGACCGCCCCGTCGGCGGTGACCAGATCGATCGCCTGCACATGGTTGCCGAAAGTGCCTGCGGTGTGGTGGTTCTTGCCGTGGATGTCGGCCGCGATCGCGCCGCCCACGGTGACCTGCCGGGTACCGGGCAGCACCGGGACCCACAGCCCGAAGGGCAATGCGGCGCGCATCAGCGCATCGAGGCTGACGCCGGCGTCGAGCACAACCAGGCCACTGCCCGCGTCGATGGAGTGGATCCTGTTCAGCCCGGTCATGTCGACGACCAGCCCGCCTGCGTTCTGCGCCGGGTCGCCGTAGGAGCGCCCCAGCCCACGGGCGATCACCCCGCGGCTGTCCGCGCTGCGCACCGCCCGCTGGATCGTCTCGACGGTCGGGTTGACCAGCACATGCGCGCTGCTCGGCGCGGTGCGCCCCCAGCCGGTGAGGCCACGCACAACAATCTCGCTCATCGCCAGGCAGGCTACCCCGTGCCCCACCCCATGCCGCGTTCTGGATGCAGCAAGCTAGCCCGCGCTCAGGAATCGCGCGACCCTTGCAGGACCCAGTGGTAGGCCCCGGCGCTGGGGGCTTCGTGGCGCCAGGTCAGCTGGGTCTGACCGGTTGACAGACGGTCCGTGTGGATCACGCCGAGGTTACATCGCTCAGTTAACCGTTCGTGGGTCCAGGAACTCGGAAAGATGACCTTGAGAGTGAGTTCGTTGATCTTCGGAGGGTGCCGCTGGTCAAGAGTGGCCGTGGCCCACGTCAGGGTGTCCTGACCCGAGGTGCGGAGCGGACTCCACAGCTTCGGCGAGTGGTAGCGCAGCACCCACTCGGTCTCCTCCTGAAGCCCCGGCTGGAACAGGATCATCACCAGTGGCCTGCCGTCCACATCCCGCACGAGGTGGACGTCGACCTGAGTGTCCTGGCCGTCCACATTGCAGGTGAGGGCGAGTTCATCCGCCTCAAGTGATCCGTCGGGCACGATCGGGCCCAGGATCCGGTAGATGAGGTAGGGCTTCGGCCTGGTCCAGCGCCGCTCGACAACGATGTCCTGCTCGTCTCGCTCACCGACCACGAGCGTGATCTCGACGCGTTCCTCGAACAGAGGGAACTGCCGGTCAATCAGCCCGTGTAGCGCGTTGGCGTAACAGCGCAGCTGCCGCTCACAATTCTCCTGGTCACGACGGTGTTGCGGCAGTCGAGAAGCTAGCCCGTCGGTCGCATCCGGTGTCCCTGGCACGGAGAGCCCGGCACTGGCGTCGCCTCCCGGGTACAGCGCTACAAGCTGGGCACGCCTGGCCACACCCACTTTGCGGAACAGCGTGCGCATGTGCGCCTCCACCGTCCGGCGTGAGATCGCGAGACGAGTGGCGATCTCGTCGTTGCTGAGCCCACTGACGGCAAGATCAAGGACCTCGCTCTCCCGGTGGGTTAGCTGGGTTGTCGCCACAGGGTCGCTCCTCCACAGCCGCTTCTCGGTAGAACGCGCTCATTCACGCACGTGAAAATACCTATCATAGCTTGATATCATAGTCAATATACTGTTATGATACCGTAGAAATACCTAGGTGCGTAGGCGTGAAGGGCTGAGTGATCATGTCGGCATCTCACTGGAGCGCGACTCGCTCCTCCGGACCCCGGCCGCCGGGCCGCGGCCGGGGCGCGAAACCTCGTGGCGGAACGCTCCGCAGAGCACGGTGATGCTGCAAGCGCTGGGCGCCGTCCTCCTGCTCTGCCTTGGACTTCTGCTCGGAGCGACCTGGACCACCCAGGCTTTGCAACCCAAGCTTCGGCGACAGGCCGAGGAGCGTCGCAGGCTGAATGAGGAGTGGTCGGCAGTCAATTCCGCCCGTCGGCACCTGGGCACATGTCCGAGCTGCGGTTATTCACCCACTGGGCGGACCTGGTATTACGCACCGAGACTGGCGGCGGACCCACCGGACGACGACTGAGTACTTGAACCGACGGTGCGACGGGACTACCCGACGCCAGCCTTTTTTCTGAGCACGACCCGGCTGGACGCCGCCATCAGGCCGGTCCCCGGGGACGGTTGAACTCGTCGCACCGGACCCCCGTGACGAAAGTCGCCCACCCCTCGCGGGTGAACCCGAGGACCGGCCCGCAGGGGTTCTTCGAGTCGCGGACCCGGACGTGTTCGTGGGTGCAGAAGATCTCAACGCACTCATTAGTTGGGTCGCCACTTAACCTGCTCTTCTGCCAGGACGCTGTGACCGGCGGCACCTCGACCATGGCCGTTCTCCTTACTCCGCAGGGACGGCACGTCTCTCACTGCCTGTGGCGGCGCCATCGTGCTCCCCGCGAGGCGCTTGTCCACCCAGACGAGGCAGGTGGTAGCGCCAGCAGCGGGGAGTGCGCGTCAGGCGGCCAGCTCGCAGACCGGGCGCACGACATGCTTGACGTCACGGTATGCAAGCTCGCCGTGACCCGGCATCCCCTCCTGGAGGGAGAGACAAGGGGATTCCGTGGCCCCCGGCGTTCACCGTTACCACTGCTTAGCCGCCTCTTGACCGATTCACTACGCCGACCTGAGCGCCGCGCTGCCCGGCGCTCGAGGAGACCTGGCCCTGACGATGGCAGAAGTAGCTGTCGTACTGCGAGCTGACGCTCCGACGCCCCGCAGACAGACGAACTTCACCCTGCCAGCTAGCACTCAGAGAACAACCTGATAGCTAGCCTTCATGCTCGTTCACGCAGGTCAAGACCCTCGAACACCGTGCAACTAGGCGTTACGCAACCTGTCGGTGTGCTAGATGCAGTCCGCATGATATCGTGGCGCTCACTATCACAACGCCAGCGAATGAACGACAGGGAGCGTAATGTCCGTGAGCTCAATGACAGGTAGCCTCACTGAGGGGGAAGATCACATGACAGACCAAGATCCGGCCGTGCAACGGCGTCGGCTCCGATTTGAGCTCAGGAGGGCGCGGGACGCCGCCGGGCTGAAACAGGCCGAGGTTGCCCGTGCCATGGACTGGTCACCGTCCAAGCTCATCCGCATTGAGAGGGGGGATGTGAGCGTCTCGACCAACGACCTCAAAGTTCTGCTGAGTCACTACGGCGTGAAGGACCACGTCAAGGTCAACAGGCTGCTCGACCTTGCCCGGTCGGCTCGGGGAGCGTCCTTCTATGACCAATACGCCGACCTACTGAAGCCCGGCTTCAAGGAGTACCTGGCGTACGAGGCCTCCGCGTCGGTCCTCCGCCAGTACGACCCCGTTTACGTCCCCGGAGTCCTGCAGACCGAGGAGTACGCCCGGGGGATGTTCGAGGGCATGAGCAGGGCCGACCAGGTGACAGCGGACCGGGGATGGGCTATCCGGCAGCACCGCCAGGAGGTGCACGAGCGGGAGAGTCCCATGGAGATGCTCTTCGTGCTGGACGAGGCGGCCCTGCGGCGCCAGGTCGGCCGGGGGCAATCGATGCGTTACCAGTTGGAGCGGATCAAGGAGTACGCGACGAAGCCTAATATAAGCATACAGATCATGCCGTTCACCCACGGCGCCCATCCAGGTATGTACGGGAACTTCAATATCCTCGAATTCGCCGACCCGAACCTCGATGACCTGGTGTACTTGGAGACCGTCGAGTCAGTCACCATTCGGAACGACATCGAGCTGATCGCCCAGTATCTCGACAGATTCGGGCAACTGCAGGAAATGGCGTTGTCACCCGAGGATAGCGCCGACTTTCTTGACGGGCTGATCCGCGATATGTCGCCACCCCGCCAGACCACGAACTCCACAGAGAAGGAGGCGGTCTAATACAACAAAGAATTTATCGGTAACTTCGCCAAAACGGCGGAGACCCCTAATAAAAGGCTGGGGCCAGTGCTCTACACACCGACCCCAGCGAACCCAATCCCCTCCAGGCAAAGGAGCAGATCGGATGTCTCATCGTAGCCCTCAGGACCACCGTCTCGCTTCCACCCGTCGGCGTATTCTTGGCGGCACCGGAAGTAACGGTGGCTACACGCTCTGTAACCGACCCTAGCATGCCCCGGCGGTAACCGGGCTCTCGGGGCAGGCCCGGCAGCGGCCCTGCCCCGAGATCATTCAGACAATAGCCTGGTAGCGACCTCGCCGACCCGCGGCGAGGCAGGAGTCTCGTCAGCGGCGGAAGCAGGCGTCGACGCAGTCGTGGATGGGCTCCACATGTCCGCACCGGTCCGGTTCGTCCCGGCACATCGGAGATCATCCAGTAATTCCCAGCAGTTCATCCTTCACCTCGACGTTAGTTAATCGTAACCTTGCCCGCGTGTCGCGAGATTGGTTGAGTTGATGAGCGTAGCTGGCCCCAGACGGAAGTAGGCGAGACACGATCCGCAGGGAGGCGGGCATGGACGTCGGAACCCTGGTGGGGATCAGTGGACCGCTTGCTGTGTTCGCTGCGATCGCAGGCTTCCTCTTGAAGGCCTATCTGGAAAAACGTAAAGGGGACCAGGAGGACCGAAAGGTAGACCGGGAGTCGGAGAGCGGGATTGTAGAAACCACAAAGAAAACCCTGCGGATCGTCCGAGATCAGATGGTGCAGATGTCCACGGAGATGCAGGTACTGCGCTCGCAGGTAGCAGAGCTTGAGTCACAGCTTCGGGCGAAGGATACGGAGCTACAAGGTTTGCGATCACAGCTAGCAGCGCTCGAGTCACAGCCTAGCGCGAAGGGCGAGGATACCCGGCTTCAGCCGAAACGACGTGCGAGCACGCCGAGCCAACGGCTGTCCCCGCCAGGCGCCGCCAAGGATCCGCCGCGCTCTGGGCCCTCGCAATAGCGCCGTCTCCGGACGGTGGGCTCACCGCTGCTGTGGGCCGGCTCGCTGGCGGCGGGCTACGGGGTGTTGGCCGGCCTGGCGGCGCGGTGACCTTCGCTGCGTTCTCGCTGGAGGGTGGCGAGGACGTCGGGGAGGACGCCGGGGTGGACTACGCAGAGGCGGTGCGTGGTGCGGGTCAGGGCTACGTAGAGATCGTTGAGGCCGCGCGGTGACTCGGCCACGATGGCCGCCGGGTCAACCAGCACCACCGCGTCGAACTCCAGGCCCTTGGCCTGGGTGACGGTCAGCACGGTCACCTGCGCGTCGAGGTCGTCTTCGCTCGCAGTGGGGACGATCTTGCGGAGCTCGTCCACGCTAGCGGCCGGCCCCAGCACGGCGACCCGGCCGTCGCCCACCGCAGCGGTCTCCTCGACGACCACCGCGGGCAGCTCGTCGGCCAGGGCGGCGACCCGGACCGCGCGGGGCGCCACGCCCGTACTGCGCACCGACTGCGGCGCGATGACGTCGACGTCGAGGGCGGCGAGCACCTCATCGGCCAGCTCCGCGATCTCGGCCGGGTTCCGGTAGTTGATCGTCAGCTGCTCCAGCCGCCACCGCTGCGCCACGTAGGGGCCGAGCACGTCCTGCCAGGAAGCCGCGCCGGCCCGGTCCCCGGTCTGCGCGAGGTCGCCGACCACCGTCATCGAGCGGCTGGGGCAGCGTCGCATCAGTACTCGCCACGCCATCGGGGACAGCTCCTGGGCCTCGTCGATGATGACGTGACCGTAGGTCCAGGTCCGGTCGGCTGCTGCCCGCTCGGCGGTGCTGCCGTAACGGCGCTGCTGTTGGCGGTCGGCCAGCCGGCTGGCGTCGATCAGGTCGGTGGCCCGCAGCAGCTCGGGGTCCAGGTCCTCGTCCAGGTCCAGGATGTCCAGCACGCCCTGCGCGTACTGCAGCTCGGCGCGCAGCGCAGCGGCCTCCCGGGCGGCCTCGGCGCTGCCGTCGGAGCCGAGCAGCTCAGCGGCTTCGTCCAGGAGCGGTACGTCGGCGGGCGTCCAGACCTGCCCGGAGGCAACGTCCACAGCGGCGCGGGCCAGCAGGTCACGCTGCTCGGGGCGCAGCACCCGGTGGGTAGCGGTGGCCAGCCGCTCCGGATCGGCGTAGAGGTCGGTGAGCAGCTGCTCCGGCGACAGGGTGGGCCACAGCTGGTCCAGCGCGGTGGTCAGCTCGGTACTGGCCCGCAGCTCGGCGCGGATGTCTGCCAGGTCGCCTCGATTCAGGACGCCCGCACCCAGCCCGGGACCGCTCAGGCCCCTGGCGACCTGCTCGGCCAGTGCCGTCACCACCTCGCGCTGGAAGATTTGCTTGGCCTCGTTGTGCGGGCGCCGGGACCGACGTGCCCGGGTGCGGGCCGGCAGGCACACCTTCTCGTCCAGCCGGACGTGCTGGGCCTCGACGTCGAGCTCGATGGGCGCCGTGGGCAGCTGCTGGCGGTCCCGGACCGCGGCGGCCACCACCTTCGCCATCTCCGCGCGACCCTTGACCGCGGCGGTCTCGGCGGGCTCGACGCCGCGGGCGTGCAGCCCCGGGTGCAGCTGGGCGACCGTGGACAGCAGCACGCTGGTCTCCCCCAGCGAGGGCAGTACCTGCCCGATGTAGCTCAGGAACGTCGAGTTGGGCCCGACGACCAGCACGCCCCGCTTGGCCAGCTGCTGGCGGTGCGTGTAGAGCAGGTAGGCCGCGCGATGCAGCGCGACCGCGGTCTTGCCGGTGCCCGGCCCGCCCTGCACCACCAGCACGCCCTGGGGCTTGGCACGGATAATCCGGTCCTGCTCGGCCTGGATGGTCGCGACGATGTCGGACATCCGGCCCGTGCGGCTTGCCGTCAGCGCGGCCATCAACGCCGCCTCGCTGGTCAGGCTGGTGCGGGTCGGGTCCTGCTGGGCACTGTCGAGGTCGAGCACCTCGTCGTCGACGGCGAGCACGGTCCGGCTGCGGGTGCGGATGTGCCGGCGGCGGCGAACGCCCTCGGGGCAGGCGGCGGTCGCGGTGTAGAACGGCCGTGCCGCAGGCGCCCGCCAGTCGATGAGCAGCGGCTCGTAGTCGTGCTCCTCGTCGAGCAGCCCGAGCCGCCCGATGTAGCGCCGCTCCTCGCCGTCAGCTTCGGCGTCGTCGTACCCGGGGCCACAGTCGTTGAGGTCGAGCCGTCCGAAGCACAGGCCCTGCTCCACGCCGTCCAGGGTGGCGAGCTGGTCGGAATACATCGCGGCGGCCGCGTCCCGCTCGCTGAGTGCTTGGGGCGTCCCGCTGGTGGCGCCTCTCAGGACCTCGGCGAGCCGCTGCGCGCTGTAGCGCCGGCGCTCGTCGAGATGCCGGTAGAGCAGGGTGAGGTAGTCCTGCTCCGCAGCCACGGCGTTATTGCCGCCGGACGGTGGTACTGGGGGAACCGACACGCGATGCGTCCACCTTCTGCGACGGGATGGCCAACGTGGCACTCAAACCGGTGGGCGGCTGCCGACATTCCAAGGTAGCAAGACGTGCACCCCCCAGGCGTCCTCCCCAGTATCCTAACCGCCCAGGCATGGCCGATCCGTGCGTAACCGGTTCAGTGCGAGTCCTGGCGCTCAGCCGTGGCTGCTGTTGGCACTGCTGCCGGTGCCGGTGAAGCTGAACTTGTAGGTGGAGTCGGACCCGCCCCAGCCGAACATGCCGAGGAAGTTGAACTTCGACACACCCGCACCATCGGCGCCGTGCGTACCCGGGTCACCCTTCGGGCCGGTCGCGCTTGCGTGCCACAGCGACAGGACGGTACGGGCCGGCAGCAGCTCCACGTGTTGTTCGCCGAGCTCGGCGAAGCTCATCGCGTCAGACATCTGAATCCCCCTAGGACAGGCGGTCCCGGTCGCCCGGGCACGGAAGACACCTCACCGGCGGCAGAGCCGGTGCGGTAGCACATACCGTGCCCACGGCAAGCGTCCCGTTGCAATCCGTAGTCCCACGTAACTCTTCCGTGGCCTACGTACAGACAAGCATGATGTGACAGTTCGCGAGTCAGCCGATGTAGGGGCGGCCGGTGTAGGACTCGCCGATCAGGGTGGGTAGCCGGGTCCAGCCGGTACGCCGCACCTGGTCGACGCGCAGGTCGACCAGACCGACGGGGTGGGTGTAGACCACCTCCTCGACGTGGCCCCAGCCCAGCGTGGGCACCCCGGGCGGGATGAGCTGCGACGGCAGCTCGACGAACGTCGCGGTGCGGTCGATCTGCACCAGGGTGCCCCCGTTGCCCGCGAAGGTCGAGTTTTCGGCGATGGCGCCCTCCAGCCCGTCCGCGGCCCGCAGCCGCACCTGGGGCGCCTGCACCAGGCCGTCTCGCATGGCGATCTGATCCTGGCAGGGCCACAGCCCGGCGGATACCTGGTCAGCGAACACCGGCCGGCCGGCAATGACATCGGTGACCGGCCGCGGCACGGCCAGCCGCGGTTGCGCGACGGCAAGCCAGCTGCCCGGACCGGGAACGCGATCCCGCGCTGTCACCCGCACCGCGCTGGGCGCGTCCAGGCCGACGTCGGCCAGCGCGACGGCGACCTCGGTCCAGCCGGTTCTCTCCCCGAGCGGGGCCAGCGGCACCGTGCGCACCAGATCCGGTGCGGCTGGATCCCCGGCTCCCACCTGCACCGCGAGCCGCTGGTCCTTGGTGAGCGTGCCCAGCAGCCCCACCACCACCCGGCTGCCGGGGACCGGAGCGGGCAGCGGGTACCAGGGAGTCTGGACGGTCCCGGTACCGGTGCCGCCGGACACGTCGTCGTGCCACACCGTGCTGTTCGGTGGGCTGTTCGGTGCCGGCGGTCTTGAGTCCGCCAGCGTCGAATCCGCCAGCGGTGCTTCGTGCATGTCACCGGTGAGTGTGGCGGTCCCGATAGCTGGTCCGAGGCCGGGCTCGGCGCCGGTGAACACCGTCCCGGACGTCGCTAGCCCGCACGGGTTGCCGGTGAGCGCGCGCAGGTTCATCAGCGCCACCGAGCTGCCGGGGTGCTGGCGCAGCGGGGCGATGGTGAACACAGCGAGCATCAGCACCACCCCGAGGCCGGTCGCGGTGACCAGCACCGCCCGATCCGGGCCCGGCCAACCCCTGCGCCGGGCCCACCACCAGCCCGCACCTGCAATCGCTACCCACAGCAGCGGGTTGCGTAATGCCAGCGGTCCGACCGACGGGGCGAGCAGGCTCTGCAGGTAGGGGGTGCCGATCAGGATGTGGTTTCCAAAGGGCTGGCCCCAGTCCGCGAAGGGCCGCCACAGGTTGGGACCGGCGAAGGCGACAGACGCGGCGGCCACCAGCCCTGCGGTGCCGACGGCGACCGCCGCGACGCCGGCCCGCCGCGGTATCGGGGAGCGGATCACCGCAGCGGCGAGCAGCACAGTGGCGGGTGCGGCGATGGCACCGAAGTGGTTCACCCACTTGGTCGGGGTCAGCGCCATCGCCACCAAGCCGATCGCGGTGATCGCGGCCATCTCGCCGAGCAGCCGGCCGGTGCGACCCCCGGTGCCACCCCGCCGCCCGGCCCCGATGGCCACGGCCAGCAACACACCCACGGTGAGCAGCACCGGCAGCCGCTTGCCCCAGGCCCCCCGATCGTCGGCGACGAGGAGGTTCGCGTAGTGCAGGTACTCCTCGTACCAGGCGTGCTGGCGGTAGTACCAGCGGTGTACCGCGATGGATTCCAGCACGTCGCCGAGCGTGGCGTCGGCGAACCCGACCGGAACCACGATCGAGGCGGCCGCACCGGCCAGCAGCACCGCGGCTATCCGGTTGACCAGGGCGCTGGCCCGCCACCACTGCCACAACCACGGCAGGCACAACACCAGCGGCGCGCTCGCGACCAGGCCGGTGGGGGAGACCGTGACGGTGAGCGCGGCGACCGCGGTAGCCGCTGCGAGCACCCCGACCGAGCGGCGCCGCCGGGCCAACTCGGCCAGCACCAGCACCGCCGCCGCGCCCAGTGCGATCAGCGGTTCGGGCCGCAGCGTGATTCCGTAGGCAAGCCACCACAGCAGGTGCGCGGCCGCCACCGCCCACGGGATCAGCGGTCGCTGCCCGGCCCGGCCGAGCACCGTCGCGACCAGGACCCGCAGCAGCGCGTAGCTGGCGAGCCCGTAGCCCAGGGGTAGTAGCCGCATCCAGCCCAGGCTCCAGTTGTCTCCGGCAGCTCCCCAGGCCTGCATCACGTACTGGCTGGCGGAGAACGGGTTCTCGGTGACGTTGAACTGGTAGATGACGTTGCCTATATAGCCCGAGTCCATTGCGTTGCGGGCCATCAGCAGGTACCACGAGTCGTCGATGTTGACCGGACCCAGCGCCACCCAGGCCAGCGAGACCCCGACCACCACCGCATCGGCCCATGACGGGCGCGGCCGGATCAGTCCGGGTCCGTCGCCCCGCCACCACCGCCAGGCCAGCACGAGCAGCACCACGAGCGCGAGACCGTGGGCGACCAGCAACGCCGTCTTGAGCACCGTCGGGCTGGACTGGTATCGCGCGTCGGTGTGCAGCTGTACCGATAGTCCGCTGGTTGCTCGCACGGCGTCGGTCTGGAGCTCGGCGACCTGAGGGACCAGCAGGTCCGTCCGGGTGCCGATGTCGGCGCCGTCGCGGGACACCCGGATCCCGCCGGCATCGGCGAGGACCTGGTAGGAGCAGGCCCCGGCCGGTAGCGCCTCGCGGGTGAACTCGGCACCGGAGGCGGTGACCGTCACCGTGCCCTGGGCTGCGGATACCACCAGGCCCTCGCCCGGGGTGGTGCCCACGTCGGCGGGCAGCGTGCGCAGCGCCTCGCCGCCACCCGGGCGAGCGTCCAGCGCCTGCAGCGTTGCGCACGGGACTGTGGCCGTGAGCTGCAGTGGTCGGTAGGGCGACAGCGGCAGCACAGTCGAGGTGGGCTGCTGCCCGGCGCGGGGCCAGCTCACCACCGGGTCGTCGGCGATGACCGGGGCGAGCACCGCGAGGATGCCCAGCAGTCCGGTGAGCAGCGCCAAAGCCGCGATCGTCCACCCCATCCGGCAACAGCCGGTGTCGGGTGTGGCAGGGCTCGGGTGAGCCGGGCTGGGCACCGAGGCAGAGTATGGGCGCGCAGGACCTGTGCCACGCTGGGGGTGTGACGTCGCCAGTACTGGCCGTGACAGGGCTCACCGAACGGACCGAGGCAGTATCCTCGTCGACGTGGACACCGCGTTCCTTGACAGCGCCAGGTTCTCTACAGCGCCGACGAACCGCTGCGGGTCCGCTGGGAGAGCCTGACCGGTCGGATGTACGCCGACTCGCGGATCAAGCTCGACCTGCTTGACCGGGATCTACTGATCGAGACCGCAACCGGACATCGTTGATGGTCGACCACGGCCGGGTACGCCGCTTACTCGATCGTCTCCGCTTGGAGACTGATCGTTTGCGCAGGCTTGCCGACCGTCCTTCAGAGCAGCTCCTCAATGATGAGGTTGCACTCGGATCCGCACATTTGGAGTTTCTTACTGGCCATCGAGGTCTGCGTTGACATCGGACGGCATATTATCGCTGCGGAGAGGCTTGCCGCCGCCGACACGTACGCCGATGTATTCCCTCCAGCATGACCTGGAAGACCTGGATATATTCCGCCAGCAGATTGCGGAGTTCGTGCTCCGGAGCCTGTACCGGCTGCGTCAACCGCGTTCTGGATGCAGAACGCGCTGAATCGAGTCCGTTTTACCGCGTTCTGCATCCAGAACGCGGTATGCTGACTCTTCCCTGGCGGCGCTGGGTGTGGGATCGTGGGGTATGCGGGCCGGGATCAAGATCTTGCTGTCCGTGGGAGCCGGGGTGATCGCCGCGGTGACGTTGGGCGCGCCGGCCGTCACGGCCGCCGCAGCGCAAGAAACCTTCCTCGTGCTCGGTGTGCAGGCCCGCGATGGCGATCGGTTCGTCACGCTACGTTGCGACCCGGCCAGCGGGACACATCCTGACCCCGAAGGTGCCTGCCAGGTGCTTAGCGACGCCGGCGGCGACCCCGCCAAGATCTCCGGGCAACCCGGCATGTTATGCCCGGATGTCTACGACCCGGTGACCGCAATTGCCTCCGGCGACTACGTGGGCGGGCAGGTTATCTTCCGGCACACCTACCCCAACCGCTGCGACATGGCCCGCCACACCGCCCCCCTCTTCGAGCTGTGACTGCTTGCCGGCTCGGGACCTACGGACGCCTGTCTGGTCGAGATTCTTCGCGAGCCGCAGGTATGTCCGCTGTCAAGAGGCGCGTCGATGCTCCGCACCTCTCGTAGATGCCGAGTGCACGCCGGTCCAACGTGACCAACTCGGCACCGGCGGCACGTGTGGTGAGTGCGATAAGCGCGTCGTACACCGCGCCTCCGGCGACGCCCAGCTTCGCCAGGCGCGTCGGCAGCGCGTCGTGCTCCTTAGGGTCCAGGGCGAGTCGTGGTCCGGAAAACGTTCGCCGGAGGAACTCCGCGACGGTCGCTGGTTCGGCCCGAAATGGATCAGGAAGCCTGGACGCTGCGGCAGTCGGACCCGAGTAGATCCAGGAACGTGGCTGGTTCGTCTGGTGGGCCGTCAAGCTCTGCCGCTTCGCGTCCGGCGAGCTTGACCACTACGACCCACGATCCGGCGGCTCACGGTCGACGCCCCATCCCGTATGCGCGCCTTGCAACTCGGGAACGTCGGCCAGCCAGGCGTCATCTTCGCCGGTCACGATCTCTACCCCACGGTGGAGGTGGGCGGATCCGTTGCGGATGTGCCAGAGATCGCAACTGTGGGCGAGAAGTTGCCCTCGGTTTGCCGGTTGCTCGCGCCCGCCGGCACAGCCATCAGGTCGTGCCCGCAGATCATCGGGCTGGCCGGGCGAGCCGGATGTCGAGTGCACTCAGCCTCCCGAACTCAACAGCAGAGCTGTTCGGCCGCCTTGAAAGTGCACTGCTGTTGAGTTCGGGAACCGGGGGGCTGGTCTTACGCCGTCGGGGGTCGAGCAGGACGCCGAAAGTGACGGCGGATTTGATGGTGCCTGGAAGTGTGGGCTAGCTGCAGGTCAACCCGGTGCGCCGAGCCCGCTCCGGTAAGGAAATCACCCGGCTGCCGGAGCACCGACTCATTCGGACGGGGTTGACCAGTCTCGCTGCCGGGCCTCGTCGAGGAGGGTTTGGACGATCTCGTGTTCGGGGACGGTCTTAATCACCTCGCCGCGGACGAAGATCTGGCCTTTGCCGTTGCCGGCGGAGACGCCGAGGTCGGCTTCGCGGGCTTCGCCGGGGCCGTTGACGACACAACCCATGACGGCGACCCGTAAAGGGACTCCGAAGCCGTCGAAGGCGGCGGTGACCTGTTCGGCGAGGGTGTAGACGTCGACCTGGGCGCGCCCGCAGGAGGGACAGGACACGATCTCGAGGCGGCGGGGTCGCAGGCCGAGGGATTCGAGGATCTGGTTGCCGACCTTGACTTCCTCGACGGGTGGGGCGGACAGCGACACCCGGATGGTGTCGCCGATCCCCTCGGCAAGCAGAACTCCGAAGGCGACGGCGGACTTGATGGTGCCCTGGAAGCGTGGTCCGGCTTCGGTGACGCCGAGGTGCAGGGGGTAGTCGCAACGCGCAGCGAGCTGGCGGTAGGCGGCGATCATGACGAGCGGGTCGTGGTGTTTGACCGAGATCTTGATGTCGCGGAACCCGTGCTCTTCGAACAGGGAGCATTCCCAGAGGGCGGATTCGACCAGGGCTTCGGGGGTGGCGTGGCCGTGTTTGGCCAGCAGTCGGGGGTCCAGGGAACCGGCATTGACCCCGATGCGGATCGGCACGCCGGCAGCGGCAGCGGCCGCAGCGATCTGCTCGACCTTGTCGTCGAACTTCTTGATATTGCCGGGGTTGACGCGAACGGCGGCGCAGCCGGCGTCGATGGCGGCGAAGACGTATCGGGGCTGGAAATGGATGTCGGCGATGACCGGGATCTGCGACTTGGCGGCGATGGCAGCCAGCGCGTCGGCGTCGTCCTGGCTGGGGACCGCGACCCGCACGATCTGGCAACCCGTCGCGGTGAGCTCGGCGATCTGCTGCAGGGTGGCGTCGATGTCGGAGGTGCGGGTGGTGGTCATGGACTGCACCGAGACGGGCGCGTCGCCGCCGACGGGCACGTCGCCGACCATGACCTGGCGGGATGCCCGGCGGCGCAGGGCCGGGGCGCTCGGTGGCGCGGGCATGCCTAGTCGCACAGCTGTCATCAGATCTCCTTACCCGTGACCTTCCCCCGGTGCGTGCTGGCGAGTCGTTTGAGGACGGCGGTGGCGATGCCGGCCGCGTCCAGGCCATGGGCGCGCAGGATCTGCTCGCGGGAGGCGTGCGGCAGGAACCGGGGCGGCAGGGCGAAGGTGGCCGCGCAGGTGTCCGCTCCGGTGGCGGCCAGCGTCTGGGCGATCCGGGCGCCGAGCGCTCCGGTGGTGGTGGTTTCCTCGACGGTCAGCACCAGGCGGTGCGCGCCCGCCAGTTTGAGCAGGGCCGGGTCCAGCGGCGCGATCCAGCGTGGATCGATCACGGTGACCGGAACGTCGTGCGCGGCGAGCTCGTCGGCCGCGGCCAGGCAGGGCCCGGCCAGCGATCCGACGGCGACCAGCAAACCCAAGGCAGCGGGGTCGTCACGGAGAATGTCGCATTGCCCGATCCTGCCGATGGCGGGGATGTCCGGACCCGCGGTGGCCTTCGGGTAGCGGATCACGGTGGGCCCGTCGGCGATGTCGACGGCTTCGCGGAGCAGTTCGCGCAGCCGTGCGCAGTCCCGGGGCGCGGCGAGGCGCAGGCCGGGCACGACTGGCAGCACCGACGCGTCCCACATGCCGTGGTGGCTGGGCCCGTCCGGGCCGGTGATCCCGGCCCGATCCAGTACGAAGGTGACCGGCAACTGGTGCAGGGCGACGTCCATCAGCAGCTGGTCGAAGGCCCGGCTGGCGAACGTGGAGTAGATGGCGACCACAGGGTGCAGCCCGCCGATGGCCAGGCCGGCGGCGCAGGTGACGGCGTGCTGCTCGGCGATCCCGACGTCGAACACCCGGTGCGGGAACCTCGCGGCGAATTCGCCGAGGCCGGTGGGGTGGCGCATGGCCGCGGTCAGGCACACCACGTCGTCGCGGTCGGCGCCGATTGCGGTGATCTCCTCGGCGAACACCGAGGTCCAGGTCGGCTTGCCGGTTGAGCGGGGGCAGCCGGTGTGCGGGTCGATGACGCCGACGGTGTGCAGGCAGTCGGTTTCGTCCTGCTCGGCTGGCGGGTACCCCTTGCCTTTGCGGGTGATGCAGTGCACCACGACGGGACAGCGCAGCCGGGCTGCTCGTTGCAGGGCGTTTTCGACGTCGGCGATGTCGTGTCCATCGACTGGCCCGAGGTACACCAATCCGAGGTTCTCGAACAGGGACTGACCCGTATCGGACTCGCCCATATCGGACTGGCGCAGTTCAGCGAGATGGCGGGCGAACCCGCCGATGGTCGGCGAGTAGGAGCGTCCGTTGTCGTTGAGCATGATGATCACGGGCCGGTCCAGGGCCGCGCCGATGTTGTTGAGCGCTTCCCAGCACATGCCGCCGGTCAGCGCCCCGTCGCCGACGATCGCGACGACCCGCCGGTGGGCGCAATCCCGCAGCGCGAACGCCTTGGCCAGGCCGTCGGCGTAGGACAGCGCGGTGGAGGCGTGCGAGTTCTCGATGACGTCGTGCACGGACTCGGCCCGGGACGGGTAGCCGGACAGACCGCCGGCTTGGCGCAGCGAGTCGAACTCGGCGCACCGGCCGGTGAGGATCTTGTGTACGTAGGCCTGATGCCCGGTATCGAACAGCAGGACGTCCCGGGGTGAGTCGAACACCCGGTGCGCGGCGATGGTCAACTCGACCGCACCCAGGTTCGGTCCCAGGTGCCCGCCGGCGCCGGAAACCTTGTCGATCAGAAACGCGCGGATCTCCTCCGCCAGGACAGCAAGCGTCGCGGTGGGCAGCCCTTTGAGGTCGGTTGGCCCGGTGATGCGGCCGAGCAGGCTCACGATCGCCGCACTGCGGCAGGCAGGGTGAAGTGGACGGTCTCGCGGGTGGTCTCGCGTTCAGCCACTGTGACCGGTCCCAGCTCGGCCAGCGCGGCGATGACCGCCTCCACCAGCCGGGGCGGAGCCGAGGCACCGGCGGTCAACCCGACCACGCTGACCCCGTCCAGCCATTCCGGACGGATGTCGCGGGGATCGTCGATGAGGTAGCTGGGGATACCCCGGCGGTGCGCGAGCTCCACCAGCCGCACAGAGTTGGAGGAGTTCGTCGAGCCGACCACGAGCACCAGATCCGACTCCTCGGCGATCGCCTTGAGCGCGTCCTGACGGTTCGTCGTGGCATAACAGATGTCGTCGGACGCCGGGCCGCGCAGCGCGGGGAACCGGGCCCGCAGCGCCCTGACGATCTCGGTCGTCTCGTCCACGGCCAGGGTGGTCTGCGTCAGGTACGACACCCGCGCCGGGTCGGCGACCTCGAGCTCCGCGGCCTCGTCGGCGGTCTGCACCAGGATGGTCTGGTCGGGGGCCTCGCCCAGGGTGCCTTCGACCTCCTCGTGCCCGGCGTGGCCGATCAGGATCACGGTGTCACCACGGTCGGCGAACCGGCGTGCCTCGGTATGCACCTTGGTCACCAGCGGGCAGGTCGCGTCGATCACCTCCAGCCCCCGGTCTGCCGCCTCGGTTCGCACCGCTGGGGACACCCCGTGGGCGGAGAACACCAGCGTGGCCCCGTCGGGAACGGCATCCAGCTCGTCGACGAATATCGCGCCGCGCGCCTGGAGATCGACCACTACGTGGATGTTGTGCACGATCTGCTTGCGCACGTAGATCGGGCCACCTCGCTGGTCCAGCAGTTGCTCCACGACCGCGATGGCACGCTCGACCCCGGCGCAGAACGACCGCGGCGAGGCGAGCAGGACGGTGCGGGCTCCAGCGGGGCTGTTCGCGGTGACCGACATCTGGGGTGCCTCCTCCGACAGTGCCTCACGGGACTCAAGCGAGGACTCAGTGATCACGATGGGTGGCCAGCCGGGCGAGCGCACCCAGCTCTCCGGCGGCTCGGTCCGTCGGGCCGGCGGCCTGCAGGTCGCGCATCGCAGCCACCAGCAAGTCGTCGACCTGGGTGTGGCTCCAGGTACGCCCGCCCGCGGTGTCGATCAGATCCGCGGCTCGGGCCAGATCGGTGCTGGTGAGCGGCTGGTCGCGGTGGTAGAGCGCGGCCAGCTCACGCCCGGACGGGGTGCCTGAGGTCAGGGTGGCCACCACCGGGAGGGACTTCTTCCGGCTGCGCAGGTCCGAGTAGACGGGTTTGCCGGTCACCGCCGGGTCTCCCCAGATGCCCAGCAAGTCGTCCATGTGCTGGAACGCCAAGCCCAGGTGCGCACCGAAGCCGCGCAGGCACTGGACCTGCTCCGGGCTGCCACCCCCGAATAGGGCACCCACTGCGCAAGCACACCTCAGCAGGGCGCCGGTCTTTCCCTCGGCCATCCGCTGGCATTCGGCCACCTCAACCTGGGTGCGTTGTTCAAAGTCCAGGTCCATGCTCTGACCTTCCACCAGCTCCTGCACCGCGGCGCTGAGCAGCCGGGTCCCGTCCGTGGCGGCCGGGTGCCCGCTGGTGGCGAGCACATCCAGGGCCAACGTCAGCAGCGCGTCCCCGGCCAGGATCGCCGCGTTGAGCCCGAACACGCTCCAGGCCGTGGGACGGTGGCGCCGGGTGACGTCACCGTCGATCACGTCGTCGTGCAGCAGGGAGAAGTTGTGCACCAGCTCCACCGCGGCCGCAGCCGGCACCGCGACGGCGGTAACCCCGCCTACGGCCTGGGCGCTGAGCAGTACCAGCGCGGGGCGGATCGCTTTGCCCCCGGTCGCTTTCACTCCAGGGACCTGGTCGGGCTGGCCATGCTCGTTCCACCAACCGAAGTGGTAGCCGGCGATACGCCGCATCATCGGCGGCAGCGTGTCCACCGCCGTGCGCAGGGCGGGCTCGACAGTGGTCCTGCTCCACGCGAGTACCTCGCCTGCCGATCGGCCCTCGGTCATCACGTCACTGGTGGTCACCATGCGCCTCACCAATCTCGATACTGGGGCGGATATCTGTCAGACCCGATCGGCGGCGATGAGCAGGTAGTGGAAGCTGCCCTCGCGGTATGCCGTCAGGAACGGGTCCTCGATCCCGGTGGCCACCGAGGACTTCGCCCGCAGTTCCCAGTACGGGATGGTGTGGGCGGTCAGATCGATGACGTTGATCGGGACGAGGTTGTTAGCCGTCAGCGCCTTGAAGTAGGCGCTCCTGGGATGGATGTTGCAGATGTAGTGCTCGTCGATCCGGCTGACCGCCTTGGACCGGCCACCCGTCACGTCGTTGTAGCAACCGGTGATACAGACGTAGCGACCGCCGTAGTCCAGCAGGCGGGAGAACTCGTCGAAAAGCTGGCACAGATCCACGTACATGGTGGTCTCGTTGGTCCAGATGCCCCGGCACGAACCCGTCTCGAAACCCGTGTCCAGCATGTTGCGGAAGTGGAACGTCACCTGATCGGCCACGCCCCATTGCTCGGCCTGGTTGTTGGCGAACCCGACCTGGTATTCTGAGATCGTCACGCCGTCCACCCGGCAGCCGAAGCGTTGGTTGGCCATGATGCTGGTACCGCCCCGGCCGGAGCCGGCATCCAGTAAGCGGTCACCGGGCGAGATGTCGCCGAGGTGATCAAGGAGTAGGTTCGCCTGCATTGTCTCCAGCCGGTGCAGTTCCTTGATGATCCGATCGTCCCGGGTGTCCTTCGGACCTTCCAGCACGGACGGTTCGTACTCGCCGATCCCGTAGTGGTGGTGGTAGAGGCCGTCGACATCACCGAGCCGCAGGTTGACCGGGTCCTGCCGGTTGGTGTTCCAATATGCCGCCACGGACTTTTGGTAGGCGGTGTGCAGTACGTTGGCGGTGGTAGGGGTGGTCGTGGTCATGGTGAAGACCTCCTTCTGCTTGTCGGGCCAAGGGACGTACCGCTCACGCGTTGCTCGCGCCGTGGTACCGCTCGGTGGTGCTGTGCCATTCGCGGTTGCCGCCGAGCCAGGCCCATATGTCGACCAGGAAACGTCGCAGTGCAGGCGAGCCCAGGTGGCTGAGGACGGCCGCCTCCGCTTCGAAGGTGTGCATCAGCTCGTTATGGATCTGCACTGTGCGCTCAATCGCCTCCTGCGGAGTGCACTTCTCCTCGGCGGCGATGACCTTGGGCAGGTCGAAGTCCGTGTCCGTTTCCTTGGACATCGAGTACAGATCGTTCAGAATCACGCTCGCGCTGCCGGCCAAGCAGAACACCCGGCGCACCCGTCGATCGGCGAACTCGGTGGCGGGAAGCTCGTAGCCGGCAATCGGATCAACCAACACCATGGGCGGCAAGAAGCTGTTTTCATGCCGGTGCGTCAGATACTCCCAGACCGGCGGGATTCGCCCTATGGCGCGCCAGTTCGCCTCATGGTTGTAGGCCATGAACATGACCGCCAGCTCGTGGCGGAGCCGGGCGACCTGCGTCGGTGTGGCGTACTGGGCAAGGTGTTCGAAAGCCGATTGGTACGCGACCGCGACGGGCTCGTCCGATAGCGCCTGGTCAAGCTGGGGCGCGTACCTGACCGGGAGATCAACCGGATCCACTGCCGCGTAGCTGATCCCTAGCCGCGAGGCGATCAGCTTCGCATCGGCGCCCAGGGACTCCTCGTCCAGGAAGTGGTCGTCGGTGGCCCACTCCGCCAGGACGCACTGTGATGCCGCCAGCAGCCGGTCAGGGTCATCGGTGGCCGGATGAGTGAGCATCATCAGCCGTCCGAAATTGGCCGCCCGCACGCGGTCGAGTTGCCCGGGGTAGATCCCGACCTGCTCGGCCCAATCGACCAGGCGGTCGTTGACCTCCTCGCCGAGGGCTACGTCGTCACGCACCGCCGGAGGGCAGTACAGCTCCGAATCTGATCCACCGCCGGCGGGCCGCCCGGCCGGAACCTGCACAGCGGCGGCGCCTACTCGGATCCGGGCCGCCGAGGTGCCCAACCCCGTGGGGCCGGTGAGGAGCCGGCCTGCCACCGACGCCGCTGGCTGCGTCTCATCCCCGGGCGGCTGGTCCCCACCGGGTCCCGGAAGGTCTTTCGGGGCAGCTCGTTCCAGGCTTGACAGCAGGGCGCCCACCACGCCCGCCAGGTCATGGGTGGCCGCAGGCGCGGACACACGGGACAACACAGACACTGGTTCTCCTTCACTCGTGGTTGGTGAAGCTCACCCGCCCATCGCCGACCCCATCACTTAGCTTCTTCCCCCTACCGGCCGATTTCCACGTTTTCCAGAATGCCGAGCGCGTCGGGCACCAGGACAGCGACCGAGTAGTAGGCGCTGACCAGGTAGGAAATGATCGCCTTTTCGCTGATACCCATGAAGCGGACGTTGCACGCGGGCTGGACTTCATCGGGAATGCCGGTCTGGTGCAGGCCGATCACGCCTTCGTCTGCCACGCCGGTACGGAGTGCGAGGATCGAGCTGGTGCGGGTCCCGGTGATGGGTATCTTGTTGCAGGGAAAGATGGGAACGCCGCGCCAGGTCCTCATCATGCGGCCGTCGATCTCGATGTTCTGCGGATAGATTCCCCGACGGTTACATTCCCGACCGAAGGCCGCGATGGTGCGGGGATGAGCCAGGAAGAACCTCGTCTTCCGCCGGCGGGTGAGCAGTTCGTCGAGGTCGTCGGGTGTTGGTGGGCCGGTGCGGGTGTTGATGCGCTGCGACATATCGGCATTGTGTAACAACCCGAAACCTACGTTGTTGATCATCTCGTGTTCTTGGCGTTCCCGCAGCGCCTCGATGGTCAGCCGTACCTGCTGCTCGATCTGGTCCATCGGATTGCTGTAAAGATCCGCCACCCGGGTGTGTACCCGCAGCACGGTCTGGGCCACACTCAGCTCGTATTCCCGTGGTGTGGTGTCATAATCGACGAAGGTCCCGGTCAACTCCGGCTCGCCCTCGTGTCCGGAGGTCAGCTCGATATTGGCTTCACCACGCCTGTTCTGCGGCCGCTTGGTCTGGACCCGGAACCGCTCGAGGTGTGCCCGCAGCGCCTCGGACTGCCCGGCGACCTCCTCGAATACCTGTTGAGACAACGCCAGCACCGTGCATCCGGTCGCCGCCGTGGCCGTAAAGGTCCAGGTGTCCTGGGAGTCCACCAGCTCCTGCGCACCGAAATAATCGCCGTCGGACAGGGTGCCCAACACGGTCCGTTCGCCGTACTTGCCAGGTCCGATCTTGTTGACCTTGCCATGGATGATGAGGATTACCTGATCGGCCGGCTGACCCTCCGCAACGATGGTGTTACCAGTCTCGAATTCCTCCTGCACGAACCGCTCCGCCAACGTCGTGAGCACCTGGGTGTCACGGAAACCCCGTAGCATCGGCAGCTCACACAGTTCGTCCGGAATGACCCGCGAGTCCGCGCCCGTCGTGATGAACGTCACCCGGCCGTCGCCCACGGTATAGGTCAATCTGCGGTTCACCCGATAGGTCCCGCCCGACGCCTCCACCCACGGTAATATTCGTAACAGCCACCGTGGCGTGATTCCCTGCATCTGAGGCACGGATTTGGTGGTCGTCGCCAGATTACTGGCGGCCGCTGTGCTCAGACTCAACTGCGGCCGGTCACCGTTAAGCTGCTCACCATTGGCCGCTGCCTCCGACTGCAACACTTCCGTCACCGCGCGCACCGCCAATCAGTCAAGGCCTAAGTATCTAGACTGCAGTCCTCATGCTGCTCAGCACATCAATTACCGTGGCGGAAGTGCCCAGCCCGGTAGGGCCGCCGAGTCGCTGCGGTGGCCTTCGATAACGCCGGCGCAATGCTGATTCGCCGTACCGGCCGGTCGACATATGCCAGTCGAGAATGCCGGCCATCCAGTCCTGAAGTCCTACCACATATTCGTTGAGGGCCTCGCGGGCATTGGAATCCAGCCCGAGGTCATCGACCAGCAACGGTAACTCGGTGGCGACGATGTGCTCGAACTGCTGCACTCGTGAAGTCATCAGATCGTTGACGACCGAGACCGCCTGCTCGCGATCTATATCGAGAAACTTCTGCACGACCAGCACGCAGTTGTGCACCTCACCCTCGAACTCGATCTCCTTCTGGTAGGAGAAGACATCGTTGGTGAAGCAGGCGTAGTCTTGGGCCGAATTTTCCAGCGCCCGCATCGCTCGGGTGCAGGACATCTCAGGTGGGATCCGCGCGGCCCGCTCGATGCGGGCGAAGTTCATCGTGAGATCGGAGCCGAACGTCTTGCGGCGCATCTCGACATAGTCGACCGGATCAGGGATCCGGTGCTGGATGTGGTTTGCGAGTTCCCACAACCAGCTCGTCGTCATGTCCTCGACACCCTGGCGGAGCTGGCGCCGCTGTGCCATGGGCATCGGGAAGGCCGTGCGCATCCACAGATCAGCCAAGCCCTGCTCGACGGCATTGGCCGGCGGTGGCGGGGTGCCGCAATCCAGCGGCATGAACATCGGCAGCCGGGCATTGAATATTTTCGCACCGGCCATGTTGCGGGTAGGACCGAAGACCGCGGGGAAGTAGTCGTCACCGTAGGTGCCCCAGGTCAGCCAGGCCGAGGACTGGTCGAGCTCAGGACCGGATGCGTCCGGATGGATCCTCGCCGCGCAGTCAGCGAAATCAAATAGCGCAAGGTTCTCCTCATCCCAGATGCCGATACCTCCGGGAAGTGAGTCCAGCATCCCCATCTGGCGGGCCCAGTCGATGCAGTGCTGACGAGACCGTTCCAGGTTGGCATTTACCCGCGCGGTATAGGGCATGTAGAAGTCGGGCAGGTTAGTCGGGCCGACCGGTTCGTACGGCTTGTGCGTGTGGTATTTGACTCTTTGTGCACCGAAGGTGCCGGGTGACGGCTTGATCTGCACTGCCGACGTGCCCAAGCCGGTGGGCCCGACCAGCAGCCGCTGTGCCACCGGTGGTTCTCGATTCGCGCTCTTGTTCATGTAACGACTCGACCGCAGGTGCCACTCGTGGCCACCCGATTGCCAATCCTGCAAGCCCTTGACGTAGAGCAGCACGTTCTCGCGTTCAAGCAGATCCAGGCCGTGCTCCTCGAACAGAGCGGGCAGCTCGGTGAGGGTGGTGTTCTCGAACTGGTGCAGGCGAGACGTCAGGATATCGTTGGTCAGGTCAGCGGCGCGCTGCGGGCTGACATCGAGAAATCGCTCCAGCACGAGAACACAGTTGTTGATCTCGCCTTCCTCTTCGGTCTCACGCTGATAGGAGAAGAGGTCGTTGCGAAGGTGCACTCCGTCGGCGAACGTGTCCTTGATGACCCGGATCGGGCGAGTGTCGGCGATCCTGGCCGGAATCTCGACGAACGCGGCGTGCTCCACGAGGTCGGCGGACCATGGTGCGCCGCCGACCTTGCGGCGCACCTCGACGTACTCGATCGGGTTCGGAATCCGGTTGCCGCTGATGTTGGCGAGCTCCCAGGTCGATTCGTAGAGGAGGTTCCTGGTGCTCTCGAAAAAACGCAATCGCCATTCCCGCGACCTGTGCGGGACGGTGCGCGCCCACAGGTCGATCAGTCCACGCTCGATCGGATTTGACGGCTCCGGTGGAGAGCTGAGATCTACTGGCATGAACTCGGGCAGCCGATCGAGGTACTCCTTCGCGCCGGTCTGATTCTGGCTGCGCTTGTAGATCTCCAGGAAGTGATCGTCGAAGTAAAACACCCACACGTACCAGTCGGTCACCAGATCGAGCTCGCGGCTCGGCGCGTCGGGATGGGTATACGCGCAGAGTAAGGCGAAGTCCATGGAGTCGAACTTGACCTCGTCCCAGATATCCGCGCCGGGCTCCTCCTGCGGTGCGTCCAGCATTCCCATCTCACGGGCCCACGCCTTGGTGTGCACGCGTGCCGTGTCCAGGTGAGGGTTCAACCGCGCCGGGTACGGCATGTAGAAGTCTGGCAGCTCGTAGGGTTGCATGGCTAGCCGCTATTTCGACTTCTTCGCGGACTTCGAAGATGCCGCGGGCTCTGATGGCTGCGGAGTAACAGGTGCCGAGGAGTCCTCGAAACGCGATATTTCGACATTTTCGAGGATCCCGATGGCATCGGGAACCATAATGGCGGCCGAGTAGTAGGCGCTGACCAGGTAGGACATGATCGCCTTCTCATCGATGCCCATGAATCGGACGTTCAGCCCGGGCTGGACCTCGTCGGGAAGTCCGGTCTGGTGCAGGCCGATCACTCCTTGCTTCTCTAGGCCGGTGCGGAGCAGCAGAATCGAGCTGGTCTGGTATTTCTCGGTGACGGGGATCTTGTTGCAGGGCAGGAGAGGTATGCCCCGCCAGGCCGGCATCATGTGACCGTGTATGTCGATGCTCTGCGGGTAGATGCCCCGGCGGTTACATTCCCGCCCGAACGCGGCGATGGTCCGAGGATGAGCCAGCAGAACGTCCGGATCCTTCCACACAGTGGCCAGCAGTTCGTCGAGGTCGTCGGGGGTCGGCGGCCCGGTGCGGGTGTCGATTCGCTGCGAGAAAGCGGTCTGGCGCAGGAGTCCGAAGTCCTTGTTGTTGATCAGCTCGTTTTCCTGGCGTTCCCGCAGGGCCTCGACGGTCAGCCGCAGCTGCTCCTCGACCTGGTTCATCGGGTTGTTGAACAGATCCGCCACCCGGGTGTGCACCCGAAGCACGGTCTGGGCCACGCTGAGCTGATACTCACGGGGCTTGAGCTCGTAATCGGCAAACGTCCCGTCCAGCGGGTGTTCCTGCCTATGGTCCGAGGCCATCCCGATGGTGGCCTCACCAAATTCGTTCTGGTCCTGCCCGGCGTTGGCCAGGAACTGCTCAACATGGGCCTGCAACTCCGGCCGCCGGTCGCGCAGTTCGCGAAATACTCGGTCGGAAAGCACTAGTACCTTGCACGGGGTGAGTGCTCTGATCGTGTAATCCCAGGTGTCCTGGGTCGCGATTAACTCGCGATCGCCGAAGTAGTGGCCGTCGGATAGGATGGCCAACTCTGTCGGTTCGCCATACTTACCAGGACCGATCTTTTTGGCCTTGCCGTGGGCGATGACGAACAGCTCGTCAGCTGACTCGCCCCGTTGCACGATCCTGCTGCCGCGCTCGATCTCGCGCTGCTCGAAGTGGCCCGCAAGTTCCTCCAGCACGTCTGGATGATCAGTGAAATGCCGAAGGAGCGGCAACTCGCGCAGATCTTTTGCATTGACCCGTACATCGGCGTCGCCATTCATTTCGATCGCCACCCGACCGTCACCGACCGCGTAACTTGCCCGGCGGTTTACCCGGAAAGTCCCACCCGAGGCCTCCACCCACGGCAGGACCCGCAACAGCCAGCGGGACGTGATCCCCTGCATCTGCGGCTGGGACTTGGTCGTGGTCGCCAAATTACGGGCGGCCTCTGTAGCCAAACTCAGCTGCGGCGCCTGGCCGTTCTGCGACTGCTGACCATTCACGCTCGATTCCGTCTGCACTGATGATTCAGTCACAACACGCACCACCAATCTCTATCCGCACACGCAGGGGGAAGTAGGAGTCGCCCTGATCCTGGCGACCGGCTGCTGTCGGTACCGGCATCCGGACTCACTGTAGGGATCTCGGTACGCGCGGTGATCCGTAGAAACTACGGACTCCGCTACGGACCGGGTGCCAACCCGAGCTCGGCGCCATGGGCCACGAGGTGTTGCTTGGAGGCGACCCCGAGTTTGGCGTAACTGCGGACGAGGTGGGTCTCGACGGTACGCACGCCGATGTGCAGCCGGGTGGCGATCTGCGGGGCGGTGTAGCCACCTGCGGCCAGCTCGGCGACCTGCCGCTCCCGTCTGGTCAGTGAGTCCGGGCCGCGCACGGCCTCCGGGATGCACCGCCTTTCCGACTCGAGCAGCGTCCCAGCCACCCGCTGGTGCATCACCCGCCGCCTGGCGCCACCGATATCTGTGTAGATCACTTCCCGGGTGAGCGGATGGGCGATCTGATAACCCAAGAACCGGTTGTGCTGCTGCTCGTGGACCATCCCGGAACGCACGAGCCGCTCAAGGGCGAGCGCGACGTCGTCGATCGGCTGGCCGGTGATCCGGGCGAGGTCGCCGGGATCGACCAGGTCTGCGGCGACGGCGAGCACCTCGACGATGGCCAGGGTCGGCGGGTCGAGCCGGGTCACCTCGGTGCGGATCCAGCGGGCCAGCTTCTCCGGTACCCCGTCCAAGGCAGGTGCCTGGAGGTCTGCGTCGTGGTCGACCAGCGCCTCCAGCAGCCCGACGGTGCACCGCGGGTTGCCCTGCGCGCGGGCCGTCAGCCAGTCCACGAGCGCGGACGGCACGCGGGGTCGTCGAACGATATCTGCGGCCAGCTCCCCGACGTCCTCACGGCGAAACGGGGCTAGCTGAACCCGGCGTAGCATTCCCCCCTGCTCCAATGCATGGAGCACTTCGACCGCTGTCCGGTGCGTGGCCAGCTCCGCCGGGCGTGCGGTAACGAGCGCGAACAGCCGGCTGGCCGGAAAGTCCCGCGCCAGTCGCAGCAGCATCGCCCACATGGCGTCATGGCCCTGGTGCACGTCGTCGAGGACCACGACGATCGGCCGGTCGGCGCTCGCCTTGGCGAGCAGACCCGGAATCCACTCAGCGAGGTGGTAGCGCAGGGCCGCAGCGCACGCGGACGCGTCATGCGTGATCTCGGGGTGGCGCACGAGCGCGGGAAGGCCACCGAGCCCGCTCCCGCAGGCGTGACAGACCCCCTCAGGGCACGGATCACCCGGCTGCAAGCCCAGAGCACCTGCCCATGGGCCGAACGGCGGCATACCCCCAAGGGGGGAGCCGTGCGCGACCAGCCCGACCGCCGGTTCGTCGTCGCGAGGTAGTAGTTCGGCCGCCAGCCGCGTCTTGCCCAGCCCCGCGTCGCCGAGAACCAAGGCCACTCGCAGCTCGCCCAACGCGCTGCGGTGCCGCTCGGCCCGCAGCGCACAGAATTCCCGCACGCGTCCTGGAACAAGGCGTCGTGTGCTGCCGGTGCAGCACGGTGGGCCGATAGCGCTGGCCATTGTCAGGTCACAAGAGCCACATCAGGATTGGGCGCTGACGCCGTAGCCGTGGACATAATACCTCCAATTCCAGACAATTCAGCGGAGTGCGGCAATAGTTCGGAAACCAGCCGCGTCTTTTCCAGGCCTGGGTCGCAAGCGCCAAGGCACTCGTAGCTCACCCAAACCTGCTCCGCTGCCATTCGGTCCGCAACACAGCGAGCTTCCGTGCGCGTCCGGAGACGAGACGCTGGTTTTCTGCCCATACCACACAGTGAGGTGGTTGCGACCACCCTCGTGTGTGGCGCCGTGGCCACACGACCACCCCCATCATCTGCCGGCCCCGCCGAATGACAGCACGCTAGATCCGGGATCCAGTCTTGTTTATACATCGTTCTCACGTAAAGCAAGACGTTCGCAAAATGAACAGCCGAGGCGTTTTCTGGATAAGGGGGGATTTCAAGGTCGATGACGTTATCCAGCCAAGTCTTCACCGATGCAGTGTCTGGCTGGGAAAGCAGCCATACGCTGCGTGATAGGCCATCGAGAACCGGCCGGCATGGGCGAAGCCCCACCGGGCGGCGATGGCGCTGACGGTGTCACCTCGGCTGGGGTCTGCGGCGAGCAGCTCACGGTGAGCGTGATCAAGACGGACCCGGCGCAGGTACTTCATCGGGGTGGTGTCGCGGTACTGGTGGAAGGCTTGCTGCAGTGCCCGGGGGCCGATCCGGGCGGCCTCGGCGATGTCGGCGGTCCCGATGTCTTCGCTTGCGTGGGCATCGATGAACGCGACAGCGCGGCGCACCGCGGTCGGCTCGACCGCGCCCGCCGGGGAGTCGGTGAGCGCATCGAGAACGGTGTTGGGAAATGTCGCGAGCAAGGATGCCACCAGCAGCCGTTGGGTCTGGCTGCGGATCAGTGGGCTGGCCATGGCTTCCGAGTTGGGCAGCACGTCTCTAGCCACGTGGTGCACCACCGACTGCCAATGCCGGGCCATCAATGGCGACACCGGCTGTACCCCGGTGAACTCCAGACCGGCCGGGTGGACACCAGCGGCACCGGCGGCATGGTCGGCCACCACGGCCGGGTCGAGGGTGACTAGCCCGCAGTCAAAGTTGTCCCATGCGGTCTGAAACGACCGTGACGGTGGCATGAGCACCGGCTGTACGCGGCTGGGGCGGAGGGTCTCCCGGCCTACGCCGTGCTCGAGGCACCCGCTGAGGAGTTGTGAGATGAGTAGCTTCCCCCCGAGGGAGCCAATGTCCGCGTTGACGGCCATGCTGTGACGCACCCGCCCGACCGAGAACCCTGGAGCACTTGTCATGGTCTGGGCAAAGATGAACCTTTCCGGGCTGCCCGAAAACCGCACCGTATAGTCACCGTAATTCTGCCAAAGGAACGCGTGGGCGCGTTCGGGATCGGCGGTCTTAAACTGGTGGCGCTGTACTGGCGGCAGGGCATCAGCGGCCACACCCACTTTCGCACTCCCTCCTCCGCTCCAAGTTGAGTATGCCGCAGCCAGCCGTCCCGGCACGGTCGCCGCGTCGGCTGCGCGTGTCGATACTCGAATATGGGAAGGTCGGCGCGTCGACCCCACCCTAGGCCTTATTCGGTTTGTTCCTGCCCGGGCCGCGAAGTCAGTGGGTTATCTCAGCATGGCCCGGGGTAAACGCGCCACTACCCCGGCACACCTTTCTGGGTGCCCATCGCATCCATTTGCACATCGCTGACCGGTGTAGCGGACGACTTACGCGGGTACCATCACTCAAGATACCGACCGGTTGGGCGTGCGGGCAAGACGTGTCACCCCAACGCCACTCCGGTGCGTAGCTGGGCGTTTGCTCTAGCGTGGTGCCATGCCGGTTGCATAGCTGTCTGGGGCCGTCGACAGGAAGGGCGGGGAATAGGTGCGACAGGAGCCTGTTGCCGCAATGGTGGCGGCCGAGCCGCTCCAGAGCCGGGCGCGGGTTACCCGCCGGTCGTTGCTGGTCGCGGCCGCGACCCAGTTCGCCGAGGTGGGTTACCACGGCACATCGGTGAGCGAGGTGATCGCCGCCAGCAAGGTCACCAAGGGCGCCCTGTACTTCCACTTCACTTCCAAACAGGCCCTAGCCGACGCGGTGGTGGCCGAGATGGTGGAGCACTGGAAGGTGCTGGTGGCCGAGGTCAACGCCCGGGGCTTGGACCCGCTATGGACCCTGCTCGCGCAGACCGATGAGGTCGTCGCCCGCATGATCGCCGATCCGATCGCCCGCGGCGGAATCCAGCTGCTGACCGACCGCGGACTGGTCTGCGCCGGAGCCGCCGAGCACTACGCCTACGGGCAAGCCGCGGCCACCGAGCAACTCACCGCTGCCGCGGCGGCGGGACTGCTACGACCCGGCGTCGACCCGACCCGGATCGCCCGCCTGATCGTGGTCATGATGACTGGCGCCAACCTGATCTGCGACCACACCCGCGACCAGCTGTGGGAAGCCGTCACGGATCTGTGGCAGGGGCTGCTGCCGGCCATCGCCACGGATCCCTGGCTCGAGCGCTGGCAGGCTGCCGACTGGCCGCGGCGGGCGATACCCGCGGTCACCGGACTCCCCGACGCACCCCCCCGGGATGGGTGAACGCTTAACCGGGTGCCCAGTTGCCGTGGAAGCCGTGCGGGACACGGTCGGGGAGGTGGATCGCGGCGATGGTGTCGAGGGTGGTGGCGTCGAGCAGGGTGAGGTCGCTGCGGTTCGTGGTGGCGTCGTACACGAAACCCATGAGCACGCCGTCGTCTTCGGGGGCTCCGGGGCTGTTCGGGATGAACACGAACTCGCCGGGCTGGCGGTATTGGCCGAGCCGGCGCACGGTGGTGCGCCCCAGGTGCAGGTCATGTTTGAGCACGGCGTCGACGGCGATGGCTCCGGTGCCGCACCCGGCTTGCATGGCATAGCCGTAGCGGTGCGGCCGGCCCAGGAGCCGTTCGTCGATCCGCGGGAACTCCTGGGGGTGGTCGTCGAGCCGGGTCTCGCGAACCGTCCCGGCGATGAGATCGACAATCCAGCGGTCGAGGGTTGTGCGGCTGTCGTTGGATGAGCGCAGCTCGCTGCGCTCATCGAGAACACGGTCGAACATCGTGGCGTGCCGGACGACATCCAGGATGATCGTGCCGGCTTCGTCGTAGGCGTTGAGTGGGTGGAAGACATAGCAGGGCTCGACGTCGAACCACCGGACGTCGCTGGCGCCACCCTGGCGCGGCAGGACACCGATGCGAGCGGGGTAGGCGGGATCCCAGGAGTAGGGCAGGTTCGCGTTCCCGCGGACCCCTTTCCCGAACATGGCCGTGATCGGATCGGGCACTCGGACGCGGCCGATGAGCGCGGAGAGCACCAGCCGTGCCGGTGCTCGCAATGCGCGCGGGACGACAATGCCGGCGCCGTGAGCCGGATCGAAGGTGACCGGCAGATCGTAGAACACCACGTGGTTTTGGGTCAGCGAGAAGTCGTGCATCATCGGGCTACCCGTAACCGTGACATCGACGGTATGCCGAGCCCGCCCGTCGACCCCGATGATCGAGTACTGCACGGTGTTGCCGCGGCCGAAGAAGTAGGAAACCGCGTGCAGCTCTCCGGTGTCAGGATCGCGTTTGGGATGGGCGGTGTAGCCGCCGGGCAGGGAGCCATCGAAGTCGCAGGGTCCGACGGTGTTCAGGTCATCGGTGAGCTCGTAGCTGGCGATCCCGCCTTCGACCAGCGCCAGGGTGCGGCCAGCGTGGCTGAGCACGTTGGTGTTCGCGGCGAATACCTCCAGCCCGGCATGATGGCGGCGGCAATCGGCCGGCTCGCCGAGCGATCTGGCCACGGCGGGGGTGCGAATCCAGCGGTTGCGGTACCACTCGGCCTTGCCGTCGCGCAGGCGCACCCCGTGCACCATGCCGTCACCCATGAACCAGTGGTAGGTATCCGGGTCGATCTCGGCGACCGGGTTGGGGCCGTTTCGCAGGTACCGCCCGTCGAGATGCTCCGGGATGGTGCCCGTCACCGCCAATTCGGTGATGGTGCGTTCCTCCCGCACCGGAGCGTAGTTACCGTCCAGGTAACAGTTGCCCATCGCTGCGGTCAGCCCACCCGCGGGCGCATACCGGCGCCGAGGCCGGCGCCTTGGCCCGGCTGATAACCCGGCGTGATCTCTGAGCGTGTTGCCGCGAGATCCCCGTGATAGTTCTCGTCGGCCAGGGTGGCAAGCCGCGTCCACCCGGCGCGCCGCAGCGCCTCGACGCGCAGGTCGACCAGCCCGACGGGGTGGTCGTAGACCACCCGCTCGACCCGGCCCCAGGGCAGGGTGGGCGGGCCGGCGGGCATCAGCCGGCTGGGCACCCGCACTGTTGTCGCGGAGCGGTCCGCCGGCACCTGGGTACCGCCCCGGGAGACCTCGAACATCAAGTCGAGGAAGTGCCGGGGGAACCCCTCGTCGCCCAGCACCAGCACCTCAGGCATCCGCACGATCCCGTGCTCGGCCCCGACCTGGTCGACGCAGGGCAGCAAGGTAGCGGTGACCTGGTCGGCATAGACCGGTGCTGCGGCGGTCAGGGTCGTCAGCGGACGCCACTGCGCCAGCCGCGGTTGGCCTACCGCAAGCCAGCTATCGGCACCAGGCACCAGGTCGAGAATCACCAGCCGCACACTCGACGGCCGCGCCTGGTGTGGGAGGGCCAGCCGGTTCAGGGCCACGACCGTTTGTTGCCACTGCGTCTTCGGCACGGTCGGGTCCACCGGCAATGCGACGGTGCCGGCCACGGCAGGGGTTGGCCCGGTGGCGGTGGCGTACTCCAGGGCCAGCCACTGGTCTGTCCGGGTGCCCAGCAGCGGGATCAGCAGGTCACTGCCGCCATCAGCGGGAAGCCTGAACCAGGGTGTGATGAGGAGTCCTATCTCTGGGCCTTCCTCGACGGCGCTGTGCCAGACCTGCGTGTCCGGAGCCGGTGCAGGCACCGGTGATGGCTCGTCAGCCGCCGCGGCGAACGCTCCGTCGGTGACCGCTGGACCGGTGGGCACCGGCTGCGCTTCGGTATCGACGAGGACCTGAGCGTGTCTGGCGAGCACGCATGGATCGCCCGCCACAGCGTGGGCTGCGGACAACGCTACCGACCATCCGGGATACTGCCGCAAAGGGGCCCACACGAAGACGACGATGGTCATGACCACCATCATGATCGAACCGGCCAGCAACACTGCTCGGTCGGGGGTCAGCGCAGTATCGCGACCGTGGCGACGCCGCCACCATACCCAGCAGGCCGCTGCGAGCGCGACTGCGGCCCAGAGCAGGGGGTTGGCCAGCGGCACGGGGCCCAGCCTGGGTCGCAGGCTCGCGAGGTCGGCCCAATCCAGCGCCGCGTTGAGGTGATTGCCGAAAGGCTGGCCGCGGTCGGAGTAGGGCCGCCACAGATTCGGCCCGGTGAAGTTCAGTGACATCGCACCGACCATGACCGCCGTCGCTGCGGCGACGGAGACGGCGCGGTGACGATCCGGTGAGCGCTCCGGTGGGCGCTCCGGGCAACGCCACGGAAGGCGCAGCGGGGGTCGCAGCAGGGCTGCGGCAAGCAACACGGTGGGCGCGGCCGCCACCGCTCCGAAGTGATTGACCCACTTGGTCGGCGTCGGCGCGAGGAGCGCCAGGGCTATCGCCGAGCAGACCGCGCTGCTCAGCAACAGCCGGCGCACCGGGTCATCGTTGGTGGACCCGTTGCCCACCACCCTGCCCACGACCCCGCCCACCCTGCCCAGCAGGCTGCCCAGCGCGACGATGACCAGAACCGCGATGGTGAGCACGACGGGAGCTCGCCGCGCCCACTGGCTGGAGTCCTGCAGGTGCAGCACCGTCCGGTAATGGACGAGCTCCTCATACCAGGAATACGTCCGGTAGTACCACTGGTGCACCGCGGTGGACTCCAGGAAGTCGCCCAGCGTGGCGTCGGCGAATCCCACCGGTACCAGGCATGTGCCCGCGGCGACGAGCAACCCGACCGCGGCCACCCGGGTCAGCCGTGATTGCGCGCGCAGCCAGGCCCACAGCCACGGTAGTGCCAGCACCAGCGGAGCCGCGGCCACCAGCCCGGAAGGGGAGACCGAGATCGCCAGCGCGGCGGTCGCGGTCGCCGCGGCAAGCGCGCCGACCGAGCGGCGCTGCCGGGCCATCTCGGCCAGCAGCAGCGTCGCTGCCGCGAACAGCACGATCAGCGGTTCCGGACGCAGTGTCATCCCGTAGGGCAGCCACCACAGCAGGTAGGCCACCAGCAGCGCCCACACCGCCCGGCCGGTGCCAAGCTCCCGACCGAAGCCCGTGACCAGGAGCAGCCGCAGCAGTACCCAGGTGAGCAGCCCGTAGACCAGCGGCACCAGCCGCATCCACGCCAGCCCCCACCCGCCGGCCGCTCCCCATGCCTGCAGCACGTACTGGCTGGCCACGAAGGGGTTCTCGGTGACGTTGAACATGTAGATGGCGTTGCCGATCGAGCCGGACGTGTTGGCACCTCGGGCCATCAGCAGGTACCACGGGTCGTCGAAGTTCGTCGGCGCGAGCAGCACCCACGCTGCCGAGACCACCACCAGTACCGCGTCAGCGGCCCGGGGTCTGGTTCGCCGGGGTCTGGTTCGCTGGGGTGTCGGACTCGCTTGGCCCCCCCACCACCGCCAGGCCAGCACGAGCAACACCAGCAGGGCGACCCCGTGGGACACCAGCAGGCCGATCTTCAGCGCGGACGGCGTGGACTCGTACCGGGCATCGGTGTGCAGTGACACCGCCAGACCCTCGGCCGCCGGGTGGCCCTCCAGGTCGGTGGACAGCTCGCCGACCTGAGGTACCTGCAGCGGGGCGGCGGCTCGCTGGTCCCCGTCGCGCAGTACCCGAATCCAGCCGTCGTCGGCCATGATGCGATAGGTGCACCCGGGCGCGGATAGTTCCTCTCGCAGCAGCGTGGCACCGGAGGCCGTGATCAGCACGTTGCCGCGGTGCGCTCCGATGACCAGGCCCTGATCGACCCAGCTCTGTGCGTCCGCCAGATCGATCTGGTCGGACGGCACGGCGGGGGTGGGCAGGGTGCGCAGCGCGTCGCCGCCTTCGGCCCGCAGGTCCAGCGCGGCCAGCGCGGCGCACGGCACTGTGGCGTCCAGGCTCAACGGGCGGTAGGGCACCAGCGGCAGCACGGTCGAACGGGGCTGCTCACCGGCCCGGGGCCAGCTGACCACCGGGTCGTCGACGATCACCGGGGCGAGCAGCACACCGATCGCGCAGGCGAATACCAGCACGGCCAACCCGGCGAGCACCCCCGCCTTCCGCTGCGATCGGGGGCCCACGGACACGGCCGGAGACTAACCGCCCACCCCTCGCGTCCCGACATCATCCCAGCCACTTACCGCCGGAAGTGCACCCAGTCTCCCGAGCTCAACAGCAGAGCTGTTCGGCCCGGCCGCGGACAGCTCTGCTGTTGAGCTCGGGAACCGGAGGGTAGTCATACCTGGGGCGCTCTGACGATTCGATGACCGTTAACCTGCTCGGACCTGACCATCACGGTAAGGAGCCCGGATTGGCCGCACCCCAGCTAGCGGCGCGTCAGAGCCTGGCCACCCAGCTCACCCGGTTCGTGCTCGTCGGCGGCGTCGCCGCCATGGTTGACTACGGCAGTTACCAGGCGTTGCTGGCCGCCGGGTTGTGGGTGCATCTGGCCAAGGCGCTGGGATTCATCGTCGGTACCAGCACCGCCTATCTGATCAACCGCCGGTGGACCTTCCAGGGCCGGGGTGGCGGCGCGCAGTTCGCTTCGGTGATGGCGCTGTACGGGATCACCTTCGTCGTTCAGGTCGGGATGAACGCGGTGATGCTCGGATTGCTGCCGGCGATGCGGGGTGAGATCACTGTCGCGTTCGTGGTCGCACAGGGCACCGCAACGTGTATCAACTTCATCGTGCAACGCACGGTGATCTTCCGACCCTGATCCGCCACTGACCCGGACGAGTGGTGGCAGCGACGCGCCGAGGAAAACCTGTGCGCCACGCCGTGGGATCACTCGCATGGGGGAGTCTGAAGGTGGCACAATGAGGTGCGGGTTCGGGACCCCCAGCCGGATCCGCCGCCCCTCGCGGAACACCTCCCCCTCGTTTCCGCGGGGGGCCCCTCCTTGCTCGGTGACTGTTGACGTCAGCGGCGGTGCGCTCCGGCCCTTTCGCTCAGCGACTCAGCCCTCAGCCTCAGCGACCCAGTTGGGAGATCTCCGCGGTCTGGCCTCCGCTGCGCAACGGTCCCGGTGACCACCAGCCGCTGCGCACCGCGGTGCCGGTTCGCAGCGCGGGTGCCTCGGCGTCGGGTACCCGCGGCTGGATGACCATGAGCTTGCCCCAGTCGGTGTCCCAGTTCTCCTTGAGGTAGGTCGGCACCTCCTGCTCGGTAGCGAGAATCTGCAACCAGCCGATCGGGCCGCCGGCGTCCCGTGATGACCAGTTCTTGCTGTAATCGGCCAGCAGCTCGTCGGGTAGCAGCCGGTACTGGGGCACCTCGGCGATGCCGTTGCGGATCTCGAACGGGCGCACGCACGGGTGAACGAAGCCGACGGGCCAGTCCATGAACACCGGGGACGTCGGAGCCACCAGGTCGGTCATCGAGCTCAGCACGGGCACCCGCGGTGCGGAGAACGATAGCCAGCCCTCTTCGGTGACGTCGGCGTCGGTAGCGAGCAGCCGCACGGTGTCCGCTCCGGCGGCGGGCCGGCCGGCCAGCCCGAGACGGTAGTCTCGCCATCCTGGCGGGTTGGCGGTGGCCTGCCCGCCGATGGGGATCTGGTCGACGACCTGAAATCCACGGTCAGTGCGGCGCGCGAACTCAGCGACCAGCGGTGTGGTGGAGGACAGGTTTCCGGCGACGGAGATCACCACCGGCGCGTTGCGGCCCTGGCCGGCCCCGCCGGGCAGGGCGTACCAGGAAGTCCGCATGTCTCCGGTGCCGGGGCCGTCGCGGGAGAAGCTGCTCCAGATCGGGATCTGGTCGCCACCCAGTCCAGACGGTGGTGTGTCCACCGGGATGTTCGGCTCCGACTCGGCAACGCGGTCACCCTGGATATCGCCACGCTGCTCGTCCGCCCCGTCGGTGGATGCGGTGGAGGTGAGCCTGTTGAGTTCGAAGCCACGCCGCAGCGGGATGTCGGCGAGCAGCGCACCCCGCACCGCGAGCAGCGCACCGGCGCTGCGATCGGGCTCGACGGACACGGCGTCGGTGAGGTTGCAACTGTGTCCGGTGATATGGGCGATGTTGGCGGCGGCCATGCTGTAGCCGTCGCGCTGCTTGTGCATTGCCTTGAACATCGCGCCGACCTCGGCGAGCACCAGCAGCCCGCAGAACACCGCCAGCGGGGCCGACCCGATCAGCAGCGCCCGCCGCCGTCCGTTGCCCCGGTCCGGTGGGGGTGGCGGCGGTGCGCCCGGCTCGTGCCGCAACCCCTCGACGACCGCGATCAACCCGGCCAACACCGCCGCCACGATCAGCAGGGTGCTCGCTTGAAAGCCGTTCACCGACGGGGGTTTGTCGAACCACGGCACCCCGTACTGCGAGACGTACCACGGTGCGTTGGGCCCGGTCGACGACAGCGCCAGGATCACCAGCAGGCCGGACAGGAACCACCACCGGTTGCGCGCCGAGCGCAGCACGCTCGAGCTGGTGGCCAGCGCGGTGAGCGCGGCCAGCGCGGCGCCGATCGAGGCGAGCGCCCCGAAGTGATGGGTCCACTTGGTCGGAGTCAGCGCCAGGAGCACCAGCGACACCCCGGCGGTGGCGATCAGCCGCCGGCTCGGACCCAGGCCGGCGCCCGGGATGCCGCCCCGGCGCAACAGCACCACCAGGCAGGTTCCCAGGCACAGCAGCAACAGCACCACCGGGAAGCGGCGGGCCAGCGCCCCGTCCGGGGTGGGGCTGAACAGCCACTGGTAGCGGATGGGCTCCTGGAACCAGGACATGCTGGGCCCGACACCGGTGCGGATCCGGGTGGCCTCCAGCACTCCCGCCAGGGTCTGGTCAGCAAAGATCACCACGAGGACCAGCAGCCCCGCGCCGAGAACCGGCCCGATCACAGCGGGCCGACCGGCGACGGAGGCGTGCTGGCGCAGCAATCGCACTAGCGGTCGCACCGCCACCAGGAACGGTGCGACCGCGATGAAACCGGTCGGTGTCGACGCGACGGTGAAGGAGGCGACGAGCAGGCCCAACGCCAGTGGCAGCACCCGGCGGGTGGCCACCGCGCGCTCCACCGCGCACAGCGCGAGCAGTGAGCCGATCGCGACCACCGGTTCCAGCCGCAGGCCGTTGTTGTAGGGCAGCCAGAAGGCCAGGAACACCGCGGCGGCGGCCCAGCCGGCGGCGGCACTGCGGCGGACTTCCCGGCCCAGCCGCGGCATCACCTCGCGGCTGATCAGCATCCAGCTGACCACGCCCATGGCGAAGGAGGGCAGCCGCAGCCACGGCGGAGCGGTGCTGATCTGCGCCCACAACGTGAACAGCTCGTAAGGCCAGCCGAAGGGCGCCTCGGGGACGTTGAACCACCGGTAGTAATTGCCGACGTATCCCATCTCCGTGCTGGTGCGGATCATCGTGAGGATGTAGCCGTCATCGGAGGTGATCCCCCCGATGACGACCCACACCGCCAGCACCGTGATCACCGTGGCGTCGCGCCCGGTGGGGCGCCACCAGCCCGACGGCAGCAGCCGGGGGGCCCGCCGGCTGATCCGCCCGTCCAGCCGATGCAGCAGGATCAGGCCGGTCAGCACGGCCACCACGGCGAGCACCATCGCGGCGAGCTTGATCGGATGTGGGATGGACTGGAAGCGGGTGTCCGCGGTGATCCGCACCGCCAGCCCGTCGACCGGGTCGAGCCTGTCGTTGAGGTCCGAGTAGATGCCGGTCACCTGCGGCCGGACGTCCTGGTCGACCGTGACGAACTGGGTGGGGCCGGCCGAAGCCGTGGTGCCGCTGGCGTCGGAGGCCACCGTGATCAAGCATTCGCCCGGGGGCACGGGGATGGGTGTCCCGAGCGCCTGGCCACGGCTGATCAGGCTCAGCTTTCCGTCCGCCACCTGCAGGACCATTCCCACGGCCGCGCCGGCGGTGGAGCCGTGCGGGGTGGTGGCCAGCAGCGACGCCGGCTGCGCCGTCCGCGCGTCAGCCGAGGTGGCTGCCGCGCACGGGATCGTGGCGGTCAGGCTCTGCGGCTGAAAGGTGACCAGCGGCGCGTTGACCGGGGCAACCTGCCCCGGGCCCGGCCAGGTGATCACCGTGGTGGCCTGGACTACCGGCAGTAGCGGTACCGCAACGGCGAGTAGCGCGCCGAGCAGACCGAGTACGGCGGCGGCGAACCGCCACCGACGGGGGCGGCGGTCGTTTCTCCGGTAGCGGCTGTGGCGCCCAAGGATGCGCTCGATGACCTCGTCGCCACTGCCGGACGGGCGGCGCGAGGTCTCGGTGTGCCCGGGGTTCAGCACGCGCAGGAGGCTAGTCCAAAGGGACCAGCGCCTTGGCACCCGTCCCGGACCTTGATTGTCAATGCCGGTAGAAGCGCTCTGCCCGGCCCTGCCGAAGCAGCCGCAGCCACTGCTGGAAAGCCCGCGGGTCGCGTTTGGTGCCTAGGAAGTACAGCCCGAACCGGAACACTTCCAGCATCCCGATCCAGCGCATCCCCGGCTGGGACAGCAGGTAGCCGCGATTGCGGTAGGTGTAGTACCGCTTGACCTCGTCGGTGGGGTCCTGGGCGTGGAAGTGCCCGCGGAGCATCGGCTTGAATTCCGCTGAGCCGTCGGGGTGGGCGTAGGCGGCCTTCAAGGTCGTGCCGAACCGCAGCCCGGCGCGGACCACCCGGCGGTGCACCTCCACCTCGTCGCCCCTGACGAACAACCGGTAGTCCGGGACGCCGACGACGTCAAGCGCGTCGGCACTGAACAGCGCACCGTTGAAGAAGCTCGCGATACCGGGCAGGAAGTCGGTCCCCAGTTCACTGCGGTGGCGCTTCCAGGTCAGGCCACGGCGCAGCGGGAACGCCAGCCGCTCCGGATCGTCGATGTTGACGACCACCGGCGAGATCACCGCGAGGTGCCGGCGCCGGGCCTCCTCCAGCAGGGTCTGCAGGACCCTGACGTCGGCGGGACGCCCGTCGTCGTCTGCCAGCCACACCCAGTCCGCACCCAGCGCCAGGGCATGCAGGATGCCCAGCGCGAACCCGCCGGCGCCGCCGAGGTTGCGCAGCGAGGGCAGGTAGGTGGACGGGATCGGGCAGTCCTCGACCACTTCCTCGGCCGGATCATCCGGCCCGTTGTCGACCACCACCAGGTGATCGGGTGGTCGGGTCTGCTCAGCGACGACCGCCAACGACTTAGCCAACAAATCCCGCCGATGCCGCGTCACCACTACGGCGATCACCCTGCTCATCGGACGCCCCCCGCATTCAGCAGGCTCAGCGTGGTAAAAGCAGGCCCGATAACCACGCTGAGCCCGCTGAATGCGGTCATCGGGCGGCTCCCTGGACGCGGGGTTTGCTGAGGGTGTCGTAGGGGTCTTTGCCCTTGTAGTGGGACAGGACGGTGCGCAGGTCACCTTGCTCCCGGATCTCGCCGTGGTCCAGCCACAACGCCGAGGTGCACAGTTCGATGAGGAACTCGTCGGAGTGCGACGCGAATACCAGGATCCCGGACCGCTCGACCAGCGCGGTGAGCCGATCCCGGGCCTTCTCCAAGAATGCCGTGTCCACCGCGCCGATACCCTCGTCGAGCAGCAGGATCTCCGGGTCGATGCTGGTCACGACGCCGAGCGCGAGGCGGACCCGCATGCCCGTCGAGTAGGTGCGCAGCGGCATCGACAGGTAGTCGCCGAGTTCGCTGAACTCGGCGATCTCCTCGGTGCGGGCCTCCATCTGCTTGCGGGTCATACCCAGGAACAGCCCGCGGATGATGATGTTCTCGTAGCCGGAGATCTCCGGGTCCATGCCGACGCCGAGGTCGAACACCGGAGCGACCTTCCCGACGATCCGTGAGCTGCCCCTGGTCGGCTCGTAGATCCCGGACAGCAGCCGCAGCAGGGTGGACTTGCCCGCCCCGTTGTGCCCGATCAGGCCGACCCGGTCGCCGTGGCGCAGCGTCAGGGTGATGTCCCGGAGCGCCTCGATGATCGGCACCTTGGAGTCGATCCCGATCTTGCCACCAGCCCGCCCCATGGTGCCCAGCAGCGCCTTCTTCAGCGACCTGGTCTTCGCGTCGAAGATCGGGAAGTCGACGCAGGCTGCGTTGACGTCGATGGAGACCATTGTGCGATCACACCCAGTAGGAGACTCGGGCCCGGTAGTTGCGCAGGACAAGCAGCGCCACTGCCCACCCCACCACAGTGATAGCCAGGGTCACCACCCAGTGCCGGAGCTCGAAGGATTCACCGATCATCGGGCGGCGCAGGATCTCGACGTAGTGCAGGAACGGGTTGAGCTCGACCAGCCGGGCACGCTCGCCGACCGCGCCGGGTATGCCCTTCAGCTGCTCGTAGTCCCACACGATCGGCGTCATGAAGAACATCAGGGTGACGATGCTGGCGGTCACCGGGGGAACATCCCGGTACCTGGTGGCGACGATCCCGATCAGGACGGCCACCCAGACTCCGTTGAGCACGATCAGCGCCAGCGCCGGGAACGCCAGCAGGCTGCTCCACCCGAACCCCCGCGGGTCTCGCGGTGGGAAGATCAGCATGAGCGCGACCCAGACCAGCACGTTGTGCCCGAAGAACAGCAGTTGCCGCCAGACCAGCCGGAAGACGTGCACACTCAACGGCGCGGGCAGGTGCTTGATCAGTCCCTCATTGCGGATGAAGACCTCGGCGCCGTCATTGATGCAGGCCGCCATGAACTGCCAGATGATCAGCCCGACGGCCAGGTAGGGCAGGAAGTCGCGCAGTTCTTGGCCGAACAGCGCTGAGTAGAGGATGCCCATCCCGATCGCTTGGACGGCCAGGCTGATAGTGATCCAGAACGGGCCGATCACCGAGCGCCGGTAGCCCTGCCTGATGTCCTGCCAGCCCAGGTGCCCCCACAGCCGGCGTTGCCGCCACCCCGACGTGAGATCGCCGACTGCTCGGGACCAGCTGCGAGACGGCAGCTCCCGGGCCTCCGTGATCTCGGATGCCGTCGCGGTGTGCTGCATGATCCGCGAGGGTACTCGGGCGGTGCCCGGACGTTCGGCCTGCGGGGCGGCAGACGGTGCGCCGAGCGGGTGTGAGAACCATCGGGAGGCGCTCACCGGGCTGATGTCCGGCACTGGCTGCTGCGAGGACATCGTCAGCGGGGAAGTGACGGGAGTTAGACCGGGGCGATAGGTTGCGTTTCAGTTTTGCGATCTCTTGTTGCGTCGGTCCTTGGTCCGGCGTTTGGGCTGGTCTGGGTCGGCACCGCATCGGGCGGTGTCGGCGCGGTGACGCGCCGGGCGGTCAGCTCGGCGAGGGCCAGCAGGCCGACGCCGACGGCCAGCCCGGCGCGAGGCGTGCCCAGCACCGCGACGCCTCCGGCCAGCGCTGCGCCCGTCAGGGGCCCTGCCCCCCGCCAGAGCAGCCCGGCGACGGCTCGGCCCGGCGCCTCCACCGCGTTCATGGCGGCCTTGCTCGCCACCGTGTGCGCGGCGCCCCACAGTAGGCCGGTCAAGACCGCGGGCAGCCAATGAGCCGACGCCAGCACGCCGAGCCCGCTGGCCAGCGCCACCAGCAGCCCCTCTCGAGCCAGCCGGACCGGGCCGGCCCGCCGGGTCAGCGCCGGGTACAGCGCGCAGGCGATCATCGCGCCGAGGCCCCAGCAACTGATCAGCAAAGCCAGCCGCGCGTCACCCGAGGGCGCCACGCCGAGATACTGGTCGGCCCACGGCAGCAGCATCGCCAGGTAGGCGCCGGCCGCCGCAGCGTGCAGGGTCCCAGCGAGCGCCCACGTTCGCGACCTGGGGTGGCCGCGCAAGAACCGCAGCCCGGAGCGCATCCGGTGGCGGGGCGGCGGCGTCGGTTCGGCTGGGTTGCGTTTCTCACGGTCAAACCAGGTGCGAAGCGCCGCCCGGACCAGCAGCGCGGAGGCCAGGAAGCTCACCGCGTCCAGGATGAGCAACGGAGCAGGCGCGACGATCGCGACCGCCAGCCCGGCCAGCGGCGGCACCATGAGTTCGACCAAGCCGGTCGTCCCACGCCCGGCCGCGGTGTCGACCGGCACCGGAAACGCACCGGTGTGCGCGGCCTCGCGTATCACGAACACGGCCTGTAAGGCGCCGGCCACCGCGAGCACCTGCCACCCGGGCAACCCGCCGAACCCCCAGGCCAGCGGGATGCTCGCCAACAGCGCTGCACCGGCCAGGTCGGCGGTCAACAGCACGTTCCGGACGTCACGCCGGGCCACTCGCTGCGCGGCGAACGGGGCGAGCAACAGATGCGGCAGCGCCTCGGCGGCGACCACCGCCGCGGTCCAGACCGCTGAACCAGTCAGCCGGTACACCAGCACCGGCAACACCACGGCAGTGATCAACGTCCCGGCCATCGAGATCACTCGGGCTGCGAGGTAGCGACGGAGCCCAGGATCGGGACCCGATGCGACCGCCGACACTGCCACACAGTGACTCTGTCAGCCGCCGGTCCCAGCCTGAACCCGTCCGGGTTGCGAATCGATCACGAAATGCGGGTCCATCACGTGTGTCACGAACGTGCTTCGAGCCAACTCAGCAGGGCGCCGAACTCCGGTGACATGGTGGTGTCCGATTCGGTGAGAACAACCTGATGGCCGCCGTCCTCCACGGTGATCGTGTAACTCATTTCGTCCCGGGCGCGTCCGGATCCCGCTCCGGTGGGTTCTGCGGGCGTTGCGGCAGCCTTGGCTGCTGCAACAAGCCGCGTCAACTCCTCCGCGGCCGGTTCGGTCAGGGTGTCAGTGTCGACGACCCGCGGCGGGCGGTGGAGGTTGATCGCAGCCGCCAGACCGCCATGCGTTACCAGAGTTACCCGCATCCCACGACCGTCCGGTTGACCCGAGATCCTCTCGCCGAGGACATCTCGCGATACGCAAGGGTAATCACTTCTCTGCTGTTCTGACCCGGGCGTCCTTGGCCCGTGCCTTCACCTGGGACACGGTATCGGTCTGCCGAGTCAGCGCCGCCAGACCGTTCCCGCCTTTCCGAGCGCCCGCGGCGGCCGGTAGGCGGCTGATCCGGATGCCGACCTCCCGCCAGGCGGCGAGCACCGCTTGCTGTTCGGCGCTACCTGCGCCGAACAATTCCTCGGCCTTGGAGTAGGTGGTGTCCGCGAAGTCCTGGAACTGAGTTCTCTGGCTGGCTGCCTTCAGGGTCTCGTACCAGATGTGCCCGGGGGCCTCCCAGGCAAAGCCGCCGATGTTCACCGCAGCCAGGTAGAACGCCTTATTGGGGATACCGGAATTGATGTGCACACCGCCGTTGTCCCCCTCATCGGTGTCCGGCAAGTGCACGAACTCGCTCATGTGGTCAGGCTGCGGGTCCTTGCCGAAGATGCTGTTGTCGTAGGCTTGTCCCGGAGCCTTCAACGACCGCAGGGCGTCCGCCTCGATTCCTGGGGTGAATATCTCGCTTCCGATGAGCCAGTCCGCTTCCGCGGCTGATTGCTGGCGCGCCCACTGCTTGACCAGCGACCCGAAAACGTCCGAAATATGCTCGTTCAGGGCTCCTGATTGAGTGTGATACTCGAGCCCGGCGGCGTGCTCGGTGACCCCGTGCGTCAACTCATGGGCGATCACATCAAGGGATCCGGTGAAATCAGTGAAGACCTTCCCATCTCCATCACCGAATACAATCTGCCGGCCATCCCAAAACGCGTTGTTGTAGTTCCTGCCGCGGTGCACGTATCCATCCAGGGGCATCCCTCGGTCGTCGACCGAATCACGTCCATGAATGTCTCTGTAGAACTGTCGAGTGGTCCCGAGTCCGTCGAATGCCTGGTTGACGGACCTGTCGTCGGACTCCGCTCCGTCCTCTGATCGGGCGAGTACCGCCGATGAGAGGACCGTACGGTTCTGGCAGTCGAAGATGGTGCGTCGGCCGCCAGCGGGAGCGGCAGCTGCGAGGCAAGCCCGCACCGTGCGCTCGCCTCCCAAACGGGCGTTGCTCAGCAGGGTGCTCAAGGCGGCCTCACGGATGTCCCGATCGTCGCTCTCGAGGAGCTTCTGGAGAACGTGCGGGGGCGTGATGCAGTTGAAGGGACGGAAGCCTCTGGTCATGAGACACCTCGTACAGAGAGGGATACGGATCAGATCCGGCGCGCACGAGAGCACGACACACCGTGCCTGAGAGCGCGACACGCGAGGTTAGAGGTACTGGCCGGTGCCTCGGGTGCCGGGCTCTGCGGGCTGGCCGCTGGGCATACCGGGCGGGATCGTGCCGGCGGGTAGGCCGCGGCGCATCTGCTCCAGCTGCACCCGGGCGGCCATCTGCTGGGCGAACAGGGTGGTCTGGATGCCGTGGAACAGACCCTCCAGCCAGCCGACCAGCTGGGCCTGCGCGATCCGCAGTTCGGCGTCACTGGGGGTGGAGTCCTCGCCGAACGGCAGGGACAGCCGCTCCAGCTCGTCGCGCAGCTCCGGGGCCAGGCCCATCTCCAGCTCGCGGATCGAGGACTCGTGGATCTCCTTCAGCCGGTTGCGGCTGGCGTCGTCCAGCGGCGCGGCGCGCACCTCTTCCAGCAACTGCTTGATCATGCTGCCGATCCGCATCACCTTGGCGGGCTGCTCGACCATGTCGGAGACGTCCCCGCCGCCCTGCTCGTCCAAGCCGTCCGGCCCCACCACAATCACCTGCTGCTCCTGCGGTTCGCTCATCACCCCATCCTCCCCCACCCCGGCATGTCGTGCTCCGGTGCCCGGTATGTCGTGCTCTGGTGCCCAGATAACGCCGCTCAGCTGCGGGTGGTCAGCAGGACCTTGCCGACGGCACCGCCAGCCTCCAGTATTCGGTGTCCCTGGGCAGCCTGCGCCAGCGGGAGAGTCGCGTGTACGACGGGCTTGACCCGGCCGTCGCCGAACATAGGCCACAGCCGGGCGACGACGTCGGCGCAGATGGCGGTTTTTCCGTGCGGGCCGTCCACGGGTCGCCCGCGCAACCCGATGGCCGCGACGCTGGCTCGCTTGGGCAGCAGGGCGGCGAGGTTCAGCTCCGCAGTGGTGCCGCCTTGAAGGCCGATCACCACCAGCCGGCCGTCCGGGGCGAGTGCGGCGAGATTGCGGGAGAGATACCGCGCGCCCATGTTGTCGAGGATGACGTCGGCACGGGCGTGGAGCTGCTCGGCGAAGTCCTGCTCGCAGTAGTCGATCAGGATCTGCGCGCCCAGCTCGGCGCAGCGGGGCAGCCGAGCCGCTGCCGCCGTGGTCGCGACCTGCGCGCCCAGCGCCCTGCCGACCTGGATGGCATGCGTGCCGATGCCCCCCGACCCGCCGTGCACCAGCAGCAGCTCCCCGGCGGCGAGCCCGGCGTGCATCACCACCGTCGACCACACGGTGCAGGCCACCTCGGGCACGCCGCCGGCGGTGAGCAGATCGACCCCGGGTGGCAGCGGCATCACCTGCCCAGCGGGCGCGGCGACCCGCTCGGCGTAACCGCCGCCGGCCAGCAAAGCACACACCTCGTCACCGACGGCGACCCCGGACGCACCCTCGCCGAGCTCGGCCACCGTGCCGGCGCACTCCAGCCCGAGGATCTCGCTGGCCCCGGGCGGCGGGGGATACCGGCCCTGCCGCTGCATCAGATCGGCTCGGTTGACCGCGGTCGCGGCGACGTCGATCAGTACTTCGCCAGGGCCCGGGCGAGGATCGGGCTGCTCGGTGATCCGCAGCCCTTCCGGACCGCCGTACTCGGTGATCGTGATGGCGCGCACGGTGCCCGACGGTAGTCGGTGCCCCATGGCACCGTGTGCGGTATGTCCGACCCCTGGCCATTACGGCATCTGGTGCTGCGTACCCCACGTCTGACGCTGCGCCCGGACGACGACGAGGGACTGTATGAGTTGGCGGCGCTGGCCCTGCGCGGCGTGCACCCGCCGGAGGAGATGCCGTTCCTGTCTCCCTGGACGGATCAGGCGCCCGACGATCTGGTGCGCGGCACCGTCCAGTACCACTGGGGAGCGCGCTCAAGGCTGACCCCGTCGGACTGGAACGTCAACTTCCTGGTCCGCCACGAGGGCCGAGTCATCGGCGCCCAAGGCCTGTCCGCGAAGGCGTTCCCGATCACCCTGGAGGTCTCGTCCGGATCCTGGCTGGGTGCCGCGCACCAGCGTCAGGGTTTCGGTACTGAGATGCGCGCCGCGGTGTTGCTGCTGGCCTTCGATCACCTCGGTGCCACCGTCGCGCGTTCCGGGGCGTTCACCGACAACCCCGCCTCGCTGCGGATCAGCGAGAAGCTGGGCTACCGCACCGACGGCGCCAACACCCACGCCAGGCGGGGCACGGCAGCCACCGAGATCCGGCTGGTGCTGGAGCCATCGCACCTCATCCGCCCGAACTGGATCCTAGAAGTAAACGGCCTAAACCCCTGCCGCCCTCTCCTGGGCGCGATCTAGCCGCAGCCTTTTCCGCGTTCTGGATGCAGACTGCTGTTATTCGGCCCCATGTGACGGCAGTCTGCATCCAGAACGCGGTCCGGATGACGGAGGTGGGGGTAGGGGTGGGGCATTTTGGGGATTTGGCTCGGGAGATCTACCTGCGGGGGCTTGCGGGGGAGCGGCCGGACCTGCCGATGACCGCTGACGGGCTGGAGGCCGCGGCGCGGGGCGTGCTGTCGGTTGAGGCGTTCGCCTATGTGGCCGGCGGGGCGTCCACTGAGCGGACCGTCACCGCGAACCGCGAGGCGTTCGCCCGGTGGCGGATCGTGCCACGAATGTTACGCAGCATCATCGAGCGGGATCTGTCCACCACTGTGCTGGGCACGCCGATGCCGGCCCCGGTGCTCACCGCGCCGGTCGGCGCGCTTGGTCTTATGCACCCCGACGCTGACCTCGCCGTCACCCGGGCCGCCGCCGCATTGGGCCTGACCAGCGTGCTGTCCACGGTGTCCTCGACCGCTCTGGAGGACGTCGCCGCTGCCGCCCCGGACGCCCACCGCTGGTTTCAGCTCTACTGGCCGCGGAACCACGAACTGGCCGAGTCGCTGGTCGGCCGGGCTGAGGCGGCCGGATACCGGGCCATCGTGGTCACCGTGGACACCTGGGCGCTGGGCTGGCGACCGCGCGACTTGGAGCTGGCCAACCTGCCGTTCCTGCGTGCCGAGGGCATCGCCAACTACCTGTCCGATCCGGTGTTCCGTTCCCGGCTGGACGCGCCGCCCGAGGAGTCGGCCCAGGCCATGCAGATGGCGGTGCGTACCTGGGTGGAGTTGTTCGGCAATCCCGCGCTGGGCTGGTCGGACCTGGCGCTGCTGCGGCAGTGGACCCGCTTGCCAGTCCTGATCAAAGGGATCTGCCACCCCGATGACGCCCGGGCTGCGCTGGACCATGGGGTCGACGGAATGGTGGTGTCCAACCACGGCGGGCGTCAGGTCGACGGGGCCCGGGCGGCGCTGGACTGCCTGCCCGACGTGGTGGCCGCGGTCGACGGGCGGGCGCCGGTGCTGCTGGATTCCGGGATCCGGTGCGGAGCTGACGTGCTGATCGCGCTGGCACTCGGCGCCCAGGCCGTGCTGCTCGGGCGACCGTGGGTTTACGGGCTGGGGCTGGCCGGGCAGCGCGGGGTGGAGCACGTGCTGCGCGCGGTGCTAGCTGATCTCGACCTCGCCCTGGCGCTGGCCGGCTACGCCCGTCCGGTGGAACTGAACGCGCACAATGTCGTCCGGGACGGTTGACGAGAGTGATCGGTTAGCCTGCACGGGTGAGCAGGGGGATCGACCAGCCGCGCTGGCTCAATGACGGCGAGATGCAGGCCTGGCGGGCCTACGTGGTCGGCAAGGCGCTGCTCGATTTCCGGCTGAATCGTGACCTGCAGGAGGAGCACCAGCTGGCGCTGGCCGACTACGAGCTGCTGGTTCGGCTCTCCGAGGCTCCCGGCCGGCAGGCCCGGATGAGCACCCTGGCCGAGCAGGTCGCGTCGTCCAAGAGCCGGATCTCCCATCAGATCGGCCGGATGGAGAAGGCCGGGCTGGTGCGCCGCGAGGAGTGCCCGAGCGACGGGCGCGGGGTGGTCGCTGCGCTCACCAGTCACGGCCTGCAGGTGTTGCGCAGTGCGGCTCCCACGCACGTCCGGGGAGTCCGCGACAATCTTGTCGATCTGCTCTCCGACGACGAACGAGGCGTGCTGGCCGAGATATTCGAGCGGATCATCACCCACCTGCGAGGGCAGTGACCCACCCTGGACCCCACCCCCTCCGGTCGGCGTGCCCCCCGAATGGCGTAGTAGGTTCCCCCAACCAGCCCGGGCGGGGTGCCCGCGGGCCGCTACGGCATCGAGTGGTGGTGTTCATGACAGATCCGGCAGCACGGATAGCAGCCAATGAGGTGGGGACCGGCAGCGCCCCAGCAGATGCCCCAGTACACGGCACCGTGGAGGGCAAAGCGCGTGGCTCGGAGCGCGCGCTGCCCGAGGAACGGCTCGCCCCCCCGCCGCCCCGGCTGCGGGTGCCTGGTCAGGTTCCCGAGCTCAAGCCCGACACACCGATGCAGAAGATCGTTCTGCCGGGGCTGGTAGAACTGACCCTGGGCAACGTGGTGGTGCCGGACCGGTTCAATCCACACCGGATCGCTGGTTTCGTGACCCGGCTGGAGGACGTTCCGGCCAGCTCGTCCGCCGAGCTGGCCCGCCGTTACGGGCTGGATCAGGTGGATGGCTGGCCGGCCTCCGACGAGCTGTATGTACTGCGCTTCTACGCGCACAGCCCGCAGCTCTACATCGCTCCCTTCGAGCGCAGCGTCTATCAGGTCGATCTGCTCGAGCTTCCCGCAGGCACGGAGCTGTGGCGGATCGACGCCCATGGCGACGAGCAGCGGGTGGGCGCGTACCTCAACCGGCAGGTCGGCTGGGTGAGTACCGCGCGGCCGTTGCTGGGGCCGGGGGGTTGGAACCGGCCACCGGTACCGTTGCGGCCCACCGTGCGCCGTGGAGTGGTCGTGCACTACCGCGGTGGGGACTTCGACGCCGACTTCGGCCCTCGCCCTGGCGAGGTGACCCTGCACCCGCTGCCCGGCAGGCGCCCACCGAAGGACTTCATCGAGCAGGCCGGCGCCTACACGCTGTCGGTGATGATCTGTGAGCTCGACTCCCTGGACCTGGTGCGCTGGCGCGGCGGGTGGAGGGGATTGCCGGTGGAGCTGGTGGAGTCCGGTCCGGAGTATGCCGTGATCCACTACATCGGGGAGAACGGTTCGCGGGCAGCTGAGTTCGGCCTTGCGGAGGTCGACTACCGGGTATGGCGCGGGGCTGTGCCGCACAGCGAGCTGGCGGACGTCGCCGAGCAGCGGGTGGAGCTTCAAGCCTCTTGAGTGGTCTGGCCCGACCACCCGCTAGCGTGCACGATCGGAAGCGTGGCAGAGCGGTCTAATGCACTCGCCTTGAAAGCGAGCGTCCCGCAAGGG
>JBQTHE010000002.1:0-67539 GCA_052390115.1 Pseudonocardiales bacterium | reverse complement strand
ATGCCGGGCTGTCATCACACCATCCGGGCAGGTGTTCGGCTGGATTGGTGGCGCCTGCGCAGAACCAGTAGTTGTCCGCGAGGCGCGGCACATCCTCGCAGAGGGTGTGCCGCGCCTCGTGTTCCTCGGTACCCCTGACGAGCTTGAGTCCGGGGCGGTGCGGGAGGGCATCAGTTACGTGCCGATGTCCTGCCAGAGCGAGGGGGCCTTGGAGATCTACATCGAACCGGTAGAGCCCAAGCCCCATCTCGTTGTCGTCGGACGGTCACCCATGGTGGAAGCCCTCGTGCAGATGGCACAGGCCATTGGATGGCGGACGGTGCTCGTCGACCCCGACGGCGGCTCGGCCGAGAGTCACCCCTCGGCAGAGTGCGTCGTCAGCCAACTGGACTTCAAGCTGGCTGGGGTCGATGAGCGCTCGCTTGTTGTCGTTGCCACCCAGGGTCATCACGACGAGGAGGCGATAGAGCAGGCCCTCGCTGCGGGTCCGGCCTACGTGGGCCTGGTGGGCTCCCGGCCGCGGGGCAAGTCGGTGCTCGAATACGTGGAGGGCCGGGGGCTGTCACGGCAGGCCCTGGACCGGGTGAAGGTGCCAGCCGGCCTTGATCTGGGGAGAGTCTCTCATCGCGAGATTGCGGTAGGGGTTCTGGCTGAGTTGGTGAAACTGAGAGCTGCTGGTGAACTGGTCAAGGGTGCGCCGGCGGAGATATCCGAGATTGAGGAAGCGATCGACCCCGTGTGCGGCATGACAGTGGAGGTCGGGTCCGCACGCCACAAAACAGATCATGACGGCGCCACATACTACTTCTGCTGTGCGGGGTGTCTTAAGGCGTTCGAGAAGGACCCCGCTTCCTTCGCTGGGGCGGAGATAAAGCCGTGAATGCAAGTTGCGGAACCGAGCGTGTGGTAAGGAGAGCGAGTAGTCGATGCTGATCGAGAACGAGTTCGAAGTTGCTGCGCCGCTCGAGCAGGTGTGGAAGCACATGCTAGACGTGCCGCGGATTGCGCCCTGCCTTCCGGGTGCCGAGCTCACGGATGTCAACGGCGACGTGTACAAAGGCCGAGTCACGACCAAGATGGGGCCTGTGTCGCTCAAATTCTCCGGTACGGCACAAATCGTGCTGCGCGACGAGGCCAGCAAGCGGATCGTGATGAACTGCTCCGGGTCCGAGGAGAAGGGGAAGGGCCAGGCCACCATGTCAGTGACGTCGACGATGGTGCCGTCCGGCACGGGGACTCGCGTCAAGGTGGCCCAGGACCTCCAGCTTTCCGGGGCAGCTGCCCAGTTCGGCAGAGGGATGGTTCAGGACGTCACGAGTGTCATCATGCGTAGCTTCGCCAAGTGCATTGCGGATGACATCGGACGGGCCTCCCGGGGTGAGGGCCCCACACAGCGCACCGCTGCTCCAGTAAAGGGTTTCAGCATCGGCATGCAGGCTATGATGACGGCTCTGAAACGGTTCTTCGGCGGGCTCTTCGGCCGGAAATCGTGATGACGATCCTTGAGCAAAGGAGAGATCGGATATGATCTTGTGGTGGATCGGTAACCTGATCCTGATCTTTGTGGTGTTGCCCATCGTCGTGGTGTTGATGAACCGCATCGTCACGCCAGTGAATCGAATCCGGGCGACATGCGATGACATTCTGTACAATGGTGTCATCTTGACCTCGGAGCTCGACAACGTTCCGGAGCTGTTGGCAGAAACGGACAGCACGGTCAAGGAGGTTTCCATCGGCGCGACCCGCTACGTGAAACGCGTTGGTCATCTGCTGGGCGCACTGGGCGTCTAGTGAGCGAATGACCTGAGGAACGATCGAGGAGGAGGAAGTTATGCCTGCAGCCGCGTGGGTCACGCTACTGGCCACCTTGCTGGTCGTGGCAGTTCTTGGCTTGTCGTTGTTGAAGGTAATTTCTCAGCTGAGGCACATCTCCTGGACGCTCGGTACGATCATTGTGGGCGTAGGTGCGATCGCTTATCAGACGAGGACAGTGCCGGAGGTTATTCCCTCGGTGAACGCCAACCTCGCACCCGTGAGGTCAATGGCGGAGCAGGTGTAGTTGGCGCGATGGAGCCCACGTCGGGTGCCGTCGGCCGGGATGGAAGGAGTTCTTCAGATGTATGAGTTCAATTGTGGTCATCAGGAGTGCAGCTCGCAGGTCAGGTCCTCCAACAAGGACGATCTGATGCGGCAGGTTGCCGAACACGTCAAGGAGTACCACAACCTCCAAACGGCGTCACAGACGGTCTTGGGTTACCTCGAAACGACTTGCGTGACGCAGACACCGGACCGTTAGATCTTGTGACCCCGTAACAACACTGCTACCGAAAGGAGGGCTGCGGGATGTTGTTGTTTGCGCAACAGGCACCCGGGCCCGCTGAGGCGAACCTGTTCGGCTGGTATCTGGGCTTCGCGATCGCTGTCGTGGTGATCTCGGCTGTGGTGGCGCTGGTTGCCCCGATCCTGGTCCTCGCTGCGCGGATCGCCCGTCAGGCACCACAGATCAATGCTTCTCTGCAGCAGTCATACCGGAATACGCTCCCGTTGGCGGATCTGCGACAGACGATCGACCACGCTGAGGTCATCATCGGAGGTCTGGAACGCGGACGAGCTCGGCTTGGAGGTTAGTGATGCCTGGATATGCGCCTGAAGAGATCACCTTCTGGTGGGTCGCGATAGGCATGGCCGTCGTGGTCGTCCTCGTGGTGATCGCATTGCTGAGCTTCCTCGTGATTTCGGTCAGATCCATCGATCGAGACGTGGTGGGGGTCCGGGACACTCTCCGGGCTATTCCTGGGAATACCGCTAATGCGGCGCTCATTCCTATCACGGCTGACAGGGTCGACGCAGTGCTGGCAGAGGGTCTGCAGCATCACCTGTTCCTGACCAGGGTTCTGACTGGTTCCGGGACGCCGACCGGTGGAAAGGGCTAGAGATGCTTATCACCCTGACGGTAGTCGTCATCGGCTTGTTGATAGCTGTGCTGGCGATCTTCCTCTTCGTGATCGGCGTGCTGCTCAACCGCATCGCCGATAATCTCGATGACTCTCTCGAGAGCGTGAAGACGATCGTCAAACAGTGCGAGGTGATCGTGCCTGAGGTTGAGCACATCAACCGAACGGGTGGGGTCGTAGCAGGTGCACTTCCATTGTTGTACGGGGGTGCGGAGCGTATCGCCGCGAAGCTGGCTCCGCCAGCACCTGCCCCGGTTAACGGTCACACCAATGTCCCGGCCTCGGGTCGTCGGCGTTCCCGTCTGATGGACACGGTGGGTTTCCGAGACTCTCGTCATTGATACTGTGTGTGGCACGCCCTCCGTCGGTAGCAACGGAGAATTCAGTGGGCAGCGACCAATTGGCCGCTGCCCACTGTCGTCTTCGCGCTGGCTGCTTCGCGCTAGCTGCCTCGGGCGCTAGCTACCTCGCGGCGGGGCCTGCGCGGCGGGGCCTGCGTCTGTGTCGGGACTACGCCTGGCGTCAGGACCACGCTGGGCGAGCGGGCCGGTCAATTCGGACTTGTAGGCTCCGATCCACTCGTCCTTCCATACCTTGTCGTACTTCTGCTCGTTGCAGTGCGGGTTGTAGATAGCAGCGAGTTCCTGGACGATCTCTTCACGGTGAGATTGCGCCCACCCGGCGACCTCATAAGTGCAGATATGGAGCTTCCATCGAGAGCCGGCCCGCGCTATCCAGCAGTTGGCCCGCGGATGCTTGAACGGAAAGCCGGCTTTGGCCATGTTGTCGGCATGGCCGACGTAGATGACCGCATAGCGGTCGGGCTTCTTCTCAGGATCCGGCTTGTACATGATGGCGAAAACTGCCGGCTTCTGGGGTGGTGTCCAGCCGCCGAGGATCCGCGGACCCTCGAACGAGTAGCCGGCCAAGGATCCGAGGCGGATCATGTCCCGACCTGTGTGTTCATCAAGCGTCCTAGTGTCGTGAGGCGTCCTTGCCTCGATGGGCTATGGAAGAGCGCAACGGATGGCGGCTGCTTCAGACATCGTCGTCTGCCTCGTCTTCGTCCTCGCTGACCGCCTCGACGCGCACGATCGGGTAGACCGGCAGCCCTGCCTTCTGCACGGCATTGGCGAAATGTTCCTTACCCCTCTCGATCGCGTCCTCCCGGCTGTCGGCGAACACGAGAACCTGCGCACCGTAGCGGTTGGTCCCGATGCCGGTTGCGATGCCGTTGATCGGTGCGACGGCATCGGCCAACTCGACGACCTCCTCACGCTCTATGATGCGGTCGCCCTCGGCCTCGATCCCGACGCTCCATCTGATCAACATAGGTCGGCCTCCTAGCCGAGTTTCGGAAGCAGGGTGGCGAGTTCTTCAAGGCTGCTCAGATCGTGGCCGGACAGGAGCACGTCGATGTACGGTTCCGCGGCCATCATGCCGACCGTCTGAACTTGGTAGTTGGGGTTGTTGCCCTTGTGCGGGTTCATCCACACGATGTTGTGGCACAGTCGTGAGAGCCGCTCCATGGAGTCGGAGAGCAGTTCTGGATCGCCCCGGTCGAGGCCATCGGAGCAGATCACGACGACCCCGCCGCGGCACATACCCCGGCGAGCCCACAGGCGGACGAACTTGTCGAGCGAATCGCCGATGCGGGTGCCACCTTCCCAGTCGACCACAAGCTTCGCGGCGCGCTCCAGTGCCTCGTCTGGTTTGCGTGTTTGAAGCGTCTTCGTCACGCAGCTCAGCCGGGTGCCGAAGCAGAACACCTCAACCCTCTGGGCGGTGCGCTGGGAGGCACCGCGCTTGGCCGAGTAGGCGAACTGCAGCAAAGCTCGTGAGTAGTCCGACATTGACCCGGATACGTCGAGGATGAGGATCAGCGGACGCAGACGCATCCGGCGGCGCCGCCAGTACAGGTCGACCATCTCGCCATTGGTGCGCAGGGACTCCCGAATTGTCCGGCGCATGTCCGGCCGCCGGCCGTCGCGGGCGGTCCTCGTCCGGCGGGTGCGACGTTTGGGCGGGGTCAGTTTGACGCGGGCCATGATGCGTCGTATCGCATCGAGCTCGTCCTTGGTGCACTCGCCGAAGGCCCGGTGCTTGAGGGTCTCGACGTTCGACGCCATCAGCCCGAGGAGGGTTTCCTCCTCTTGCTCCTTACCTGCCGGCTCCGTGGCGGGGATGTCGAAGGGCACCTCTTCTACAGCGGCGGACTGCGCCTTGACCTTCAGCATCTTCTGCACGGGACTGTCGGAGGCGAGGAAAAATGACCTGAACACCTCGTCGTAGACGACCAGGTCCTCGCGGCGCCTGATGAGAGTGGTCCGCCCGGCCCAATACAGGTCCACGAGGTCCGTCGGATCCAGTGGAGCCATTGCCCTGCAGTAGGTGAGGATGTCACCCGAGCCGACGGACAATCCCTTCGAGCGCAGCGCGCGGCCGAAGTCGACGAGTACGGACGTGAACCCACTATTGTTTCGCGACATCGGTTAGACAGATCCGTGAGACGTCTCAGGCATTGGACGTCACGTCCGTGAGGTTGTCCCGCACCAGGGCAAGGTCATCGCGATCCTTCACGATCGAACCGAGGGTGTCTGCTGCGACGGTGGCGTTCAGGCCGGTCTCGCCGAGGAACGCAAGGGTGCGGGACCAGTCGATGGTCTCAGCGACGCCCGGCGGTTTTGCAAGATCCATCTCGCGGAGGCGGTTGACCGCTGCCACGACCTTGCGGGCGAGCCCCTCGGACACCTCGGGCGCCTGAACGGTGACGATCTCTATCTCACGGTCGGGTTCGGGGTAACCGATCCAGTGATACATGCAGCGCCGCTTCAGGGCGTCGTGCAGGTCCCGGGTGCGGTTGGAGGTCAACACCACCAGCGGGGGTCGTTCGGCCTTGATGGTGCCGATCTCGGGGATGCTGATCTGGAAGTCGGACAACACTTCGAGCAGGAACGCCTCGAATTCGTCATCGGCGCGGTCGACCTCGTCGATCAGCAAGACGGCCTGGTCGCCGGCCTTGATGGCCTGCATCAGGGGACGCTCGAGAAGGAATCTGGGGCCGAACAACTTCTCGATAGCCTCCTCTTCGCCGACGTCGCGATCGGACAAGGCCCGGATGTAGAGGAGCTGACGCGCGTAGTCCCACTCGTAGAGGGCTTGGTTGGTATCGATACCCTCGTAGCACTGTAACCGGATCAGCGTACGACCGTACACCGAGGCCAGCACCTTGGCGATCTCGGTCTTGCCGACGCCCACCTCCCCTTCGAGGAGGATGGGTCGCTGCAGGGACATTGCCACGAACACCGCCGTCGCCAATCCCCGGTCCGCCAGGTAATCGCCCCGGCGCAACGTTTCGGTAAGTTCTTTGACGGTATTCGGATAGTTCATCGAGCGGTCTCCTTGGCAACGCTGGGGCCGCTGAGCGGCGAGGTCCAACAGGTTGAAGAGTGGCCGCGTCCACGCTGCTGACGTCGGCGGCACTGCCGGGTCTACCCTTCGGGGATCCAGCCCTCGTGGCGGGACCCCCTCGGGAAGTCAGTTGAGCGTTTCGTATCCTCGGGCATTGAATTGCATAGCGTTCACGTAAGATGTCGTCTTGGCCACGCCTACAGTCGTAGGTGCCGCGTCCTGATCGACCCGATATGAGGTGGTACGGGCTGAATCGTCAGGAGCGGGTGATGTCCCACCAGGTTGCGCGTCAGACTGCTTCGGTATCTTGCGTCCGAACATGTGCCGTGTCCTCCCTCTGCATCCGACCACCGCTCGGGCGAGCGGTAGTTTCCTACTCCTTCTGCTCAGATGAGCCGAAGACGAGATCCCGCACGCTGCCACTCTCGGAGCTCAGCTTGCCCTCGCGCTCAAGCTTCGTCTTCCACGCGGAGCGAAGATTATTACCCACCGAAGGCTTCGCCTTGCCCGGCTGCTCGATGTCGTCATCGGCCAGTCCCTGGAAGCCGACGGCTTCCATGCTCTTGCACGACTTCGTGTTGCCACAGGCCTCATCGAGGTCAGCGCTCGTCTGACCTTGTGCTTTCCAGATGCCCCGCAGCGCGGAGAGCGCCTGCTCACCCTCGGCGGCTGGGCGCTCGGTTGGCTTTGCGTTCTCCTGCTCTTGGCTCATGTTCGTGCACCCTCTCCGATGCAACAACTCGTCAGGGGATAGATGTGGAAAACCGTACCTCGCCCGGGCCGCTCCGGCGGCGATCCAGCTGGACTACGACCGCGCTGCCTCCTCGAACCGACGATTTACTTCTTCCCAGTTCACCACGTTCCAGAAGGCATCCACGTAGTCGGCACGTGCGGCCGGGTACTGCAGGTAGTAAGCGTGCTCCCACAGATCGAGCCCGAGGATGGGGGTCTCTTCGGCGGTGAGCGGCGAGTCCTCGTTGGGGAGGCTGTAGACCACCAACCGGTTACGTACCCGCACCAGCCATGCCCAGCCACTGCCAACGTGTGTGGTAGCGACTCCGGTGAACCGCTTCTTGAACGCCGTGAACGAACCGAACTCCTCCACGATGGCCTCGGCGAGGTGACCGGAGGGCTCTCCACCGCCATCCCCGCTCAAGATCTTCCAGAAGAGGGAGTGGTTCGCGTGCCCGCCGCCGTGGCTGCGGACCGCGTTACGAGACTCTTCGGGGATCTTGCCAATACTCCACAGCAAGTCATCGATGGGCTGCCCGCCAGCGGCGCGCAGCTCGTCGGTCAAGCCCAGCGCTGCGTTCAGGTCATCGACGTAGCGGCGGTGGTGCTGGGTGTGGTGGATCTCCATGGTTCGCGAGTCGAAGTGAGGTTCGAGCGCATCGTAACCGTACGGCAGGTCGGGCAGGCTGTAGGCGCTCATAGGCCCCTTCCTGAACTCGGGACTCCACGGTTGTCCGGAGTCACGGTTGTCCGGAGTCGTCCCATCGTACACGGAAAATCAGTGCGGCCAGACCCCGCGCAGGGCCCTCAAAGGCCCACCATGGTGGTCATACCCGGCGTGGGCGCCGAGCAAACCTCGTTCAGCGGACTCATCCTGCTGAACGTACGTATGCCGGCCGGGATTGGTTCGGCCGGCGTGCGGCCGTCCCCGGTGCGCCGGGCGCGGGGACGTGTGCAGGAGGCCAGTGGGACCCCGCTCGGCGCGCTGGTGATCGTGGCCCGGGTGCCTGACCGAGCCGGACTACATCGCCCTGACCGCCGGCGGCTTGGCCGTGTCCCGCCGGATCGGGGCCGGGGCGGCCGGTGCGTGATGTGCACGGGGTCTAGGGACAACGTGTGGGAACACCTAGACTCAGACGCGGCGCTGGTCATCTGGCGTGGTCCGGGTAGCGGGAGGGATTGGTTCATGTGAGCGAGACTTACACTGCGGTATACGAACGTGACGGCGAAGCCTGGGTGGTGGAGATCGCCGAAGAGCCACGTGTGCACAGTCGGGGCCCTAGCCTTGCCGAGGCGCGCGGGAGCATACGGGACGCTCTTGCCCGGTGGCTCAAGACTGATTCTGAGGAGCTGCACGTAGTTGACGACTTCCGCTTACCGGCCCAGATCCGGACTGCCCAGGAGGCGGTGAAGGCAACTCGGACTCAGGACGAGCGCAACCAGATGATGGCCAGCATGACCGATTCGAAATCAGCAATGAGCTGGGCCGAGGAACTTGGTATTGCCATGCGGGACCCGGTGACGGTTCAGGCGCTTATGGATCTAGGGGACAGAGAGGTTTCGATCGATACGTTTTGCCACACGATTACAATGGTGGAAGAGCTTTCGAGGCTGACGGCGACCGCTGATCGTCGTGTTTCTCCGGACGGCACAGCTGGAAAGGACTAAACGGGCGGGCTTTGGCTACCAGGCGACGGGGAGGTGGCTGACGGCGCCGGCTACGGCTTCGCGCACGGGTTGGATCTCGTCGAGTTCGACGGCGAGGCGGAGGTTGGGGAAGCGTTCGAACAGGCGCACGAACAGGTACTGCAGCTTCAGCCGGGCCAGGGGGGCTCCGAGGCAGAAGTGTGCTCCGTGACTCAGCGAGAGGTGCGGGTTGCGCTCGCGGCTGATGTCGAAGCGCCTCGGGTCGGGGAAGACGACCTCGTCCTCGTTGGCATCCTGTACGGCGAACATCACCGTGTCGCCCGCGCGGATGGTGATGCCGTCGACCTCGACGTCGACGGAGGCGTACCGGGTCAGGCCGCCCCGCCGGGCGGCTCGCTGCCGCTCGATTGGGCTGGCGAAGCGGAAGATCTCTTCGAGGGCGGAGGCGGCCAGCGCCGGGTCGCGCTGTAGCGCCTCCCGCTGCTCGGGGTGGGTCAGCAGCAGCAGCATGCCCCGATCGATGATGGCGACGACGGGTGCGTGCCCGGCGAACAGGATCCCGGCGGCGAGATGGGCGATCCCGTCGTCGGTGAGCTTCGGGTCGAGCCTGGCGGCATGCAGCAGATCAGAGATGACGTCGTCGCCGAGGGCCGAGCGCTTACGCTCGATCAGGGTGCCCAGGTATCGCCACAGCGACTGCAGGCCTCCTCGGGCGACGGCGGGCTTGCTCACCTGCTTCGCCTCGATCTGCCACCGGCAGAGGTCCTCGCGGTCCTCGGCGGGCACCCCGAGCAGCTCGCACACCACGAGTGCGGGCAGGGGGAAGGAGACGACAGTGTGGAAGTCGGCCGGGGGTCCGCTGCGGCCGAGCTCGTCGAGCAACCCGTCGACGATCGTCTCGACGCGGGGCCGCAGGCTCTCCATGCGACGGGTCGACAACGACGGCGTCAGCAGCTTGCGCATCCGGTGAAGGTCGGCCTGCTCCCCTTCCGGATCGGGGATCGGCCCCCCGAACCAGCCCGGCTGGGTGAGGCGGGCCGGGTGCCCCGGGTTGGGATGCGAACGGCCCAGGCGCGGATCGGCCAGCAGATCCCGCACCCGCTCGTGCCCTGACACGAGCCATACGGGCCGGCCCTGGGCGTCGTTCACCCGCTGGATCATGTTGGTCGAAGTCATCGTGTCCCTCGTGCCGCGTGGTCGACCAGGAGTTCCGGGCCTAGGTTCGAACGCAGGATAACTGGATCTTCGCGGCGGGGACGACAGCGGATAAGGAACGGGGCGACACGGCCGGGCTCGGATCCCGACGTTGCCGGCGGCTAGCTGCGCCAGCCGGGTAGCGGTGTCAGTGTCAACAGGTCGCATCCCGTACTTGGCCTGGCGGGCTGAACTCCAGCCGCACCGCTTCGCTGCGGGGAATCAATATGGCTGCGCCTTGCGCGCGTGTCCAACCGGCGGGGAGTAGGAGGTACTGGTTCCCTGCCTGCAGCACGAACTTGAGCCCGTCGTAGCGGAACCGGTAGGCCGCGTCGGGGTACTGGCAGGTCACCTCTTGGACGCCCGGCGCTTGCAGGCTGAGCCTTTTTTCGCTGTACGCCACTACATCTGCACGGCTAGCCAGCGAGGCCTCGAATTGGTGAGCACGATCGATTCCAGCGTTGATCGCGTAGCTCCCGACTGCCCAGAACAGTCCGACGCTCACCAGGATGAAGACAGCGCCCCACTCGGCCACGACCACTCCCGGCGCGCGCCGTGGTACCTGCTCTGGTCGTCGCTGGGCGGCGAGCAGCTGCAACAATCGGGCGGCGTAGAACAGCAGCAGGATGCCGATCGAGAGGCTGAGTCCACGGCCTTCCGGGAAAGCCGTGAACACGCTGCCCCCGAAGACGAAGTCGACCATCGCCAAACCCACCAGGACCAACCCGGCAATGACCGCGACCGGCATCAACACCCGCAGCACGATCCGGCGGGTTCCAGCAGCCAGCGCTCGGCGCAGCAGCTGGTGGCCCCAGAGCGCCAAGAGGGTAATCCCTGCGACGGCGATCAGTGGCGGGATCAAGCCGTCCACACTGTTGTTCAGATAGTCCTGGACCGTGAAGTCCAGCACGGTGACATGCGCGCCGACATACCACAAAAATCCGGCGAACTGCAGTCGCCCGAAGTAGTACATCAGCGCGGTCAGCAGTGTTGTGGGGGCGACGATCGACCCGACGATCTTCAAGACCTGGGGCAGGGCGGCGGCCTCGAACACAGTTGGCTCGGCGGCAGCGCTGGCCGCTGGCTGCTCGGGGACCCGAGTCGTGGGCAGGCCATCGACACCAGATGCTGGGGGCTGTACTGGCGCCTCGGGCGGACTCACCACGGGCGGTTGTGTCGACGGTTCCGCGGAACCGTCCTCGCGCGCCGCTGCGACGCTGGTCATCTGCCCGTCTCGTCTTCCTTCTTATCTGTGGTGTTGTTGTCCGGCTGGCCTTGCTCCTGGTCTGTGGAGTTGTTGTCCGGGGAGGAGGTGTCCGGTTCGGATGTTTCGCAGTTGACCTTCAGCCTGACGCGGGTGCTGGTCGTCACTTTCTTGCCTATCGGCGGCGAGACATTAGTGACCTCGCACTCGTCGTCAGAGCCTTTCTTATCGGTATAATTGATCTGAAGGTTCAGGCACCCCGGCCGGTGGCCCGCGTCTCTGCAAGCTTGGTTCATGAGATCTTTCCAGTCGGCCAGGGACACGTCGTCCCCTCCGGGTATAGCGACCAGTTCGGTGCCCGGCGGTGCGCCCCCCGGGCGCCTCGGTGGGGGTGGGACCGCCGGTGCGGGTGCCGGAGCGGGTGGGGCGGCCGGTGCGGGTGCGGCCCTAGGTTCCGGTGCGACCCTGGGTTCCGGTGCGGCCGCCGGCCCAGGCACGGCCGCCGGTGCCGGTGCATCCGCCGGTACCGGTGCGGCCGCTACCGTAGGTTCTACTGGAACTCCGCAAGAAATCATCAGCGCGCCCAGCAGCGCCGAGCAGATCAGCGACGCGCGCCGTCCCCGTGCAGCCATCTCGACCCCCGTGTTGACATGCGGTGGTCCCCTCACAGAGTAGATGCCGCTGATGCCGTTCAGATACGTTCTGATGCCCGGAATTTTTGTAGGTACGGTCATAAGGTAATGGGATGGACATGAACCTCACCGTCAGCGCTGGTGCCACACCCGCACTGGCACCTGCACCAGTACCAGCCGCCCCCGTACCGGCTGACGAGTCCCGGTGAACGGGTCGACGCGACCGGCGATCGTGATGGTCGGCCGGCTGCTGGGAGTGGGGCTGACCGGCGCTATGGGATGGATCCACCTGCAGCTGTGGGCGGACGGTTTCCGCGAGGTGCCGGTGATCGGCCCGCTGTTCCTGCTCAATGCGATCGGCGCCGCGGTGCTGGCTGCGGCGTTGCTGGTGGTGCCGGTCCACCTGCTGAGGGTCGTCGCCGCGGTCACCGCTGTCTTCACCGCGGGAACCCTGGCGGGGTTGATTCTGAGCCTGACCGTCGGCCTGTTCGGCGTGCAGGAGTCCCTGCAGACTCCGCTGGTGCCCGCCACGCTGTTCGTCGAGTCAGCGGGAGTGCTGCTGCTGGTGCTGATCGCGATACTCGGTCCGCGGTCGGGCCGTCCACCGCGCCGATCAGCCTGACCCGCTCCGACTCGGGCCTGTAGGCGGCGTAGCCGCGGTATCAACGTCCGGAAAAGCCGAAACCTTGGAGGAGCCGCTGGAAGCCATCCCAAGTTGCATTGAGAATCCGGCTGGTCCACTCGGCGAATTCCGGCATCTGACTCGTCACGAACGGCCCGACCAGAGGTATAATAATAATGATCAAAAGCACAACTACGACGACAGTCAGTACCTTCACAACCGCGTCTACCATCGAATTTCCTCCCTATGCAGGCGGTGCGATCGGATAATGTGTCGTCCTTGGGCCAGGACGGCTGGTGAACTGTGCTTGAGCATCCCCTGCCGAAGTGACTGTGTGGAACGGCATGCCGGCCGCGGGGTCGAGGCGGTGAGCCCGTGCCCGTGGGCTTGGCGCGCGTCGCCGAGCGCTGCTGCGGGATCGCCGTGCGTGATCACACACATAGGGTACGGCGTGCGTCTAGATCTCCCTTCATGGCAGCCGTGTCAATCCTCCAGACGGGATCGGGTAGCCCAGAGGACCGGATACGGCCTGGTCGTTGCCCTACGGCCCGACGGCGGCCTCGTCGTCGACGGAGGCCTCCGATTGGCTGGCCAGGTGCGCGCTGATCAAGCCGAGGAGCAGGTCGGTGTCGACCGGCTTGGTGACATAGTCGTTGGCTCCGGAGGCCAGGCTCTTGGCTCGGTCCTCCTTCATCGCTTTCGCGGTCACCGCGATGATGGGCAAGTCAGCGTAGCGGCTCAGGTTGCGGATCGCCGCGATCGTCGCGTTGCCGTCGAGCTCGGGCATCATCACGTCCATCAAGACCAGGGCGGTGTCGTCGTGGCGCTCCAACGCGCGGACTCCGGCCACTCCGTTATCGGCGAAGGCAACCTGCAGACCGTGGGCCTCGAGCAGGCTGGTCAGCGCGAAGACGTTGCGCAGATCGTCGTCGACGATCAGGACCTTCTCCCCGTGGAAGCGCACGGGGGCGGGGCCAGGCCCTAGGTGCAGCTGCGGCAGCGACCGGGCCGCTGACACCAGCTCGGGTGGTGCGAGCTTGACGCTCACAGCGTCCTGCGCAGTGCCGTGGGGAATCGCTGGCCGGGACAACTCAGTGATCTCGGGCAGGTAGACCTTGGGCAGGTAGAGGGTGAAAACGCTCCCCTTGCCCGGTTCGCTGCGTACCGTCAGCTCGCCACCGAGCAACTGGGTCAGCTGCCGGCTGATCGACAACCCGAGTCCGGTGCCGCCGTAACGCCGGCTAGTCGTACCGTCCGCCTGCTGGAACGCTTCGAAGATCACGGACAGCTTGTCGGCGGCGATCCCGATACCGGTGTCCGCCACCTCGAAGGCCACCCGAACCGGCGCGGCGCGTAGCGCCTCGCCGGCCACCTCGTCAGCAGACGCCGGCCGGATCCGCAGTTGCACACCGCCCTCGTCGGTGAATTTCAGGGCGTTGGACATCAGGTTGCGCAACACCTGCTGCAGGCGCTGCTCGTCGGTGTGCAGGGTCGCCGGCAGGGCCGGATCGAGCTCCACGGCGAAGTGCAGTGCCTTCTCGGCGGCCAGCGGCTCGCACAACGTCTTGGCGTAGGTCACCACGGCCGTCATCGCGACCTCGGACAGCGACGGTTCCATCCGCCCGGCTTCGACCTTGGCGAGGTCGAGGATGTCGTTGATCAACTGCAAGAGGTCGCTACCGGCCGAGTAGATGGTCCTGGCGAATTCCACCTGCTTGGTGGACAGGTTGCCGTCCAGATTGTCGGTCAGCAGCTTGGCCAGTACCAGCGCACTATTGAGCGGGGTGCGCAGCTCGTGAGACATGTTCGCCATGAAGTCTGACTTGTAGCGCGACGCGGCAGCCAGCTCGGCGGCCCGTTCCTCGAGTTCCTGACGGGCGAGCTCGATCTCGGCGTTCTTGATCTCGATGTCGCGGTTCTGGGCCGCCAGCAGGGCGGCTTTCTCGGCCAGCTCGGAGTTGGAGCTCTGCAGCTCGTGCTGCTGGGCCTGCAGCCGCTCCGAACCTGCGGTCAGCTCCTTGGTCAGTCGCTGCGACTCGCTCAGCAGCGCCTCGGTACGGGAGTTGGCCAGGATGGTGTTGACGTTGACGCCGATCGTCTCGCGAAGCTGCTCGAGCAGGTCCCGGTGCACCGTCGTGAACTCGTTGACCGAGGCCAGCTCGATCACGCCCAAGGCCTGGTCCTCGAACAGCAACGGCAGCACGATCAGGTTGGCCGGGGCAGCCGAGCCGAGGCCGGAACTGATCGTCGCGTAGTCCGGTGGCGCCTCGGCGACCAGGATCGTCCGCTTGTCCAGCGCCGCCTGCCCGACCAGTGACTCACCGAGGGCGAAGCGGCGGACCGCCACGTCGCGCGGGATGCCATAACCCGCCGTGAACTCCACCATCGGTGGTCCGTCGTCCTCACCGCGGACCAGGAAGAAGGCCCCTTGCTGCGCTGACACCAGGGGGGCCAGCTCGCTCATCACCACCGAAGCGACAGTGACCAGATCGCGGTGACCCTGCATGAGATCGGACAGCCGCGCGAGGTTGGTCTTAAGCCAGTCCTGTTCCTGGTTGGCTCGGATGGTCTCCTTCAGAGTGGCAATCATCCGGTTGATGTTGTCCTTGAGCTCGGCGACCTCGCCGGAGGCGTCGACGGTGATCTGGCGGGTCAGGTCGCCTGCGGTCACCGCAGTGGCCACCGCGGCGATCGCCCGCACCTGGGTGGTGAGGTTGCCGGCCAGGACGTTGACGTTCTCGGTCAGCTGCTGCCACGTGCCGGACACGCCGATCACCTCGGCCTGCCCGCCGAGCTGGCCCTCGGTGCCCACCTCGCGGGCCACCCGGGTCACCTCGCGGGCGAATGCGGACAGCCGGTCCACCATGGTGTTGATCGTGGTCTTGAGCTCCAGGATCTCACCGCGGGCTTCCACATCGATCTTCTTGGACAGGTCGCCGCTGGCCACCGCGGTGGTCACCTCGGCGATGTTGCGCACCTGGTTGGTCAGGTTCTCCGCCATGCCGTTGACGTTGTCGGTGAGGCCCTTCCAGGTGCCGGCAACATTAGGTACCCGGGCCTGGCCGCCGAGCGTTCCCTCGGTGCCGACCTCGCGGGCCACCCGGGTCACCTCGTCGGCGAACGCACCCAAGGTGTCGACCATCCGGTTGATCGTCTCGGCCAGCGCGGCGACCTCGCCACGCGCCTCCACGGTGATCTTCTTGGACAGGTCGCCGCCGGCCACCGCGGCAGCCACTGTGGCGATACTGCGCACCTGGCTGGTCAGGTTCTCCGCCATGCCGTTGACGTTGTCGGTGAGCGCTTTCCAGGTGCCGGCCACTCCGCGGACCTGGGCCTGGCCGCCGAGCTTGCCCTCACTGCCCACCTCGTGCGCCACCCGGGTTACCTCGTCGGCGAAGGCGGAGAGCTGGTCGACCATGGTGTTGAGGGTGTTCTTGAGTTCCAGGATCTCGCCGCGGGCGTCCACGGTGATCTTGCGGCTGAGATCGCCCCGAGCCACCGCGGTGGCCACTTGGGCGATGCTGCGCACCTGACCGGTGAGATTGCCGGCCATCACGTTGACCGAATCGGTCAGGTCTCGCCACGTCCCGGCCACGCCGGGCACCTCCGCCTGACCGCCCAGCCTGCCCTCGCTGCCGACCTCGCGGGCCACCCTGGTCACCTCGGCGGCAAACGCCGAGAGCTGGTCGACCATGGTGTTGAGGGTGTTCTTGAGCTCCAAGAGCTCACCCGACACCTCGACGGTGATCTTGCGGCTGAGGTCGCCCCGGGCCACCGCGGTGGCCACCTCGGCGATGTCGCGGACCTGCCCGGTGAGGTTGCCGGCCATCACGTTGACCGAGTCGGTCAGGTCCCGCCAGGTCCCGGCCACCCCGGGGACCTGCGCCTGACCACCCAACCGGCCTTCGGTGCCGACCTCGCGGGCCACCCTGGTCACCTCAGCGGCGAACAGCGACAACTGGTCGAGCAGCCGGTTGACGCTATGACCCAACCGGGCGAAGTCGCCCCGCAGCAACTGGTCGGACACTCGAGACGACAGGTCACCCTCGGATACCGCGGTCAGTACCCGAGCCAGCTCGGTGGTCGGCCGGGTCAGATCCTCGATCAGGCCGTTGGTCGCCGCCGCAGCTATCGACCATCCACCGCTGCCATCGTCAGCGAGTCGCTCCTCGGTCCGACCCTCTTGGCCGACCGCCGCACGCACCCGGACCAGCTCGCCGACCAACGATTGGTTGCGCTCGGCGATCTGGTTGATCACTGTCGCGATCCGCCCGGTGAGGCTGGTGTCGGTGACCACCAACCGGCGTCGGAAGTTGCCGTCGCGAAGCTCCTCCAAGGCCAGCAGGAGCCGTTCCAGGGCGGCGGAATCGACCAGATCCACCCGCTCCGGAAACGATCCCGGGGCCGACACGGGCTGCGCGCTCACGATGAGCCTCCCAGAACATCAACGGTGCCTTAAAGCTCGCAGAGTGCCACGATCGGCCGCCGGATTCGACCCGGAGCACACCTGCCTTGGGGATACCCTCGGTCGCGACGCGTTCGGAATCGGGTGAGGAGATGCAGTGGCATCTGACGTGAACCCCGTTGCCGATCTGCTGGTGCCTGGGTTGCCGCTGCTGCTCGACGGCATGGACCAGGCCGTAATCGTGCAAGATGCGTCTGGCCGGATCCAGCTGCTCAACCTCGCGGCTCGGGCGTTGTTCCCTGACCTGAGTGTCGGCGATGAGTTCCACCAAAGCGGAGAGTCCTTCGTCGCCGAGCCCGGCGGGCAGCGGGTATCCGGACGGCTGCGCCGGCTCACCGATGGCTGGCAAGCCTGGGTTGTCAGGGAGCTCACCGACCGCCACGACTTCATGCTGACCGCCGGCCGCGAGCTGGCGGCGGGGGTGGGCCACGACAAGGCGGCCGCAGCCTTGGTCCGGATGGCCGTCCCGGTGCTGGGCGAGCGAGCCGCTGTGCTGCTGCCGGCGCCGCGGGCCAGGGTGTCGTGGTGGCGATTCAGCCACGGTGAGGCCCGACCGGCCAGCGGCATCGCCCGGGCGCCCGCCCCTCGCACGGCCCCCGTCCTGGCCAGCGCGCTGCGTGGAGCCACCGGGGGCACCGCCACGGTGCCGGCCGGCGAGCTGGCCGCGTTGACTCCGGCGCTCGGACCCGACGTCATCGAGCGGCAGCCGGTCGTGGCGACGCCGCTGCGGGGGCCGCAACGGACCGAGGGGCTGCTGGTGGTGGTCCGGCCGGCCGCGGCCGACCTGCTCGCCCCACTGGCGGCGCTGGCCGGCCCGGTGCTCGAGGCCGGGCGGCAGCGGCGGGACCGCGCCACCGCTCTGAACCAGCTGCAGGCCCCACTGCTACCACCGCGGCCCGACGCGTTGCCGGAACTTCCCGGGGTGCAACTGGGTGTGGCGCACCGCCCTGCCGCAGGTGAGCTGGCCGTGGGCGGCGACTTTTACCTGATCCGCCCAACCCCTGACGGGAACACCCTGTTCGCCCTCGGCGACGTGTGCGGCAAGGGCGCCGAGGCGCTGGCGGAAAGTAGCCGGGTGCAGCACTCGCTGGCCGCGTTGATGGTGGTCGAGCGGGAGCCGGCCCGGTTGCTCCACCTGCTCAACCGGGCGCTGCTGACCGCCGGGCGGACCGTTTTCACCACGCTGGTGCTCGGCACGCTGCGGCCTGCCCCGGCGGGGCTGACGCTGACGCTCGCCGCCGGCGGCCATCCCGCGCCGATGGTGTTGCGGGGCGGCGGCCACGTCGAGGAGGTCGGGGTGCCCGGAACAGTCCTGGGCATCCTGCCCGACGCCCGTTTCGGCCGTACCACGATCACGCTGAAACCGGGCGAGACGTGCCTGCTGTACAGCGACGGCGCTACCGAGGCCGGCCGCCGCACCGGAGAGAATGAAGAGCAGTTCGGTTCGGCCCGGCTGGCTGCCTGCCTGAGTGGCTGCGCGGGGATGACCGCGCAGGCGGTGGCAACCCGCGTCAAGGACACCGTCACCGACTGGCTGGGTCGCAATGACGGGGACGATCTGGCGGTGCTGGCCGTCCGGGCTGTCGCCCGCGACACCGGGTAGGCACCGTCGCTGACCTGGCCGCGTAGCGCCCGCCGTGATCTGCCGGATATCGTGCGGGGTGTGAGCAGCGACTTCGCCGACATCATGGGTCTTCAGGTGGCCCAGCACGGGCCGGACGCGCGCGTCGTCACGGTAGTGGGCGAGGTCGACGCGCTGACGGCGGCGGAACTGGTCAGCTTCCTGTCCGAACAGCTGGCCGCTGCGCGGGTCGTGGTGGTGGACCTCGATGGGGTGCGGTTCCTGGGATCTGCTGGGCTGTCCGCGCTGTTCGAGGCGAACGAACTCGCTACCCGGGACGATCGCGACCTGCGGTTGGTGTGCAACTCCCGGATCGCCAACCGGGCACTGGAGGCCACCGAGCTCAAAGAGCACTTCACCTTCGCCGACAACGTGCCGGACGCTCTCCAAGACTCACTCTAACGGGTGGTTTACCGGCCCCGTCGCCTGGGAAGTGGTTGTGCGGACCACCTCCCAGGGCGGGTGCGCCGTGAGTTCTTCCCGGTGCACCCGCCTTCCTTCTGCACTCCCGCACTTCCCGCCGAGCTGGAATTGGCCGAGTTTGGATCTTGCCGGCATCGGGAAACACAGCCGTACTCGACACTGGCGATACCGATCACTGAGGAGACGACGATGGCAAGTGGAAGATTTCACGACCTGATAGACCGGGATCGCCGCCGCTTGAGTCACCGTCACTGACGTGGCATCAAGATCACGGTGATGTACGTGAACAGCGATCGTTCGACCCCCGACGACCGTGCAGCGTCGCCGACCCCTTCCGGGGGGGAACATGTGTTGGCAATCGAGCTGCAGACCACGGCCGGTGCCCTCGCCATCCCCACGATCCGCACCGTTGCGGCCGATCTCGCCGCGCGCGCGGATTTCGACCTCGACTCGATCGACGACCTGCGGATGGCGGTCGATGATGTGTGCGCCATGCTGGTCCGGATCGCCGCCCTGAACGCGACGTTGAGCTGCCGGTTCACCCTTCGGGCCGAGCGGATCGAGCTGGCTGCGGAGGTCGACGCGGACGGCTCGGCCGATCCGCTGCCGACGAGATCATTCGGTTGGCGAGTACTGGAGTCCCTCGCCGACGAGGTCAGTACCCAGTTCCTGCCCGGTGCTCAAGGGCAGAGTGGCAGGGTGTGTATCACCCTGGTTAAAGGCGTCGTCACCGCCCCACCGACGTGACCTCGTCCGGGTCGCCGGCGGCCACCCGCGACGGCGAATACGCGCACCTGGTCCCGCTGCAGCGGCGCTATGCCGAGCTGGCGCCCGACGACCCGGCCCGGCAGCAGCTGCGCGAGCAGCTGATCAGCGGCTATCGTCCGATGGCCGAACATATCGCACGCCGGTTTACCGGCCGCGGCGAACCGCTGGATGACCTGGTTCAGGTCGCCACCGTGGGACTGATCAACGCGGTGGACCGGTTCGAGCCGGACCGCGGCTGCGACTTCTTCTCCTTTGCGGTACCCACGATCACCGGAGAGGTGCGCCGGTACTTTCGCGACCACGGCTGGTCGACACGGGTGCCGCGGCGGCTGAAGGATCTGCACATCGCCATCCGGGGCACGTTGGCCGAGCTGTCCCAACAGCTCGGTAGGGCTCCCCGGCCCAGCGAGATCGCCGTCCGGCTGGGAGTGTCCACCGCGGAGGTGATCGAGGGGCTGCGGGCCGGCGATTCCTACCGAAGTTCGTCTCTGGACGAGATGCTCGGCTCCGGGGAGGGCACTGCGACCCTCGGCGACGTGATCGGCGGCCTGGATGGCGACCTGACGCTCATTGATGACCGCGAGGCGCTGCGCCCGCTACTGGCCGAGCTCGCACCCCGTGAACGGACGATCCTCGCCCTGCGGTTCTTCCGCCAGATGACCCAGACTCAGATCGCCGATCAGGTCGGCATCTCGCAGATGCATGTCTCGCGGGTGCTCCGCCAGACCCTGGAGCACCTGCGGGAACGCATGTCGGCCACGGACTGACTGCCCGTCGGTTCCGTTTCCCCGACCCGACACCGGGTACCCACTGTGCACAGTCGAGCTCAGCAGGGAGGATCAGGTGCGCGACGAGGAGTTCATCACAGAAGTGCAAACCAGGGCTGGGCTGGGTACTCGCGCCGACGCCGAACGCGTCACCCGCGCGACGCTGGCGATCCTGGGAGAGCAACTGCCAGACAGTGTGGCCGGCGCGGTCGCGGCCGCTTTGCCCGAGCGGCTCGGTGAGCAGCTGTGGGGTCGCAGAGCGCGATCGCGCGTCACAGCGGCGCAGGCAGGCCGGTTGAGCAGAGGGGTGGAGCAAGGCGAGGGCAGCTGGCCCGGCGACGACACCAGCACCGACGACACCCCGCTCCCACACTAACCAGGTCCCCTCCCTGCCCCATCTCGCATTCAGCGGGCTCAGCGGGGTTTTCAGTGCGGTGATCACCCCGCCGAGCCCGCTGAATGCGGTACGTCGCCGTGATGTTAGGGGGAGGGTTGATTGGGGTACCCCAACAGGCATGTTGACGGCTGTGCGTGAGACTGAGCGTAAATTTGATGCGGCTGAGCGTGACCCGTTGCCGGTTTTGAGTGGGATGTCCGGCGTTGGCGACCAGACGGGACCAGAGGAGCAGGTTCTTGAGGCGGTGTACTACGACACCCGTGACCTGCGGCTGGCGCGGGCGGGTATCACGTTGCGGCGGCGCAGCGGTGGTGACGATGCAGGTTGGCACCTGAAGCTGCCGCACGGCGTCGACAGCCGCGACGAGCTGCAGGTGCCCCTGGGCCGCTCGAAGACCAACAGCGCAGCGCCGGCGGAGCTCACCGTGCTGACCCGGGCTTATGCCCGCGGCGCCAAGCTGCGGCCGGTCGCCCTGGTGACGACCAGACGCCGCCGCTGGAAGCTGTCCGACCGCGCCGGTGAGCCGGTGGCGGAGGTGGTCGACGACCACGTCACAGCGCACACCATGGGCTCGGAGACCACCGCGAAGACCTGGCGGGAAATCGAGGTGGAACTCGTCGGGCACGGCAATCCCAAGCTGCTTGACCGGGTCGAGCGACGGCTGGGTAAGGCCGGGATACGCCGTTCGGGCTCGGCCTCCAAGCTCGCCCGGCTGATGGGGGACCGGTTGCCCGTCCGGCGGCCGTGGCCGGTGCCGGATGCCAAGTCCTCGGCCGCACGCGCCGTGCTGGCCTACCTCGGTGGCCAAGCCGAGGAGATCACCCACTATGACCCGCTGGTGCGGCAGCAGGTCCCGGACGCCGTGCACCGGATGCGGGTAGCGACCCGGCGGATGCGCAGTGCGCTGCAGGTGTTTGGCAAGGTCATCGAGCGGGACCGGGCCCGCCGGCTCATCGCGGAGCTCAAATGGCTCGCCGACGTGCTAGGGCCGGCACGTGACCTGGAGGTGCTGCGGGAACGGTTCGACGAGGCCACTGCGGCGCTGCCCGCCGAGGAGGTCGCAGGCCCGGTCGAGCAGCGGTTCACCCGCTACTTCGCCCGGCGCGAAGCCGATGCGGCCGACGAGGTGCGGGCTGCGCTGGACAGCCCACGCTACTTCGGCTTGCTCGACGACATCGACGCGCTGCTCACCGAGCCACCCCTGTCCCGCCGGGGCCGCCGCCCGGCCCGCCGTGAACTGCCGCGGCTGATCGGGCGCATCGACAGCAAGGTCACCCGCCGGATGCGCCGCGCCGACCGGCGATCCGCCGGCTCTGCCCGGGATACCGCTCTGCACGAGGTGCGCAAGGCAGCCAAGCGCCTGCGTTACGCCACCGAAGTGGCGCAGCCGGTGCTCGGCAAACCGGCTCGCCGCTTCCGCAAGCGCGTGAAGGCCGTTCAACAGCTGCTCGGCGAGCACAACGACGCTGTCGTTGCTCGCCCGGTGTTGCGAGAGATCGGCATGCAGGCCCACCTGGACGGCGAGAACGGTTACACTTTCGGGCTGCTGCACGGTCAGCAGAACGCCGCGATCCACCGCACCGACGACGCACTACCCGCAGCCTGGCGCCGGCTCATGGCTCCTAAGCGGCGACGCTGGCTGCGTTGAGTTGCCATTGTTTAGTGATCACCACAGGGGGGTATCTCTGGATACGGCTGTCTCACGAAGGGAGCTTCTGATGGGTCTGCAAGACAAGATCAAAAACACTACGGAAGTACTGAAGGGCAAGGCCAAGGAGGCCGCCGGTAAGGCCACCGGAAATGAGCAGCTGGAGGTCGAGGGCAAGCTCGAGCAGGGCAAGGGCGATCTCAAGCAGGCCGGCGAGAAGGTCAAGGACGCGGGGAAAGACGTCTTCGACAAGTAATCAGCGCTGGCTAGGTCGGGCGATGTCCACACCGGGTGGGCACCGCCCGACCTGCTGTGCTAGGGCTGGCGGCCAGGTACCGGTTTTCAGCCGGGTGCCGGCTCTCAGAAGCGGCTGCGCCGCCAGCTCCTCGTCGAGCCGGCCCCGACCCCGGCGAGCTGCAGCGCGAGGCACAGCAGCCCGGCCGTGATGAACGTGAACACGTCCAGCGGTCCGAGCGCGAGTCCGGCCAGGTCAAGCACCAGGCCGATAGCGAAGAGAACGGCGGCGACAATGGCGAGCATGGTGGGTTCTCCTAGCCAGGCACGCGCCTGTGACGGCTCGCGTCCGGCGGTAATGCCGGGATCAGGTGGTCAGGGCGCCCTTGGCAGCCTGAAGTCGGTAACCTTCGAGGCTGGAGCGTTGCGTCTCGGCGCGCTTCGCGAGGCTAGCCAGGTCGATCGCAGCGAGCTCGGCGTGTGAGTCGCTCACCTCGATCAGGCTGCGCCACATCGACAGCTTGCCTTCGATGCCCAGTGACAGCGTCTCGAACTCCAGCAGGCACTTCAGATCCTCACCACCGGTCATCGTTTCGCTCATCTTCAGCCTGGTGATCTTCTCCGTGATCCAGCCCGCAACCTGCTTGCTCGGGCTGAGCGCAATTCCGAGTCGCTGCATCAGCCCTTCCAACGTGGCCTTGTCCTGTTCGATCTCTCGGGCCAGCTCTGCGAGGAAGGGGCCGAACGTGGTTTTCTCGTACTCGGAGCTGATCTTGTTCGCGAGCTCAGTGCCCGTGTTGGCACCAGCCAGGTGATCGTTGAGGTAAGTCTCCAGTCCCTTGACTGAGGCCATGACGGTTCTCCTTAAGGCGGGTGCGGTGGGCAGACGTCAAATTACCCTGAATGGCGGTAGCTCAATCTCCGGCCGGGGTGCCGGCGTGCGGGTGCTGGCGCTCGGGGAGATCTGGCGGAGCCGGTATCCAAGGTGGACGTAAGCTTACGAGCAGGAGAACCTCCTTGAGGAGGATCGTCCTGGGCAGGGCCTCGGGTCCGCCTCAGCGGCCTGTTCCCCCTGAAACTCGTTCGGCCGATGCCGCTGGTCACCGCTCGCGTTATGTGACTACAGTGGGTGGGCTTGATGCTCCCCTATCGAGGGTTTACTTCCCCCATGTAGGTGATAAAATCGTGGATTTATAACCCTAGGTGTCTATCCCCTGTGGGGCTGGTCGTCACCTCTTTGCCGACTGCTGGACTGTTTTGGTTCACCTTCGGGAGGCAGCGTCGCCCCGTGAATCGGTTTGGGAGGCGTCATGGCTATGGCTCGGTTCCAGGTGGTTCCGGCTGCACGCTATGTGCACCTGCCGACGCCACCCGAGTCAGGTCGGGACGCCGGTGTCGCAGGGCCCCGGGCAACCGGGTTCGCCTGGAGGTTCATGTCGGCTAACAACCGCAGCCTCGCAAGATCGGCGCAGACCGCTCCCGACGTGGAGTCCTGCCTGGCGGCGATCCGCATCCTGCAAGAAAGCCTGCCGCACGCCGTCGGAGAGACGTCACGAGACGGCGCCGGGCAGTGGGTGTGGCGGGTCCGCGTGGACGGCGAGGTCGTTGCGACCACGACTCGCACCTACCAACGCCAGGTACGCGCCCGGCTGATGTGTGACTCGTTCTTGGAGCTGGTCGCCCAGACGCCGCGCTCGGCCCCCGTACAGGTGATCTATCGATGACTGCCGGTGTGCGGGCGATCGTCTAACGCCTTCGAGATGCGTAATCCGGAGCTGCGCGTGGTCCGTCTGCGGCCAGGATTCGTGCTGAAGGGAGCTACGGCGAGCGGGATCCGGCGGTTGTTCGCGGGACCTTTCCTGCCGACTCCGCTGCTCTATCCTCGTTTGATCCCGGCGGTGCCTCGGCTGCCGCAGCTGCGGTTCCAGGCGGTGCACAGCCTCGACGTCGGCCAGGCGTTCCTCCTGGCCGCGCTGCGGGCCGACGCACGTGGTGCGTTCAACGTGGCCGCTGAGCCGTCACTCGGACCTGATGAGCTGGCCGGGTTGTTCCACGCGCGGGCAGTGCCGGTGCCGGCCTGGCTGCTGCGCAAGCTCGCCGCGTTCGCCTGGCGGGCCCGGCTCGTGCCCACCGAACCGGGGATGGTCGATCTGCTGCTCGCGGTGCCACTGATGGACACCACACGGGCCCGCGACGAGCTCGGGTGGCGGCCAACACGTTCCGCCGGTGACGCCCTACTCGAGTTGCTCGAGGGTATGCGCGACGGTGCTGGCGCCGACACCCCTCCACTGCGCCCCGGAGACGGCATGGCCGGGCGCCTGTCCGAGCTGGGCACCGGAGTCGGCGCCAAGGACAGGCGCTGAGGTCGCCGGGCCCAACGGCGAACTCTCCGGGCTACCGAGCGCTGAGCCGGTGCAGTCCTACCCGGCCGAGCTGCCCGTCTTCGATATCGGCGGTCATCCAACTGCAGGTCGGCTGGCGGCGCCGGTCGGTCGGGGAGCCGGGGTTGAGCAGCCGCAGGCCAGTAGGAGCTACCGTGTCCCACGGGATGTGGCTGTGTCCGAAGACCAACACGTCGGTGTCGGGGAAACGGGCGGCACACCGCTGCTCACGGCCGCGGGCCGATCCAGTCTCATGCACAACCGCTAGCCGCACGCCGTCTAACTGGGCTGTCGCGACCTCCGGCAATCGTGCGGACAATGATCGCCCGTCATTGTTACCGACTACCCCGATCAATCGCTTCGATCGAGCCAGCAACGCCTCCAGTAGCTCGACGCATACCCAGTCCCCGGCATGCACCACGACGTCTGCCTCGGCTACTGCCCGCCACAGCTGTTGGGGCAGATCATGGGCGCGGTGCGGGACGTGGGTGTCGGCCATCAGCAGCAGCTTCACAAGTCCATCGTGCCTGCTGACGGAAACCGATGAATCGCCGCACAGGTGGCATCCGGCAAGATGGCCGGGTGGAGCTCGAGTCTTTCCTGGCCTGTGCTCGGAGGCTGCTGACCATACCGTCGACTGCCGATCGCCCCGAGGATCTGTATCGGGCACTGGAGTTCGTGCTCGATGTGGTTGGCCCGGGTTTCACGGTGGAACGGTTCGAGTCTCAGGGCAAGCCCAGTGCGCTGGTGTACCTGGGCACGAGCCGGCCGCGTTTCCGGGTGATCTTCAATGCCCATGTGGATGTCGTACCAGCCCCGCCAGAGCAGTTCCAACCGCGTCTGGAAGGTACCCGCCTGTACGGTCGCGGTACTCAGGACATGAAGGTATCAGCGTTGGTACAGGCCATGGTCTTCCGTGAGCTAGCAGGAGTGGTGAGCTACCCGATCGCTCTGCAGGTGGTCACCGATGAAGAAGTCGGCGGGCAGGATGGCACGCTGCACCAACTTGAGCAAGGCGTCGATGGCGAGTTCGCCATCATCGGCGAACAGAGCCGACTGCGTGTCGTGACCGAATCCAGGGGTCTCCTCAATGCCTGCCTCCGAGCCGAGGGCCGCAGCGGGCACAGCGCATACCAATGGTTGGGCGATAACGCAATCCTCAAACTGATGAGCAGCCTGGACAAGCTGCTGGCCCGCTATCCCGTTGCCGCCGAGGAGGTATGGCGCACCACGGTCAACCTCGCCCGCATCGAGACCACGAACAGCGCCTTCAACCAGATCCCGGCTGATGCCCAGGCATGGCTGGACATCCGGTTTCCGGCCGAGGACACCGACCTGAATGGGCGCACGGTCGATGAGATCATCGAACATCTGGCTACCTTCTGCGTGCCCGGCGTGACGGTTGCCGTGACAAGCGTCGGTGCGCCTCATCGGGTGGATCACCAGCGCCACGAGGTACGCCTACTGCAGCAGGCTGCCCGGAATCAAGGGTATCGAGCCGACATCCTGCGCAAGCATGGTGCCGCGGACTCGCGCTTCTTCTCCCAACGAGGAATTGATGCCGTCATTTTCGGTATCGGTGGAGATGGCCAGCATGGCGCGCATGAGTACGCCGACACCACCACGGTCGTGCCGTACTACCGCGCACTCACCGCATTTCTCACAGAGCTGGACTCCGCTATTTCGCCACCCGGCCGCCAGTAGCCCGGACTCCGCCCTCCCGCATGCCTCGCTCCTGGACCGACGGATCATGGTGCGAGATCGACCATGACACCCACGACGGACCGCACCGGGTGTTCGAAGCGACATCGAGCGGGACAGGGCCGGATGCTGGGTGGTGCACGTAGACCGGATCGACACCGACGGCGTGGTACAGGAACGTAAGCGGATCACCACCAGCGCGCTGTTCCTCGGCGCCGGCTCGGCCGGCACCACCCGGCGGCGCGGCCATTGGCGACGTCTGCGACAGCCACGGTCGGGTGCTCGGTCAGCGCGGGCTCTACGTCACCGACGGCGCCCTGATCCCCGGCTCGACCGGGGCCTGCAACCCGTCGCTCACTATCGCCGCACTGGCCGAGCGGAACATGGATGCGGTCGTCCACCAGGACGTCGGCACCGTCTTCTGAAGCCGGAGCAACGGCGCCGAATCACTGTCTGGTAACAGCGAACGGCCGCAGCCGATACAACGGGTAGGGCCGTTTGCTCCGATCGGGGGGTGACCGCTAGATCAAGCGGCCCGAGACACCTGGCCATGAGCTGCCGCGGTAGTGGTGCTCGATGGCCACGGTTCACCGACAACTCAACTTGGGGGGACACCATGCGACGAGTCATCATTCGTTCTCTGACGGCCACCGCCGTGCTCGGCGGAATAATTCTCACTGGCGCAGGCGTGGCCGCTGCTGCTCCGGGATCTGGTGCCGGCGTGGCCGCTGCTGGTCCGGGGGGTCAGGTAGGCGGAGACAACTCCTCGTCAGCCACCTGCGGGGCATCCGATATTGATCTCAAGCAGGGCTGCTTCCTCGGCGTGGGCCGACTCTTCAAGTAGGCGAGGATCCGACCCGCGTCGACTCGGCCGGTGTCTGGTGGCGGACCCTGGCCGCTCTAGGCCTCCCGAACTCAACACCAGAGCTGTTCGATCAAGCTCTGACAACGCTGCTGTTGGGTTCGGGAAGAATAGCGCTGCTGGCGGGAAGATCGGCGGCTCCGGGTTCACGTGTCCATGGCGAGGTAGTGGTCGCGCAGGGCGATGATCCGGGCCCGGCGGGTGGAGGTCAGGTAGTCCGGTGAGCGCAGGTCCATAGCGCCGTATTGGTGGGGGTCGACGCCGACGGCGCGCAGGAGGGGCTCGCTGCGTTGCGAGACGCTGCTCTGGCCGATACCGAAATGCCCCACCAGGTCCTTGACCAGCAGGTGGTGGCCCTTCTCGTCGGGCTCGAAGAGCTTGTTGGCCTTGCCGATCACCCAGCACACGGCCGCGGCGGCGGTGGCGGCTCGGCCCCGGCGGCGGAAGATCTCCGGGTCGGTGGCCGCGGCGCGGGCCAGGAGCCGGCGGCAGGCGGTGCGGTACTCGACGTCGAGCAGCTCGTCACAGCACCGATCGACCAGGCCGAGCACCTCGGCGACCCGGTCGTGGACGTCGGGTTGGATCCCATCCCAGGCGAAGGCCTCGTCAGGCAGTGGCGCCGGATCGAGTTTCTCCAGAATGTCCTCGCCCCCGACCGCGCGGCGCAGGGCATCAAGCATGATCTCGTGGTATTCGACCGGTTCGTCGTCGGGCAGCGCGCCCGGCCAGGGCCACGGGCCGTCCAGGCCAGGGGCGCCCATGGCTGCGAGCAGCGCGGCCGGACCTTGCGGTCGCGGGGAGCGGATGAGCCGCTGGTACTCCGGCTCGCACTCGTCAACAGCGCCGAGGGTCCGGGTGGTCAGCTCGGGGCGGATGCCGCGCTCCTGGTGGCTGAAGCGGATGAACGCACGCAGCAGGTCGGGGGCCTTGGCCAGGAAGGGCACCTCGGCGACGATCTTGCGGGGGATCCAGTCGACGAGCAGGATCTCCACCGCGACCGGGCTCCAGCGCAGCGGGTCGCCGGGGCCGTAGTCGGTGCCGAACCACAGCAGCGAGTCGAGCAGGGCGCGGTGGTCGGCGTCGTCGAACCCGCCTCCGGACGGTGCGGCGAGGAACCGCTCGACGAGCGCCGCCTGCGCGTCGTCGTCCCAGTCGGGCCGCTGGTACCCGGTACCGCCCGCAGGCAGCATGGCCGTGGCCCACTCGACGAGCCGGCGGCAGGCCGGCCAGGTGTCGGACTCGAAGGGCGGGAAGCTGATCGCGCCGAGTTCGATCGCCTCGGTGATCCGGGCGCGGGCAGCGGCCGGATCGATGTCGCGCGCCTGCGTGTCCGGGTCGTCGGCCACCGTGAGCATCCGCTCGACCAGGTCGCCCACCGGCTCGGGGACCACGAAGGCGTCCTTGACCAGCGTGCCCATGTTGTGGTCGATGTAGACCACCGCGGTGAGCTCGGGCCCGCCCGGCAGGCGCACACCGACCATGATGTTGTCGCCGTCGCCGAGGACGTGGACCACTTCGACCGCCCGGGGGGCCGCAGCGGCGCGATGCAGTTCGGCGAGCCAGCGCGGCAGGACGTGGGCCCGGGTGGTGATCTCGCGGTGCACCCGGCGCCGCAGCATCTCGTCACCGGACAGCCCGGCGATCACGGCGAGCAGCGCCGAGGTTTCGGGCAGGTCGACCTCGAAGAAGGTCTGGACGAGCTCCTCCCGGGACGGGGCGTCGGGCTCCGGCTCCCGGTCGAAGGGGCCGCGACGGGGCGGATCGAGCGCGGCCAGCAGGGTGCTCACCAGCTCCAGCAGGACGAGCGGGTGGTCCTCGGCCAGCGCAGCCGCGACGTCGCGCAGCAGGTCGGGCTCGCCGGTCCCGGGCCGTCGCCGCAGTGGTGTCGCCCCGACCTTCCTGCGCCGCCCCGGACGTCCGGGCTTCGACTTCGGCCGGCGGGATCGCTTGGACATCCGGCGAAGGTTAGTGCTGAGCGGACCTCGGGCAGCACGGTGGTCACCGCTGCGCGCCCTTCGGGTCGTACGCTGCGGGCCGGACCAGTTCTGGGAGCGCGTGCAGTGGCAAACGACGACGAACGCATCGCCCTGTTCCTCGACTACGAGAACCTCGCGATCGGAGCGCGTGACGGGTTGGGGGTCTCGCCCTTCGACTTCGGCCCGGTGGCCGACGCGCTCGCCGAGCGGGGGCGGGTGGTGGTGCGCCGGGCCTACGCCGACTGGTCGTACTTCGACGCCGACCGCAGGCTGCTGGCCCGGGCGCATGTCGAGCTCATCGAGATCCCCCAGCGCATCGGCGGGTTACGGAAGAATGCAGCTGACATCAAGATGGCCGTCGATGCGATCGAGCTCGCCTACGAGCGCGGGTTCATCACGACCTTCGCCATCGGCACCGGAGACTCCGACTTCACCCCGCTCGTGCACAAGCTGCGGGAGCTCGACAAGCGGGTCATCGGCATCGGCGTGCAGTCGTCGACGTCGGCCCTGTTGCCGCCCGCCTGCGACGAGTTCTTGTTCTACGACCGCCTGCCCGGCGTGGAGCTGCCGCAGGGGTCGCGGCGGGGGAGGGGGCGCGGCCGCCACTCCGACACCAACACTGCCACTCCACCCGTGGTGGCGGTTCCGACGCCGTCGGGCTCGGTCGAGATCCCACCGCACCCGGTCGACGAGGCAGTCGCGGCGGGCGAGGAGAGCGACGTCGGCCTGCTGGTGGCGCGGACCCTGGCCGGCCTGCAGCGCCACGCCGACGGGCCGGTGCGCGCATCGATGCTCAAGCGGGCGGTCCTGCGCAAGGACCCCACCTTCGATGAGGCCGACCAGGGGTTCCGGGGCTTCGGTGAGCTGCTCCGCCACCTCGAGAGCCAGCGTGTCGTGGAGCTACGCCGGGGATCGGCGCAGGGTGACCCCGAGGTGACGTTCCCCGAGGACGACTCGGCCGACGCGCACGCCTTCCGGCTGTTCGTCGATGTCGTCCGCGAGTTGCAGGCGTCGGGCGCGCCGCCCCCGTTGAGCGGGCTCAAGAACCAGCTGCGCAAGCACCTACCCGACTTCAGCGAGAAGCGCTACGGCTTCAACAGCTTCCTGTCCTTCGCCAAGGCGGCTCGCGCGCGTGACCTGATCACCATGGAGTGGGACGACGACGCCGGCGACTACCTGCTGCGCGTACCCGGCTGACGCCGGGCCCGAGGAGGGCAGCACCTCACCCCAGCTCGCCTGCCACCTCCGACACCCGTCGCATCCGGATGAGCATCGCGGCCGACGGCGTGACCGTGCCTGCCAGGTAGGTGCAGAGCCGCGACGGCGAGGTCCCGATCCGCGCGGCGAACTCCGCCCGGGACAGCCCGGACCCAGTCACCAGCCGGGTGATCTCCGCCGCCACAGCCACCCGCTCCGACTGCGCTGCCTGGGCTCGGGCCCCTGCGATCGCGTCCGCCATTAGCTCGTCGACTCCGTACGCCTCCGACAGGGTGAGGGCCTCCTCGACTCTCCTGGCGACCACGCCCCATGGGTCTGCGCGTTTGGCCGCGGCCAGCCGTCGCCAGTGGGACAGGCCGCCGCGTTCGAGAGCGGTCAGGACGGCCTCCGTCGGCCAGTCCTCGACCGGATCGTCGGCAGAGACGTCGATGTTGCGGAAGGAAAGGGTCATCACACCCCGTCCTGGACCAGCATTGCTCTGGCCAGCTCTCGGCACGCGAGGACCACCGCATCCCAGTGCTGCCAGCGGGCCGCGAGATTCTTGTACTGCCCGAGGTTTCGAGTGGTCGACAGATCCTTCGGGCGGGGATCGGCGAGCTGGCGGATGAGCTGGGACGCGACACCGTCGCCGGCGCCGTGCTGGTCGGCGTAGTAGCTGTCGATGTCGGACAGCGCCCTGGCTGCCGGGTCGGTTCCGAAGCGGTCGGCGAGCGCGGCGACGTCGAGGTAGTCGCGGGTCTGATTGCGGCGGACGATGAGAAAGGCCTTGACGCGCAGTGCCTCCTCCGGTGTCGGAGCGTTGAGTGCCTGCCCTGACGGCAGCGTGATTCGGGCGACCTCCAGCGGTGTCCTGCGGATCAGCTGCCGGATCCCGGTCTCGATGCCGCCGAGCTCGCCCAGGATGATCTTCCCCGGTGTCACCCGATTAGTGACCCATCCGTCCTGCGACTCGACCGCTTCCAGGACGGTGTCGAACCGTTCGGCGAGATCGGCTACCACGTGATCATGATCGTACGAGTCGCGATGCCCCGCGTAGAGCGCTGCCGCCGAGCCTCCGACGAGTACGGCGTCGGGCACCAATTCCTGTAGCCGGGCAGCCGATTCGAGGACGCGGACGAGCGCGTCGTTCGCCAGCCCGGTCGGCGGCTCGGTCATGCGGTGATGGTATCAGATCTGATAACGAAGAGTCGAAGGGTCACGGAAGGACTTCGCGCTCCCCTTTTCGCTATTCGTGCCGGGCCCCCTGACAGACCAGCCTCATGGCTGGGTCTACTCCTCGATGGCCCCGCCGATCCGACGAAGATGCTGCCGGAAGGTGTACGACGGGTCGGCGGTGCGCCGCGCCAAGTAGCTGTCGAAGGCCGTCTGCTGGCGCAGCGTCTCACCGGCCCGGATCCTGCGGGCCTGGTCGCGCTCGGTCTGCCAGATCTGGTGCGCCGTCGCCAGCACCTCCTCGGCACGCTCGGCGGCGACGAACAACACGCCGTCGTCGTCGCCGAAGACAATGTCATCGTCGCTCACCAGGTGCGCCCCGAACCGCGCGGTGACCAGCGCCTCGGGCTCCCGCTCGTCCAGCCGCACTGGGCCGGGCGGGTAGCTGCCGTAACTGAACACCGGAAGGCCGATCTCCGCCAGCTCCGGCGTGTCGCGGTGCAGCCCCCACACCACCAGGCCCGCCAACCCGGCCGCCTCGGCCTCCAGTACCGCCAGGTCGCCGACACAAGCTTCGTCGGACCGACCGCCGTTGTCGATGACCAGCACGTCACCCTGTTCGGCCCGGCGCAACGCCTCCAGGAACACGTCCACGCTGCCGTAGTGCCGCGCCGGCAACGCGCGGCCCGCGGTCCGGTGTCCGGACACGACCGTGCCGATGCCGGGCGGCGCGGCGCGCAGCGGCACGTCGCTGCGGACGCAGGCATCGGCCACCAGCGGCGTGGACAGGTCGGCGAAAGCCGTCAGCATGGTATTTCTCCCAGGCTCGGTCCCCGTCACCGTCGACGGCGCGTGGATGAAAAGATCACCGGCCACCGGTCGGAACGTGGGTCACGGTGAGGCCGAACTGTGTCGTTGCGGTACGCGCCAGGCGCCCGTCCGTGGTGACCAGCGGGCATCGCAGGCTGCCAGCGAGGGCTGCGTAGAGCGCGTCGTAGCCGGACATCGAGGTGACGAACCGGCGGGCCGTGGTGAGCAGTTCCCGGCAGGGAACCCGCTCGATCGGAGCGTCATAGAGCAGCGCCAGCCGCTCGTCGAGCTGTGCTGGCTGAAGTGCTCCGCCTTGTTCGGCGCGGACTAGCCGATGGAACACCTCGGCATCCAGCAGGTCGGGGGCCAGCGTGTCCCCGAGCAGCGCCTCCACGGCCAACCCGGACGTCGAGCGCATGAGCACTTCGAGAAACGCGCTCGCGTCGATCACGATCACGATTGGCGCTGTCCCGGCAACGGATCGAGGTCGCGTGCGGCGCGATCGGCCTGGACGAGGTCGGCGGCGGGTGCACCGAGATCGAGCGGCTCGAGCCGACGGAGGCGTGCCAGCCACTCGGTCGCGGGCGGGCGTTGCTGGTCGTTTCGGATCAGGCGCAGCAGGTAATCCCGGATGCTCAGTCCGTCCAGATCGGCACGACGCCGCAGCTCGCGGTGCAGGTCGTCCGGAACGTCCTTCACCTGTAAGGTTGCCATAAGCATGACGTTAGCATGTCTTTTGCACCCACCCGCCACGATAGCGGGCAGCCTGCGGCGGGCGCGTGACGAACAGCCACGATTGCTAGCCTGAGACGGCTGTCCCTACCCATTCCATGATCGGGCTTGACCGGGAAGCGAGACTGACCACTCCATGCTGGACCGCGCGGTCATCGACGCCCTGTTCCCTGCTGACCTGCCCGAACCCGAGCGCTGGGAGCGGCAGTACCCGCATCGTCAGCTGCCCGAGGGCGCCCAGGTTACCCGATTCGGCCCGTCACCGACCGGGTTCGTGCACATCGGCGGCGTCTATGTCGCCACCATCGACCGCGACATCGCCACCCACTCCGGCGGCGTCTACCTGCTGCGGGTGGAGGACACCGACCAGTCCCGCGAAGTCGAAGGCGCCCTGGACCAATTCGCTCGCGCGTTCGACTACTTCGACCTGCGCCCCGACGAGTCCGATCACGATGCCGGTGCCTACGGCCCGTACCATCAGTCCGCCCGCGAGTCGATCTACCTCAGCTACGTCCGGCACCTGCTGCGTCAGGGCAAGGCGTACCTGTGCTTCGCCACCAAGGACGAACTGGCAGACATCATCGCCCGCCAGCAAGCCGCGAAGCTCCCCGCCGGCTACTACGGGAAATGGGCCATCTGGCGGGACGCCGACCCCGCTGGTGTCGCCGCCAAACTCGCCGAAGGCGCCCCGTATGTGGTGCGGTTTCGCGCCCCCGACGATGCGGCCGGGCAACGGGTCCGGTTCACCGATGCCATCCGTGGCGACCTGGAGCACGAGGCCAACCGCAACGACACCGTCATCCTCAAGTCCTCCGACACCTCGCCCCGCCTGCCGACTTACCACTTCGCGCACGCCGTCGACGACCACCTGATGCGTGTGAGCCTGGTCATCCGCGGTGAGGAGTGGATCTCTTCGGTCCCGCTGCACCAGCAACTGTTCGACGCCCTGGGGTTCGAGCCGATCACCTACGCGCACATCGCGCCGCTGATGAAGCAGATCCCCGGCGGCAAACGCAAACTGTCCAAGCGCAAGGACCCCGAAGCCAGCGTCGACTTCTACATCGAAGCCGGCTACCCAGCCCACGCGATCCTCTACTACCTGCGCGGCCTCGCCAACGGGCGGCTTGCCGAAATCCCCCTTGAGGAGGCGCTGACTACGCCGATCCAGCTTGACCAATGCGGCGTCGCGGGTCCGCTGGTCGATCTTGTCAAGCTCGAAGACATCAGCGCCGACCACATCGCCACCCTCACCAGCCAGCAGGTCTATGACGCCGTCCGCGCCTGGGCCAGCCAGTACGACCCCGAACTGGTCGCTGTGCTCGACGCTGAACGCGATCTTGCCCTGCGTGCCTTGGCCGTCGAACGCGAAGGCGTCGAGAACCCGCGCAAAGACCTGCGCAAATGGTCAGACTTCCGACCCGCCTACGGCTTCTTCTTTCCTCAACTATTCACCCCCCTCTCGGGTGCCAGTGACGAGCGCCTCGCCTCTCTCGGTGTGGATACCGCCGTCGCTGCCACCTTCGCCCGCGATTTCGCAGACGGCTACAAGCACCTCACCGACCCACAGGAATGGTTCAACCAGATCCGCGAACTCGCCGCGAAACACGGCTTCGCCTCCAGCGCCAAGGAATACAAGAAAAACCCCGGCGCCTACACAGGCTCGATCCGCGAAGCCTCCCAACTCATCCGCGTCGCGCTGACCGGCTCCACCCGCAGCCCCGACCTGCATGCCATCACTCAAGCACTCGGCGTCGACGAGGTTCTGCGCCGCCTGTGGGTGCTGGCCGCGACTCCGGAGACTGAGTGACCCCGAGGACAACCACGACCCGAAGAGGCCGTCTGCTGGCGCAGCGTCTCACCTGCCCGGATCCTGCGGGCCTGGTCGCGCTCGGTCCGCCAGATCTGGCGGGCCGTGCCAGCACCTCCTCGGCACGCTCGGCGACGACGAATAACACGCCGTCGTCGTCGCCGAAACGATGTCATCGTCGCTCACCAGGTGCGGCCCGAACCGCGCGGTGACCAGCGCCTCGGGCTGTGCGAGCTCACTGCGGCGGCCACTGCTGCACGGTGATGCCGTGGTTCCCGACCACCTCCTGGAGTAGCGGGGCTGCCTCTGCCAGCGGTGTGCCGCTGGGCACCGCCCGGTCGATGTCGCGGAAGAACCTGCCCATCGCGTCGGTGAGGCTGATGGCGAGGAACTTGACCGAAGGCGTGTGGACGGTGAACGTGTGCATGGCCTGCGGTGGGATGGTGATCGAGGAACCTGGGCCCATGTCGTAGATCTCGCCGTCCACGAACACGGCCATGCGGCCGTGCAGCACGTAGTACGACTTTGCCCACGGGGTGCCGTGCGGGGGCACGGTCGGGCCTCTGGGGGCGTCGACCTCGAACAGTTCGTAGGCGCCGTCGGTGTGCTCGGCGTCCACCTTCACGGTGATCTTCGCGTCCGGCGAGTCCAGTTCGAGGCCCTCGCCTGCGGTGCTGAGGTGTGTTTTCTGTGCCATGAGCCGACGCTAGGAACTGGGCACGGGTCGTTCCATCCCGGAATTGTGGGATGTCCGGCGGCTGGCGCGAGTCGCATACTTCGTCCATGTGGGAGGGTCGGGCGCTCAGCGCGCGGCGCGATATCGCCGCACTCGCGACGGCGGGCCTCGGGGTCGCCGAATTGCATGCGGCGGCCATCGAGATGGTCGACCGGGTCGTGCCCACTGAGCTGACCTGCTGGGCGTCGATGGACCCGGACACCGCGGTGATCAGCTCGATGACCAGCGGCGCCACCCGCGTCCCGCCGCAGTACGAGCCGCTGCTGGCAACCTACGAGTACGACGGCGCCGAGCCGCACACGTTCGTCGAGCTGGCCCGGCGGCCGGTGCCGGTGGCCAGGCTGTCGGACCTCCCGCACCGCGACGTCGTGCGCAGCGGCCGGGTCAACGAGGTGTGGCGGCCGCTGGGGCTGGGCCACGAGCTGCGCGCGGTGTTCCGCGTCGACGGCACGTGCTGGGGCGCGGCGGGCATGGTGCGGCGCGGCGACTTCAACGACCGCGAGGTCGAGTTCGTCACCTCCGTGGCACCGGCGCTCGCCACCGCGACCCGCGTGGCGGCGCGATTCGGCAGCCGGCGGCAACACGGCGGACGTGATGGGCTCGCGATCGTCGTGGTCGGTCCGGACGGCGCGCCTCGGGCGACCACCGCGGCGGCCCGGTCGTGGCGGGTCGAGCTGGACGAGATCGCGCCCGGCCGGTTCGCGGTGCTGCTGCGCGCGATCGTGGTCGGTGCGCGGGCCGCCGCCTCCGGAACGTTCCGGGCGCGCGTCAGTGACGCCTCCGGCGGCTGGATCCTGTTGCAAGCCAGCCGGTTGAGCTCCGGCGCGGACGACGGCGAGACCGTGGTGACCATCGAGCGGGCGTCCGGCGGCGAGCTGCTGGGGCTGCTGTTCGCGGCGTACGGGTTGACCGCCCGCGAGCGCGAGGTCTGCCACGAGGTGATCGCAGGCCGGTCCACTTCGGACATCGCGGCCAGGCTCGCCATCCGCGCGCACACCGTGCAGGACCATCTCAAGTCCGTCTTCGGCAAGGTCGACGTGCGCAGCCGGGGTGAGCTGGTCGCGAAGCTCCTGCCGGAGGACTACGACGAGCGCGGGTAGCGGTGCTTGACCCTTGGCGATCGGCGCCATGTGCCCTGGAGCTGGCCGATCTCGCGCCGGACCAGTTGGCAGGCGCTGCTTCCGACCATGTTCTCGGAGTCGGCACCGGCGCAGGTGCTCGACGAATTCGCCGTGAGCGTATCTGAGTTCCATCCAGCCGGATTCCGGACCATGGCGCGGCCGCCGCTATGACGGTCAGCGGCACAAATAGCCCGTCCGCGCTCCGGATCAGAAAGTCTTGTGGCGTCAGATCGAGGGCGGTGAAGTTGACTCCGAAGTACTGGAAGAACCAGAACGCGTGTAATCGAGCTTTATGCAGAAGTCCTGGGTAGCTGAAGTGCTCTGGACGCCAGCTGGTACCGCTCGGGGTGCGCCGAGTTCGACAGGAGAGCTGTCCCGGGCTTGGTGCGCAGCTCTGACGTCGAACTCGGCGCATCCAGAGCGATCAGACGACGGATGACGGTGTCCAGCAATCTGCACGGGGGGCGCCTGCGCTGGGCGCGCGGGCGTTTCGTTACCTTGCTTTCGCATAAGCCTCATCGTCCGAAATAGAGGTGACCTGAAGGCATCGCGACGGGTGGTCAGCATCGGGCGCTGCCGACAGGGGCGGTTCCGCGGAACCGCCCTTCGGCGCGGAGGCGGCGGCAGCCGTGGCCATCTCGACCGGCTAGCCCGGTCCGATTTGTTCCGGCTTGGGCTCCAGAGTCTTGTTCTCACCGTTGTTCTGGCCGCCGGACAGTGCTTCGCACGGTTCGCGGGCCGGCACCGGGGCCGCCCGATGATCAGCAGCCACGCAAGGAAACCAGACATAACGGGATAGTAGGTACCAAGATGGGACATAGCTAGAGCTCGCTGGCGCGGGACGGCGATCGAGTGGGCTCGGCCTACGGTCCGAAGGCGCTCAGGAAGCGGTCGCGGAAGGCATCCATCCGCCAGACCGGGGCCTGCGGACCGGGCTTGAGGCCATCCTGCCAATCCCACCCGGAGATCCGGTCCAGAACGGCCCGGTCGCGGGCGACGATCGTGATCGGTACGTCCCGGCTGGCGCCCTCACCGGTGACGATCGGGGCGGGCTGGTGGTCGCCGAGGAACACCAGCACGAGATCGTCGTCACCGTAGGTCTCCAGGTAGGAGATGACGCTGTTCAGCGAGTACTCGATGGACCGGCGGTAGTCAGTACGGACGCGGGTCGGGTCCCTGGTCAGGATCGCCTCCGGCATGGCGCCCTCGGTGGCCATCGGGCCGAAGACCGAGCCGTCACCGACGTCGGCCCAGCCGACCAGCTCGGGGACAGGGGACCAGGGCGCGTGGCTCGCTACGAGGGGAATCTCGGCCATCACCGGTCCGCGGTCTGGCGTCGCGCGCTCGAGGCGTTCGAAGGCCGAGAGGGTGTACTGGTCAGGCATCGTGGCGAAGCTGAAGTTCGGGCCGCGGTACCCAAGGTTCCACGACTCGTAGATCTGGTCGTAGCCGTAGAACTCGCTCTCCGGCCAGGGGGCGGTGACGCCCGGCATGATGCCGACCGTCCGCCAGCTCGCGCGCCCGAAGGCGCGGGTGAGGGTCAGGCGGTCGCTCGCCTCGAGATCGAGGTAGCGCTGCTGGTTGTCGATCCACAGGCCGGACAGCAGCGTCGCGTGGGCGAGCCAGCTGCTGCCGCCCGTCGTCGGTGAGGTGAGGAAGGCGCTCCGCGAGGCGAACCCGGCCGCGGCCAGCCAGCGCTCCCCGCCGTCGAGCACCGCACCGACCTGCGACGCGAACTCCGGATCCTCGATGGCGTCGCGCCCGTAGCTCTCGACGAAGGCGAGGACGACGTCCTTGCCGCGCAGTGCGGTCAGCAGCTCCTCGCCCGGGGTGTCGCGGTAGGCGTCGGCAGCGACCTCCGCCGCGAACGCCTGCTGGTCCTGCAAGCCGGCGCGCACCTGCAGCGCACGGTCGTAGCCGAGGGTCGCCGCGCTGCCGGCGGCGACCGGCACGTCCGACACGATCTGCGCGCCCAGCACGGCACAGGTCACCCAAACGGCTGCGAGCACCGTGACGGCGCGGGTCGCGGTAGTCCTGCGCCGGACCACGAGCCGGGCCAGGCGCCGGGCCGACAGCGTCATGAGGATGAGCACCGCCATGGCGACAACCGCGGCGACAACGACGGAGCCGATCGCGCCACCCCGGCCGATCGAGGCCGTAAGGAACTCCACGGCGCTGCCCAACAGGCTCCAGTCGAGCACCGGGTCGAACGGCCGGGCGAGCACCGCGAAGAAACCCATGTCGAGGACCTTCACGATGGTCAGCACCCCGAGAGCCACCCCGGCGAGCGTCGCCGCCACCAGCCTCGCCCGGGCAGGCAGGACGAGAAGGAGGGCGACGCCGAGGACACCCTCGACGGGGATGCGTACGAACGCGCCGGGCGTGAGACGGCTGATCTCGTTCGGAGCGATGAGGGCGACGAGCACGAGCAGACCGGCCAGGGTGGTGATCGCACGCGCTGCGCCAGGATGCCGGCGACGATCCGTCGTCAGGTTGTCTTCGGCAGTCGTCGGTTCCTGATCCGGCAGCCGACGAGAGCGCGTGAAGAACGACAACCCGAAGACCCTTCTGTGCGAAGCCCGGTGATGGCTGGTCACTGCTGCGAAGCGGTCAGACGATTCGAACTGCCCCCGACCGTAAAGGAGGGTGAGCGTTGCTCCACAGCAACGCCACGTCACGGCCGAAAGACCAGACCAGCAGCGCCAGTGCCGTCGACACCAACGCGACCGCGAGCGGGTGCGGCAGGACTTCGCTGGTGGCCACCACGAGGACGATCCCCTGCAGCGCGGCCACGGCCTTGGCGGAATACCTCGCCGGCAGTGCCGACCGCATCCACGGCGCCATCCAGCTCGCCGCGACGAAGGCGTAGCGCATGGCGCCGATGGCTAGCACCCATGGACCGACGAGCACAGCGACGTAGACGCTCAGCACGAGGACGAGGAACGAGTCGACCTCCATGTCGAAGCGGGCACCCAGCGCGGACGCCGTCCCGCTGCGCCGGGCGACCTGGCCGTCGACTGCGTCGAGGACCAGCGCCACCGTGGCGATGACGACCAGCGGTGCAACCGGAGCGTCACCGTTCCAGAGCCCGTCGGCGACGAGCGCGGTGACGCCCCCGACGAGCACCGCCCGCACCAGCGTGACGAGGTCGGCCGGGCCGAGCGTGGTGACCCGGGCCCGGTGGACGGCAGCGGTCAGGAGGGCACAGACGCCCACGATGTACGCGATACCGGCCAGCCAGCCCACCGGACGGAGTCCGGCAACGACCGACAGCGCGGCGAGCAGGACGACCTGGACGCCTGCCCCGGCGGCCTGCTGGTCGGTCTGCGACCGGACTACGGTCGTCATCGAGCCTCCATACACCTTCTCAACACGGATCCGACGCGGCAGGGGTTCACCACGAGTTGGAGAGATGACGTGGATCGCATCGCGCGCGCCTTCTGGCTCTGCGCTCCGGGCGAGGGCGAGATCCGCCCGGTCGCCATACCCCGGCCCGGCCCCGACGACGTGGAAGTCCGCACGCTGTGCTCGGCGGTGAGCCGCGGCACCGAGACCCTCGTCTTCCGCGGGGGCGTGCCGGCGAGCCAGTTCGCGGCGATGCGGGCACCCTTCCAGGACGGCGAGTTCCCCGGGCCGGTCAAGTACGGCTATCTCAACGTGGGGGTGGTCGAGCACGGGCCACCCGCGCTGCTCGGCCGGGCAGTCTTCTGCCTCTATCCCCATCAAACCCGATACGTGGTGCCGGCCGCCGCGGTGACGCCGGTCCCCGACGGCGTGCCGCCTGCGCGCGCAGTGCTCGCCGGGACCGTCGAGACCGCGGTGAACGCGCTGTGGGATGCGGCCCCGCTGGTCGGCGACCGGATCGCCGTCGTCGGAGCCGGGATGGTCGGCTGCAGTGTGGCGGCGGTGCTCGCCCGCTTCCCCGGCGTCAGCGTCGAGCTGGTCGACATCGACCCGGCGCGCGCAGCCGTCGCCGAGGCGCTCGGCGTCGGGTTCGCCGCACCAGAGCAGGCCGCGGGGGAGTGCGATCTGGTGGTGCACGCCAGCGCTACGGACGCCGGGCTCGCGCGATCCCTCGAGCTGCTCGCCGACGAGGGGGAGGTCATCGAGCTGAGCTGGTACGGCGACCGGCGGGTCACCGTGCCGCTCGGCGAGTTCTTTCACTCGCGCCGCCTGGTGGTGCGCAGCAGCCAGGTGGGCGCGGTCGCGCCGGCCCGGCGCGCGCGTCGCAGCTTCGGCGACCGGCTGACGCTGGCACTGCGCCTGCTCGCCGACCCGGCGTTCGACGCGCTGATCACCGACGAGCGACCCTTCGAGGACCTGCCCCGGCTGATGACCTGTCTGGCCGGCGGTGAACCTTCCGCGCTGTGCGTCCGTGTCCTCTATGCGCGGGGGTAGGCATCGCCGGAAAGGTCGGTCTTGTTCAGCATCACCGTTCGCGATCACGTCATGATCGCTCACAGTTTCCGGGGAGAGGTCTTCGGCCCGGCGCAGCGGCTGCACGGCGCCACATACGTGGTGGACGCGACGTTGCGCCGTGCCGAGCTCGACGCCGACGGCATCGTCGTCGACATCGGGCTGGCCACCCAGGAGCTCGGCGCCGTGCTGGCCGACCTCAACTACCGCAACCTCGACGACGAACCCGCCTTCGCCGGCGTCAACACGTCCACGGAGTTCCTCGCCAAGGTCATCGCCGATCGGCTCGCCGAGAAGGTGCACGCGGGCGCGCTGGGCGAAGGGGCCCGCGACCTGGCCGGGATCACCGTCGTGCTGCACGAGTCACACGTCGCCTGGGCGAGTTACGAGCGCTCGCTGTGAGGGCGATCGCCCTCTCGGCGGGGGTGCGCTCGGTGCATGTCGTCGTGCCGGCTGACATCGACGACGTCGCCGTGCCCAGCGGCGGCAACGCCTACGACCGCCGGGTCTGCCGCGGCTTGCCAACCACCGGCTGGTCGGTGCACGAGCTCGCCGTCGCCGGGGCGTGGCCCCGACCCGGCACCGCCGCCCGCGCGTCGCTGGCCCGCACCCTGTCCACCGTGCCCGACGGCGCCGTCGTGCTCATCGACGGGCTCGTGGCCTGCGGTGTCCCCGACGTCGTCGTCCCGCAGGCTGGCCGGCTGAAGCTCGTCGTCCTGGTGCACCTGCCCCTCGGCGACGAGGTGGGTCCGGCGCCCGGGCCCGCGGCGGAGCTGGCCGCCCTCGAGCGGGAGACCCTGCACGCCGCGACCGCGGTCGTGGCCACCAGCCCGTGGGCGGCGCGCCGGCTCGCCGTCACTCACGGGCTCGCCTCAGACCGGGTCCACATCGCCACGCCGGGCGCCGATCCCGCGCCGCTCGCCCCCGGCACCGACGGCGCGACCCGCCTGCTGTGCGTCGGGTCGGTCACCCCGACCAAGGGCCAGGACCTGCTCGTCGAGGCCCTCGCGGCTGTGGCCGACCTGCCGTGGAGCTGCGATCTCGCTGGGCCGCTAGGCCGCGATCCCGCGCACGTGGCCGCAGTCCGGTGCGCGATCGAGCGCCACGGGCTCGGCGAGCGGGTACGGCTGACCGGTCCGCGGACGGGCACGCAACTCGCCACCGCATACGCCGCGACCGACCTCCTGGTGCTGCCGTCCCGCGTCGAGTGCTACGGGATGGTCGTGACCGAAGCGCTGGCTCGTGGGATCCCGGTGCTCGCGGCGGCCGCCGGCGGGGTGCCGGAAACCCTCGGCCACGACCCGGACGGTCGGGTGCCGGGGATCGTGGTGCCACCGGCCGACGTCACGGCACTGGCCGCGGCCCTGCGCCGCTGGTTCGGCGAGCCGGCGCTGCGGGACGGGCTGCGGCGCTGCGCCCGGGCGCGGCGCAACACGCTGGACGGGTGGGAGGTGACGTCACGATGCCTGGCCGGAGTGCTGGAACGGCTGCGTGGGACGCCAGGCTGAGCGTGCCCGGATCGCCCGTGTGCGCACCGGACTGGCTGGCGCTGCGGGAGGGCGCTGACGCCTCGGCCCGGGCACCCGAGCTGGTCGAGCGGGTCCGCGCCCACTTGGAGGTCGGTGCCCGGCCCGGTGCTCCGGCGGTGATCAGCGACCTCGGCTGCGGCACCGGCTCGATGGGACGCTGGCTCGCCGGACGGCTGCCCGGCCCGCAGCTCTGGATCCTGCGCGACCGCGATCCCGGGCTCCTCGCCCGCGCGGGGGCGGGCATGCCGAGTGTGGCCGCCGACGGCGCTGCGGTCACCGCGCGGACGCGGCAGGGGGACCTCACCGAGCTGCGCGCCGCGGAGCTCGCCGGGACTGTGCTGGTGACCGCATCCGCAGTGCTGGACCTGCTCACCTCCGGGGAGGTGGACGGGCTCGCCTCCACGTGCGTCGAGGCCGGATGCGCGGCGCTGCTGACGCTCACCGTCATCGGGCGCGTCGAGATCGCTCCTTCCGATCCGCTGGATGACGCATTCGCGGCCGCCTTCGACTCCCATCAGCGGCGGTGCACGGGCGGCAGGCGGCTGCTCGGGCCGGACGCGGGTCCCGCCGCCGCCGACGCGTTCGCCCAGCGGGGCGCGGCGGTGCAGAGCCGGCCCAGCCCGTGGCGTCTCGGTGCCGACCAGGCCGGGCTGGTGCAGGAGTGGCTGCGAGGCTGGATCGGCGCCGCGTGCGCACAGCAGCCGGACCTCGAGCGGCATGCGGGCGGCTACCTGCGCCGCAGGCTCGACACCTGCACTGCCGGTGAGCTGCGGGTCGTGGTCGGCCACGTCGACGTGCTCGCGCTGCCGACGGGTGCGTCGTGATGCAGAGGCTCTGGCCCTACCTGCGGGTGCTCGTCGGCGTCGGCATCCTGGCCGCGCTGGTGGCGTGCCTCGGCACCGGCTCCTTCGTCGACGGGCTGCGGGCGACCGGGACCGGGTCGGTGCTCGCCGCGCTCGGCATCGGCCTGCTGACCACGGTGGTCAGCGCGTGGCGATGGTGCCTGGTGGCCCGCAGCCTCGGCCTGCGGTTGTCACTGCCGGCGGCGGTGGCGGACTGCTACCGGGCGGTGTTCCTCAACTCGGTGCTGCCGGCGGGTGTGCTCGGCGACGTGCACCGTGCGGTGAGCCACGGCCAGCAGGCCGGCGACGTCGGGCGGGGCGTCCGCGCGGTGGTGCTCGAACGGTGTGCCGGTCAGGTGGTCCTGATAGTCGTCGGGGTGGGCGTGCTGCTCACCCAGCCGACCCTGCTCGCGGCCGCGCTCGGCGATCTGATCCCCGGCCGCGGGGCCACTGTCGGGATGCTTGCCGTCGTCGTCGCCGCCGTCATCGCGCTCGGGGCGGTGGCGGTGCGGGGGCCGAGCGCGTCCAGAATCCGCAACGCACTGCGGACGGGCCTCGCGGACGCCCGCACCGGCGTACTCTCCCGCGGCACCTGGCCGGGAGTGGTCCTGCTGTCCGTGGCCGCACTGGCCGGGTACCTCACGCTCTTCGTCGTCGCCGCGCGGGCCGCGGGATCCCAGGCCACCCTCGGCGAGCTGCTCCCGCTGCTGGTGCTGGCACTGCTCGCGATGGGACTGCCGCTCAACATCGGCGGCTGGGGGCCACGGGAGGCCGTCACCGCCGTCGCGTTCGGGGCGGTCGGGTTCGGCGCGACGCAGGGGCTCACCGCTGCCGTGGTGTACGGGGTGCTCAGCCTGATCGCCTGCCTTCCCGGCGCCGCGGTGCTGCTGCTGCGCGCCCCGGTCGGCAGGTGCCTGCTTCGTCGGCTGGCGTGATGTCGTAGCCGCTCCGGAATTCCTAGCGGCCACCGGTGCCGGAGGGACGCCCCGCCCCCCACTAACGTGGCGCAGGTGCTGATTCTCGTCCGGCATGGGCAGACGGACGCCAACGCTCGCGGGTTGCTGCTCGGCCGGGCCGACCCGCCGCTGAACGAGACCGGTCGTCGCCAGGCGCGTGCCCTGGCCGCGGCACTCCCACGTGCGGCTCGCATCGTATCCAGCCCGCTGGCGCGCGCACGTCACACCGCCGCCGTGCTCGCCGGCGCCGCCCCAGGCGTCATGGACGCCGAGGACGTGGAAGTGGACGCGCGGTGGATCGAGATGGACTACGGCGACCTGGATGGCAGGCCTGCGACGGCACTGGACGAGCGGTCGTGGCGGGCCTGGCGGCAGGATCCGGACTTCGTGCCTGCCGGCGGCGAGTCGCTCGCGGCGGTCTGTAGCCGGGTGCGCGAGGCCTGCATCGAGCTGGCCGACGACGCCGCGCGCTGCGACGTGGTGGTGGTCAGCCACGTCTCCCCGATCAAGGCTGCGGTCACCTGGGCGTTGGGGGTCGGCGACGAGGTGGGCTGGCGGATGTTCCTGGCCGACGCCGGGGTGTGCCGGATCGACACCAGCGGCCCGGTGCCGCTGCTGCTCGCCTTCAGCGACGCGGGCCCCATCGACAGCAGCGACCGGGCGGACCGCTGACCTACTGCCGCGGCCTGGCACTCGCCTCGCGGTCTGGTTGGGCCAGGCGGGCGTAGACGTCGCCGGAGCGGCCCAGCGGGCGGAAACGCTCGAGCAGTTGCACCAGCTCGGCCGCGTCGAGCCAGCGGTCGCTGGCGAGCCGCATGGTCTCGATGGGCGAGTAGTTGTAGAGATAGCCGCCCACCGCCGCACCGAGCCGTTCCACGAGGCCCAGCGCGGCGAGGGCGGCATCGTGTGCCGGCGGCAGGTACTCGAAGGACAGCGCGCGCAGGGGTCGGGTGAGCCCGGCCAGCACGTTGACCTCGAAGCCCTCGACGTCGATCTTGCAGAAGGCCGGCAGGCCGTGCAGCGCGATGAGATCGTCAAGGGTCGCCACCTCCACATCGACGGAGCGGTCCCACCGCACGCGGGCGAAGCTGCGGTCGGCCGCCACCGACTCGATCCAGCCGGGCGACATCGACGAGACCGTCGGTGTCGCGGTCGACAGGCCCATCCGCGCCCGCCCGGACTGGGCCCCGGCGGCGCCCGGCACGATGGTGACACCTTGGTCGCGGCCGAAGAAAAGTCGCAAGATGCGCAGGCAGTCGGGCTGCGGCTCGACCGCGATCACCCGCGCCCCCAGCTGCCGCCAAGCCCGCACCCGGCTCCCCACGTGGGCGCCGATGTCGAAGCCGACATCCCCCGGCCCGAGGAACTCGCGGTAGAACCGCAGCATCCGTCGGTGCTTGCCAGGCACGCCGTGGTACATGACCAGGGATCGTCCGATCCCCCAGGCCCGGCGGAGCATGCCCTGACCTTACGCACGCGTCGGGTGGTTGCAGCGTCGTGCCCGATACCAGAAGTCAGGTTGGTGACGTGCCTCCCGCTTCCAGCCCAGCGACGGCATCTACTCACAGCGTCACACCGCGATGACGGCGCCGCCACGGCGCGGGTCGCCGGCACCGACCATTCGGCCCGAGTCTGGGTCGCGCCGCACCGCCTGGCAGCCGCCGAAGAAGATATTGGGCCCGTTGAAGCGCGCGATCACGATCCCTTCCAGGTTCGTGGGCTCGGCGCCGGGCTCGACGTAGAGCACGCCGTCCTCCCAGTGCAGCCGCGGGGCCTCGACTGCCTCGGCGAGTCCCATGCCGCGATCCACGACATTGGAGATCACCTGAAGGATCGCCGAGCGGATGCGGTTGGAGCCCGCCGAACCCAGGGCCAGTTCGACAGCGCCGTCCGCGCGCCGGGCAAGCGTCGGCGCCATCATCGACGGCAGCCGGCGGCCCGGTGGGTGCAGGTGAAAGCCCGACGGGTTCAGGTCAGCTTCGCCCAGCATGTTGTTCAGGTGCAGCCCGGTCCCGGGCACGACTACGCCCGAGCAGGACCCGTTGCTGACCGTCGTCGTGCAGGTCCAACCGTCCTCATCGATCGCCGAGATGTGCGTCGTGTTGCCCCGGCGGGCGCCGAGGAACTGCTCCTGAAAGCCGCGGAGGTGCACGCCCTTGAGGTGCAGGCTCTCCATGAACGCTGCGGTGCGCGCGCGCTGGGCGTCGATCATCGCTGCGACGAGCCGCTCGCGGGTGGGCGGGACCGGCTCGCGGTCCAGCTCGGCCAGGACCGCCGCGATCAGAATGCCGCCAGCCGAGGGCGGGGGGTTTGTCCGCACACGCAGGCCACGGTAGGGGATGTCGATCGGTTCACGTACCACCACCTCGTAGGCGGCGAGGTCGGCGCGTGAGAGCATGCCGCCGCGCTCACCGACCCAGTCGCACACGGCCGTGGCGATCTCGCCGGTGTAGAACGGCGCCGCACCCTCGGCCGCCAAGCGCTCCAGGCCGTCGGCCACATCCGGCAGGCGCAGAATCTCACCCTCGCACGGCGACACCTTGGCGACTAGGGCGCGCGCCTCCGGGGAGCTGGCGATGATCGGCGATAACAGCTCAAGGAGGTAGGCCTGCTGGGCGTTGAGCGCCACGCCTGCACGAGCCAGCCGCACTGCGGGCGCCACCAGCTCGGCCATGGTTAGCGACGCGAACCGCGTGTGCGCCGCGCAGATCCCTGCTGGGCAGCCGTAGGTGCCGGCGGAGGCGGCGCCCACGTGGAAGACCTGGACCACGTCACCGAAGACGATGGAGACCGGCACGAGCTCGGCGCGGCGCGGCGGATCGCCGCGCCCGGGCGCCTCGACGAAGAAGTCCAGCAGCATGTCTTCCCCACCGGGGGCTCCGACAAGCATGTAGCCACCGGCGCCCAGGCCCGTGAGCAGCGGCTCGCAGACGAAGGACGCACACATCGCGGCGAGGGCGGCATCGACCGCGTTGCCACCTGCACGCAGTGCGCTCGCGCCGGCTTCGGCGGTCAGCAGATGTCCGGCGGCCACGACTCCCCGCGTCATCGCGGCAGTGTTACCCGAGTGGTTCCGCGGGTGAACCGCCGGGGCCGCGCTCAACTGTGTAATTCAGAGACCGTGACGTCCGTGGCCGGCACGCCCGGCGCCGCGCGGGCTAGCGTGGTCGGGTGGAGTCATCTGGTGTGGACACTGATCTGCAGACGCCGCGACTGTCGTTGCGCCGTCCAGGCGTCGCCGACGTCGACGTGGTCCTGCGCCTGCACCAGGATCCGCTGGCGGTGGCCCACAACCCCGGTGACGCGCTGGCGGACCGACCAGCAGCGCAGCGGCTCCTGCAGCGCTGGAGTGACCACTGGGTACGGCATGGCGTCGGGTACTGGGCCGTCCGCTGGCGAGACGATCCTGAGGTGCTTGGCTTTTGCGGGGTGAAGCTCATGACGCTGCGCGACCGCCCGGTTTCCAATCTCTTCTACCGCCTGGACCCGTGCGCGTGGGGTCAGGGCGTCGGCAGCGAAGCGGCGGCTGCCGTCGTCGAATGGTCCCTGCAGCTCCATTCCGGCCGTCCGGTCGTTGCCAGGGTACGACCGGCCAACCACCTTAGTGCCCGCGTGGCGCTCAAGGCCGGGCTCGCCAGGGCCGCAGAGCTCGACAGCCTCGGCGAGGACGGCTTGGACTGGATCTTCGCATCACCGGGCTGGACGACCACCTGAGCCGCGCCGCAGGGGAATCGTCCAGCGATAGGTGGAGGGTGATCCACCAGGCGGTGGGCATGTCGTCGATGGAGTGTCGGTGTCGGCGGCTACGGTCACCCACGCCTGCAGTCGCCCGGCCCGGTACTACCCCGTGGAGGAGTCAGCCCTATGCAGCTCGTGGTGGTGGAGGGTGTCGACCGTGCCAGTGTCGCGCTCGCCGTGGGTACCCAGACGTACGCGAAGGGTGTGAAGTACGCCCAGCAGCACGCGGTTGTGCACATGGAGTGGGACGACGCGGCGGGTGTGCTGGAGGCGGTGGTGCGGGGCAGCGGCGGCACCCACTACGAGACAGCGGTGTACTTCCAGCCGCAGGCCGGCGCGAGACTGGTGTTCGGGTTCGGCGAGTGCACATGTTCGGTCGGGGTCAACTGCAAGCACGTCGTCGCGGTTGCGGTCGCCGCAACCGGCGCGACGAGCACCGCCGCGATGACCGGCCGCGGGCAACCGGCGTCGACCTGGGAGCAGACGCTGAGCTCGCTGCTCGCGCCTGCGCAGCCGGCCCCGCATCAGCCCGCCGATGCCGCTGCGCTGGCCATCGAGCTCTCCCTGTCCATCCCAACGGCACGCCCGGAGCGGCGCACCGGGGTGTCGGCGGGTCCGAAGCTGTTGGCCCGGCTGGTGCGATCGGGCCGCACCGGGTGGGTGGGCAACGGGATGATGTGGAGCAGGCTCGAAGTGCCCTACACCTTCGGTGACTGCCGCGCCTCGCACGTGCGGTTGCTCCGCGAGCTGTACGCGCTGCACAAGTCGCGCACCGGCTCGACGGGCTACTACGCCAGGGAGGACAAGACGATCGATCTGGCCGCGTTCGGCAGCCGTCGGCTGTGGTCGTTCCTGGATGAGGCCGCCGAGATCGGATTGCAGATCGTGCACGCGCGAAAGCGGTTCGGGCCGGTTGAGCGGTACGGCCACGCCGAGCTCTGTCTGGACGTCACCGCGGGGGCGGGCTCGGGCTCGCTGGTCATCGCGCCGGTGCTGCGCCTGGCCGGAGTGGAACAACCGGATGGCGACGCGATGCCGGTCCTGTTCATCGGCGCCGAGGGCCATGGCGTCGTACACGTGTCGCGGACGCAGGTGCAGCGCAATCCGGACGCCGCCGAGTGGCAGTTCCAGTTGGCGAAGCTCGCCACTCCCGCGCCACCACCGTTGCAGCGGATGGCGCTGGAGGGGCAATGCTTGCCGGTACCCGACGGGCAGCAAGCCCGGTTCCGCGACGAGTTCTACGCCCGGCTGCGCCACCTCGCGCCGGTCATGTCGTCTGACGGTGCCTTCACCCCGCCGACGATCTCCGCGCCCACCCTGGTGCTGCGGGCGTCCTACAGCGACCGGCACGATCTGACTGTCGAGTGGGAGTGGGCCTACGGGGTGGGCGACTCGCAGGTCCGGGCGCCGCTGGCACCACCCGGGGCCGATGAGGCGTTCCGGGACCCGGCGCAGGAGCGGGCCCTGCTCGACTCGCTCGACGTGTCGCTCGAAGGGTTCGGGCTGCGCGGTGACGGTCCGGAGCCTGCGCTGTTGCCGCGCGCGCGACTGGGCGGCCTGGACACGATGCGGTTCACCACCGAGGTGCTGCCGCTGCTGGCCGATGCGCCCGGGGTGACTGTCGAGCTCAGTGGGGAGCGTGCGCAGTACCGGGAGGCGGGCGACTCGCTGCACATCGGCGTGTCGACCACGGACGTGGCGGGCGACACCGACTGGTTCGATCTCGGTGTCCGGATCACCGTCGAGGGTCGGCAGATCCCGTTCGCCGACGTGTTCGTCGCGCTGGCCGAGGGTGAGTCGCATCTGCTCCTGCCGGACGGGGCGTACTTTTCCCTGCACAAGCCGGAGCTGCAGGCGCTACGCGGGCTCATTGAGGAAGCGAGGCTGCTGCAGGACTCTCCTGGCGGTCCGCTGCGGATCAGCCGGTTCCAGGCGGGGCTGTGGGAGGAGCTGGCCGCACTGGGTGTGGTGGATCGTCAGGCGCGGGCCTGGCAGCAGCAGGTCGCGGGCCTGCTTTCCCTCGACGGGCTCGCGGACACGGAGCTGCCGACCACTTTGTCCGCGCGGCTGCGTCCCTACCAGCGCGACGGCTTCGACTGGCTGTGCTTGCTCTGGCGTCACCGGCTTGGCGGTGTTCTGGCCGACGACATGGGGTTGGGCAAGACCGTGCAGGCACTGGCGTTGATCTGCCATGCCAAGCAGGCCGACCCCGCCATGGCACCGTTCCTGATCGTCGCGCCGACCAGCGTGGTGGCGAACTGGGCTGCTGAGGCTGGGCGCTTCGCGCCCGACCTCGTGATGGTGACGATCACCGACACCCTGCGGCGTCGGGGCCAGGATCTGGCTGAGGTCGTCGCCAGCGCGGACGTCGTGGTCACCTCGTACACGCTGTTCCGGCTCGATGTCGAGGCCTACGTCGCGGCGGACTGGTCCGGGCTGTTCCTGGACGAGGCCCAGTTCACGAAGAACCACCAGTCCAAGGTCCACCAGTGTGCGCGGCGGCTGCCGGCACCGTTCAAGCTGGCGATCACCGGTACCCCTATGGAGAACAACCTCATGGAGTTGTGGTCGTTGCTGTCGATTACCGCGCCGGGGCTGTTCCCGAGCCCGACCCGGTTCCGTGAGATGTATGCCCGGCCGATCGAGAAACAGGCCGATGCCGAGCTGCTGGCCCGGTTGCGGCGACGGATCAAGCCGCTGGTCAAGCGGCGGACGAAGGAGCAGGTAGCTCCTGAACTGCCAGCGAAGCAGGAGCAGGTGCTGACGGTGGAGCTCGACCCGCGACACCGCCGCATCTACCAGCGGCACCTGCAGCGGGAGCGGCAGAAGGTGCTCGGCCTGATTCACGACGTCGACCGCAACCGGTTCACCATCCTGCGCTCGATCACGCTGTTGCGCCAGCTCAGCCTGCACCCCGGGCTCGTCGAGCCGGAGCACCAGAGCCTGGCCTGCGGCAAGATCGACGCACTGCTGGACCAGCTCGGCGAGGTGATCGACGGTGGGCACCGGGCGCTGGTCTTCAGCCAGTTCACCGGATTCCTGGCCCACGTCCGCGAGCGGCTCGACGCCTCCGGCGTGGCGTACAGCTACCTCGACGGCACCAGCCGCAACCGGCCCGCGATCGTGCAGGGCTTCAAGGACGGCGTGGCACCCGTCTTCCTCATCAGCCTCAAGGCTGGCGGGTTCGGGCTGAACCTGACGGAGGCGGACTACTGTTTCCTGCTCGACCCGTGGTGGAATCCGGCGACCGAGGCGCAGGCGGTGGACCGCACGCACCGCATTGGACAGACCCGCAACGTCATGGTGTATCGCCTCATCGCCAAGGACACCATCGAGGAGAAGGTGCTGGAGCTGTCAAACCGGAAGGCGGAGCTGTTCGCCGGCGTCATGAACGACGGAAACGCCTTCGGTTCCGTCCTGGACGCCGATGACATCCGCGCGCTGCTCTCGTGAACCGACACCGCTCGGTAGTATGATCACATATACGTAAGAAGTAATCTACGTTTGTGCGGGGCATGGAGAGTGGTTCATGGAGTTTCAGGGCCGAGCCGTCGATCTTGAGCTTCTTGACGATCAGCTCCGCGGCGTCACCGAAGGCCGTGGCACCACGAGAGGCCGGGCCGTGATCATGACAGGGCGGCGACGAGTGGGGAAGTCGCGGCTGGTGCAGGAGTTCTGTGACCGGTCGGGAAGGCCATACGTAGTCTTTCAGGCCACCAGGGGGCGCAATCCGGTGGCGGAGCGCGCGGACTTCACCATGACGCTTGCGCAGTCACCGTTGCCGGGTGCGGAACTGGTCGCCGGTCTACAGGCAGGGGACTGGAACCAGGCCCTGCGGTCGCTGGCTGTCGCGGTCCCAGCGGACACCCCCAGCATTGCGGCGATCGACGAGGTGCCCTGGCTGATCGAGCAGGACCAGGGATTCGAGGGCGCGCTGCAGACCGTCTGGGATCGGCACCTGTCCGCCAAACCGGTGCTGCTGGTACTCGTGGGCAGCGACATGTCGGTGATGGAGGCGCTGCAGTCGCACGGGCGCCCGTTCTTCGGGCGGGCGGCCAAGATGATCGTCCAGCCAGTGCGTCTGGCTGACGTTGCGGTCATGACCGGCCTCGAGCCGGTGGACGCGGTGGACGCGCTCCTGATTACCGGTGGATTCCCGGAGATCGTCCGAGCATGGCGGCCCGGGATGAGCCGGGCGGACTTCCTGCGGGAGTCGGTCGCGAATCCGCTGTCGCCGCTCCTGATGGCGGGGGAGTTGTCATTGTTGGGGGAGTTTCCCGAAGCTACCCACTCTCGGGCTGTTCTGGAGGCCGTGGGCAGCGGCGAGCGCACTTTCACCGCGATCGCCTCCCAGGCCGGGGGCGCGAGCCCGTTGCCGTCCGGCACGCTGTCGCCCCTGCTGAACACGCTGCTGGCCAAGCGGGCCCTAGCAGCCGACCTGCCGCTGTCGACGAAGCCTGACAGCAGGAACAAGCGCTACCGCGTCGCCGACCCCTATCTACGGTTCTGGCTGGCTTTCCTGCAGCGTGCCATCCCGCTGATCGAACGCGGCCGGGGAGATCTGGCGTTGGAGCGCATCGAGCGGGCGTGGCCGGCCTGGCGGGGTCGCGCGGTCGAGCCGCTCATCCGCGAGTCCCTGCTCAGGCTGCTGCCTGAGACCGAATGGACCGAGACCGAAGCGGTCGGTGGATGGTGGAACCGCCAGAACAACCCCGAGATCGACCTGGTCGGCGCCGACCGCGAGCCGGTGGCCGGCGCGGTGCATTTCGTCGGGTCGGTGACGTGGTTGGACAGCCGGCCCTTCGGTCGTCGCGACTACGATGCCCTGGCCGGGGACGTGCTCGCCGTCCCCGGCGCCGCTCCGGACACACCGCTGGTGGTGGTCTCCCGTTGCGGGGTGACCGACGGCCTACCCCTGGCCGCGCATTGGGGGCCGGACGATCTCGTCCGTGCTTGGCTGCCGCGATGACCGCGACGACGTCATGTCAGGGCCGTGGATGGAGCGCTCGACCGAGCCTTGCCTGCCCATGAGGAGTCGGGCACCAAGGTCTGGCGGATCATCAGGTCGTGGGTGTCCGTGCCGTCGAGTACGAACGTCTCGGCTGCTGCCCCCCGCAATGTCCTGTTAACCGCCGAGTGTGATCCCATATCGCCCGCTAACGGTGGCCACCGGCGTCCACCCGCGGTCGGGCGGGACACCGCGCCTTCCCGCATGCAACTCATACAGCCGGTTCGTGGCGGTGCGATCACGTTCGCCGCCCAGCTCGTCGTCATCCGTGTAGAGGATCGTCTCAGCGTTGATACGCGCTGGTACTGAGGTACTTCAGGCCGGAGTCCACCAGCAGGGCGGCGACCCTGGCGGTCGGTCCCAGTCGCTCCCCGACCCGGATTGCGCGAGGACGTTCGCGCCGGACGACGTTCCCGCGAACAGTCCCTCCTCCCGCGCCAGTCGCCTGGCCATTCCTCAGCGTCTGCGGTGGAGGGCGCTACTCCTGCGCGACACGCCAGGAAAACGACCTTGTTACGTGTCACAATCCGTGCATCAGCTTCGACTCTGGTGACCTACAGTTCGCGTCTCGCACCAGCGGGCGCACCACGAATACGCAGCTCAGGGCCGATTTATAGCTCTGGTTTGGTGCACCTGGCAGGATCTTATTCGAACCGCTCGGACCTGCTAGAACGCCTGCGGGAGACGCTTGGAAAGGTCCAACCTAAGACACGGTCGCCCCGCCGTCGCGCACAAGGATGATCTTAGGGTGGGTGGCACTTCACCCCGTAGCCCCCTGGCGAGCCCCCACAGGCACTGTCCTGTCGGGGGCTCGGCGCTGACTAGGCCGCCTAACCGTAGCGGTTGACCTTCTGTGAGGGATGCGCGACGATGAGCGAGAATAGTCTCGAATATTCAGGAGGTAGTGATGCGCGCTAGGTTCCTCGGGAAAGATCCAGAGTCCAACGTCGGCGACTCGCCTACGCTGTTCGCCACGGATCGGACAGACCGCAAGACCTACATCGTGCAGGGTTGGAACGTGACCGACGCTGAAGCCCTCGCCGACGTGGGACCGGTTCCCGCCGGTGAAGGCATTATCGAGGTCCCAGAAGAAGTTTTGAAGTACTGGGTACGCAGGTATCAGGAGGGAGAACTCTGAGCCGGTTCATCAAGCCCGGCGCTGAGTTCGGGCAGCTCTTTAACTCATTCGAACATACGGCTTTCCGCCTGGAAGTCAGGACAACTTACGCACCGCCGTACGAGCAAGAATCTTACGACAACTTCCTTTCGGGAAAGCCGTACCAATTGCCGTGGATGCAAGACTGGCTATCTATGGTGCAACAAGCGAAAAGCGAGGGAAGGGTTTTCGCGCGCGTGCGAGTGGTAAGCCTGCCGTTGAGTGATTACAACCGCTGGAGTTACGTAATTTCCCAGCACAACATCGCCGCAGGAGAGGACATCCGCTACATCACACGCGAGCGAGCGCAAGACGTCGGAATTCCCGACCATGATTATTGGTTGTTCGACTCACGCACGCTCCTGCAAATGAAATTCGATGAAGAGAGCCGCTTTATAGGTGGCGAGATCATCGACGAATCCGCCGAGATTGTGCAACACAACTATTGGCGTGATGTCGCCTGGCATCACGCGGTAAGACGGGATGAATTTGCCACCGAAGAACAGTTCGGGCGCGCCTAACGTTCACGAGGCGCGTACCGCCCTGGGTAAGCGACTCCGTGAGCTGCGTCGCCGCGCTGGTCTGACTGGCGTGCAGCTCGCGGAGTTGCTGTCGTGGCCTCAATCGAAAGTATCCAAGCTGGAGACAGCCCGACAAACACCCAGCGCAGAGGATATTAAGGCGTGGACTGGGGCGACTGGCAGCGATTCTCAAACAGGGGAATTGCTAACTGCGCTACAGACGCTTGAAGCGCAACACGCAGAGTGGCAACGCGTTCTCAACCCTGGGCTAGAGCCCCACCAGCATAAGCTTTCTGAGCTAGACGCGAAGACGCGGCTTTTCCGCGTCTTCGAAGCAACCGTTATCCCCGGCTTGCTGCAAACAGCGGAGTACGCGCGAGCAAGAATGGCACAAGGTGTAATTCTTTATAACGCTAATAACGACATTAGCGAGGCCGTGCAAGCTCGAATGAGACGGCAAGAGTTGCTATATCGCGAAGATAAGCGATTTCATTTCGTCGTCACAGAGGCAGCCCTACGATTGCGCTTGTCAACTGCTAACGTGATGCTTGCCCAACTTGACCGACTCATATCGCTCTCAACATTGCCTAACGTGCGGTTCGGTGTCATCAGCTCCAACACCCAATATGTGGTCGGACCTTGGCACGGCTTTTGGCTCCGCGACAACGAGCGAGTTCTAGTCGAAACCTTTTCCGCCGAACTAAATCTCGTTCAGGCCCCAGAAATAGCCCTATACAACAAGATTTTTGAACAGTTCGCCGCAATAGCAGCCTATGGGCGCTCTGCGCGAGAAATCATCACGCGTGTGGCCGATGAGCTTGCTTCGGAAGCATTGCCAGAAGGCGAGTAATTCTCCTCCGCTGAATCTCACGACAACTTGCTGAATATTCGAGAATAATTCTCGCCTTCCGTGTTTTGCCTGCTTAGTGTCCCGTTGTGTCCCGCGTTCGGCGGGGGAGCTTCGGGAGGTCAGGTGGCGACGTTCGTTCCGTTGTTGGCGCGGGAGCAGGTGGAGAAGCTTCCGGCGCGGGCGCGTGAGGTGGTGGAGTACCGCAAGTCCGGGTTGAGCCTGAACCACATTCAGGGCTGCCCGTTGGACTGCGCGTACTGCATCCGGCACACCTACGGGTTGTGGGATGCGCGGCAGCCCCGCGCGTTGATGTCGGACGCGGACGCGGTGGCCGAGCTGGTGGGGCACCGCTATTTTCAGCCGCACGTGACGCCGGTTCAGGTGTTCAACCGGGCCACGGACCCGTTCTTGCCGAACGTCCGCCCGCACACGTTCGCGGTGCTGGAAGACCTAGACGAGCGCGGATTGACCAATCACGTGTTGGTGATCACCCGGCACCAAATGAAGCCCGAGGACGCCGAGCGGTTGAACCAGCTTCGGCACGTCAAGGTGACGTTGTTGTTCACGTACTCGGGTATCGATAACAAGCAGATCGAACCGTACCCGTCGCACGTGGCGGCCGAGTCTCTCAAGCTGATGAGCGCGCCGCCACGGCGGAAGTACCGCACAGTGTTGTATTGGCGTCCGTTGGTGCCGGGGCTCAACGATTCCGACGAGCACCTATCGACGGCGCGTGAGTTGGGGGAGCACGCCGACGCCACGGTGTTTACCGGCCTGTTCTACCGCGCCGAGATCGCCGAGTACTACAAGGCGAACGGCCTGCCGGAACCCTACGACGAGACAGCGCGGCGCAAGATCGTTCCCGAGACCCTCGAAAAGCGCGTATTGGCTGCCTTCCCGGCGTCGGCTCCGTTGTTCCGTAAAACGTCGTGCGCGGTGTCCTATGCGCACGGGTTGCCCGACTACAACGGGCATTACGGCATCCGGGAGCTGTGCGATATCTGCCCGCTGTCTCAGTTGGAGCTGTGCGCGGGCGCGCACCGCGTGCCGACCGCTGACCAGCTCCGACAGGCCGCCGCGCCGCTGCCGGAGGCTTCCGGCCTGGAGGTTGTCGAGGTCAGCGAGCACGCGGCGGTGGTGGCCGGGTTGGACACGGAGCAGCCGCGCTACTACCTGCAACACGCGCTCGGGTTTCAGGTCCACGATGTAGCTCACCCGCACCGCAACCGGCGGCATGGGCGGGCTGAGATCGGATGGAAGGAAACAGGCGGCAATGACTGACTGGACGAGCCTTACCTATGTGGTCGTGGACGTGGAAGGCAACGGCCAGCAGCCCCCCGACCTCGTGGAACTGGCGGTGACGCCGATCTATGGCGGTGTCATTGGTGAGCCGGCGAGTTGGCTGGTGAAGCCGGAGCGGCCGATTACGCATTTCGCGCGCAAGGTTCACGGCATCACCAACAACGACGTAGCCGACGCACCGATATTCGAAGACGTCAAGGCCGAGGTGTTGGACGCGCTGAACGCGCACGGACTCAAAGCAGACGGGCTGATCGCTCATAACGCCCACGTGGATGTGGGCGTTATGCAACGTAAGCTCGGGGATTGGGAATGCCCTGAAATCTTCGACACCCTCAAACTCGCCCGCCGCCTACTGCCGGAACAGGGTAGCTACAAGCTCGGTGCTCTGGTCGACGCGCTCAAGCTCGCCGAGGGGCTGCCCGATGGGCTCGCGCCGCACCGCGCTACCTACGACACGTTGGTGACCGCCCGGCTGTTCGTGCGCCTGGGACCCTGCCGGACACGCGCCCGCTGACGCTGGAAGAGCTACGCGGCACGCCGGGAGGGGGCGAGGATGACACTCCGGCCCTTTTCTGACCACGACCGTGGGCTATTCGTCTCCGTGGACGGTCCCAGCGGCGCGGGTAAATCCACTGTCGTGCAGCACTTGGCTCAACTGCTCGTTGCCGCTGGAGAGACCGTGCACACCACGGCCGAACCCTCTAGCGGGCCTATCGGCGCGTTGGCGCGGGAGCTGACCGAAACCGTTACCGGCCGCGCGTTGGCGTGCCTGTACGCCGCCGACCGCTACCACCACGTGGAAAACGAGATCCGGCCCAAGCTCGCCGAGGGCGCCACGGTGATCGTTGACCGTTACATCCCCTCCGGTCTGGTGGTGCAACGGTTCGACGGCATCGACCCGGCGTTCCTGTGGAAGCTCAACGCCGAAGCCGACCGACCCGACCTCGCGGTGATCCTGGAAGCCGACCCGGACGTGATCGCGCAACGTCTGGAAGAGCGCGGAGCGCACAACCGGTTCCAGCTCCGCCCTGGCAGCGCACACGCCGAAATCCACTTCTACGCCCAAGCCACCGAACGGCTGATACACGCCGGGTTCGACGTGATGCGGGTGGACTGCACCCAACCCGCCCACCACGCCGCCGCGCGCATCGTGGAGCGGCTGACAACGTTCTTCGCCCCTATGAAGGAGGCCCAATCATGATGCCCACCACGGTCTGCCTTCTGGGTTTCGGAACCATGCCACTGATCGGCCCCGGCCACTGGGGCGCGGCCGACGACCCGGCCAACTCGATACAGGTTCTTCGGGACGCCGTGGACGCGGGCGTGACCCATATCGACACCGCCGACGCCTACGGCCCGTTCACCGCCGAGAAGTACATCCGCAAAGCGCTACACCCGTACCCCGAGGGGCTGACCATCGCCACCAAAGGCGGCCTAACTCGGCAAGGCCCGAACCAGTGGGCACCGTGCGGCCGTCCCGAGTACCTGCGCCAATGCGTCGAGATGAGCCTGCGGCGACTCCAGCTCGAACGCATCGAGCTGTACTACCTGCACCGCATCGACCCGGTCGTGCCGATGGAAGACCAACTCGCCGTGCTCGCTGACATGCAGGCAGAGGGCAAGATCGGCCACATCGGACTATCCAAAGTCGACATGGGACAGATCCGCGAGGCAAGCGAACTCGTGGATATCAAAGCGGTACAGAACAAATACAACCTGACCAACCGAGCATCGGAGTACGTACTGCGGCACTGCGAACGCGCCGGAATCACGTTCGTGCCCTACGCCCCGCTTGCCGTTGGCGCGCTTGCTCGCGCGGCCGGCGGGCTCTCCGAGCTGGCCGCCAAGTACGATGCCACCCCGGCACAACTTGCGCTCGCGTGGCTGCTGCACCACTCCCCAGCCATGAAGCCGATTCCCGGCACCTCTGACCGTAAGCACCTGCGCGAAAACCTCGCGGCGATGCACATCGACTTGACGCCGGAGGACATGGCCGACATCGAGACGGCGGCAGGGCAGGGGGACGCATGAACCCCCAAGCCCCCGAGCCGGCACCGCCCGAGTGTGAGGCCATGATCGCGCTCGCCACCCAAGCGCTCAACGACCACACCAACGACGCGGGCCTGTGCGCGGTATGCGGGAGCGCCTGGCCGTGTGAACGCGCCGTGCTCGCCGAACACAACTTGGCGGCTGCGCTATGAGCCGCCTCCAAGACTGGGATGGTTCGGGGGCGTTGAACCCCGGCACCGCCACCGAACCATCCCACCCCGCCACCACGCCCGACGCGTACGGGCGCGAGCTGGCCGACATGGTGGACCTGATCCGCTCCGGCCGCGCGTTCGCAGAACCGACCCTCGCTGAACGGCTGTCGTTTCGGCTCGTCGCCGTCCTCGATCAGGTCTACGAGCAGCACGCCCCCGACGAGCACGGGCAGTGCCTCATCTGCCGCCCGTCTGTTCGGTGGTGGCGTCCGTGGTCCCGCCGCGCGGCCTGCACCGTTCACGCCGCATTCGCCCCCGACGCGCGCCGCGCCTGCCAACCGCGACAACGGCGAACGCGATGAACGCAACAGACGCTCAACCGGTCGGCCGCGCTGCGATCCCGAGCCCACGACCCCGGCACGCTTCCCGTGACCTCACGTTGTTGGCGGTGCGCACCGCTTACCGAATCAGCGGCTTGTACACCAAATACACTGCGCAGCAATGGGGCCTGCGCCACCTGGCAGACGCGGCCGAATACGTCGCAGTCGAGTTGATAGCCCTAGCGGTGGAAACCACGGGCAACCCCGCCCCGGATCTCCGCCACAGTGAGCTAGACGGAGTGCCGATCATCGGGCTATGCGTTAGCACCTACGGGCCTGGGTTGCGGATTGAGGTTTGGGACACCGATCCCACGCCGCCGCCCCCGGCGCATCAACACCTCTACGCCGTCGAAAACGCGGGCGGGCAATGGGACTGCTACCACCCCCGCTCCGGTGGAAAAGTCATCCGCGCCCAACTAGGAATAGCGCCTCTGCCGCGCCGTACTGCGGGATCACTTACCCTTCCCGATCCCGTTAAGCCAATCGAGCCAATGCGCGACACCGACAAGTTGCAGAAAATCCTCGACGGATTGACCAACTACGACTTTGTGGGGGTGCGAGATGACCGCGATATTCGATAACGGTCTACGCGCCCTTATCGAGCGCGGCTGGTGTTTTCAGCATCTACGCGACGACGCCGGTCATGTTGTTGTGCTTATTGGGTCGTATGGATGGCCGGACTACTACGACCGTATCCATGTCCACGGCGAAGGCGAAGCCATAGCCGCACGTGCGGTCATGGACCCACGCCCCGGACACGACGAAATTGTCTGGTCGTACCAAGGCGATGCCGCGACCACCGTGCAAGAACTTCTCGCCCTTCCCAAACCCCATGAACCTGGCGCCCCCAGACTCGCGCGTCGCGCGCCGATTGGGTTGTGGCTGCCGGGAACAGGGCTCACGCTGCCCGGCCCCATCGCAGGGCCGCCGTGACGCCCCCACACGGGGACGTGCCGCACACCGCCTCCCGGGCGACACGTCCCCGCCCTAAACCTCACGCGTTCAGGGGTTCACGGCCGCGATGAGGTTGGCGGCTTGGACGGGGTTCATTGTCTGCGGGTCAGTGGTGAGCATGTCGACAGTGTCGAGCACGTTTCCCTGTATGTCGGGGCCGTTGTTTTGAAACAGGCTCACGAGTAGTTCGGTGGCTTCCTTGGGGCGAGCGTGGAACACGCACCGGGTGTAGATAGCGGCGGCCTCTTTCGCGCCGTTCACCTCACTGGCAGCGAGTTGACGGAGAATATCTAGCGTCACGTCGGGCGCGGTGTTAGCTAGCTCGGGAAACAACTTTTCCCATTGTTCGAGCTGGGGCGTGTTGTCGGCGTCGGCGAGGACATACCAGACGCCGAGGAATTCTTCGGCGGTGGTGGGTTTCTCGTATCCCGGTTCCGTCATTGGGTGAGTATCCTTCGCGGTACCGCCGATGGGCAAGTCGGCCAAAAGGTCGATACCGCGCGGTTTAGTTCCATGTGGTGTAGTGAAAATTCATTACAGGACTGGCAGCGGATGACCGTTTGGTGAGCGTCAGCATCGAGAACCGCCCTTCGTCAGTCATGACACAAATCTGCCGCCCCTCCACCAAGTCATAGATGTTGGGTATTTGGCGCATCCAATCCACGGCTTTCACGCATCGGTCGCGGCTCTCGGCTCCCGATTCAGGCAGCACAGTGAACGTCACGCGGTTGGCCATTGCGTTTAGATGGGTCGCGGTAGCGGCCGGGGAAATGTCCACGCCTTCGGCTTCCTGGTCCGCCCTGGTGTTGGTGTCCAGGTCGATCCCCTCCACGCCGCGCAGGTCGTCCACGGTGCCGCTGGCGTGAACGACGGGGCCGGGGTCGTCGGGCTTGCGGTCGAACAGTCCGGTTACGGCGGCGTACACCGCGACGGCGATCACGAGCACCGCGGCCCCGCCACTGATCAGCAACACCCGACCACGCGGCACACGGACACGACGGGGCGGCGGCGCGAGCTCGCCCACCGCGACGGCGACCGATACCGGGGCGGGCTCGGGCGGTGTCGTGAGGTCGGCGGCGCGCGGGGTAGGCACGGCCGGGGCCTGCGGGGCCTGGGCGTGTTCGAGCCTGGTCCACGCTGCCCGCCAGTAGGTCATCTCGGCGTTGAGTTCCTCGCGCGTGGAGTTGGGGCGGCGGTGTCGCAGGCAGGCGACGACGTAGGCGTGTAGCCACTCGAACCGGGGAAGGCGCGTCCCGCGCTCGTGGTCGGAGATCGTGGAGTCGGTTAGTGCCGGGTGGGCGTCTTCTAGAGCCTTCTGGGTGAGTTCGGACCACCGCCGAAGGGCGCGCAGCGAGCGGCCGAAGTCGGCCACCGTGGTCACGGCGGCGGGCCGGGGTGGCGTGTCCTGTTCGGCGGGGTTGCTGGTGGTCATCGCGGCTCCTGGCGTGTCCGGGTGGTCACTGGTGGTTACCGATCATGGCCGCTTGGCAGGGTCGGGGCCTCCGGGAATGTCCCCGGTTCACACCCTGCACCCGATCGGGTGAGCCGGCGGGGGTGTCCGGCCTGGTCACGGGCGGTTTCCGGAATCCGGGATATCCCGGATTCCGGCACGGCATGGCCGGAAACCGGCTCCGCCGTGAGCGTTGCTCGCACCCGCGCGGGCACCCGTCCGCGCACGGAGCGAACACGGAGACAGACATGCGTAGTTCTCTCGCCCGACCGTGGCGGACACGCGCTGCGCGGCCCCTTGCCGCTGCGGCCGTGGGGGTGGCCGTGGCGGTGGCGGCGGCCGTCGCCGCGCCCGCCCCAGCGGCGGCGTCTGGCAAACACACCACCAAATCGTCCAACGGCCTGACGTGCCGAAGCAGTTGGTACAACACCTACGGCGGCACCCGGTGCACCGGGAACTCTTCGCAGCGGTGGCGGCTCCACGTGACGTGCCAGTGGGAGAGCGATTACAACGGCTCGTGGTCCTGGGGGCCGGGCGAAGACGGCTACGAGTGCACGTTCGGTATCACTAGCGCGAGCGTCACATGGGGATAAGCCGTCACGCCTTCGGGCGGTAAAGCCTCCGGCCCACCGTTCCGTCTGGCCACGCACCCCCCGGTGCGTGGCCAGACCCATATTTGGCCCCACTCCGGAAGGGTTTGGGCTGTTCCGGTGCCTGTCGCCTGATCGGGTGGGCCGGCGGGGCTGTCCGGGCTGGTCGCAGCACGTTTCCGGGCGCGTCGGATATCCGGGATTCCGGCCACCTCTCCCCGGAATCCGACCATGCCGTGAGCGTTGCTCGCACACGTGCGGGCGCACTGTCCGCGCACCAAGCGAACGGACACCCGGACATGCTCGGATTCCTCATCGGATGGTGGCGCGCGAAGGCGGCGCGTCCGCTGCTGTGGTGGGTTCTCGCCCTCGCGCTGTACGTCGCCCTGCCCGTCCCGCAAGAGCTGGTCCTGTTCCTCATCGTGGGGTTGGGCGTCGCGCTCGCGGTCACAGTGGGCAGGCTGCGCGCGGGCGGCCGTCGCGCCGTGGACAGCGCGGCGCGGGCGTGGGACATCGCCGACCAGATCGGCACCGCCGTGGCCGACCGCATCCGCCACACCCCGCCCCAGGTCGGCCACGACGGCTACAACGCGGCCGGGCCGATGCGCCCGCAGCTTGCGCCCGTCCCCGCCACGTACGACCCCGGCGCGCTCCTGTCCGCCGTCGCGGCAGTGCTGCACGCGGAGGGGCTGCCCGTGGACGCCGCCTATGGTTTGGGGGCGTGCGCTGACCTGCTGGCATGGCTCAACATCACCGCCGTTCCCGGTGTGCCCGCACCGACCGCGCGGGCACTGGCCGGCGGGCTCGCCCCCGGTGCCACGCGCCGGTATCGGGCCGCGCCCCCGGTCCTGCTGGCCGGATGCGTGGGCGCGGTCCTGGCCGCCGATGGGGCACTGTCGCCCCCGCTGGCGGGCGGCGCGGCTGAGGCACTGGTGAACGGCTGCGCGGTCATCCTCGATGACCTCGGCATCGCACCCGACCCGCGCGCCGGAACCCTTCAGGACTGGCCGATCATGGGCGAGATCATCGCCGCCGCACCCCACCAACACGGGGCGTGGTGATGAACGCCCGTAGCGTGCTCGGGGTGGCCGTCGTGTTCTCCGTGGCGATGGGTGCGCTCTCGTCGGGCGGCTGGTGGTGGGCGGTGCTCGCGGTGCTCGCGGTGCCGCTGCTGTCGGGTCGGGTGCGGCTGCCGATGCTGGGCCGTGTCCGGCTGGACCCGATCACGCGGCTGATCATCCGCGAGAACGCCCGCACGCGCCGCGAGAACCACCGCATACGGCGGGAACGTCGCCGCCGTATCCGCGACCACCGCCGCGCAATACGCAAACGCCGTCGACAAGCCCAATAACTCACCCGAAGTCGACGCCCAAAAAGGTTTAGGCAGCAATATCAACAAAAACCGTCACAAGCAGCGAAACAGCACGGTTAGGCTGGAAGCTTCGCCCCGCCCCCGGTGTATGCCAAACTCCCGCCCCCGGTGTGCTTAGAGAGGTGATCGGATGCCGCCCCCGCAACAACCGCTCGACATCGACCAACTGCGCGAAGAACTGAAAGCAGCACGCCGCCGGGGCGTGCCCGCGTCCCGATTGAAAACCCACGCGCCCGGTGTTATCGAACTGCTCTACCCCCGCGACTCCTATCCGGAATTGTCCATCCACCAACGGGCGATGGCCGCTGAAAGTTTGATTGTCGCCGCCATAAGAGAGCATGACGGCGAGACTGGGAACATATCGGCGGTGCTGTTCGGCGTCGACCCCGCGACGTCGCATCTGCTGTTGAAACAGCGTCGGGAAATCGTGGCCGACAAAGTCGGCGTGCTGCCCGACACGTGGCAGCGGGGATGGCGAGAGCAGCAACTGCTCTCCGACCTCGCCTCTATCATTTACCGGCTCTACTACAACGGCCCCCACACCTACATCTTCACCGAACCCGCATAACCACACTGTCGAAAATGAGCCCGCGGCGCCCCCTCTATGGGCACCGCGGGCTCTGTCGTTGTGGGAGCCTCTGACCTCGGGTGATCCTGGTTTTCTGCATGGCTCGTGCATCTCTTATGCACGCTTCGTACCACCTGGCCTGCACGTTTTTTGCATGGAACTCGTATCAAACACTCATTATTTTTTGCATGTTCTCCGAGCGACGCTAGTCCCTGCTCCGGCCGACCAGCGGCCGGAATAACCCGCAGGGAGAACCAGATATGAGTACCTCCAGGGTCGTTAGCTCCGAAGTCGGCTACGCGCTACGGCTGATGCTGTCCACCGTTCCGACGTTGCGCGCGCCCGCTGAACAGCGCTCCGATTTCCAGATGCTTAAGGCTGAGGTCTACGAGCTGCTGGCCGCTACTAATCCGGCCATTGCCGCGCAAGCGCTCCAACTCGCGAACACCGCGAGGCGAGAAGCCCACGCCATCAACATGGATTACTGAGTGGTGGCTGTGATGGGACGCAACTACGAAATCCGGGTGTATGGCAAGCGTCGCAAAAAGGTTGATCCTCGCCAGTTGGCGCAGCTTCTTATTTTGTTGGGTCGTCACCTGTACGAGCAGCAGCAGGTCAAGGAAGCTCGCGCGGAGCGTAAGGCCGATGCCGGGCAGCCTGAGGAACCGTCGCCGGAGTCCGGCATCGCGTCGGTGTCCGATGATGAGTGACCTTCTGTGGCTGGTCTTGGCGGTTGGTTGTGCGCTGGCCGGTGTCGGGCTGGTGGTGTTCGGGGCTCGGGTGGTGCTGCACGAAATGCAGGTCGCCCGGTGGCGGCGGTCGTTGTCCGCGTTTGAGTTGCGGATCTCGCGCACGGTCACGGTGGACGAGGTGGCCCGGTGGGTGGGGTCGGTTCGGGCGATGACGCCGCCGCGTCGGTGGTGGTCGGTTCTGCCGCGTTGTCCGGTGGTGGTGGAGACCGTCGCGACGCGGGCCGGGGTTAAGCGGGTATTGCTGGTCCCGTCGCGGTTGGTGGCTGAGGTGGTGGCGGTGACGGCGGCGCTGTTGCCCACCGCGCGCCTGGTCGACCTGTCTACCTACTTAGCGCCGAGTGCACGGGTGCGGTTTCAGGTGGCGGCGGAGGTGCGGCTACGCGGCGGCGGTGACCTGTTGGCGCTGGGCCGCGCTGAGGACACGAACCGTCACATGCTGGCGAGCTTGCAGCCCCTAGAAGCGGGGGAGTCGGTGCGGGTGCAGTGGCTCGTTACGGCCGCGCGTGCGCCGCGTTGGGTCACGGCTCCGGCCACGGATACCAAGGATGTGCCGGAGTTGTGGCGCTCGGATGATCCAGCGCTGTCGGCGGTATGCCGAGTGGCCGTTGCGTCCCGGTTCGGTCGGGCGCGTGCCCGCTCCATCTTCGGGCGGGTATGGGCGAGCCTGCGGGGGATGAACACCCCGCGCGTGAGGGTGGCGCGGAGGTGGTGGCTGCCGCGTTTCGCGGTGGTTGGCCGGCTGCACCTGCGCAGCGTCCCGCGCGGTCGGTGGGCGATGGTGCTCACTTCGGGCGAGCTGGCGGGCCTGGTGGGGCTGGCGTCGGGGTCCACGGCGCTGCCAGGGGTTGAGGGCGGCGTGTCGCGGACGCTGCCGACACCGCCCGCTATGTCGTCCCGAGGGCTGCCGATCGCGCGCAGCAATTACCCCGGCACCGGAGACGATGTGCACCTGTCCACGCTGGACCGGCTTAACCACGTGTGGGTCTGTGGTCCCACGGGCGTGGGTAAGACGACGCTTCTGGGCAATATGGCGCTGCACGACATCGAGCGCGGTCACGGTGTTGTGGTCGTGGACGCGTCTAGTTCGTTGGTGTCCCGCATCCTTGACCGCGTTCCTGATGATCGGGCCGATGATGTGGTGGTGATGGACCCCGCCGCCACCGACTTCCCGGTGGGGCTGAATCCGCTGGCGGTGGGGCATCCGGAGCAGGCGGCGGCGTTCGTGTATCACGCGATGCACTCCATCTACTCCGAGCATTGGGGGCCACGCACGGCGGATTTGCTGCGGGCGGGGTTGCTGACTTTGGCGTTGACCCGCGCGAGCAACGGGGAGCGGTTCACGCTGCTGGAGGTGCCGGAATTGCTGACCAACAGCGGTTTTCGCCGCACGGTGGTTTCTCAGCCGATGCCGCCGCACCTGGGCTCTTTCTGGTCCTGGTTTGAGTCCATGTCTGAGCCCGCGCGGCTGAACGCCACAGCGCCCGTCCTCAACAAGATGAGGGCGTTCACGTTGAGTTCCCCGTTGCGGGCTGATGCTGGGACAGTCCGGCGGTATCAACTTTTCTGAGGCGGTGGCGTCGAAGAAGATAATTTTGGTGCCGCTGCGTAAGGGTCCTTGGTGTCATAGGGTGAACGCACCACCGGGAATGATACCCTATTGCTCGCCCAGTCAGCAAACAGAAGGAGTCATCGTCAGTGCAGGGTACGGAAATCGTTGCCGAGGAGCGGGAAGTTATCTC
>JBQTHE010000001.1:0-34318 GCA_052390115.1 Pseudonocardiales bacterium | reverse complement strand
TCATTTCAAAACTTGGCGGTGCATGCACACCGACTACCGCAGACCCGAGCGCACCTACGCCACAGCCTTCAACGCCGTCCGAGCACTCCACTTCTTCACACTACGTTTCGCATAAGCCTCAGTGTTTGCCTACGGGATCAGCGCTGCGACCAGTGCCAATAGGGAAAAGCGGCTTGGCCGGGAACACGGAAAAGCCACGCCACAGCGCCGCAGCGTCCCGAAGAGCGAAGAGATCACGAGGTGCCCTTGGGGGCGAGGGTGGATCACTAGCACGTTGCCATCTGCTTGACGCCAGAGCCAGGCAACCTGCACTGGCCCGCACACCGGCCCTTGGAGAACTCCTGGCCACCGCGGCGTGCTGTTCCTCGATGAGGTCGCCGAGCCCGGGCCGTGGACGCTGGAAAGGGTCGGCGGGGATCTTCCAGTCGACCCGACGGAGTCCAGCGCCACCGAACTCCGCCACTCGCTCGTGAGATTGCGATAGCACGCCGCCCTGACACTGAGCGCGAACCACCGGCTCTGGGCACCTCACTTATCCACACCCGTCCCGTTATCCACAGATCTGTCTCGGCGACGTCGACCGTGCTGCCGCGGCCCGGCAGCCTCATCTCTAGATCGTCGAGGAACGGGGAGGCCGGGATGGAGACGACGGCGCAGGCGGCGGACCGTCGCAGCGATGTACTGGGTAGGCGCGGCGAGGACCTGGCGGCGGAATACCTGACGGGCGCCGGTCTCGTGGTGCTCTCGCGGAACTGGCGCTGCCGGGACGGGGAGCTCGATCTGGTCGCAACTGACGGCGATCGACTGGTCGTTTGCGAGGTCAAGACCCGTTCGGGGACGGGGTACGGGGAACCGTCGGAGGGCGTGACACCAGCAAAGGCTGCCCGGATAAGGCGGGTGACGGCAGCGTGGCTGCGGGCCTACCGGGTCGGCTGGTGCGAGATCCGCTTCGACATCGTCGCGGTGCTGTGCCCGCAGGATGGGCCGGTCACCGTGGAGCACCTGCAGGGTGCGTTCTGATGTCGCTGGCCAGCGCCTGGGCGGTGGCGCTGCATGGGGTTGACGGGGTGCTGGTGGAGATCGAGGCCCATATCGGTCCAGGCCTGCCGGGGCTGCAGATGGTCGGCCTGCCCGACACCGCACTGTCTGAGGCCCGGGATCGGGTGCGGGCTGCGGTGCTCAACTCGGGCCAGCGGTGGCCACCGCGCCGGATGACCCTCGCGCTGTCACCGGCCACCCTGCCCAAGGTCGGGAGCAGCTATGACCTCGCGCTGGCCTGTGCGTTGCTGGCCGCCGACCGCCGGATCCCGGCCGAGCGGCTGCGCGGGCTGGTGTTGATCGGGGAACTGGCCCTGGACGGCCGGCTACGTCCGGTGCGTGGGGTGCTGCCGGCCGTACTCGCAGCCCGCCGGGTAGGTATCGGCCAGGTCGTGGTGCCGACCGCCTCGCTGGCCGAGGCGGCGCTGGTCGACGGGGTGCACGTGCACGGCGCGACCTGCCTGAAGGAGGTGCTCAACTGGTTACGAAACCCCGCAGTCGGGCTTGCACGCCCCGGCCTACTGCGCCCGGCACCGGCAGCGGCGACACTGGACCTCGGCGACGTCCTGGAACAAGGCGACGCCCGCTGGGCGGTGGAGGTCGCCGCTGCAGGCGGCCACCATCTGCTGCTGACCGGACCACCGGGGACCGGGAAGACCATGCTGGCCCAGCGGATGGTCGGGCTGCTACCCGGACTCACCGACCACGAGGCACTCGAGGTGACCGCGGTGCACTCGGTGGCCGGCCTGCTCGCCCCCGAGACCCCGCTGATCACCGCGCCCCCGTTCGTTGCGCCGCATCACACCAGCTCGGTGGCCGCCCTGGTCGGGGGTGGTTCGGGGCTGGCCAAGCCCGGCGCGATAAGCCGCGCCCACCGTGGGGTGCTGTTCCTCGACGAGGTCGCTGAATTCGGGCCACGGTCGCTGGAAGCACTGCGGACTCCGCTGGAGGACGGCGAGGTCCGGTTGGCCCGCAGGGACGGGGTGGTGCGCTACCCGGCGCGGTGCCTGCTCGTGCTCGCAGCCAATCCGTGTCCCTGCGCTCCGCCCGACGAGCGGGACTGCACGTGCGCCCCGTCGGCCCGCAGACGGTACCTGGGCCGGCTGTCCGGGCCGCTGTTGGATCGGGTGGATCTGCGGGTGGCAATGCGTCCAGTAAAGGACATGGGACAGGTCGGCGGAGAGCCGGAGAGCACTGCGGTGGTGCGCGAACGGGTGCTGCGGGCCCGCGCAGCCGCCCGTGCGCGATGGGCGGGTACCGGTTGGAACAGCAATGCCGAGGTACCCGGTCCGGTGTTGCGGCGGCGGTTCCGGCTGCCGCGGGCGGTGACCGAGCCGATCGCGGCAGCGCTGCATCGGGGCTTGGTCACCGCCAGAGGTGCGGATCGCACGTTGCGATTGGCGTGGACGGTGGCCGATTTGGCCGGGCGGGACCGCCCGCTGGTCGAGGACGTGAGCGCCGCGATGGGATTGCGGGATCGGAGGGCGGCGTGACGCCGGGGGAGCGGGAGCTGCGGCGGGCCAGGGCCTACCTCAACCGGGTGGGCGAGCCCCCCGCTCCCGCGCTGTCTGAGCTGATCACCGAGGTCGGCCCGGTGCAGGCGGCGCGGTTGGTAGCCGCAGGGAAGGTGCCCCACCGGGTGGCCGCAGAAACCAATGCCCGCCGAACCGACGACCGGGCCGAAGCCGACCTCGCTGCGATTGCCGCGCTCGGGGGCCGGTTGGTGGTTCCCGAGGACGACGAGTGGCCCGCAGAGACGTTCACCTGTTTCGCCACGCCCGCTGCTCAGGCTGACGAGCGCTGGCGTGCCCCGGTGGCGCTCTGGGTGCGGGGCATCGGCCGCCTCGACGAGCTCGGCCAGCGGGCGGTGGCGGTGGTCGGAGCCAGGGCCGCGACCGGATACGGGGAGCATGTCGCCGCCGAATTCGGCTATGGGCTTGCCGAGGACGACTTTGCGGTGATTTCCGGTGCCGCGTTCGGCATCGACGGTGCCGCGCACCGGGGCGCACTGGCCGCCGAGGGTCGCACCGTCGCGGTGCAGGCCTGTGGCCTGGACCAGGCTTACCCGGCGGGACATCAGGGTCTGCTGGACCGGATCGCTCAGGGTGGCGCTGTGGTCAGCGAATATCCCCCGGGGGTGCGGCCTGCGCGATTTCGCTTCCTGGTCCGCAACCGCCTGATCGCCGCGTTAGCGACCGGCACTGTCGTGGTCGAGGCCGGGGTACGCAGCGGCGCCCGGCGTACCGCCACCGCCGCCGCCGCGCTGGGCCGGGTGGTGATGGCGGTGCCGGGTCCGATCACGTCGGCGCTGTCGGTCGGTTGCCACCTGCTGGTGCGCGAGGAGCAGGCGGTGTTGGTCACTCGGGTGGCGGAGGTGGTGGAGGCCGTAGGCCGGATCGGGACGGATCTTGCGCCACCGCTCCCAACCCCGCGTCAGCGCACCGACGGGCTGAGCCCCGAGTTGCTTGCCGTGTACGAGGCGCTGCCCGCCCGGGCCTGCCGATATCCCGAGCAGCTTGTCCGCGACTCCGGGGTGCCGCTGCATCGGGTGCGGTCCGCGCTACCTTTGCTGGAGCTGCAGGGACTGGTGGGGTGCGGGGCGACCGGCTGGTACCGGGTGTCTTCTCATCCCGCGCGTGGCGGTGCTTGACCTGACGCCATCGGGGGCGAAACGTCCTGCGGGTGAGCGAGGACCCGCCGCTTTCGGACTCCCTACCGGATGGCCTGGCAGCGTGCCGGGAGCGCTTCGCGGTGCACCTGCGGTCCGTTCGCGGGCTGTCACCGCACACCGTGCGTGCTTACCGCGGCGATGTCACCGACCTGCTGCACTACCTGGTGAGTTCGGGCCGCGACGACCTCACCGCGCTGGACCTCACGTTGCTGCGCGGCTGGTTGGGGGCGCAGCACCGCAGCGGTCACCGGCGCAACACACTGGCGCGGCGGGCAGCAGCGGCCCGCACCTTTACCGCCTGGGCTACCCGGGCGGGCCTGCTGGGCAGCGACCCGGGGCTGCGACTGGTCGCGCCGCGGCCACACCGGGTGCTGCCCGCGGTGCTGCACCCGGAGCAGGCGGCCGCGGCACTCCACGCGGCGCAACGGGGGGCCGTCGAGGCGGATCCGGTTGCCCTGCGTGATCACGCGGTCGTGGAATTGTTGTACGCGACCGGGATACGCGTCGCCGAGCTCTGCGGGCTTGATCTCGGCGACATCGACGAGCAGCGGCGCCTGCTCCGGGTGCTGGGCAAGGGCGCGAAGGAACGCGCAGTACCGTACGGGCTGCCCGCCGAACGCGCCCTGCTTCGCTGGATCGAACAAGGGCGCCCGGCTCTCGCGCAGTCCCATTCAGCCGGGGCGCTGTTTCTCGGAGCGCGTGGTGGACGGGTCGATCAGCGGATCATTCGAACCGTCGTGCATGGCGTGATCGGCGCGGTGGCGGGTCTGCCGGACATGGGCCCGCACGGGTTGCGGCACAGCGCCGCGACTCATCTGCTGGAGGGGGGTGCGGACCTTCGCGCCGTTCAGGAGTTACTCGGTCACGCTACGCTCGCCACCACGCAGCTCTACACGCACGTTACTGTCGAGAGGCTGAAGGCGATCCATGACCGGAGCCACCCTCGTTCCTGAGGATTCCGCGGGTCGCGATCGCATTCTGACCGCCGTCCCCCCGGCCGATCCTGGATGCCTTAGCGGGGATGCCGGCGCCAGAGCTGAGGAGGTGGACGCCGGCATCATCGCGCTGTGGCAGGCCTACGGCAAGGATCGGGACGCAACCCTGCGCGACCGGCTGGTCCTGCACTACGCGCCACTGGTGAAGTATGTGGCGGGTCGGGTGGGCACGGGACTGCCCGCTCACGTGGACATCGCCGACCTCGTGCAGTCGGGCGTCTTCGGCCTGTGGGACGCCATCGACCGGTATGAGCCCGAGCGCGGTTTGAAGTTCGAGACCTACGCGATGCAGCGGATCCGGGGGGCGATCCTGGACGAACTGCGTGCTCAGGATTGGGTGCCGCGTTCGGTGCGCAGCCGGGCCCGGGACGTCGAGCGCGCGCTGGAAAGTCTGGAAAGCCGGTTGCAGAGGTCCGCCAGCGACGCCGAGGTGGCTGCCGAGCTCGGCATCACCGTTGCCGAACTGCGGGAGCTCTACGCCCAGCTGCAGCTGACCAGCGTGGTTGCGCTGGACGAACTCATTGCCGTCAGCCGCGGCGGCACGTCGCTCGCAGAGATCCTGCCCGATGACAAAGCCGACGATCCGGGTGCGGCACTCGATTCGGTCGAGAGCCGCCGCCTGCTCGCAGAGGCGATCTCGCAGCTCACCGACCGGGACCGGGTGGTGGTGTCGCTGTACTACTTCGAGAACCTCACCCTCGCCGAGATCGGCCGGGTGCTCGGAGTCACTGAGTCCCGGGTATGCCAGCTGCACACCAGAGCGGTGCTCCGGCTACGGAGCAAGATGCTCGACGCCTGCGCCGGCTGAGGATCGGCGGGGCGTCATCGCGGTGGGGTGGCCGCCGATGGGCAGCAGGCGCATCCGTGCCATCCCGAGCAGGGGCAGCGGATCCAGGTACTCCCTGCCGTGTACCCCACCGCGGAGTACGCCCCAGTGCAGGCATGCGGTAGGGGTGCAGCCGGAGTGGCCGAGCTGCACGGTGCCGAGCTGCTCACCCCTGGCCACCCGGTCTCCGGCGGTGACGGTAGGCGACACCGGTTCATACGTCGTACGTAGCCCGCCCGGGTGGTCCACTGACACGACGCCGCGGCCGGCCACCGGGCCCGCGAACACCACTGTGCCGGCGCCGGCGGCGAACACCGGCGCGCCGGCCACGGTGGCGAGGTCGACACCGCGGTGCCCCGGTCCGAAAGGGAACGTCGGTGCCTGGAAGGCCCGAACCACGGCCGGGGGGCCGGGCAGCGGCCAGCCGAACATCCCGGCCCGCAACCGAGGCTGGTCACCGCCAGCTTCCGGCCCGGGCTGCACCGCCAAGCCAGCCGGGGCCACCATCCCAGCACCGATCCCGCCGGACAGTACCGTGACGAACAGTGCGCAGATCAGAAGTCGAGACACGTCGGCAGCGTCCCGGCGCCGGGCCCGGTTGCCCAGCAAGGCGACGCCCGGCTGTGGATGGACCGGGCAGTGTGGACAGCTCCGCACGGCAGCCCCACCTCGGCTGGGGCCGGTTGTGGGCACGCCGTACACTCCAGGAGCGGCCCGCAAGCGGGTCGACTTCGCGCGCCAGCGCTCCCTCTACCGGGCTCATGCTATCCGGGGCTTCGTGGGGGCTTCGGCGTCCGGCGGTCTTCGTCGCGATCGGTGATCGCACGGAGTCCGGTCGCCGGCCTGGCGCCAGGGCGGCGGTCCGACCCGGCCCGCCGCGACAACCGCCTGAGCGCGCCGGCGGAGGCCGACGCGCCCGACACATCGAGGTGTGCACCGGCCATGGCCGTCGTCACCATGAAGGAACTGCTCGACTCCGGCGTGCACTTCGGGCACCAGACCCGCCGCTGGAACCCGAAGATGAAGCGTTACATCTTCACCGAGCGCAATGGCATCTACATCATCGACCTGCAGCAGACGCTGACCTACATCGACCGGGCCTACGAGTTCATCAAGCAAACCGTGGCCCACGGCGGTTCGATCCTGTTCATCGGCACGAAGAAGCAGGCCCAGGAGGCGATCTCGCACCACGCGCAGCGGGTGGGCATGCCCTTCGTGAACCACCGCTGGCTGGGTGGCATGCTCACGAATTTCTCCACCGTGCACAAGCGCCTACAGCGCCTCAAGGAACTCGAGTCCATGGAGCAGACCGGCGGATTCACCGGGCTGACCAAGAAAGAGATCCTGATGCGCACCAGGGAGAAGGACAAGCTGGAGAAGACCCTGGGCGGCATCCGGGACATGCAGCGCGTCCCCAGCGCAGTGTGGATCGTGGACACCAAGAAGGAGCAGATCGCCGTCGGCGAGGCCCGCAAGCTGGGCATCCCGGTGGTGGCCATCCTGGACACCAACTGTGACCCCGACGAGGTCGACTACCCCATCCCGGGCAACGACGACGCGATCCGCTCCGCGGCACTGCTCACCCGGGTGGTGGCCGACGCCACCGCGAACGGTTTGATGGCGCGGGCCGGACGCTCCGGCGGAGCCGACGGCTCGGACAAGCCCGACGCCGGTGTCGGTGTCGACGAGCCGCTTGCGGAATGGGAGCAGGAGCTGCTGGTCTCGGGCAGCCCGGCTGACCGTGAGGCCGCGCTGCAGGCTGCATCGCAGCAGGCTGAACCGGCGACTGTGAACAACGGCGTGTCGCACACCTGAGCGCCCGCGCCTCTCGACCCCCACAAGAACGAGACAAAGAACGACAGGACGGAAAGCCAACGATGGCGAATTACTCCGCCGCCGATGTCAAGCGAATCCGGGACCTGACTGGTTCTGGGATGATGGATTGCAAGAAAGCTCTGGAAGAGTCCGGCGGTGACTTTGACCAGGCGGTCGAGCTCCTGCGCATCAAAGGTGCCAAGGACGTCGGGAAGCGGGCCGAGCGCACCACCGCCAACGGCCTGGTGGCCGCCGAGGGTGGCGTGATGATCGAGCTCAATTGCGAGACCGACTTCGTAGCCAAGGGTGCCGACTTTCAGGAGCTCGCCAACAAGATCGTCGCCGGGGCGGTCCAGACCCGGCCGGCCGACGCCGATGAGCTTGCCCGAGCCGAGCTGAACGGTGGCACGGTGGCCGACGCGGTGCAGGCCGTCTCGGCCAAGATCGGCGAGAAGCTGCAGTTGCGGCGGGTGGTGTCCTTCGACGGTGAGGTGGCCACTTACCTGCACCGCCGCGCATCGGGCCTGCCGCCCGCGGTGGGCGTGCTGGTCGAGTACGACGGTGGGTCCCCCGAGACGGCGCGCGCCGTGGCGATGCAGGTGGCCGCGATGAAACCGCGCTACGTCACCCGGGATGAGGTGCCCGCCGAGGTGCTGGCCAGCGAGCGGCGCATCGCCGAGGAGACCGCCCGCCAGGAGGGCAAGCCGGAGCAGGCCCTGCCGCGGATCATCGAAGGTCGCCTCAACGGCTTCTTCAAGGACACCGTGCTGCTGGAGCAGTCCTCCGTGCAGGATTCCAAGAAGACCATCAAGGCCGTCTTGGACGGCGCCGGGGTGACGGTGCGGCGGTTCGCGCGCTTCGAGGTCGGCCAGGCCTGAGGCGCCGATGAACGACGACCGGTTGGTGGGCCCCGGATACCGCAGAGTGATGCTCAAGCTCGGCGGTGAGATGTTCGGTGGCGGCGGCGTCGGGGTGGACCCCGACGTCGTCAAGGCCGTCGCGCGGCAGATCGCCGACGTGGTCGCCACCGGGGTGCAGATGGCCGTGGTGATCGGCGGGGGGAATTTCTTCCGCGGCGAAGAGCTGCAGCAGGGCGGGATGGAACGCTCCCGGGCCGACTACATGGGCATGCTCGGCACTGTGATGAACTGCCTGGCCCTGCAGGACTTCCTGGAACGCGAGCACAAGATTGCCACCCGGGTGCAGACTGCGATCACCATGGGGCAGGTTGCCGAGCCCTATATCCCGCGGAAGGCCATCCGGCACCTCGAGAAGGGCCGCGTGGTGATCTTCGGGGCCGGCGTCGGGATGCCCTACTTCTCCACCGACACCACCGGAGCCCAGCGGGCGCTGGAGATCGGTTGTGAGGTGCTGCTGATGGGCAAAGCGGTCGACGGGGTCTACACCGACGACCCCAAGACCGATCCCTCGGCCACGATGTTCCACCACATCACTCATCGTGAGGTGCTCGAGCGCGGGCTCAAGGTAGCCGACGCCACCGCGTTCAGCCTGTGCATGGACAACAAACTGCCCATCATCGTGTTCAATTTGCTCACCGAAGGCAACATCGCGCGTGCGGTGCGGGGTGAACCGATGGGGACTCTGGTGAGTTCCCCGGCGTGAGACTGGCCGGTCGCGCGGTGCCTGCCCCCAAGGGAGATGTCACAGGGAGATGTCACAGGGAGATGGACCCAGGGGATACTGGGATAGGCCAGGCCGCCCGGGCGAGCGCCGGGTGCCGGACAAGGAGCAGCCGTGATCGACGACACCCTCCTCGACGCTGAGGAGAAGATGGACAAGGCTGTGTCGGTTGCCAAGGAGGAACTCGCCACGGTGCGTACTGGTCGAGCCAGCCCCACGATGTTCTCCAAGATCGTCGTGGACTACTACGGCGCCGCCACCCCCTTGATCCAGCTGGCCAGCGTGACCGTGCCGGAGGCCAGAATGGCTGTGATCAAACCCTACGACCCCAGCCAGCTGCGGCCGATGGAGAAGGCGATCCGGGACTCCGACCTCGGCGTCAACCCCACCAACGACGGCACGATCATCCGCGTGCTCATCCCGCAGCTGTCCCAGGAACGCCGCCGGGATCTGGTCAAGGTGGCGCACACCAAGGGGGAGGATGCCAAGGTGTCCATCCGCAACATCCGTCGCAAGGCCAAAGAGGAGCTGCACCGCATCGTCAAGGCCGGTGAGGCCGGTGAGGACGACGTGACCCGGGCCGAGAAGGAGCTCGAGGCCACCACCCACCGGTACGTGGGACAGGTCGACGAGCTGGTCAAACATAAGGAGTCCGAGCTGCTCGAGGTCTGAGTATCTGGCACCGGATTGCCTGAGCATCCGCCGGCCGCTGTGTATCCGGCAGACAACCCCCGCACCACCCGGGCGGGTCGGAACCTGTGGGCAGCAATCACCGTCGGGTTATTGATGGCCGCCGTGATCCTGGTCGCGCTGCTCACCGTGCGCCAGGTGTTCATCGGGATTGTGGCCGTCACGGTGGCGGTGTGCAGCTGGGAGCTCGCCGCGGCGTTGCGCCGCGCCGGTACCCGAGTCGCGCTGCCGCCGGTGCTGCTCGGCGGGCAGGCAATGGTGTGGTTGTCCTGGCCTTTTGGTCGCGACGGGTTACTTGTCGCGTTCGTGATCACTGCACTGGTCTGCCTGGCGTGGCGCTTCCCCAGGGGCGCGCAAGGTTACGTCCGGGACGTCAGCGCGTCGGTGCTCACCGCGGCCTACCTGCCCGGATTCGCCGCCTTCGCAACGCTGCTGGTGGTTCCTGCCGATGGCGCCGCCCGGACCTTGTGCCTGATGCTCGCCGTGGTGGCTTCGGACATCGGGGGCTACGCCGCGGGCGCGCTGGGCGGGCGGCACCCGATGGCACCGTCGATCAGCCCGAGGAAGTCCTGGGAGGGCTTCCTCGGATCGCTGGTGGCCGGGACCGCTGCCGGTGCCCTGACGCTGACCTACTTGCTCGGTGGGCAGCCGTGGCAAGGGGTGCTGTTCGGCGCTGCGATCGTGGTTACGGCCACCGGGGGGGATCTGGTCGAATCCCTGATCAAGCGTGACCTTGGCGTCAAGGACATGGGTAGCCTGCTGCCCGGCCACGGCGGGATGATGGACCGGCTCGACTCGCTGCTGCCGTCGGCGGTCGTTTCCTGGCTGTTGCTGAGCCTGTTCGTGCCGGCCGGTGGTTGACCAGTCAGTCGTCGTAAGCGTCGGCGTCGCCGAAGTTGGTTGCCGTCGGCTCGGGCCGCACGGTGGGGTCGATCAGCGCGAAGGCGGCCCCGGACGGGTCGGCGACCAGCGCAATCCGGCCCAACTCGCTGTCGTACGGGTAGATATTCACTCGGCCGCCCAGCTCGAGGACCCGATTGACCGCTGCGTCGGTACCGGCCTGTGGGTCCACCACGAAATGCAGCATCCAATGCGCAGCGATGTCGGGAGACCAGTTCTCCCCCATCTGTATCCTTCCCAGCATCATCTGCTCACCGCGTGACCAGGTGGTGTAATCCACGTCGACGCCGTCACCGATCTGTTGCTGGCGGTAGCCGAACAAGTTCGTGAAGAACTCATCGGCCTGCTTACCGTCCCGGGTGTTCAGCTCGGCCCAGTACAGCGCCCCGGTGTCGGTGGTGTGGAACATCCACGGCCTTGCGGGCTGCCAGAAGCCGATCACACCACCGGTCGGGTCCGCCCCGATGAGCATGCTGCCTTGCCCAGGGACATCCACCGGCCCATAGAGCACCCGACCACCCCACTGGTCGAATATCTCGGCGGTGTGTGCGATATTGGCGCTGGCGAGATACAACGTCCAGGTCACCGGTTGCCCTGCGGATACCGGCATCCCTGCCAGGCCGGCCACCGGTCGGCCGTCGCGCAGTGCGTTGGTGTAGTGCCCGCGATCCGGGTCTGGGTCGATCTGGTAGGTCCAGCCGAACAGTCCGGCATAGAAATCCCGGCTGCGGGACGGATCGGTCGTCGACACGTCGATCCAACAGACCGAACCGGGGATGAACGATGTGTCCTCGGCCACACAGCGACACTACCTGAGGGACACCATCCGATTACGGTCTGGTGGGTACCGCACACTGGAACGGTGACCGACCGCGGCGTGCTGCCCAGTCCTAACATCTGGAACTGGCCCGAGGTCTACGAGGCGGAGAACCGGGCGGTCGACGCCGACGGGGCGCTGTGGGCAGCGTTGGCCGAGCGGATCGACTGGTGTGGCGCCGACGTCGTCGACATCGGCTGCGGGGACGGTTTCCACCTGCCTCGATTCGCCGAGCGGGCTCGCCGCGTGGTCGGGGTGGAGCCACACCCCCCGCTGGTGGAGCGCGCCCGCCAGCGGATCCGCGACCTGCCCAACGTCGCGGTCCTGCCCGGTTGCGCCCAACGGCTTCCGCTGGCCGACTCCAGCGCTGATCTGGTTCATGCCCGCATCGCCTACTTCTTCGGCCCGGGCTGTGAACCCGGCTTGGCCGAGGCCCGAAGGGTGCTGCGTTCCGGCGGGACCCTGGCCGTCCTCGATCTGGACGGTACCCACGCTCCCTACGGCGAATGGTTGTGCGCGGCCGCGCCCCGCTACCGGCCTGCGGTGGTCGAGGCCTTCTTCTCCGCCCAGGGCTTCGAGTGCCGGCGGGTGGATGCGGCTTGGCGTTTCACCGATCGCAGCGACCTGGAGCGCGCACTGCGTATCGAGTTCACCCCCGAGGTGGCGGCGCGGGCGATCGCCCAGACCCCGGGGCTGACCATCGCGGTGCGTTACCGGCTGCACATACGCCGTGAGCCCGCCGTTGTGGCCGTGGAACACTGGCAAGCGCCATGACTGTGCTGCCGTTGGTGTTCGAGGCTCCGCGCCGGGGCATGCCGCCGCGGCACCTCGCCGACCTCGACCGGGAGCAGCGTCGTGCTGTCGTGAGTGAGCTTGGCGAGCCGGCGTTTCGCGCCGGCCAACTCGCCCGCCAGTACTTCGTCCGGCTGACCACGGATCCGGCCACGATGACAGACCTGCCGGTAGCAGGTCGGGACCGGCTCGTCGCCGCGCTGCTCCCGGAGCTGGCTACCCCGCTGCGGCAGGTCTCCTGCGACGGCGGAACGACCCGAAAGACGCTGTGGCGTGCGGCGGACGGTGTGCTCACCGAGAGCGTGCTGATGCGCTATCCCGACCGTGCCACGGTGTGTATCTCCAGCCAGGCTGGCTGCGGGATGGCCTGCCCGTTCTGCGCCACCGGCCAGGGCGGGCTGACCCGCAACCTGTCCACCGCCGAGATAGTCGACCAGGTGCGCGCCGCAGCGGCGGCGATGCGCGACGGTGAGCTCCCCGGTCGACCCGGCCGGCTGTCCAACGTCGTGTTCATGGGCATGGGCGAACCGCTGGCCAACTACCAGCGGGTGGTCACCGCCGTGCGCCGGATCACCGACCCCGCACCGGACGGGTTGGGGCTGTCCCAGCGGTCGGTGACGGTGTCCACGGTGGGTCTGGCGCCGGCGATGCGCCGGCTGGCCACCGAAGGCCTGCAGGTCACGCTTGCGGTGTCGTTGCACACCCCGGACGACGAGTTGCGCGACACCCTCGTCCCGGTGAACAGCCGCTGGAAGGTGGCCGAGGTGCTCGACGCGGCGCGAGTGTATGCGGACAGCACCGGGCGCCGGGTGTCCATCGAGTACGCCCTGATCCGGGATGTCAACGACCAGCCGTGGCGGGCTGACCTGCTCGGCGGGCTGCTGCGCGAACACCTCGGGTCGCTGGTGCACGTGAATCTCATCCCGCTGAACTCCACCCCGGGCAGCGACTGGGACGCCAGCCCGCGCCCCGTGCAAGACGAGTTCGTGACGCGGGTGCGCGGGGCTGGCGTGCCCTGCACCGTCCGAGACACCCGCGGCCGCGAGATCGCCGCCGCCTGCGGCCAGCTCGCGGCCTCCCCACCGACCCCGACCCCACCGCATTCAGCAGGCTGAGCGGGGCTATTGCTGCGCCGATAACCCCGCTCAGCCTGCTGAATGCACAGCCACCAGAGGACACTGAACTCGTGCGTCTTCCTGTTATGCCGCCGGTTGCGCCGATGCTGGCCAAGCCCGTCGGCGACATTCCGGCTGGTCAGCTTTATGAACCGAAGTGGGACGGTTTCAGGTCGATCATTTTCCGGGACGGGGACGAGGTCGAGATCGGCAGCCGTAAGGAGCGCCCGATGACCCGGTACTTCCCCGAGGTCGTTGTCGCGGTGCTCGCGAACTTCCCGCCCCGCGCGGTGATCGACGGCGAGATCGTCATCGCCGATCAGGAACGCAACACTCTCGACTTCGAGGCGCTGCAGCAGCGCATCCACCCGGCTGCCAGCCGGGTCAAACTCCTCTCCGAGCAGACCCCGGCCAGCTTCGTCGCCTTCGACCTGCTTGCGCTCGGCGACGACGACCTCACCCAACAGCCGCTCGCGCAGCGGCGGGCCACGCTCGAGCAAGCCCTCGCCGAGGCTGCGCCGCCGGTCCACCTCACCCCGGCCACCCTGGACCTGGACCTTGCCCGGCAGTGGTTCGACCAGTTCGAGGGCGCCGGACTCGACGGCCTGATCGCCAAGAAGCTCGACCTGCGCTACCAACCCGACAAGCGCGTTATGGCCAAGATCAAGCACGAGCGCACCGCCGACTGCGTTGTCGCCGGCTACCGGGTCCACAAGTCTGGCCCCGACGCCATCGGGTCACTCCTGCTCGGTCTCTATGACGACCGGGGGGTGCTCGTGTCGGTCGGCGTGGTGGGAGCCTTCACCATGGTGCGACGCCGCGAGCTGTTCACCGAGCTCCAGCCACTCGTCACCGACTTCGATGACCACCCGTGGGCCTGGGCACGGCAGGAAGAGGGGGAGCGCACCCCGCGCAAGTCCGAGACCAGCCGTTGGAACGTCGGTAAGGATCTGTCCTTCGTCCCGCTGCGCCCCGAACGGGTCGTCGAGGTCCGGTACGACTACATGGAAGGTGTCCGGTTCCGCCATACCACCCAGTTCGTCCGTTGGCGTCCCGACCGTGAGCCGCGCTCCTGTACCTACGACCAGCTCGACCGGCCGGTCCGCTTCAACATCGTCGACGTGCTCACGAGCGCCTGACACACCGGGCACCAGGGCCTGACACACCGGGCACTGGGGCCTGACACGCGGGTGTCGGGGTCAGCATTTGTCGCGGTCTGCCCATTCGAGCAGCGGCTCCAGGGAGAACACCGCATCGTCGATGCCGGCGTGCACGTCGCCCAGGCACGCGAACCGCTCGGGCACGGTCGCCAGGGTGAAGTCTTCGGGCTCGGCGTCGGGTACCTCGTCCCAGCGCAGCGGGGTGGATACCACCGCCTCCGGCACGCCGCGCACGGAGTAGGCGCCGCGGATGGTGTGGTCGCGGGTGTTCTGGTTCCAGTCCACGAAGACCGCGGCGATCCGGTCCCGCTTCCACCACGCCGTGGTGACCAGCTCCGGTGCCCGCCGCTCCACTTCGCAAGCGAAGGCGTGGGCCGCACGGCGTACGTCGGCGAAGCCCCATCGTGGCTCGATCCGCACGTAGACGTGCATCCCGCGACCTCCGGAGGTCTTCGGCCAGCCCACCGCGCCGAGCTCGGCGAGCACCTCCTGCACCACCGCGGCGACCTGGCGCGCCTGCGTGAAGCCGGTGCCGGGTTGCGGGTCGAGGTCGATGCGCCACTCGTCGGGGCGCTCTACGTGGGCTGCCCGGGTATTCCAGGGATGGAACTCCACGGTGCTCATCTGCACCGCCCAGATCACGTCAGCAAGGTCGGTGACGCACAGCTCGTGTGCGGTGCGACCGGAAGGGAAGTCCACCTGCACGGTCTGCACCCACGGCGGAGCGCCAGCGGGTAGCCGCTTCTGATGCACCTTGGGCCCGCTGACTCCGGTGGGGAACCGGTGCAGCATGCACGGGCGCTCGCGCAGGGCGCGGACGATGCCGTCGCCGACGGAGAGGTAGTAACGGGCGAGGTCGATCTTGGTTTCGCCGCGGGTCGGGAAGTAGACCCGCTCCGGGTTGGTGATCCGGATGGTCCGGTGGCCAACCTCCAGCTCAACGGCAGGCGGGCCGCCTCGCGGAGACACCCGAGCCACCGCGCGGCTCAGCGCCGCCTGGCTTTGCGGCTGTTCAGGTGGCTACCGATCAGCATCACCACGAGCAGCAGGCCCAAGCCGATCAGCCAGGCATCCTCGATGCGGCTTTCGTGGTTCCCGATGAGCATCGCGAACAATGCGACCACGGTGAACCACCCGGCGATGGGACCAGCGAGTGGGAAGCCGCCGTGCCAACCCCAGTCTGCTGACGGTTCCCGGTGCGGATCCACATCGTGCGGGTCTACACCGTGACCGGTCGCGTGCTGATCGGCGGGGTGCTGGTCAGTAGCGGCCACGACAGCATCATCGCATACTGCCGAGGGAGGCGAGACCAGTACTGGTCCCGCCTCCCTGAGGGTGGTTCATCAACGCCAGACTGCTCTCCTCCTCCCGGCGACGAGCCGGTAGAGGCCGAGGAGGATCAGCGATCCGACGATCGCGACGATCCAGGTCTGCAGGCTCCAGAAGTTCTCCAGCCCTACCCCGAAGATGAGGCTGCCGAGGAACCCTCCGATCACGGCCCCGACGATCCCGATCAGCATCGTGACGATGATCCCGCCCGGGTCGTCACCCGGCATGATCAACTTTGCGATGGCGCCAGCGAGCAGCCCCAACACTATCCATCCGAGAAAGCCCATGCCCCCACTCCTTCCATGTGCCCGATAACAGCAGTGTGACCCGTTTCGGGCTACCTCGCACCAACTGCGGCCGTGTTGTCGAGGAGAATGACCTGGATGGACCTGTCGACCCAGCCACGCTCGGTACTGCTGCTGGGCAGTACGGGGTCGATCGGCGTCCAGGCGATCGACATCGTGCAGCGCAACTCGCAGCGCTTCCGGGTGGTCGGGCTGGCCGCCGGTGGGGCAGACCCGCAGGCCCTGGCGGTGCAGGTACTCCAGACCGGGGCCGGAGCCGTCGCGGTCGCCCGGGCCCGGGCAGCGCAGGACCTGCAGCTGGCGCTGTTCGCCGAGGCGCAGCGCCGCGGGTACGACCGTGGCGAATACCGGATGCCCCGGATCCTGGCCGGTCCGGAGGCGGTGGCCGAACTCGTCGCCACCCAGCCCGCCGACGTGGTACTCAACGGGGTGACCGGCTCCCGGGGCCTGGTGCCCACGCTGGCTGCGCTGCGCAGCGGCGCCACCCTGGCGCTGGCCAACAAGGAGTCTCTGGTGGCCGGTGGAGTCCTGGTCACCGGCGCGGCCGCACCCGGCCAGATCGTGCCGGTGGATTCCGAGCACTCCGCACTTGCCCAGTGCCTGCGGGCCGGTACCGCCGGCGAGGTGGCCCGGCTGGTGCTCACCGCCTCTGGCGGGCCCTTCCGCGGGCGCCGCCGCGAACAGCTCGACGGGGTCACCGCGCAGCAGGCCCTGGCGCACCCGACCTGGCGGATGGGGCCGGTCGTGACGGTGAACTCGGCCACCCTGGTCAACAAGGGCCTGGAGCTGATCGAGACCCACCTGCTGTTCGGTGTCCCCTACGAACGCATCGACGTCGTGGTGCACCCGCAGTCGGTGGTCCACTCGATGGTGACGTTCACCGACGGCTCGACGGTGGCCCAAGCCAGCCCCCCGGACATGCGGCTGCCGATCGCGCTGGCGCTGGGCTGGCCGGAGCGGGTCCCCGACGCTGCGCCGCCTTGCGACTTCTCTGGTCCCGCGAGCTGGACGTTCGAGCCGGTGGACGCTGAGGCGTTCCCGGCAATCGAGCTGGCCAGGACGGCGGGCGCTGCGGGCGGTTGCGTTCCTGCGGTGTTCAATGCCGCCAACGAAGAGGCGGTGGCCGCCTTCCTCGACGGCCGTATCTCCTTCCGTGGCATCGTCGACGCGTTGGAGGCTGTGCTGGGTGAGGCGCAGGGGTGGCGGGCGGACCCCACTACGGTGGAGGACGTGCTGGCCGCCGAGGACTGGGCCCGGAGCAGGGCCAGGGAGTTGCTGAGTGGCCGATTCGCCCGAGCTGGGAGAAGCCCAGAATGAGGAGGAGTAGAGCGTGACGTTCGTGCTGGGCGTGGTGCTGTTCGCGCTGGGAATCGGGATCTCCATCGCGTTGCACGAGGCCGGCCACATGTACAGCGCGAAGGCCTTCGGCATGAAGGTGCGCCGCTACTTCATCGGCTTCGGACCCACCCTGTTCTCCTTCCGCCGGGGGGAGACCGAATACGGCCTCAAGTTGATCCCGGCCGGCGGCTTTTGCGATATCGCCGGGATGACCGCGCTGGAGGAGCTGCCCGACCCGGAGGACCGCAAGCGGGCGTTCTTCCGGTTCTCCACCTGGAAGCGGGTGGTGGTGCTGTCTGCGGGCTCGCTGACCCATTTCGCGCTGGGCATCGTGCTGATCTACGTGATGGCGGTGTCCACTGGCCTGCCGGACCTGAACCGGGCGCCGACTCCGGCGGTGGTGGCGGAGGTCAACCAGTGCGTCGCGGTGCAGGCCGACGGTTCCTGCCAGCCGGGCTCCCCAGCGCCGGCCAGGGACGCGGGCCTGCAGCCGGGCGACCGCGTGCTGGCTGTGGCGGGCACCCCGGTGCAGAACCAGCCCGAACTCCTCACCGCCATCCAGAGCCGCTCCGGCCCCACCGAGTTCCGGCTCGAGCGCGAGGGGCAGCAACGCACGGTGCTGATCGACGTGGCCCGGGTACCGATCTCGGCGCTGGGTGGCCAGGGTGACAAGCCGGTCGGAGCGATCGGCGTGAAGACGCAGCGCCCAGCAGCCGCGACAGTGCAGTACGGCCCGGCCGACGCGGTGGGCCAGACTCTCACCTTCACCGGCACGATGTTCGTCAGCACCTGGGAAGCGATCCAGCAGTTCCCGCAGAAGGTCCCGTTGCTGCTGGATCGGATCGCGGGTGAGGACCGCCCGGACACCCCGGTTAGCGTGGTCGGAGCCAGCGTGCTCGGCGGTGATGCCGTCGACTTCGGCGCATGGTGGTTCTTCCTGCTCCTGCTCGCGACACTGAACCTGTTCGTGGGGGTGCTCAACCTGGTACCGCTGCTGCCGCTGGACGGCGGCCACATCGCGGTCAACCTCTACGAAGCTTTCCGCAACACTGTTCGCCGGGCCTTCGGCCGCCCCAACGGCCCACCGGTGGACTACAACCGGCTGATGCCGCTGACCTACGCGGTGATCATCGTGTTCATCGGGGTGAGTGCGCTGACCATCACCGCCGACATCATCAACCCGATCCGCCTGCCCCGATAACTGTCCAGGAGATATGGCCCCAGATGACTCCGGTGTCCGCAGGACGCAGCGTCGCACTCGGCATGCCGGCCTTGCCGCCGCCTGTGCTCGCCGACCGCCGCAAAACCCGCCAACTGCAGGTCGGCGCGGTGGGGGTGGGTAGCGAGCACCCGGTGTCCGTCCAGTCGATGACCACCACGCTGACCGCCGACATCGACGCCACCTTGCAGCAGATCGCCGAACTCACCGCGGCGGGCTGTGACATCGTGCGGGTGGCCGTCCCCAGCGCCGACGACGCCGCGGCGCTGCCGGCCATCGCGCGCAAGTCGCAGATTCCGGTGATCGCCGATATCCACTTCCAGCCCAAGTACGTCTTCGCCGCCATCGACGCAGGCTGCGCGGCGGTCCGGGTCAATCCCGGCAACATCAAGAAGTTCGACGACCGGGTAGCCGAGATCGCCAGGGCCGCCGCTGACGCGAGCACCCCGATCAGGATCGGCGTCAACGCCGGGTCGCTGGACCCCAAGATCCTGGCCAAGCATGGTAAGGCGACCCCGGAAGCGCTGGTCGAATCCGCGCTGTGGGAGGCGAGCCTGTTCGCCGAACACGACTTCCACGACATCAAGATCTCGGTAAAGCACCACGACCCGGTGGTCATGGTTCGGGCCTACGAGCAGCTCGCAGCGCAGTGCGACTACCCCCTGCACCTCGGGGTCACCGAGGCCGGTCCGGCGTTTCAGGGCACCATCAAATCGGCCGCTGCATTCGGGGCACTGCTGAGCCAGGGCATCGGGGACACCATCCGGGTCTCGCTGTCCGCACCGCCGGTCGAGGAGGTCAAGGTCGGTCTCCAGATCCTGGAGTCGCTGAACCTGCGGATCCGCCGGCTGGAGATCGTTTCGTGCCCGTCGTGCGGGCGCGCCCAAGTTGATGTCTACAAGCTCGCCGACGAGGTCACCGCGGGATTGCAGGGCATGGAGGTGCCACTGCGGGTGGCCGTGATGGGTTGCGTGGTCAACGGGCCCGGCGAGGCCCGCGAGGCCGACCTCGGAGTCGCCTCCGGCAACGGCAAGGGCCAGATCTTCGTCCGCGGCGAGGTGATCAAGACCGTGCCCGAGGCGCAGATCGTCGAGACGCTCATCGAGGAGGCGCTGCGTCTCGCAGAGGGCCCGTAAGCGGGGCCCGTGGGTGGGGCTCGTGGGCGGCGCTGCACCCATTGCTCTGGGGGGCCGCTGTTCTGGCACCCTAGGTGGCGTGCTGAAGCACGCGAGCGCGCGCCTGCTGGACGACCGCGACGCGCGCGGTGTCCGCGCGGCGCTGGCCACCGACCCGGTGATGTCCTGCATGGTCGCCGCCCGGATCGAGAGTGGCGGGCTGGATCCGTGGCGGCTCGGCGGGGAGCTGTGGGGTTTTGGCAGCAGGTCCGACGGCGGGCCCGACGGGCTGTGCTTCTCTGGTCCTAACCTGGTCCCGCTGCGCGGGGGGCCGTCGGCGATCCGGGCTTTCGCCGATCGGGCGGCGGGCCAGGTCCGGACCTGCTCATCGATGGTGGGACCGGCTGATCAGGTGCTCGAGCTGTGGTCGGCGCTGCAGGAAAGCTGGGGGCCGGCCCGTGCGGAGCGTCCAGAGCAGCCGCTGATGGTGCTCGCCGAGCAGCCGCTGGTGCCCGATGACCCGCTGGTGCGCCCGGTGCGCCCCGATGAGCTGGACCGTTACCTGCCGGCCGCGGTGGCGATGTTCACCGAGGAGGTGGGTGTCGATCCTCGGCTGCCCGACGGTGGTGCCGGTTACCGGGCCCGGGTCGCTGAGCTGATCGCAGCGGGCCGGGCGTTCGCCCGGTTTGAGGCCGGTGAGGTGGTGTTCAAGGCCGAGATCGGGGCGATGTCGTCCACCGTGGGCCAGATCCAGGGGGTGTGGGTGCACCCGAACCGGCGTGGGCAGAACATGGCGGCGGGCGCGACCGCGGCCGTGGTGGCGCAACTGCAGCGGATGGGCCGGGTCGCCAGCCTGTACGTTAATGCCTACAACCAGGCGGCCCGCGCCACATACCGCAGGGTCGGTTTCACTCAGGTGGGCTGCTTCGCCACGGTACTGTTCTGACAGTGGCTGTTCTGGACCGTCAAGGGGGGATACTCGCGCTCGTGCGTCGACGACTTCTCCTGCTGGTAGCCACCCCGTTGGTGGCCCTGATGGGGGGGCTGCTGGCGGGCTGCGGCGTCTTCGGGTCCGATCCGCACGACGCAGCGGTTGCGTTCCTGGCCGCGGTGCAACGGGGGGACGACGCGGCGGCCGGGCGGCTCACCGATGACCCGGCCGCCGCCAGTGCGTTGATCCGGCAGGTCCGCGACGAGCTGAAGCCGCAGCGCGTGCAGCTCACCCTGGACCAGACAAACTCGGGCGACAACACCGCCTCGGCGTCCTTCTCCGCCGTCTGGGACCTGGGCAGGGGCCGGCAGTGGAGTTACCCAGGCAGCTTCGACCTCGTCCCGGCGGACACCGATGAGGGCTGGTCGGTGCGGTGGAGTCCAGCGGTGCTGCACCCGCAGCTGGCCGCGCAGCAACGGGTGACGCTGCGCGAGGTGCCGGCCGAGCCGGCCCCGGTGGTCGATCGGGCCGGGACACCGCTGCTCACCTCGCAGACCGTGGTCACCGTCGCGCTGGACCGCAGCAAGACCTCCGACCTGCCCGGGGTGGCTGCCCAGCTGGCTGCCGCCTTGCAGCGCATCGATCCTCAGATCACCCAGCAGTCGATCATCGCCGGTGTCAACGCGGCCCCGCCGGGGCAGCGAGGTGCGGTAGCGGTGCTTCGGGAACCGGACTACCAAGCAGTGCGAGATCAGATCTACGAACTACCCGGGGTGAGCTTCCCCACCCAGCAGCGGCTGCTCGGACCGGACCGGGATTTCGCCTCCCAGCTGGTGCCGGGTATCCGCACGACGGTCGAAGAACAGGTCGCGACAGCCGCCGGGTGGCGCATCGTCACGGTGACCACGTTGGGCAATGAGGTCGAAACGCTGGCCGCGCAGCAGCCACGTCCGGTGCCGACGATGACCACGACGGTCGACCGTGGTGTGCAGGCGGCCGGAGAACAGGCTGTCGACGCGGTGTCCAAGCCGGCGATGATCGTGGCGATCCAGCCCTCCAACGGGGAGATCCTCGCGGTCGCGCAGAACAGCGCGGCGGACGCGCAAGGTGCCCTCTCGCTGACCGGACGTTACCCACCGGGCTCCACCTTCAAGATTGTCACGGCGTCGGCGGCGCTGCAGTCCACAGCGGTGACGCTGGACTCGCCGGTGGCCTGCCCGGCGACCACCACCATCGGGGACCGGGAAGTGCCCAACGACCAGCTCTTCGACCTGGGCATGGTGCCGCTGCGCACGGCGTTCGCCCGCTCCTGTAACACCACGTTCGCCCAGCTGGCAGCCGGTATGGGAGCCAGCGCGCTCACCGATGCGGCGCATCAGATGGGCATCGGGATCGACTACTTCGTGCCTGGCGTCACGACCGTCACCGGGCAGGTCCCCCCCTCGGAGTCGACGGTGCGGCGCGCGGAGAACGGGTTCGGCCAGGGCAGGGTGCTCACCAGCCCGTTCGGCATGGCGCTGGTGGCCTCGACGGTCGCGGCTGGCGGGCAACTGCCCACCCCGGTGCTGATCAGGGGAATGCCGGCCCAGACGGTGATCGAACCCGAGGGACCGGTGCCGCCTCAGGTCGCCGAAGCGTTGCGGGTGATGATGCGCGAGGCGGTGACCCGGGGCACCGCAAGGACCTTGGCAGGTCAAGGCCAGCTCTACGGCAAGACCGGGACCGCGGAGTACAGCGCTACCGGCGCGCACGGCTGGTTCGTCGGGTTCCGCGGTGACCTCGCGTTCGCGACGCTGGTCGTCGACGGCGGCTCATCCGCCCCCGCCCTGGAAGTCTCCAAGCGCTTCTTGTCGACCCTGGGAGCCGCCTGACCCGGCTGGTGTTGCCTAGAGTGTGGGCATGCCTGTGAGAACCCCGCTGCGCCCTGGCCGCCAGACTCCGATGCGTCCCGTTCCCGCACAGATCCCGCGGCCGGAGTATGTCGGGAAGACCGCGCCCACGCCGAGCGTCGACCCGTGGACGCAGCCGCCCGAGGTGATCGAGGCGATGCGGGTGGCCGGAAAGATCGCCGCGCAGGCGCTCGCCGAGGGCGGCTGCGCGGTGGCGCCCGGCGTCACCACTGATGACGTCGATCGGGTGGTACACGAGTTCCTGCTCGACCACGGAGCGTATCCCTCGACGCTGGGCTACAAGGGCTTTCCCAAGTCGTGCTGTACCTCGCTGAACGAGGTGATCTGCCACGGCATCCCGGACTCGACCGTGATCGAGGACGGCGACATCGTCAATATCGACGTCACCGCCTTCATCGGCGGCGTGCATGGCGATACCAATGCGACCTTCCTCGCCGGTGACGTCGCTGAGGAGGACCGGCTGCTCGTCGAGCGCACCCACGAGGCGATGATGCGCGGGATCCGCGCGGTACGGGCGGGCCGGCAGCTCAACGTGGTGGGCCGGGTCATCGAGGCCTACGCCAAGCGCTTCGGGTACGGGGTGGTCCGCGACTTCACCGGGCACGGCATCGGCCGCAGTTTCCACAGCGGTCTGGTCGTGCTGCACTACGATGAGCCCGCTGTGGACACCGTGTTGGAGCAGGGGATGACCTTCACGATCGAGCCGATGATCACCCTGGGCTCGATAGACTACGACATGTGGCCGGACGGCTGGACCGTGGCCACTAGGGACAAGCAGCGCACTGCGCAGTTCGAGCACACCCTGCTCGTCACTGCGGACGGCGCGGAGATCCTGACCCTGCCGTAAACATGCGCCCGAGATAATCATGCGCGGAGCCCTCCTCGTCGCCGGCACCACGTCGGACGCGGGCAAGAGTGTGCTGGTGGCCGGGATCTGCCGGTGGCTGGCCCGGCGCGGGGTGTCGGTGGCGCCGTTCAAGGCGCAGAACATGTCCAACAACTCGGTCGTGACCCCCGACGGCGGGGAGATCGGCCGGGCCCAGGCGATGCAGGCCGCGGCATGCGGCATCGAGCCCGAGGTGCGGCTCAACCCGGTGCTGCTCAAACCGGGCAACGACCGGTACGCCCAAGTGGTGGTGCTCGGACAGGCCGACGGCATCGTGTCTGCGGCGTCCTACCGGGACCGTAAGGCGGAACTGCTCGACGTCGTGGTGGGTGCTTTGTCCGCGCTGCGGGCCGATCACGATGTGGTGATCTGCGAGGGTGCCGGGTCGCCCACCGAGATCAATCTGCGGGGCACCGACATCGCCAATATGGGACTGGCCCGTGCTGCCGGGTTGCCGGTGTTGGTCGTCGGGGACATCGACCGCGGGGGGGTGCTCGCGCATCTGTTCGGCACGCTGGCCCTGCTGGCACCCGCTGACCAGGCACTGGTGGCCGGATTCGTGATCAACAAGTTCCGCGGTGATCCGGACCTGCTGGCCCCGGGCCTTTCGCAGCTGCGCGCGTTGACCGGCCGGCGCTGCTACGGAGTGTTGCCGTTTTGTGATCAGCTGTGGCTGGACGCCGAGGACTCGCTGGCGCACACCGCCGGCGGGGCGGTGGGGCGTTGTGCGGCGCCACATGGCTCGCAGTGGCTGCGGGTGGCCGTGGTGCGGCTGCCGCGGATCTCCAATGGCACCGACGTCGACGCGTTGGCCTGCGAGCCCGGCGTGGCGGTCCGCTATGTCACCGAGCCCTCCCGGCTGGCCGACGCTGACCTGGTGGTGCTGCCCGGCTCGAAGTCCACCGTGGCGGATCTGGCGTGGCTGCGCCGGACCGGGTTGGCCGGCGCGGTGGCTGCCCACGCTGCCGCCGGGCGACCGGTGTTCGGGATCTGTGGCGGTTACCAGATGCTCGGGCGTCTCATCGTCGATGACGTCGAGTCGGGTGCCGGGGAGGTGCCCGGCCTGGGACTGCTCGATCTCGACGTGGTCTTCGATCCAGTCAAGCACCTGAGGCGCTGTTGCGGCAGCGCGCTGGGCGAGCCCGTCACCGGCTACGAGATCCACCACGGCCGGGTGGTGCACTGCGGCGATCCCCCGCTGGTGACCGGTGTTGACGAGGGCTCCGACGTCGGGAACGTGCTGGGTACCCACTGGCATGGGATCTTCGAGAACGACGCCTTCCGCCGCGCCCTGCTGCGCCGGGTGGCGGGCCTCGCCGGTCGGCCCAGTTTCCTGCCCGCACCCGACACCAGCTTCACCGCGGTGCGGACCGCCCAACTGGACCTGCTCGGCGACCTGGTCTCCACCCATCTGGACACCGTCGCCCTGGCCGAGCTGATCGAGCGCGGCCCACCGCCCGACCTGCCCTTCGTCCCGCCAGGCACTGGCGATCAGTGGCCTACTTGGTTGGTCTGACCAGACTTGACCTAGTATATTGGGCTGGTGGAAAAGCAAGTGAACGTCTACGAGGCCAAGACCCAACTCTCCAAACTGCTGGAGCAGGTGGAGGCCGGCGATGAGATCATCATCGCTCGCAATGGCCGGCCGGTGGCGCGACTAGTCCCCCTGCAGCGCACGCTCCCAGACCGGGTTCCCGGTGGTTGGGAGGGAAAGGTCTGGATGGCGCCGGACTTCGATGAACCGGATGAGGAACTGATCGACCTGATGGAGAACTCGCCGATCTTCCCGGACGAGGCCGACCGGCTGTGAGGTTGCTGCTGGACACCCACGCGCTGATCTGGTGGTTGGAGGGGGGTGCTCGCTTACGAGAGGAGGCCCGTGCCGCGATCCGCAGCCGGGCAAACGAGGTCCGGGTCTCATCGGTGAGCGCGGTCGAGATCTCAATCAAGGCGGCAAAGGGGAAGCTCGACGCACCGGGTGACCTGGTCACCCAGATCGCGCGCCATGGGTTTGCGGCATTGCCGGTGACGATCGAGCACGGCATCGCGATGCTCGGGTTCTTGGCTAATCACGGCGATCCGTTCGATCGGCTGCTCATTGCGCAGGCCCGCTGCGAGGGGCTCACGATCGTCACGAGTGACCGCGCATTCGCCGCCTACGACGTGTCGATCCTGCCCGCCTGACTCCCGGATGGCACGGTTCACGCCAGGTCGCACAGCTCGCCAGCTGCGTGGGATCAGACCGTGACGACGTCGAGGTGTGGATCGAGGCGGCGGAGATCATCTGTGTCAGTGGTGACGACCGGCTGAGCGTTTCGGCACGCGCAGACCACGACGTGGGCGTCGACGATGTCGGCGGTACCGGCGGCGATCGAAGAGATGGGCGTCGCGGAAGCCAAGCGCAGGTTCTCGGAGCTTGCCCAGCGGGTCAGCCGTGGTGCGTCCTTCGTGATCCTCAGCAGAGGACGTCCAACGGTCGCGCTTGTGCCACCTCAGCAGGCCCGCCACAGCGACCACAAGCCCAGGGGGGCGTGAACTCGACGACACCGACGTCACCGGTCGCCACAACGTCGGTTATGTCGAGTTCACGACGCCATTCCGGTGGGTGAGTTGATCTAAGGCGCGGCCAGCCGTCACAACGCCCCAGGCTGCCCCGAAGGGGGAACCTGGCACCTGGTTGCACGTCTGATAGATCACCTAAGCCCGTTTCTCGACGTCGGAGGTCATTATGGGCGAGATCAGTAGGCGGACCCTCGCCACCCTCCTCCTCAGCGCCGCCGTGGTCACCGCGGGTGCCGTCCCGGCGCAGTCGGCTCCGGCTCAGCCGCCCGCCCCGGACATTTCCGTGCTCACCGGAATCCGGACCGGGGTGCACCCGAACTTCGACCGGATTGTGCTGGACTTCTCCGGTCCGCGGCCGCACGTCAGCTCCCGGTTCGTCGACGAGCTGATCCAGGACGGCTCCGGCGACATCGAGTGGCTCACCGGGGCCGCGTTCGCCGAGGTGATTGCCACACCGGCGCAGGCCCATGACGACCAGGGGAATCCCAGCTACCCGGGGCTGCGCAAATTCCGCACCCGCAACCTCACCAACGTCATGGCGGTGGCGATCACCGGTGACTACGAGGCATACCTGTCAATCGGGGTCGGGATGCGCAAGCAGACCTGGGTCACGGTGTTCACGCTGGACGCGCCGACCCGCGTAGTGATCGACGTCGGTCGCTAACTCGTAAGCTCGGCGTCGTGCAGATCCTGCTGCTGTCCACCGCCGACACTGATCTGCTCGCCGCCCGGGCGTGCGGCGCCGGTTACCGGGTCGCCAACCCGGCCCGCACCGAACCCGCTGAGCTGCCCGCGCTCCTCGACGGCGTCGACATCGTCGTGCTCCGATTGCTCGGCGGGCGGCGGGCCTGGGAGTCCGGGCTCGATGCGCTACTGCGCTCGCGACTGCCGGCGGTTTGCCTGGGTGGTGAGGCGACTCCGGACGCGGAACTGATGGCGGCCTCCACGGTCCCGGCGGGGGTGGCAGCCGAGGCGCTGCGCTACCTGGTCGCCGGCGGGCCCGCGAACCTGGCCGAGCTGGCCCGGTTCCTGTCCGACACGGTGCTGCTCACCGGGGAGGGCTTCGAGCCGCCGGCCCCTACCCCAGACTATGGCGTGCACGGCGCGCAGACACACCGTGCACAGGAGCCCGACACGCCGGGGGAGGGGGGGCGCCCGACGGTCGGCATCGTGTTTTACCGGGCGCATGCGCTGGCCGCCAACACCGGTTTCGTCGACGTGCTGGCCGACGCCGTCCGGGCGGCCGGGGCGAACGCGCTACCGGTGTTCTGCGGCTCACTGCGCGGGCTGGGCGACGCGCAGGCCCACGGGTTGCGTGCGCTGCTGGGCCGCTGCGACGCGGTGGTGACCACGGTGCTCGCCGCGGGCGGCAGCGCCGGAGCCGAGGAGGAGTCCTGGGACGCGGGGGCGCTGGCCGCGCTGGACGTCCCCGTGCTCCAGGGCCTGTGCCTGACCAGCTCCCGGACGACCTGGCAGGCCAGCGACGCGGCGCTGTCCCCGATGGACGCCGCCATGCAGGTCGCCATCCCGGAGTTCGACGGGCGGCTGATATCGGTGCCGTTCTCCTTCAAAGAGCCCGGGCCGGACGGGATCCCGATCTACGTCGCCGACCCCGAGCGGGCTGCTCGGGTGGCCGGCACCGCCGTCGCGCTGGCCAGGCTGCGGCAGGTGCCGGCACCGGACAAGCGGCTGGCGATCGTGCTGTCGGCCTACCCGACCAAGCACTCCCGGATCGGTAACGCGGTCGGGCTCGACACCCCAGCGTCGGCCGTGGTGCTGCTGCGCGCGCTCGCCGAGGCCGGCTATGACCTGGGGGACCTGGACCTCGATGCGCTGGAGGGCGACGCGCTGATCCACCGGCTGATCGCAGCCGGCGGGCATGACATCGAGTGGCTCACCGAGGAGCAGATGGCGGGCGCGGCCATCCTGGTGCCCACCGCGCAGTACGCCCAGTGGTTCGCGCAACTGCCCGCGCCGTTGCGGGAGTCCGTGGTGGCGGCCTGGGGTGAACCTCCTGGGCAGCTGTACGTATCGGGCAACACCATCTACGTCGGCTCGCTGCGGTTCGGCAACGTGGTGCTGCTCATCCAGCCGCCGCGCGGATTCGGCGAGAACCCGGTGGCGATCTACCACGACCCCGGGCTGGCCCCGTCGCACCAGTACCTGGCCGCCTACCGATGGCTGGAGCACTCCTTCGGTGCGCACGCCGTGGTGCACTTGGGTAAGCACGGCAACCTGGAGTGGCTACCCGGCAAGGGCCTGGGACTGGCCGCTGACGATGCCCCGGACGCGGTGCTCGGGAACCTGCCACTGGTGTACCCGTTCATCGTCAACGACCCTGGTGAGGGCACTCAGGCCAAGCGCCGGGCGCACGCCACCATCGTCGATCACATGATCCCGCCGATGGCCCGGGCCGACACCTATGGCGAGCTCGCCCGACTCGAGCAGCTGCTCGACGAGTACGCCACGGTGGCGGCGCTGGATCCGGACAAGCTCCCCACGTTGCGCGGGCAGATCTGGACGCTGATCCAGAGCGCTCAGCTGCATCGTGATCTGGGGGCTGAGGCCGCGCCTGGGGAGGAGGACTTCGACGATTTCGTGCTGCACCTCGACGGGTACCTGTGCGAGATCAAAGACGTGCAGATCCGCGACGGGCTGCACGTGCTGGGCCGCGCGCCCGAAGGTGGCGAGCTGGTCAACGACGTGCTCGCGGTGTTGCGCGCCCGCCAGGTGTTCGGTGCGGGGGAGCCGCTGCCTGGGCTGCGCGCGGCGATCGCCGCGCGGATCGGCCTGGACGAGCAGGGGCCGCTCGCCGACGTTGACCGCCTGGAGGCGCTGGCGCGTGCGCTGGTGCAGGGCGCTCAGACCATCGACTGGGACGTGGCGAAGCTGCCCGCGGTGGTCGCCGAGGTGCTGGGGGAACCGGACGCCGGGGTGGTGTCGGTGCTGCGGTTCGGCTGCACCGAGCTGGTGCCCCGGCTGGCCGGCACCCCCGCCGAGATCACCAACGTGCTGCGGGCCCTGGATGGCCGGTTCGTCGAGCCCGGACCGTCCGGCTCGCCCACCCGCGGGCTGGTGTCGGTGCTACCCACCGGTCGCAACTTCTACTCGGTCGACCCCAAGGCCATCCCGTCTCGCAATGCCTTCGAAGTGGGCGCCGCGCTGGCTGATTCGCTGCTCGCCCGGCACCGCGCCGACACGGGTAGCTGGCCGGTCTCGGTGGGTCTCACCGTCTGGGGCACGTCGGCGATGCGCACCCAGGGCGACGACATCGCCGAGGTGCTGTCGCTGCTGGGCGTCCGCCCGACCTGGGACGACGCCTCGCGCCGGGTGACCGGCCTGGAGGTGGTCGATCTGTGCGAGCTGGGTAGACCCCGGATCGACGTGGTGCTGCGGATCTCGGGTTTCTTCCGGGACGCCTTCCCGCACGTAGTGGCGCTCATCGATGATGCGGTGGCCGCCGTCGCCGTTTTGGACGAACCAGCCGAGGACAACTACGTCGCCGCGCACTACCGGGCCGACCTCGCCGCGCACGGCGACGACCGCCGGGCCCGCACCCGGATCTTCGGTTCCAAACCCGGCGCGTACGGAGCCGGGCTGCTGCCGCTGATCGACAGCGGGCAGTGGCGCACCGACGCCGACCTCGCCGAGGTCTACGCCACCTGGGGTGGTTACGCCTACGGTCGGGGCCTCGACGGTACTGCCGCGCGGCCCGACATGGAGCACTCCTTCCGGCGCATCGCGGTGGCCGCCAAGAACGTCGATACCCGAGAGCACGACATCGCTGATTCCGACGACTACTTCCAGTACCACGGCGGGATGGTCGCCATGGTGCGTGCCTTGACCGGCAGCGATCCGGCAGCCTATGTGGGTGACTCCGCGGTGCCGCACGCCGTGAAGACCCGGTCGCTGGCCGAGGAGACCCGCCGGGTCTTCCGCTCCCGGGTGGTCAACCCGCGGTGGATCACCGCGATGCAACGGCACGGCTACAAGGGCGCCTTCGAGCTGGCCGCCACTGTGGACTACCTGTTCGGCTTCGACGCCACGGCCGGCGTGGTGGAGGACTGGATGTACCACCAGCTGGCCACCTCATACATCTTCGATCCCGGCGTGCAGCAGTTCCTTCGGCAGTCCAACCCGTGGGCGCTGCGCGGCATGACCGAGCGGCTGCTGGAAGCCGCTGACCGGGGTCTGTGGGCGCAGCCCGACCCGGCGGATCTTGATGCTCTGCGGGCTGTCTACCTGGACCTCGAGGGGGAGCTGGAGGGCTAGCGCCCAGTAGCGCTGAAATGCATGAAGTCCACCGGCGACGACCACCGTCCACCCCAGGTCCAGCCCTCCTCGTCGAACGCAGTCACCGCGGGGCCACCCGGCAGCGCCATGCCCGGACGTTGCCAGTCCCGGTCGAGGTAGGACGAGGCCAGCTCAGGCACCACCAGGTCGCTCATGACGTAAGGGTTGTGGAACGGGTTGAGGTCGATGGCCAGCCCGTAGGAGTGCGCCGACCAGCGGACCTGACCCAGAGCCTGGCGGCAGACGAAGGCCGAGGTGTTGTTGCCGTCGCCGGTGGGTGGCAGGTCCAGCTCGGGCGCGGCCGTCACCCGCATCTCCTCGATCGGGAAGCCAGCGGTGAACAGCCGCTCGAAGATACCGACCACGGGCTGCGCGACATCGGCGTTCACCAGCATCTCGCCGGTGTGCACGCGGCCGTCGAAGCCGTGGAAGGACATCGTGAGATAGCGCAGCTGGTCTGGACGCACCGGGCAGGCCGGTTTCCAGGTGCTGCGGGCCAGCACCTCCGGGGGCACCGGGTTGATCGTCGACTCGAAGCCGCCCGACACCGGCGGGTCCAGCCGGTCGACGGTGGGTAGCCGCCGGTCTACCAGCGGCTCAGGGGTCGACCGCACCACGCCGTATCCGTCCGGACGCCGCGGCAGCGGCTGGCCGCCCACCACCCATGCCGGGGTGGCCGGTTCTGCGGTAGCGCTCGCCGGCTGGCGGACTTGTTTGGTCGGTGCCCGCGATGCTGCGCCGGGGACCTGCTCGGCGGCGGTGCCGCACACCAGCAGCACGACACCGGTGAGCAGCAGGAGCAGGTGTCGTGAGCGCAGCACCACCCCGCCACGATGTCAGACCGCTCAAACGGGTTCTGGCCCCCCCGGCGTGATGCCCCGCAGCGCCACCTGATGGGGTGTCGCGGCGCGGGTCCTATCCAGCGGAGATCAACGCCGATTTGATCGCGGCCCTCAGGGACTTCTGGTAGGCAGGAGCGGTGGACCACATGCAGCTGCACCGCAGGCTTGCCGCCGACCTGTCGACCGCGATGATTTACTCCTTGCTGCGGCTACGGGTCGAGGTGTTCGTGGTCGAGCAGGGCTGTCCGTATCAGGACCTGGACGGTCATGATCTGGACCAGACAACGCGGCATTACTGGCTCGCGCCCTACGGCTCGATCGAGGACGCGCAGGCCACCCTGCGGCTGCTGGAGCCCACCGAAGGTCAGTTCAGGATCGGCCGGGTCTGCGCCGCCCAGCCCGCTCGGGCCCAAGACGGGGTCCGGCGGCTGCTCGAGGCCGCGCTGGCCGAGGTGGGCGATGCCCCTTGCCTGCTCGACGCGCAGACCGACTCGATCGGGCTCTACACCGAATTCGGCTTTGTGGTGGATGGAGCGGAGTTCACCGAGGATGGCATCGAGCGCGTGCCGATGCGCCGCGAGGGATCGACCAGGGTCCGCTGACGATGAGCGCGGCCCGCTACCCGTTCTCCGCGATCGTCGGGCACGACGATCTCCGGCTGGCGTTGCTGCTGACCGCGGTACACCCGGGGATCGGCGGGGTGCTGGTTCGTGGCGAGAAGGGCACCGCGAAGTCGACCGTGGTAAGGGCGCTGGCCATGCTGCTGCCCGCGGTGACCGCGGTACCGGGATGCCGCTTCGGATGCGACCCGGTGGCTCCCGACCCGACCTGCCCGGATGGCCCACATGCCGCCCTGGCAGGCCAGACCATCCGCCCGGCCCGGCTGGTCGAGCTGCCGGTCGGCGCCACCGAAGACCGGCTGGTGGGCTCACTGGACCTGCAGCGTGCGCTCACCGAGGGGGTCTCGGTTTACCAGCCTGGGCTGCTCGCCGCGGCGCATCGCGGAGTGCTGTACGTCGACGAGGTCAACCTGCTGCCCGATCATCTCGTTGACGTGCTCCTCGACGCCGCTGCGATGGGTCGGGCACACGTGGAACGCGATGGTGTGTCGGTCTCGCACGCTGCGTCGTTCCTGCTGGTCGGCACGATGAACCCGGAGGAGGGCGAGCTGCGCCCGCAGCTGCTGGACCGCTTCGGTCTCGCTGTCGAAGTGGCTGCCTCCCGGGATGTCGGGACGCGAGCCGAGGTGGTGCGCCGCCGGCTGTCCTACGAGGCGGATCCGGCCGGTTTCGTCGCCGGTTGGCGCGGTGCGGACGCTGCTCTCGCCGAGCGGATCGCGGTGGCCCGGTCGGCGCTGCCAGGGGTGGCGCTTCCGGATGGGGAACTGCGCCGGATCGCCTCGGTGTGCGCCGCGTTCGAGGTGGACGGGATGCGCGCTGATCTGGTGCTGGCCCGCACCGCCCTGGCACACGCCGCCTGGCGGGGCGCCGGCGCGGTGAGCGAGGGCGACGTCCGGATCGCCGCTCGGCTGGCGTTGCCGCACCGCTGCCGCCGCGACCCGTTCGACCAGCCCGGCCTGGACGGCGAGCAGCTCGAGGACGCGCTGCGTGATGCGGAGCTGGGGGATGCGGATCCGCAGCAGGGTCCGCCCGACGAGCCCCCGGACGGACCCGGAGGGGGCGGCGCCGAGGAGCCGGCGGGAGGCGAGCATCCCGCCGGGATGGGCAACGGTGCCGCGCCTGATCGCCCGGTGCCCGCACCAACGGCGCCGTTTCGGGCTCGGCTGCTGGCGCTGCCCGGTGTCGGTGCCGGTGCCCCTGGCCGCCGATCCCGGGCCAGGACCAGCACCGGGCGCACCGTGCGGGCATCCACCACCGACGGCAGTGGGTTGCATCTGCTGGGCACGCTAGCCGCCGCCGCCCCGCACCAGCACGCCCGCGGGCGCCGCGGCCCGGGGCTGGTGGTGCACCGGGCGGATGTCCGGCGGGCGGTGCGGGAGGGGCGGGAATCCAACCTCGTGCTGTTCGCCGTCGATGCGTCCGGCTCGATGGCGGCGCGGGCCCGGATGTCCGCGGTGAGCGGCGCGGTGCTGTCCCTGCTGCGCGACGCCTACCAGCGCCGTGACAAAGTGGGCCTGATCAGCTTCCGGGGCACGCAAGCGCAGCTGGTGCTGCCACCGACGTCGGCGGTGGATGCTGCCGCCGCTCGGTTGCGGGCGCTGCGCACTGGGGGACGTACCCCGTTGGCAGCCGGGCTGCTGCGTTCGGGTCGGGTGCTGGCCGCGGAGCGGCTGCGCGATCCTCACCGGCGGGCCTTGCTCGTGGTGCTCACCGACGGCCGGGCCACCCACGGCGGGATGGACACCGTGCTGGCTGCGGCTGGCCTGCTGCGCCGCGATCGGGTGGCGTCGATCGTGGTGGACTGCGAGTCCGGGCCGGTCCGGTTGGGGCTGGCCGGCCGGCTCGCCGTCGCGTTGAACGGCGGGTGCGTGCGGCTGGCGGAGCTGTCCGCCGACGCGGTCGCCGGGGTGGTCCGGGCCGCCAGGTCTGCTGCCTAGATGGAGGTCCCAGCTTGAGGAGGTCACCGTGCCCCAGGGCGTACCGGTCACCGTTCCCGATGACGGGTTGAGCACCCGGCAGCGCCGCAACCGGCCGCTGCTGATCGTCCATACCGGACAGATGAAGGGCAAGTCCACGGCCGCGTTCGGCCTGGCGTTGCGTGGCTGGAACGCGGGTTGGTCGATCGGCGTGTTCCAGTTCGTCAAGTCGGCGAAGTGGAAGGTGGGGGAGGAGGCCGCGTTTCGGGCGCTCGACGAGGTGCACCGGCGGACCGGGCAAGGCGGGCCGGTCGAGTGGCACAAGATGGGCGAGGGCTGGTCCTGGGCGCGCAAGCAGGGCACCAAGGAAGATCACGCCGCCGCCGCGGCACAAGGCTGGGCGGAGATCGCCCGCCGGCTGGCCGGGCAGGTCCACGACCTGTACGTGCTCGACGAATTCAGCTACCCGCTGCACTGGGGCTGGGTGGACACCGGCGAGGTGCTTGCCGTGGGGGGGGGCCCGCCGGGGCGCCAGCCCCGCGGGGGCACCGGCCCGGGCGCCCCCCCCCCGCCGGGCGAGGCCCCCCCCCAC